>NZ_JBELMJ010000010.1:0-91842 GCF_042095875.1 Sphingomonas sp.
AGAAGATCACCAAGGCGATGAAGATGGTCGCCGCCGCCAAGCTGCGCCGCGCGCAAGAAGCGGCGATGGCCGGTCGCCCCTATGCCGAGCGGATCGAGAGCGTGGTCGCCAGCCTTGCCGCGCGTGCTGGCGGTGAGGGTGCCTCGCCGTTGCTCGCGGGCACCGGCCGCGATCAGGTCCACATGCTGGTGGTCGTCACCTCCGAGCGTGGCCTGGCTGGCGCATTCAACACCAACATCGTCCGCGCCGCGCGTCGCAAGGCCGAGGAGCTGGAAGCGGCGGGCAAGACCGTCCGCTTCTACACGGTTGGCCGCAAGGGTCGCGTGATCAAGCGCTTCTACCCGACCGGCGTCGTCGCCGACCACGACCTGTCGACGATGAAGGTCGCGCGCTTCGATGAGGCAAAGGCGATCGCCGACGATCTGCTCGCGCGCTACGAGGCCGGCGAGTTCGACGTCGCGCACCTGTTCTACGCCAAGTTCCAGTCGGCGCTGGTGCAGATCCCAACCGCGCAGCAGATCATCCCCGTGTCGGTCCCGACGCGCGATCCCAAGCTCGCCCCCACGCTGTCGAACGACGGCGACGCCGCGGTCGAGTATGAGCCGGGCGAGGAGCAGATCCTCGCTGATCTCCTGCCGCGCAACGTCGCGGTGCAGGTGTTCCGCGCGCTGCTGGAGAACGCCGCGTCGGAGCAGGGCAGCCGCATGAACGCGATGGACAATGCGACCCGCAACGCCGGCGACATGATCAATCGCCTATCGATCCAGTACAACCGCACGCGCCAGGCCGCGATCACGACCGAGCTGGTCGAGATCATCTCCGGCGCCGAAGCGCTCTAAGCATTCAGAAGCAGGAACCAGAACATGGCAACCGTCCCCGACGCCAACATCTTTGATGATCGCCCCAACGTGTCGGGCAGCAACAATGTGGGTCGCATCAGCCAGGTGATCGGCGCCGTCGTCGACGTGTCGTTCGACAACCACCTGCCCGCGATCCTCTCGGCGCTCGAAACCGACAATAACGGCAACCGCCTCGTACTCGAGGTCGCGCAGCACCTGGGCGAGAACACCGTCCGCACGATCGCGATGGACTCGACGGAAGGGCTGACCCGCGGTCAGAACGTGACCGACACGGGCAACCAGATCACCGTGCCGGTCGGCCCGATGACGCTCGGCCGCATCCTGAACGTTGTCGGCGAGCCGATCGACGAGCGCGGGCCGGTGCAGACTGACCTGCGCGCGCCGATCCACGCCTCCGCCCCGCTGTTCGTCGACCAGTCGACCGAGAGCGCGATCTTGGTCACCGGCATCAAGGTCATCGACCTGCTGGCTCCTTACGCGAAGGGCGGCAAGATCGGCCTGTTCGGCGGCGCCGGCGTCGGCAAGACCGTGCTGATCCAGGAGCTGATCAACAACATCGCCAAGGGGCATGGCGGCACCTCGGTGTTCGCGGGCGTGGGTGAGCGTACCCGCGAGGGCAACGATCTCTACCACGAATTTCTCGACGCGGGGGTCATCGCCAAGGACGAGGCGGGCAACGCGATCAGCGAGGGCTCGAAGGTCGCGCTGGTGTACGGCCAGATGAACGAGCCCCCTGGGGCACGCGCTCGCGTGGCCCTTTCCGGTCTCGCCATCGCCGAGTATTTCCGCGACCAGGAGGGCCAGGACGTGCTTTTCTTCGTCGACAACATCTTCCGCTTCACGCAGGCGGGCGCAGAGGTGTCGGCGCTGCTCGGCCGTATTCCGTCGGCGGTGGGTTACCAGCCGACGCTGTCGACCGACATGGGCGCGCTGCAGGAGCGGATCACCTCGACCAACAAGGGGTCGATCACCTCGGTGCAGGCCGTGTACGTGCCCGCGGACGATCTGACCGATCCGGCGCCGGCGACCTCGTTCGCGCACTTGGACGCGACCACCGTGCTCAACCGCGCGATCTCGGAGCTGGGCATCTACCCGGCGGTCGATCCGCTCGACTCGACCAGCCGCGTGCTCGAGCCGCGCACGGTCGGCCAGGATCACTACGAGACCGCCCGCGCGGTGCAGGCGACGCTGCAGAAGTACAAGTCGCTGCAGGACATCATCGCCATCCTCGGCATGGACGAGCTGTCCGAAGAGGATAAGCTGACCGTCAGCCGCGCGCGCAAGATCCAGCGCTTCCTCAGCCAGCCGTTCCACGTCGCCGAGGTGTTCACCAACATACCCGGCAAGTTCGTCCAGCTCGACGACACGATCCGCAGCTTTAAGGCGGTGGTGAACGGCGAGTACGATCACCTGCCCGAGGCGGCGTTCTACATGGTCGGCGGCATCGACGAGGTCGTCGCCAAGGCCGAGAAGCTGGCGCAGGACGCGTAATGGCGCTGCACTTCGAACTGGTCACGCCCGAGCGCCTCGTGCGCTCGGACGAGGTCTATATGGTGACCGTGCCGGGCACCGAGGGCGACTTCGCGGTGCTCGAAGGCCACGCGCCGCTGATGGCGACGATCCGCGACGGCAACGTGCTGGTGCAGAAGAGTGCCGGCGCCGCGCCCGAGACGATCGCGATCCGCGGCGGTCTGGCCGAAGTCAACGCGCGCGGTCTGACCGTCCTCGCCGAGCACGCCGACTGATCGCCATTGCAGCGGAGCCGCCGCGACGTGCTCCGCTGCGACGTGTTCGTGCGCCATCTACGAGGCCCGGCCTGTCCTACCCGGAACGCGGTCGCTAGCGAAGCGGGATGACCAGGCACTGCCCTCGCACACGCATGTGGAAAACATGCGTGTGAACCTCCACTTCCTCCACTTCGCAAGTTTGCAACTGTTGCGCTCGCGCGTCAGGCGCGCGGATGCGCGTTGCGATACACGTCCAGCAGGTGCGCGGTGTCCACCTGCGTGTAGATCTGCGTCGAGCTGAGGCTCGCGTGGCCGAGCAGCTCCTGCAACGCGCGCAGGTCCGCCCCGCGCCCGAGCAGGTGCGTCGCGAAACTGTGGCGCAGCGCGTGCGGCGTGGTGCGGTCGGACAAGCCCAGTCGGCCGCGCGCGCGCTGCACCTTGACCCGCACGACGCCCGCCGCCAGCGCACCGCCGCGCACCCCGCGGAACAGCGGCTGCTCGCGCGCCACCGGCCAGGGCACGCGCGCGACGTAATCCTCGATCGCCGCGCGCAGCTCGGGCAGCAGCGGTACCACCCGCGTCTTCGCGCGCTTGCCGGTGACGACCAGCGTCTCGCCCAGCGGCAGGGCAGCGCCGGTCAGCGCCAGTGCCTCGCCGATGCGCAGCCCCGCGCCGTACAGCAGCAGCAACACCGCCCAGTCGCGCGCGGCGACCCACGGCTCGTCGCTCTCCTCCGCCACCTCGTTGGCCAGCGACACGGCCTCCGCGGGTGCGACCGGGCGCGGCAGCCCTTTCTTGACGCGCGGCCCTTTAAGGGTCGGGGCGGCTCCGGCACCGTTCGCCCATTCCAGGAACGCCCGCACCGCGGAGAGTTCGCGCGCTGCCGACGCGTTGGTCAGTCCGCTCCCGCTCGCTACGACCCCGCGGCGCCGCGCCAGATAGGCGCGCAGGTCCGATGCCGCGACCCGCGCGAGCGCCGCGCGGTCCACCGGCGCTCCCCAATGCTCGGCGAGGAAGTGCGTGAAGCGCTCGGCCGTGGTGCGATAGGCGCGAACCGTGTGGACCGAGCGGCGCCGCTGCTGCGCGAGGTAAAGGCTGAAGGCGAGAGCCGGTTCGTCCATGCGCTCACCTCTAGCGGGTGTCAGCCGAGCAGGCGACCGGCCGCGAACACCGACTCGACCAGCGGATCGCGCGCCGACTGCGGATCGGCGCGGATCGCCGACTCCTCGCGCCCGATCGCGCGCCACAAACCGCGTGCCGCCTGCGTCGTCACGACCCGCTGCAATCCGACGACGTTGACGCCCGTCGCGGCACCGATCACCGGGCCGAGCACGCCGTCGCTGCCGAAGCTGCGCAGCGTCTCGCCGACTTCGGGCAGCATCGCGTCGATGATCCGCGGGCCGATCGCGCGCTCGAGATAGTCGGTGCCCGCGGTAGGACCGCCCCGCGCGATCCCGACCGCGTCGGAGAAGCTCAGGTCGCGGATCGAATCGAGGATCACCGGCGCGGCGCGGTCGGCCGCCTCACCCGCGGCGTCGTTGACCAGCCGGAGCATTTGGTCCTGCACCGTCCGCGAGCGCAGCAGCGCGCCGAGCACCGCGCCCGATCGATGCCCTGGTGTCTCAGGGATGGTGACGCGCGCGAGCGCGTCGTTCAGGTAGCCGTTGTCCTGCACCAGCCGTGTCACCGCGCGCTGCGTCGAGATCGTCAGCAGGCGGCGCAGCGCCTCGTCGAGCCCGCCGCTCGTCCCGATCGTCGCGCAACCGGCCAGCAACGCGGCCGAGCCGAGCACCGCACCGACCACGAACCCGCGCCGGCTCGCCGTCGCCGTGTCGCACTCCAGAGCCATCGGAGTCATCGAACATCTCCCTGTACCAGGCCGCGTCATCGCGCTGTTCCAGCTAACGGCGGCTGAACGAGTTCGCGGTTTCGCGAGTCGTCGGCACTTCCTACATGACCGTCGCCATGTCGCGCGCCCGTGTCCTCGTTCTGAACTCCGCGCTAGGCCCGCTCGACTACCGCGTGCCGTACGGCATGTCGGTCGAGCCGGGCTCGATCGTGGTCGCGCCGCTCGGCCCTCGTCAGTTGATGGGGGTAGTGTGGGAGGCGGAGCGGCTGCCGTCCGACGCGGAAGTCGGCGACAACCGCTTGCGCAACCTGCTCGGCGTCGCCGACGTGCCCGCGATCAGGGCGCCGCTCAGGCGATTGGTCGAGTGGACCGCGGACTATTACCTCGCGCCACCCGCCGCGGTGGTGCGGATGGCGCTGTCCTCGACCGCGCTGGAGGGATCGCGCACCGCGACCGAGTATCGCGCGACCGGCGACGTGCCCGACCGGCTGACACCGCAGCGCGCGCAGGCGCTGGAGCGGATCGGCGAGCGACAGGGGCTCATCCGCGAACTCGCCAGCATCGCCGAAGTGAGCGACGCGGTGATCCGCGGGCTGGTCAAGGCGGGCGCGATCGAGGCGGTGGAGATCGATATTGACAGCGCCTATCCCGAGCCCGACCCGATGCACGCGCCGCCCGATCTATCGGAGGAGCAGGCTGGCGCCGCGGCGCGGCTCGTCGGCGACGTGGCGGCGCGCGCCTTCGCGCCGACGCTACTCGACGGGGTGACGGGATCGGGCAAGACCGAGGTCTATTTCGAAGCGGTGGCCGAGGCGATCCGGCAGGGGCGGCAGGCATTGGTGCTGCTGCCCGAGATCGCGCTCACCGAACCGTTCCTGAAGCGCTTTCACGATCGCTTCGGCTGCGAGCCGGTCGCGTGGCACTCGGGCCTGCGTGCCACGCAGCGCCGCCGCGCGTGGCGCGCGATTGCCGGCGGCGAGGCGCGCGTGACGGTGGGCGCGCGCTCAGCCTTGTTCCTGCCCTACGCCGATCTCGCGCTGATCGTCGTCGACGAGGCGCACGAGACGAGCTTCAAGCAGGAGGACGGCGTCCACTATCACGCGCGCGACGTCGCCGTGATGCGGGCCAAGTTCGAGGGCTGCCCGGTGATCCTCGCCTCTGCCACGCCCGCGATCGAGACGCAGCAGCAGGTCGAGCGCGGACTCTACGCCGAGGTCAGGCTGCCGCAGCGGTTCGGTCCGGCGCAGATGCCCGCTATCGAGGCCATCGACCTGATCGCCGAGCAACCGCCGCGCGGGCGCTGGCTCGCCCCCAAGCTTGTCGCGGCGATCGACGAGACGCTCGCGAAGGGCGAGCAATCGCTGCTGTTCCTCAACCGCCGCGGCTACGCGCCTCTGACCCTGTGCCGGACCTGCGGCCACCGCTTCCAGTGTCCGAACTGCACCGCCTGGATGGTCGAGCACCGGTTGACGCGACGGCTCGCCTGCCATCACTGCGGCCACGTCGAGCCGGTGCCGCGGTTATGCCCCGAGTGTCACAACGAGGACACATTGGTCGCGTGCGGTCCCGGCGTCGAGCGGATCGCCGACGAGGTCGCGGCACTCTGGCCGGAGGCGCGCACGGCGCTGGTCACGTCCGACACGATCTGGTCGCCCGCGAAGGCGGCGGAGTTCGTCGGGCGGATGGAGGCGGGCGCGATCGACATCGTCGTCGGCACGCAACTCGTCACCAAGGGCTATCATTTTCCGAACCTGACCCTGGTCGGGATCATCGACGCCGACCTGGGGCTTGAGGGTGGCGATCTGCGCGCGTCCGAGCGGACGTTTCAGCAGATACGCCAGGTGTCAGGCCGCGCGGGGCGAGGGGAGAAGCCCGGGCGCGTCTTCATCCAGACGCACAATCCGGGCGCGCAGGTCATGCAGGCGCTGGTCACCGGCGACGCCGACGCCTTCTACGCCGCCGAGGTCGAGGCACGTCGCGACGCGGGCGCCCCGCCGTTCGGCCGCTACGCCGCAATCATCGTATCGAGCGAAGACAAGGGTGCTGCGCACGATACCGCTGTCTCGATTGGTCGCGCCGCGCCCGAGGTGGAGGGCATGCACGTCTACGGTCCCGCACCCGCGCCGCTCGCCATGCTGCGCGGCCGGCACCGCTTTCGCCTGCTCGTGCACGCGAGGCGAACGTTGGACGTACAGGACGTGATTCGCGCGTGGTTGGGGGCGCTTACCTGGTCGGCGAAGGTGCGGGTGGCTGTCGATGTCGATCCGTACAGCTTTGTTTAGCTGACGCGGTGGTGGATCGCAGCGTACGTTGCGTACTGCTGAAGCACTTAGCTGCACCACCAGCCTAGTGACTTTGGCAATCGTGTCGAATGTCGTGGTGATTGTAAGAACCGTGAGGCTGTTACTCTACCAAGCGTGAGAGCGCACCGCTGTTTAGCCGATTAAGTGTGTGGGTTGGCGTTAACTCGATCCATTCTGAACACAATCAGAAATGCGGACTTGCCAGAACGAGTTAGGAACGGGCAGTGAACAATCCGCGTACAACCTCTTTTCAGCTACTCGTAGAAGGTGCTGCTGCCTGCTTCCGTAGACCGGAGTTCACGCAGGATTTTATCTCGTACGACATCATGCCACCCTTTGCGCCAAGCGCATACTAAACTCCTTATATCTGCCGCACGGCGAGGATTGGCTCGTCCGCTACATTGAGGTCTTGAAGCCGATACGGTTCAGACAGGATTGATTAGGTGGCACCCGTCAGGAACGCCGAGCACTGGTGCTTGAGCACGTGCAATATGTCATCGCTGCCAATCTTGTCGGGGCGATCCATGTCGCCGACCATCAGCTCTAGTTCGCCGAGGCGACTGCCGCCAGTCCGTCTGTGCGCCTTGGCTTGGCGAGCTTCCCCGGCACGGTTCGCCTGCTCCAAGAAAACGATTGGGAAAATCAGGCATTCATGCCCGTAAATGCATGACCTTGGTTGGATGTTATTTGAAATATGTAATCCAGAGACGAATCTACCTAGCTTCTTCCGCGCGCAACTGCGCAATGGGCGGGTCGATCTGTCTGATGATCTACTAATTGCTGTTTGACTAACGCGAGCGTGCGGGTTTCTATTGAAACAAATAGCGGTACGTAGATATCAATTATCGCGGGGACGCCACGTGATCACGCGGTAGCCGTAAAGGAGCATTGCGGCGATCATCAGCAAAAGCCCAACTGGGCCGATGTACTTATCTAGTTCGGCGAAGCGGGTGCCGAGGTAGTAGCCGGCGCCGCCTAGGACCATGTTCCAGATCGTTGAGCCTGCGAAGGTCCAGAGCATGAAGCGCCACAACGGCATGCACGTCATGCCGGCAGGGAGCGAGATCATGGTGCGGAACGTCGGCATGAAGCGGAACACGAACACGACCCAGCCACCCTGCCGTTGGAAGAAGGTGTGTATCCGTTCCACGTCGTCCCACTCGAGCGTCAGCCAGCGGCCGTGGCGCTCGACGAAGGGGCGGAAGCGGGCATAGCCGAGGCGGCGGCCGACTTCGTACCAGAACAGATTGCCGATCGTCGTGCCGGCCGTGCCCCACAGGACGAGCGGGATCATGTCCATCTGCCCGCGCGCGACCGCGATGCCGCCCAGGCCCATGATGACCTCGGATGGGATCGGCGGGAAGATGTTCTCCAGCGCCATGAGCAGGAAGATGCCGAGATAGCCGCCCCAGGCGATCCAATCGACGATGAAGTCGGTCACGGGAGCGTCCGGTCGATCAGCGCAGAGGTCACGGTGACGGGCAGCGGCGGCGGGTTCGTCAGCGCGCTGCCACGCGACGCTCGATCGCATCCCAGATGAGCGCGGCGACGTCGGTGCCGTCGAATTGCTCGATCGCGACGATGCCCGTCGGCGAGGTGACGTTGATCTCGGTCAGCCACTCGCCGCCGATCACGTCGATGCCGACGAAGATCAGCCCGCGGCGCTTCAGCTCGGGGCCGAGTGTGTCGCAGATCTCGCGCTCGCGCGGCGTGAGCTCTGTCTTCTCGGCCGAGCCGCCGACCGCGAGGTTGGAGCGGATCTCGCCCGCGCCGGGCAGCCGGTTGATCGCGCCGGCGACCACGCCGTCGACCAGCACGATGCGCTTGTCGCCCTTCGCCACGTCGGGGAGGAAGGCCTGCACCATGTGCGGTTCGCGCCAGGTCTGGTTGAAGACCTCGAACAGCGCGGACAGGTTGAGGCCGTTCTCCTCGACCTTGAAGATCGCCTTGCCGCCATTGCCGTGGAGCGGCTTGACGACGATCTGACCGTGCTCGGCAAGGAAGGCGCGCGCTTCGTCCAGGCCGCGGGTGACGAGCGTCGGCGGCATGAAGCGCGCGTAGTCGAGGACGAACACCTTCTCCGGTGCGTTGCGGACCTGGGCGGGATCGTTGACGACGAGCGTGCGGTCGGCGATCCGTTCGAGCAGGTGGGTGGCGGTGATGTAGCCGAGGTCGAACGGCGGGTCCTGGCGCATCAGCACCACGTCGGCCGTGTCGCCGAGGTCGAGGCTGACGGGATCGCCGAAACGGAAGTGATCGCGGGCACTCGCGCTGGTCGGGGGCTGCACGGTGACCGGGTGCGCCCTGGCCCAGAGGCGACCGTCGGACCAGTTGAGGTCTTCGGCACCGTAGTGGAACAGCCGGTGGCCGCGTGCCTGCGCGGAGAGCATCAGCGCGAAGGTCGAATCGCCCGCGACGTTGATCTGGTCGAGCGGGTCCATCTGGACGGCGACGGTGAGCGACATGGTTCCTCCGGGCAGGCTTGGTTCGCTGACCTAGGCGGGGGCGGCGCGATTGTCACCCGCTCGGCGGACAAGCGGAAAGTGAGGCGAAGGTGAGACCAAGGCGACCCGCGACGCCGGAAGGTGAGGCTAAGGTGAGGCCAAGACGCGGCGATCGATCCGGTGTTCAGGCCGGCGCGACGCTGCTGCGCGTCGTCGCCGGACGCGAGCGAGCGACGCGAGCGCGACGATGGTAAGCGGCACGCGAGGCTGGTTCCGTTCGCGACCGAGCCGGGCGTGGGGAGGGTAGCGGCGATGAGAAAGGGCGACCTGGTCGTCTATCCGGTGCTGGGACATGTAGGACAGCGGCTCGTCACCGTGCTGGTCCGAGTCCGGTGCTGCGGTGAGAAGCCGTGGCCGCACGGGTTTGGCTAACGAGCACGAGCAGCGCGATCAGAAGATGGTGGTGAGTGGAGGGTCGATAACGAGCACGATTTACGCGCGTTGATTTGGTCGATTGGCGGTGCGTGATCCGCTTCAAGCGCGACGCCTCGATCGGCTCATCTTTCACCCTATCCAAGCATTCTCGATGTGGCGCGGGCGGGTGCCGGGGGCGAGGAGGAGCACGTCGACGCGGATGTCGTCGCCGGCGAGCGCGTAGCGCGGCATCAGCAGTTCGGCCGCGGCGGCGACGCGGGCGAGGCGGCGCTGGTCGATCGCGTGGTCGAGTTCGGCGGCGGTGCGGCGCAGCTTGACCTCGACGAAGGCGACGAGGTTGCCGCGGCGCGCCACCAGATCGACCTCGCCCGCGGGCGTGCGGACGCGGCGGTCGAGGATGCGCCAGCCCTTGAGCCGCAGCCACCAAGCGGCGAGCCGCTCACCGCGGCGCCCGCTCGTCTCCGCGGCGCGGCGCTGTTCGGGGGAGCGGTCGGATGTGGGGCGGGGCATCGGGCGAGGGTGCGCGCGGGTCGCGATGCCGGCAAGCCGAAAAGCGCGGCGCGCTATCAGGCGCGATCGATGGATCGGGTCAAGCGCGTGCGATCGCCTCGATCCAGTGGCCGATCGCCTGCTGGTCCATGTCGCTGGTGTTGAAGACGACGATCGTCTCACCCCGGCCGATCCGATGCGCGACATGGGCGCGGTAGCCGCCGACCTTGCCCGTTTCCCAGCCCCATCGCTCGCCGTCGATCAGGTGAACGCGCCCGCCGAGCGCGTAATCCTGCTCGGGCCAGCGCACCGTCGCCAGCGCCTGGCGCGACGCGGCGGACAGGAAGCGTTGATCGAATATGCCCTGCGCGGCGCGAACCGCGTCGGCGAGCGTCGTTGCGACGTTCCCGGTCGCGGCAACGAAGGCTGGTGCCGCGGGCATCTTGCGCGTGGGCGGAGCGGTGTTCGCGTAAGCGGCGGCGAGGCGCGGCATCGCGGCGGAACCGAGTTGCGCGAAGCCGGTGTCCGCCATGCCGAGCGGACGAAAGACTAGGGAGGCGACCGCGTCGGCGAAGGGGCGGCCGGTCACGCGTTCGACGATCGCGGCGACGATCACCCAATTGAGTGCGGCATAGTCCCAGCCGGTGCCGGGCGCGAAGGCGAGGTCGCCGCCGGCGAAGCGCGCGACGATGGCCGCCGGGATCGCGGCCGCGCGGCGCAATTCGGGCTCGACGGCGAGCTGCCGGGTGAGCAGGTCGGGGATGCCGCTGGTGTTCGACAAGAGGTGAAGCAAGGTGACCTGCGCGCCCGTGTCGCCGCGGAAATCGGGCAGGTAGGTCGTGATCGGCACGCCGAGCGAGAGGCGATGCTGGTCGACGAGGCGGAGCACGGCCGCGCTGCTCAGCCATTTGGAAGCCGAGCCGCACTTGAACTGCGTCGCGGGCGTAATCGCCACATCGTTCTCGCTGTCGGCCATGCCGACGCAACGGATATGCTCGATCCTACCCGAACGCCCGTAGCCGATCGCGCCGCGGAAGTCGGCGGGAAGCGCCAGCGCGTCGATCGCGGCGCGCCTGGGATCGCGCGCGGTGCCGGCGTACCCGTAGGAGGGGAGCGCGAGCGCCATTCCGCCGCCGACCAACGCGCGCCTGCTCAACATTTCCGTGCCTCCCGGTTCTCGCCTGATTGCCGCCGCGACCTCGTCACCCGCGCGCGGCGGCGGTCAACGCTCGCCCTTCAGTTCCAGCGCGCGGGCGTAGAGCGTGCGGCGGTCGAGGCCGAGCGCGCGGGCGACCTCGCCGGCGGCCTTGGCGGCGGGGAGGCGGGTGAGCGCCTCGGTGAGCGCGGTGTCGGCGTCGGCGTCGCTCGCGGGGGCGGCGGGTTCGGGCGGGGCGACGACGACGACGATCTCGCCCCTGGGCGGCGCGTCGGCGTAGCGCGCGGCGAGGGTGGAGAGGCGGCCGGTGACGGCTTCCTCGAACTTCTTGGTGATCTCGCGCGCGACCGCCGCCTCCCGGTCGCCCAGGCCATCGGCGAGCGCGGACAGGCAGGCGGACAGGCGCGGGCCGCTCTCGTACATGACCAGCGTGGCGCGGACGGCGGCGACCTCGGCGATCGCCTCGGCGCGGGCGTGCTGTTTCGACGGCAGGAAGCCGAGGAAGAAGAAGCGATCGGTCGGCAGCGCGGCGAGCGTCAGCGCGGCGATCGCGGCGCACGGGCCGGGGATGGTCACCACCGCGTGGCCGGCGGCGCGGGCGTCGCGCACGAGCTTGTAGCCCGGATCGGAGATGAGCGGGGTGCCCGCGTCGGAGACGAGCGCGATCGCCTCTGTGCCCATGCGGGCGATCAGCCCGGGGCGCATCCCTTCCGCATTGTGGTCGTGATAGGGAAGCATCGGGCGCTTGACGCCGATGTGGCGCAGGAGGCCGGCGGTGACGCGCGTGTCCTCCACCGCGACCGCGTCGGCGCGCGACAGGATGTCGGCCGCGCGCGGCGATAGGTCAGCGAGATTGCCGATCGGCGTCGCGACGATGTACAGACCGGGGGATAGAGGTTCCACGAGGGGTGTCATGGCAGAATCGAAGCGGGGGCCGCAACTCGCACGCGCGGTGTCGAAGGCTTTAGCGCTCGCGGGGGCGGTGCTGCTGTCCGCCTGCGCCACGGTGGTGCCGCGCGGGCCGGCGCCCGCACCCGATCGCCCGACCGCCGAGCGCCCGCGTCCGTCGCGCGGCGACGCGGGTGGCGTGATCGCGGGCGTGCCGCAGGACGCGGCGCGCAACCGCGTCGCGCTGCTGGTACCGCTGTCGGGCGGCAACGCGGGCGTCGGGCGCAGCATCGCCAACGCGACGCAGCTGGCACTGCTCGACGCGCGCAGCCAGCAGGTGCGGATCACCAACTACGACACCGCGACCGGCGCGGCGGCGGCGGCGAACCGCGCGATCGCGGAGGGCGCGCAGCTGATCCTGGGGCCGCTGCTGGCCGACGACGTGCGCGCGGTGACGCCGATCGCCAGGCGCGCGGGCGTGCCGGTGATCTCCTTCTCCAACGACGTCACGCTGGGCGGCAACGGCACGTTCGTGCTCGGCTACGCGCCGAGCCAGTCGGTCGAGCGCGTAGTCAAGTTCGCGCGCAGCCAGGGGGTGACGAACTTCGGCGGGCTGGTGCCGAACGCACTTTACGGATCGCGCGCGTCGAGCGTGTTCCTGCGCGCGGTGGAGCAGGCGGGCGGGCGCGTGGTGTCGCTCCAGACGTTCGACCGCGCGCCTGCGGCGGTCGCGCAGGCGGTGACGCGGATGAACAAGGACGCGCCGTTCGACGCGGTGCTGGTGGCGGACGGCAGCGCGACAGCGGCGACGGCGGCTCCGCTGCTGCGACGTGCGAGCCCGTCGACGCGGCTGCTGGGGACCGAATTATGGAATTCGGACCGCGCGGTGGCGACGCAGGCGGCGCTGAACGGCGCGTGGTTCGCGAGCGTGCCGGACAATCTGTACCGCCAGTACGCGCAGAACTATCGCGCGCGCTTCAACGTGGCGCCGTACCGACTGTCGAGCCTTGGGTACGACGCGGTGCTGCTGGTGGTGCGGATCTCGCGCGACTGGCGTGTCGGCAGCGCGTTTCCGCAGAGCCGATTGCGCGACGCGGACGGGTTCGCGGGGATCGACGGCGCGTTCCGGTTCGGGCGCGACGGGGTCGCGGAGCGCGCGCTGGAGGTGCAGGAGGTGCGCGGCGGGACGACCGTGACGGTGTCGCCCGCGCCGACGCGGTTCGAGGACTGAGCGCGGCGCGGCGGCTGGCCCGACGGGAACGGTCGCCGGGGGCGGGCGGGGATCAGGCCGCCGCCAGCTCGTCGGCGCGGACGACGCGCGGCAGGATCGCGTCAAGCAGCAGCATGCCTGCGGGCGTCACGGTCAGGTGATCGCCGTCGAGGTGGATCAGCTCTGGCAGCTGCGCGACCGCGCGGCGGTCGATCAGCTGGTCGGTGGCGAGCCCGGTGCGGCGGGTGACTCGGGCGAGGTCGACGCCTTCGGCCAGGCGCAACCCCATCAGCAGCGCCTCCGACGCGCGCAGGGGCGGGGCGAGCGGCTCCTCCACCTCGATGCCGTGGCGATTACGGTCGACCGCGGCGAGCCAGTTCTCGGGCTTGCGGCGGCGCTGCGTCGCGTGGGCGTGACGGCGGCCGTGCGCGCCGGGACCGATGCCGGCATAGTCGCGGTATCGCCAATAGGCGAGGTTGTGGCGGCTCTGCGCGCCGGCGCGCGCGTGGTTCGATACCTCGTAGGCGGGGATGCCGGCGGCGGCGGTGACCGCGCGGGTGAGCTCGAACAGGTCGGCGGCGGTGTCCGCGTCGGGGATGACGAGGCGACCGGCGGCGGCCTCGGTCGCGAAGCGGGTGCCGGGCTCGATCGTCAGCTGGTAGAGCGAGAGGTGCTCGGTGCCGAACGACAGCGCGCGGCGCAGCTCCGCCTCCCACGCGTCGATCGGCTGGCCGGGGCGGGCGTAGATCAGGTCGAAGCTGACGCGGGCGAAGGCGCGTTGCGCGGTGTCGAGCGCGCCCAGCCCTTCGGTCACGTCGTGCGCGCGACCGAGGAAGTGGAGCGCGCGGTCGTCGAGCGCCTGTAGACCGAGCGAGACGCGGTTGACCCCGGCGGCGGCGAGGTCGGCGAAGCGCGCGGCCTCGACCGAGGAGGGGTTCGCCTCCAGCGTGATCTCCAGGTCGTCGGTCGGCGACCAGGCGGCGGTCGCGGCCGCGATGATCGCGGCGACGGTCGCGGGCGGCATCAACGAGGGCGTGCCGCCGCCGAAGAAGATCGAGCCGAGCCGGCGACCGGGGAGCGCCGCGACCTCGTGCGCGAGATCGAGCAGCAATGCGTCGCGCCAGCGCGCCTGATCCACCTGCTCGCGCACGTGGCTGTTGAAGTCGCAGTACGGGCATTTGGAGACGCAGAACGGCCAGTGGACGTAGAGCGCGAGCGGCTCGTCCTCGATCGGCGTCGATGTGGCGGGATTGTCGGGCGTCATGCCGCGCCCATATGGCGGCGATGACGCCGAAACGCCACGCCGCGCTGCTCGCCCTGCTGCTGTCGGCGTGCTCCGTCGGGACCGGCGCGCCCACGCCCGAGCGCGTGGTGGAGCCGCGGACCAGCGCGGCTCCGGCCGAGCGGGGGCAGGCGTTGCTGAAACGCGTCATGCTGGCGCGGCACAATCAGGCGCGGGTGGGGCTGGGGCTGGCGGCGCTCAGGTGGGATGACGCGCTGGCCAAGGACGTGCGCGGATATGCCGAACAGATGGCGGCGAGCGGCCGGTTCGCGCACGCGGCGCAGCATGGGCAGGGCGAGAATCTGTTCACCGGCACGCGCGGCGCCTATTCCTACGCCGAGATGATCGACCTGTGGCTGGACGAGCGGCGCGACTTCGTCAACGCGGCGACGCCGGGGTTCAGCCGCACCGGGCGCGCGGGCGACGTGGCGCATTACACGCAGATCGTGTGGCGGGCGACGCGCGCGGTCGGCTGCGCGATGGCCAGCAACGCGCGCGACGACTTCCTGGTATGCCGCTACTCGCCGCCCGGCAACGTGGTCGGCGAGCGCGCTTACTGATTTATTTTCATATCCTAAGCGAAACGGTGGGACACGCCGCAACAGGGCAGCGTTCCTGCCGCATGGATCAGACCAAGGCTCCCATTCTCGACGCGCTGCAGGTGATCGAGCGCAACAAGGTTCACGGTTTCGGCGCGCCGGGCCACCATCAAGGCGTCGCGGTGCCGCGCGACCTCGCCAAGGCGCTGGGCAAGCGCGTGTTCGAGGCCGACGTGATCACGCCCAAGGGGCTCGACGACCGCACGGAGGGTGCGCACGTGCTCCAGCGCGCGCACGAGATCGCGGCGGAGGCGTGGCAGGCGGATTTCTGCCGCTTCGTGACCGGCGGGTCGACGCAGAGCCTGCACACCGCGCTCGCCGCGGTGGCGGGGCCGGGCGACACGGTGCTGCTCGCCGCCAACGTCCACAAGGCGGAGCGCGCGCACGCGCTGGCGGTGGGGTTGAAGGCGCAGATCGTGCCGGTGATGATCGATGAAGCGTTCGACATCGAGCACGGAGTCGCGCCGGAGGCGCTGACCGCGGCGCTCGACCAGCACCCGGACGCCAAGGCGTTCGTGGTCGTGTCGCCGACCTATTTCGGCGTCACCAGCGACATCGCCGCCTTGGCCGCGATCTGCCACGCGCGCGGCGTGCCGCTGATCTGCGACGCGGCCTGGGGCGGGGCGTTCGCGTTCTGCGAGGGGCTGCCCGACGACGCGCTGACCAAGGACGCCGATGTCGCGGTGTACAGCGTCCACAAGACGATGGGCGCGCTGACGCAGGGGTCGGCGCTTCTGGCGCGGGGCGAGCTGGTCGACCGGCAAAGGTTGTGGATGGCGTACGAGCTGTTCGAGACGACGAGCCCGTCGGTGCCGATCCTCGCCAGCCTTGACGTGGCGCGGCGCGAGCACGTGCTGCACGGCGAGGCGCTGTGGGGCAAGACGCTGGCGCGCGCGGCGGACCTCCGGCGCCGGTTAGGCAAGATCAAGGGCGTGCGCGTGTTCGGGCGCGAGGACCTGCCCGCGGATGCGGACCTGGACGAGACCAAGGTGCTGATCGACGTCGCCGGGCTGGGCGCGTCGGGCTACGCGATCGACGACTGGTTGAACCAGGAATATCGCGTGAGCGTCGGTCTGTCGGACGCTCGGCACCTGCTGGCGATCGTCGCGCCGGGGACGACGGCGAGCGACGTGCGCGCGCTGGCGCGCGGGCTGGCGGCGTGCGCGAAGGCGCTTCGCAAGGGTACGCTGTCGCTCGCGCCGACCGGCGACGCGCCGCCGATCGGCGCGCTGGGCGTCGACATGGCGATCGACGCGGGCGAGGCGCTGTTCGGCGCGGCGGAGGAGGTGCCGCTCGCGCAGGCCGAGGGCCGGATCGCAGCGGAGATGATCGCGCCGGCGCCGCCGGGCGTGCCGCGGCTGGTGCCGGGACAGCGGATCAGCGCAGGCCACGTCCAGTGGCTGACCGCCAACCGCGACGCGGGCGCGTTCTTCCTCGATCCGATTGATCCCAGCGAGCGGATGCTGCGCGTGGTGGCGGACCAGCCCGCGCAGGCGCTGGCGGCGGAGTGAATGACGGCGCGCGCTCAGCTGTGGGAGGGAGGGATTTCTTAAGCGGTGTGTCGGTCGCGATGCGCGCTGCTTGGAGTAGAACTAGCTTCAAAGCGGATGTCCACTTTCGGTAGTTAGCGGACGTTCAATGGCGAGCAACGTTGCTGTCTCTCGCGCCTTGCCACCAAGTGCAGAGGTCCGGTATGGTCCACCAAATCCGATAAAACGTCGCTTAAATCATCCTGAATGAAGGGATTTCCGGAAGATGTTTGCTTCAAGGTAGCAGCAAACAGTCTCCTATGTCGTCCAACAATAGATATAGTCGACAGTCGCATGATAATACCAGATGACTGCTCGGGTGCTCGTATGGCCTTCATCAGCTTACGAAGATTTGACTGTGAAGGATGCTTGGCATATGCGACGATAGGAAGCCACGCCTCGGCTATATACCGAGGCGAAGTGTTGAGAAGCGCCCGCCGTAAGTTTCTTACTCGTGAACTTCCCGATAAAGTCTCATAAAGAATAAGATATAGCTCATCGGCACTATCGCCGTGCCTATCAATTGTGCGCAATTTTGCGACAGGCAAAGTCCGCCCGTGTAAGAGCGCCGCACTGATGTCGAACCCGTCCATCGGGGCACGATAGGGCATTCGTGAATGTCTGCAATTGGGCGAAAGCAGACCTTCAGCTTAGGCGTTGTAGAGCGTAGAAAACGCAGATCGATCGACTTCTTCGCATGTGTCTGCGTCAATACCAATAATGGAAGCGGCGTGCCTTTCCGACAGCGCCTGCACCTCGCTGACAGCGCGCAAAACTGACGCCTCGGTTCGTTTGATGAGGACCTTCGGGTAAAGAAAGCCTGCGTCCCAGTCGTCAGCGTTCGACCAGTCCGCCGCAGCGAGAGCATCCGCAACGTGCCACAAAGAGCCGGCATCGCCCATGAGATAGAAAGTCAGCCATAGATGCTCGGACGCGCTGAATCGCGGATCGGCATCGAGGCTTCGCAGGTTCGTTCTAACCTGATCGCTTAAAGGTTCGGTTGCGCTCACGCAGGCAGTAGACGCTCAAACGTGTATGTCCGCAATCGGGTGGAAGCAGACATGCCGGCTACTGGGTTCGAAGTACGCTGAGAATCTTCCTATCTGCTTTACGGATTAGGAGACGAAACCCGTCACCTGTCGCGGTAGCGGATGGCCAGATGTGGACATCCCAGATCGCGCCGCAATCGAAAGCGACATGTTCGACCTTCGCGGCTTCCGAAGTCGGGATTTTCTCGGAGGGGTGTTCCTTCCAGTATTCAAGCGCGATGGCGAGCGGTTCCGGATCATCGACGACCTGTGCGTTCGCGCTGGTGCAAGCCAGCGCAAGTGCACCAAGCAGCAACGCAGCCATACCAGGTCTCCCCTCCGATCATGATAGCGGCAAGCGGAACGTCCGCAATTGGGCGAAAGCGGACAGTTCGGTGTCAAACAAGCGCCAGCCTCAAGCAGCGCGACGCCGTTGTCAGAACACCGCCGCGACCATCTGGCGGAAGGCGTCGCCGCGGTGGCTGATCTCGTTCTTGGCGGGCTCGTCCATCTCGCCGAAGGTCTGGTCGTGGCCATCGGGCAGGAACACGGGGTCGTAGCCGTGACCCTTGTCGCCGCGGGGCGGCCAGACGAGCGTGCCGTCGACGCGGCCTTCGAACCATTCGACGTGGCCGTCGGGCCAGGCGAGCGCCAGCGCGCAGACGAAGTGCGCGTCGCGCGGCGCGTCGGGCTGCGCAGACAGCTTATTCTCGACCAGGCGCATCGCATGCGCGAAGTCCTTGTTCTCGCCGCCCCAGCGCGCGGAGAAGATGCCGGGATCGCCGCCGAGCGCATCGACGCACAGCCCGCTGTCGTCGGCGAGCGCGGGCAGGCCGGAGAGGTCGGCGGCGGCGCGCGCCTTCAGTTCCGCGTTCATGACGAAGGTGGTGCCGGTCTCCTCGGGCTCGGGCAGGTCGAGCGCGCCCGCGGAGACGACGTCGAGCCCGCGACCCTCGAGTAGCGCAGCGATCTCGCGCACCTTGCCCGCGTTGTGGCTGGCGATGACGAGCTTGCCGGGCTGGAGCTTGCGGATCGCCTGCGGTTCGTTGCCCTCGCCGCTCATTGCGTGGCGCGGTCCTGCGCGGCGAAGATCTCGGTGCAGCCGATCCGCGCTAGGCGGAGCAGGCGGAGCAACGCTTCCTCGTCGTAGGTGGCGTGCTCGGCGGTCGCCTGCGCCTCGGCGATGTGGCCGTTGCCGAGCAGGACGAAATTGCCGTCGGCGTCGGCGTTCGAATCCTCGAGGTAGTCGAGGTCGAGCACCGGCTGGCCCTGGTAGATGCCGCACGATACCGCGGCGACCTTCTGCGTGATCGGGTCGGCGGTGAGCTTGCCCTGCGCCATCAGCGTGTTGACCGCGAGACGGAGTGCGACCCACGCGCCCGAGATCGCGGCGGTGCGCGTGCCGCCGTCGGCCTGGATCACGTCGCAGTCGAGCGTGATCTGCCGCTCGCCGAGCAGCTTCATGTCGGTGACCGCGCGCAAGGATCGCCCGATCAGCCGCTGGATCTCCTGCGTGCGGCCCGACTGCTTGCCCTTCGCCGCCTCGCGGCTGCCGCGGGTGTGGGTGGCGCGCGGCAGCATGCCGTACTCGGCGGTGACCCAGCCCTGGCCCTTGCCGCGCAGGAAGGGGGGCACGCGCTCCTCGACGCTGGCGGTGACCAGCACGCGCGTGTCGCCGAAGCCGATCAGGACGGACCCTTCCGCGTGGCGGGTGAAATGGGGCTCGATCGTAATGGCGCGCATCTGGTCGGGCGCACGGCCGCTGGGACGCATGGGAACTCCTCGGGTGATTTGTCGCGGCCGTAGCGGGTGCGCGCGCGCGGCGCCAGAGCGCAGGCCCGGAGCGCAGACCTTCGCGCGCAGACCCGTGCGCGCGTTCATGGCGGCGACACGGTGGCTGGGGTAGGTGGGCGCATGCGAAACGCTATCCTGCTCGCCGCCGCCGCGATCCCGCTGTCGGCTTGTGTCACTATGCGTGGCGGGGCGGTGGACGCGCCTGCCGCGGCGACCGCGGCGCGCATCACCTACGATACGGCGGCGTGTTTCGGCACGTGTCCGGTCTACTCGGTCGAGGTCGACCTGGCGAGCGGGGCGGGCGTGTTCATGGGCAGGCAGCATACCGCCACGGTCGGCGCGGCCCGGTTCCAGGCGACGCAGGCGCAGGTGCGAGCGTTCGGTGCGGCGGTGGCCGAATTGCGCGGCGTCGACGGCGAGGGCGTAACGATCGACGGCACGCGCTGCGCGAGCTACGCGACCGACCTGCCGGGCGTGACGGTGACGTGGATCGGGGCGGATGGCACGCGGACGGTTAAGCGCGCGTATTTCGGATGCGGGGTGGACGCGAACCGCGCGCTGTTCGCGTCGCTGCGCTCGGTGCCCGACGTGCTGCCGATCACGCCGCTGATCGGGAAGTGAGCGGGGGCCGCACGGCTTGTCGCGGGGCGGCGGGCGTGCCTACATCGGCATCATGAGCGCGACCCCGCCGATCGCCGAACTGTCCGACCGCGCGCGCGACATCTTTCGCCGCGTGGTCGACGGCTACCTGCACGACGGGCAGCCGGTGGGGTCGAAGACGCTGGCGCAGGCGGGGCTCAACCTGTCGCCTGCGTCCATTCGCGGCGTGCTGGCGCAATTGGAGGCGATGGGGCTGCTCGCCGCGCCGCACACCAGCGCGGGGCGGATGCCGACCGAGCGGGGGCTGCGGCTGTTCGTCGACGGGATGATGCAGTCGCTTGAGCCGAGCGCGGAGGAGCGCGCGCAGATCGAGGCGCGCGCCGCCAATCGCGGGCCGGTCGAGGAAGCGCTGGCGGCGACGACCGCGGCGCTGTCGGGGCTGTCGGCGTGCGCGGGGCTGGTGATGGTGCCCAAGCGCGAGGCGGTACTGCGCTCGATCGGGTTCGTGCCGTTAGGTCAGGCACAGGCGCTGGCGGTGCTGGTGGCGGAGGACGGCGGGGTCGAGAACCGCGTCGTCGACCTGCCGCCGGGCGTCGCGGCGTCGGCACTGGTCGAGGCGGGCAATTACATGACCGCGACGCTCGGCGGACTGACGCTGGCGGAGGCGCGCGCGCGGATCGAACGCGAGCTGGGCGAGGGGCAGAGCGCGCTGGACGCCGCGGCACGCGCGCTGGTCGAGCGTGGGCTGGCGGTATGGAGCGAGGATGGTGCCAGGCGATCGGTGTTGATCGTGCGCGGGCAGGGACGGTTGCTCGACGACGCGGCGGCGGCGGACCTGGAGCGGGTGCGCGAGCTGCTCGACGACCTGGAGGGCAAGCAGGAGGTGGCGGCGCTGCTGGGGGCGGCGAGTGCAGGCGACGCGACGCGCATCTTCATCGGCGCGGAGAACAAGCTGTTCGCGCTGTCGGGATCGTCGGTGATCGCCAAGCCGTTCCGCGGCCATGATGGGCGCGTGGTCGGCGTCGTGGGGGTGATCGGGCCTACGCGGTTGAACTACGCGCGGATCGTGCCGATAGTGGATTTCACCGCGGCGACGCTCGCCCGCCTGATGGGTTGAGCGGCGCCACCACCTATTCTTACAGGGGCAATGATGGCCGACGAGACGACCGAAGACCTGCGCGAACAGACCGCGGAAGCAGCACCCGAGCTGGCCGAGCACGACGGCCAGGCGGCGCGCATCGCCGAACTGGAGGAGCAGCTCGCCGCCGCGCAGCAGGAAACGCTGTATGCGCGCGCCGACATCCAGAACGTGCGCCGCCGCGCGGAGAAGGACGCCGCCGACGCGCGCGCCTATGCCGCGACCAATTTCGCGCGCGACGTGCTGTCGGTCGCGGACAACCTGGAGCGCGGGCTCGCCGCGATCCCGGCGGAGCTGCGCGGCGACGACAAGTTCAAGGGGCTGGTAACCGGGCTCGAGGCGACCGGGCGCGAGCTGGAGAAGGTGTTCGAGCGCAACGGCATCACGCGCATCGCCGCGATGGGCGAACCGCTCGACCCCAACAAGCACCAGGCGATGATGGAGATGCCGAGCGACCAGGTGCCGGGCACGATCGTGCAGGAGATGCAGTCGGGTTGGATGATCAAGGACCGGCTGCTGCGCCCCGCGCTGGTCGCGGTGGCGAAGAAGCCGGACTGAGCGGCCTAAATCTCGATTGGATGACGAGGGCGGGGGTGCGAGCCTCCGCCCTTCGTCGTTTCGGCGGCGGGCATTGTGTCGGGCCGCGGTGGCGATAGAACACGCGCGCATGAACGAAAATCTCTCCGCCGATCGCCCGACCTTCGTCACCCACCTCGAATGTTCGATGACGGGGGAGCGGTACGAGGCGGACCAGCTCCACAATTTGTCGCGGGTAGGGCGGCCGCTGCTGGTGCGCTACGATCTGGACGGCGTCGGTGCGGCGATCTCGCGCGATCAGCTCGCCGCGCGCGAGACCGACCTGTGGCGCTGGCGCGAGCTGCTGCCGGTCAGGCACACGCGCGACATCGTCAGCCTGGGCGAGATCGAGACGCCGCTGATCCCGGTGCCCAAGAGCGGCGGCGCCAACGTGCTGGTCAAGGACGAGGGGCGATTGCCGACCGGCAGCTTCAAGGCGCGCGGGCTCGTCATGGCGGTGGCGATGGCGAAGGAACTGGGCGTCAAGCGGATCGCGATGCCGACCAACGGCAACGCGGGCGCGGCGCTGGCGGCGTACGCCACGCGCTGCGGAATCGAGACGATCGTGTTTTGCCCGGAGGACACGCCCGAGATCAACGTGCGCGAGATACAGGCGCAGGGCGCGCGGGTGTGGCGCGTCAACGGGTTGATCGACGATTGCGGCGCAATCGTGGGGAAGGGCGCGGCGGAGGGGCGCTGGTTCGATTTCTCGACGCTCAAGGAGCCGTACCGGATAGAGGGCAAGAAGACGATGGGGCTGGAGCTCGCCGCGCAGCTGGGCTGGCGGTTGCCCAAGGCTATCTTCTATCCCACCGGCGGCGGCACCGGGCTGATCGGCATGTGGAAGGCGTTCGACGAGCTGGAGCGGCTGGGCTGGATCGGCGCCGAGCGCCCGCGGATGTACGCGGTGCAGGCGTCGGGCTGCGCACCGATCGTGCGCGCGTTCGAGGCGGGCGAGGAGCATGCCGAGCGCTGGGAGGACGCGCACACGGTCGCGGCGGGCATCCGCGTGCCGCGCGCGGTGGGCGACTTCCTGATCCTGCGCGCGGTGCGCGAGAGCGGTGGCAAGGCGCTGGGCGTCGGCGATCCGGCGATCCTCAAGGCGGTCGACGAGTGCGCGCGGCGCGACGGGTTGCTGCTGTGCCCGGAAGGCGGCGCGACGCTGGCGGCGTACAAGCAGGCGCTGAAGGACGGCGAGGTGGACGAGGACGAGGAGGTGGTGCTGTTCAACTGCGCCACCGGGCTCAAATACCCGATGCCGGAAGCGCCCAACTGGCTCGACCGGCACGCACCGATCGACTTCGACCAATTGTAAATTAGCGCGGTTTGCGCCCGCGTCCCTGCGGTTCTACGCTGCTGCACGCCGTGCTGGGGAGCGCGGGCGTGGGGGAGTGTTGATGCGTAAGGTCTTGATCGTAGCGGCGATGCTGGCGGGATCGGTGCCGGCGAACGCGTGGGCGGCGGACAAGTGCGAGGTGCGCGTCGCGGCGACGCTGCCGGTGACGATGGCGGGCAGCAGGCCGATGGTGTCGGCCAAGTTCGGCGACAAGACCGCGCACTTCATTCTCGACAGCGGCGCCTTCTACAGCACGCTGTCGCGCGCGTCGGCGCAGGAATTCGGGTTGCAGATCCGGGCCATCAACGATTTCTACATCTCAGGCGTCGGCGGCAACGTGGCGGCGGGCGTCACGACGGCGCGGGATTTCTCGCTCGCCGGCATTCCGATCCCCAAGGTCGATTTCGTTGTCGCTGGCAGCGACACCGGCACCGCCGGGCTGATCGGGCAGAACATTCTGGGGTTGATGGACGTCGAGTACGACCTGCCACACGGGGTCGTCCGCCTGATGAAGGTGACCGGGTGCAAGGGCGGCAATCTGGCGTACTGGGCGGAGGGGCGACCGTTCAGCATGGTCGAGCTGATCCGCCCGTCGGACACCCTGTTCAAGCCGCACACGGTCGCGCCGATCCTGATCGACGGGCAGCGGGTGAAGGCGATGTTCGACACGGGCGCGGACGAATCTTTGCTGTCGAGCACGGTGGCCAAGCGGCTGGGCGCGGTGCCGGGCGGCGCGGGCGTGACCGAGGAGGGCTATAGCCGAGGGCTCGGGCTCCGCCACGTGCAGACCTATCGCGCGACCTTCAAGCAGATCGAGGTCGGCGGCGAGGCGCTGAAGAAACCGAGCATCCAGTTCGCCGACATGGGTGCGACCGACACGCAGATGCTGGTCGGCGTCGACTTCTTCCTGACGCATCGCATCTTCGTCGCCAATTCGCAGCGGGTGATGTTCTTCACCTACGAGGGCGGGCCGCTGTTCGGGCTCAATCCCCGGCGCGCGGTGAGCGCGGACGGGACGGTGATCGCGCTCACCGACAAGACGCCGCAGCCGACCGACGCCGCCGGGTACAGCCGCCGCGGCGCGGCGGCGGCGTCGAACAAGCGCTACGCCGAGGCGATCGCCGATTTTCACAAGGCGATCGCGATGGCGCCGGGCGAGGGGCATTATCGCTACCAGCGCGCGATGGCGCATTTCTCGATCGCCTATGACAAGCGCGGCAAGGAGCCGACCGAGGCGGAGAAAGCGGCGGAGAAGACGGGCGCCGCCGAACTCGATCGCGCGATCGAGCTGACGCCGAACGACGTCGATGCGCGGCTGCTGCGTGCCAGCCGGCGCTTGCGCGACGAGGACCGCGCGGGCGCGGGCGTCGACCTGCGCGCCGCCGATGCCGCGCTCGCGCCGCAGTCCGATCGGCGGCTGAGCGTCGGCGCAATGCTGACCGAGATCGGCGATTACGACCGCGCGATCGCCAATTACGATTCGTGGTTCAAGGCGCACCCGGAGGACAGCAGCCGCGCGAGCGCGTTCAACAGCCGGTGCTGGACGCGCGCGCTCGCCGGGCGTGAGCTCGACAAGGCACTGGACGACTGCAACGCCGCGCTGCGGCTGAGGAAGGGCGACCCCAGCACGCTCGACAGTCGCGCGCTGGTGCGGTTGCGCTGGGGGCAGTGGAAGCAGGCGGTGGCGGACTATGACGCGGCGTTGAAGGTCGACCCCGACAATGCCTGGTCGCGCTACGCCCGCGGGGTCGCGTTGACGCGTGGCGGGGACGCGACGCGCGGGAGCGAGGACCGGGCGGCGGCTATCAAGCTCGACGAGAAGATCGAGGAGCGCGCCAAGCGGTACAACCTGACCTATTGAGTCACGCGCCCGCCGCGCGCCGATGGGCTGCGGCGGCGCGTCGCCGTTCACGCGCCCGCGTAGATGCGGTCGAGCGCGCGCGCGGTGGCGACGAACTCCTCCGCTCGCGCGTCGAAGCGCGGGTCGGCGGCGAGGCGGCGCGCCCAGTCGGCGGCGACGCGGCCGCCCCATGCCTCCGGCGGCTGCGCGATCGTGGTCGCCTGCGTGCCGTTGTTGTGCGTCGTGGTGAAATCGTAGAACGAGCCGCCGACGTTGCGCATCGTGGCACCGCCGTTCGTGCCGTAGAAGCTCGCCTCGATCACCGCGTCCTGTCCGGCGTGGAGTCGCCACGAGCAGGCGAGCCGGACCGCGACATGGTTGTCGAGCGTCAGGGTGGCGACGGCGTAATCCTCCACCGTGTCGCGTTCGGCCAGCGGCTCGCCACCGGCGAACAGCGACGACGAGACCGACTTGACGTCCTGCCCGGTCAGCCACATCGCGAGGTCGACGAGGTGGATGCCGAGATCCATGACGCAGCCGCCGCCCGATTGCGCGCGGTCGTAGAACCACGGCTTGTCGGGTCCGTAGGCGTTGTGGAACACCAGATCGATCGCGAACAGTCGGCCGAGCGCGCCCGCGCGCACCAGTTCGGCGATCTTCTCCATGCCCGCGGTGAAGCGGTACGACAGGTCGACGCCGAGCAGCCGGTCGGCGGCGCGCGCGGCGGCGACCACCGCCTGCGTCTCGGCGGCGTCGCGGCCGAGCGGTTTCTGGCAGAACACCGCCTTGCCCGCCTGCAGCGCCTGGATCGACTGCGCGGCGTGGAGCGCGCTGGGGCTGGCGATGACGACCCCGTCCAAATTCAGGCCATTGGGGTCGAGCGCGAGCATCGCGTCGAGGTCGTCCACCACCTGCGCATCTGGCGCGAGCAGGGCGGCGTCGCGGATCATGTCGGGCGAGGGGTCGCTGATCGCGGCGGCCTCGACCAGGCCGGTGGTGAGCATCGCCTCCATGCGGTGACGCCCGATCCAGCCGACGCCGAGGAAGCCGAGGCGCAATTTGCGGGAACCGGGCTCACTCATAGGTCACCAGTGCCTTGACGAAGCCCTGCGGCTTGTCGCGGGTGGCGCGGATCGCGTCGGACACCTGGCGCAGAGAATAGCGGTGGGTGAGCAGCGCGGCGAGGTCGATCTGCCCGGAGGCGACCGCGTCGATCGCCTCCTCCACGCCGCGGCACTGTACCGCTGGGTCGCGCTCGTGCGCGTTGACGACGTCGATCCCCTTCCAGTTCCAATCCTGCATGTTGACCTGGCGCGGGCCGTCCTGGTGATAGCCCGCGACCACCAGCCGCCCGCCGAAGCCGATCAGCGCGGTGGCGAGGTCGAGCGGCCATTGCTTGCCGACCGCCTCGATCACGCGCTCGCACATCGCTTCGCCGGTCAGGCGCTTGACCTCCTCGATGATCGCCCAGTGATCGTGCATCGGGATCGTCTCGGCCGCGCCGAAGCGGCGGGCGAGGTCGAGCGATTCCTCGCGGCGCGAGATCGCGATCACGCGCGCGCCGGCGTCGGTCGCGAGTTTGGTGAGCACTGCGCCGAGGAAGCCGATGCCGATGATCGCGACCGTCTGTCCGGCGCGGATGTCGGAGCGGCGGAAGATGTTCATTGCGCAGCCGAGCGGCTCGCCGGGGAAGGGTTGATCGCCGAGCGCGGCGGGCAGCTTCACCACCATGTCGGCGGGCGCGACGTCGTAGTGCGCGAAGCTGTGCCCGGCGAGGAACGCGACGCGGTCGCCGGGCGCGAGGTCGGAAACGCCGTCACCCAGCGCGTCGATCACGCCCCAGCCCTCGTGCCCCATGCCGCCGGGCGCGCCGGGGAAGGTCGACCAGGGTTGGCCCTCGAACGGCTCGACGTTGGACGCGCAGACGCCGCAGCCCTCCAGCCGGATACGCACCTCGCCCGCGGCCGGGGCGGGCAGGTCGACGTCGGTGATCGTCATTTCTCCGGGCGCGGTCAGCACCGCGGCCTGCATCGTCGTCATTCGGGTCTCCTCGCGCGCGCGGCGCCAACTGGCGCGCCCGATGCCCGCTATGACGCGCGGCGTCCAGCCGGCGCGGGGGGCGCGTCCTCTATATTCGGCTTGTGCGATGCAATTGCGTGCGAGAGGGAGCGATCGGCAGCAGCCAAGCATTGTGTGCGCGCTGCTTGGCGGGGACGGCTAGATATCGCATAGCGGCGCGGTAACATAGGTTGCTCGCCGGCGGGCGGCGCATCAGGTCGCGTGGGCGGGACTAAGAGAAACATGGATCAACGCGACGACTGGCACCTGACCGACATGATCGAGCACGAGACCGGGCGCGGCGATCCGTTCGCGGCGGCGGTGCGCGCGACGCGGATGCCGATGATCGTCACCGATCCCCGGCAGGACGACAATCCGATCATCTTCTGCAACGAAGCGTTCCAGAAGCTGTCGGGGTACGACCGCGCGGAGATCATCGGCACCAACTGCCGCTTCCTGCAGGGACCGGATACCGATCGCGAGAAGGTCGCCGAGGTTCGCGCCGCGGTGGAGGCGGGCACCGACGTGGCGGTCGACCTGCTCAACTACCGCAAGGACGGCTCGACCTTCTGGAACGCGTTGTACGTCAGTCCGGTGCGCAACAAGGACGGCGAGATCGAGTTCTTCTTCGCCTCGCAGATGGACGTCAGCGGGCGCGTCGAGGCGCAGGAAGCGATCGCGCGGCAGAAGGCGGAGGTCGAGCGCGAGGTGGAAGCGCGTACCGCCGACCTGAAGGCGGCGCTGGACGACAAGACGCTGCTGCTCCACGAGGTCGATCACCGGGTGAAGAACAACCTGACCATGATCGGGTCGTTGCTGCGGTTGCAGGCGCGCGGCATCGCCGATCCGGCGATCCTCGCGCGGCTCGACGCGATGCTGGAGCGGGTCGACGCGCTGGCGAGCGTGCACCGGCGCTTGTACCAGTCGGACGACGTGACGCGGTTCGACGCCGGCGGCTTCGCGGTCAATTTGGCCAACGACGTGGTGGCGTCGAGCGGGCGGACCGAGATCGCGGTCGAGGCGGACGTGGTGCCGCTCGACATCGCGTCGACCAACGCGTCGGCGTTGGGTCTGGTGTTGAACGAGATCGTGACGAACGCGGTCAAGCACGGGTACGCCGACGGGCGCGCGGGCACGCTGCGCGTGGTCGCGCGGCGCGAGGGCGATCAGGGCGTGATCAGCGTCGCCGACGACGGCCCCGGTTTCGACGCTGAGACGATGTCGGAGGAGGGGCTGGGTCGCGTGCTGATCACGCGATTGTCGCGGCAGATCGGTGCGAGCGTCTCCTGGAGCTCCGCCGCACCGGGCGCGCGCGTGACGATCCGGTTCGCGATGGAGCAGGGCGCGTGATCCGGCTGACGAGTCCGTTCCGCGTGCTGATCGTCGAGGACGAGGCATTGCTGGCGATGGACATCGAGGCGCTGGTGGAGGACGCCGGGCACCAGGTGGTCGGCGAGGCGGCATCGGTGCACGAGTTGGAGGCGCTGCCGCTATCGGCCGAACCCGACCTCGCCTTCGTCGACCTGCAACTGGCGCTGGGGACCAACGGGCTGGACGCGGCGAAGTTGATCCGCGAACGGTGGGCGCGCGCGGCGGTTATCTTCGTGACGGCCAACCCGAAGAAGATACCGGAGGATTTCGCGGGCGCGCACGGCGTGATCCCCAAGCCGTTCTCACGCGCGGGGCTGACTTCGGCGTTGCGCTACATCGAGGAAGGGTTGACCACGCCGCCGCCGACCAGTCCGCTGCCGGCGAGCTTCATCGCGTCGCCCGCGTTCGCCGCGAGCTGGGGAGCATGATCGCGCACCGGTCGCATAGTTCCATCCGGCGGGGATGAACCGAACCGCGCCCTCATCGTTACCAGCAGTCCACGGCGCGTCGGCGCCAGTATCTTCTCACCACGTGGATTAGGAGCGTAACGATGAACAGCGATCAGCTGAAGGGCACCGGGAACGACGTCAAAGGTCAGGTCAAGGAAGCGGTGGGCAACGCGACCGGCGACACGCAGACGCAAGGGTCGGGCATCGCCGACCAGGTGACCGGTTCGGTGCAGAAGACGGTCGGCGCGGCGAAGGAAGCGGTGACCGAGAATGTCGCGCCGCTCGCCGGACAGGCGAAGGGTTTCGCCAAGCAGCGCCCGTTCGCGACCGCCGCACTGGTCGGCGTGGTCGGCCTGGCGCTGATCAACACGCTGCGCGGCAAGAAGAGCGCCTGAACGATCGATCGGACGCGCGGGCGATCGCGCGCGCGTCCCTTACTGCACCTCGACCAGCGGCAGGCGCGATAGCGCGGCCGGGTCGAGCGAAGTTTCCAGCGCGGCGTCGCGTACCCGCACCTGGTCCTTCGGTAAGCGCCGCAGCGTCTCGCCGACACCGGCGACCCCGCCCTCCCGCACGATGAAGAAGTCGATCGTCCCGCCCGCGCAGGTGGCCAGCGCGTCGACGCTGTGCGCGATCACCTGCCCGTCGCTGCCGGTCACCGGCAGTCCGTCGATCCGGGAGATCGAGAACAACCGCTCGCGCGCCAGTTCCGTGCTGCGCGCTTGCTCCACCTCGGCCGCGTCGCTGAACTTGGCGCGGCGGCCCAGCCAGCGCCAGATGCCGAACACGTCGACGACGCCGAGGAACACGTTCGACCACAGGAGCTGCGTCTGGCCGCTCTCCAGCCCCACCACAATCCACGCGACCGCGCCGATCGTGAACACGACGAAGCCCCAGCCGGTGACACGCGCGCCCAGGTTGGACGCGGTCATCAGCGCCGCGACGCAGGTCGCCGCGAGCGCGATCCATCCGGCGACGTCCTGCATGCTGGTATTCCTTTAGCGCGCGAGTGGTGAGCGGCTGTAGTCGTCGAGCAGCGCGGCGACGTCGTCGTAGATCGCGCCCGCGCCGGCGCGGTGCAGGCTTCGGTCGGAGAAGCCGCCCGAGCGCACGGCAACGGTCGTGGTGCCCGCGCGCGCCGCGGCGACCACGTCGTACGGCGTGTCGCCGACGATCCGCGCCGCGCCGGGCGCGACGCCGAGCCGTTTCAGTGCCGCGGCGAAGATATCGGGGGCGGGCTTGGTCGTGTCCGCGTCGTCCTTGCTGGTCGCGGCCGACACGATGTCACCGACGCCGAGCAGGTCGACGTAATGGTCGAGCTCGTCCTTGCTCGCCGAGGATGCGAGCGCGACCTTCTGCCCCTGCGCGGCGACGTGGCGCAGCAGGTCGGCGGCGTGGGGGAAGGGTTGAACGCGGGAAAGGTAGCGCTCCGCGAAGATCTCGCCGTGGCGCGTCGACAGCGCCTTCGCCTCGTCCTCGCTCGCGTCGGGGATAAGGGCGGGCACCAGCAGGTCGCCGCCCTTGCCGATCTGATCGTGGATGTCCGCGGGCGTGATCTCGTAGCCGCGCTCGCGAAAGGCGTGCTGCCACGCCCAGACGTGGTAATCGTTGCTGTCGACCAACGTGCCGTCGATGTCGAAGATGATCGCCTGCGGCGATGCCTGGCGCGGCGCACGGCGCGAGGACCAGGCGAGCAGGCCGGTGGCGGCGAGCAGCACGGCGCCGGGCAGCGCGCGCCCTTCGCGTCGCAAGAGCGACAGGCCGAGCGTCGCGCCGAGCGTCTCGGTCATGCGCAGCTTCTCGAGCCCGACCAGCCGCGTGACCTGCGTCGCGACGCGGCCGGTGGCGTAGGCGTTCAGCCCGCCTTTGTCGTCGCTGGGGGCAGCCGGCGCGGCCGGCTGGTTCGAGGCAAGATTCGGGGTCGCGGCAGGCGCCGGGTCGCCTGCGACGTGGTCGGCCACCCAGGCGCCCCGCTCGCCCAACGGCCGGTTGCCGCGGGTGGTGTCCTGCGCGGTCTGGTGTTCGAGCTCGGAGTTGAGCTCTGCGCCGAACAGCAGGATATAGCTCGACAGGTACATCCAGGTGAGCAGCACGATCACGGTGCCGAGCGAGCCGTAGGTGGCGTCGTAATTGCCGAAATTGGCGACGTAGATGCCGAACCCGATCGTCAGCACCAGCCACAACAATGCCGCTAGGAGCGAGCCCGGGGTCAGCCAGGTCCAGCGCGCGTTGCGGCGGTCGGGACCGTAGCGGTAGAGCGTCGCTGCGCCGGTCGCACCCGCCACCGCGAGCAGCAGGTAGACGACGACCTTGCCGAGCACCGCGACCGGGCCGGGTAGCGTGGGGAGCAAAGTCTGCAGGAAGCCGAGCACGGTGACGGCGACCATCGCGACGATCGCGACCAGGACGGCGCAGGCGGTGATCGCGAGCGCCAGCAACGTCACGCGGACGAAGCCGCGCGTCTCCTCCTCCTCGTAGGCGACGTTCAGCGCGGTGATGACCGCGCCCGCGGCGTTGCGCGCGCCGAACAAGGCGATGCCGAGCGCGACCAGCAGGCCGAACCCCTTCTTTCCGTCCGACGTCTGCACCACGGTGAGCAACTGCTCGCCGATCAGGCGTGCGACCTGCTGCGGCAGGACGGAGGTGAGCGTGTCCATGTTGCTGGTGACGGTGTTGGCGTCGGCGACGAGCCCGTAGGTGAGGACTATCGCGCCGAGCAGCGGGACGAGCGCGAGAAAACCGTAGAATGCGACGCCGGCGGCGATAAGGCCGATGTTGTCGTTGCCCGTCTCCGCCCAGGTCCGCTTGGCGACCGCTTTCCAGGCGGGCAGGGGCATGGTCCACGGTGATCGCGCGTCGGTTCCGTTCTGCTGCACGTCGTGGTCGCCCCCTTTGCGATTATACCGTGACAAACAGACGCTCACCGCGGTCGTTCCGACGTTGATCCGTATCAGGCGATTGGCAACGCGCGCATTCGCGGCGTGCGGCAGCGGGGAACCGGCGTGCCGACGCGCGCGCTTGAGGATGGAACAGGAAAGGATGATCCGATGGTCGAGGCGAGTTGGAGCGGGGGCGAGACCGGCGCGATCGCGTGGACGATGAGCGCGTCGCTGGAGGATGTGCCGCGCGGCGGCGAGCAGGTGCCCGAGGTGACCAGCCTGGAGCGCGCGGTGCGCGCGTGGCGCGAACTCTCACCCGATCAGCGGGCAAGTGCCGTGTTGACGGCCGAGCGTCCCGTCACGCTCGCCGACGAGCCGCCGGTCGACCGGTTCGTGGGCGACGCGATCGGGCGGTTGGCGGAGCACCTGCCAGACAACGACGCGGGCGGCTGACGCCGCGGCGGAACACCGGCGCGTCACGAGGCTTGTAGCATCCGCTGAGCAGATAGAAGAGGTTCTGAGACATGGCATCCAGCCAGATGGAGATCGATCACTCGACCATCCTCGACAACATCGAGGGCGAGCAGGTCGAGTTCACCGCCGAGGTGGACGCGGAAGAATATGAATTCGCGGTCCAGTACGACGTGCTGGAAGCGCTGAGCGGCGATCGCCCCGACGGCGACGGCGCCGAGATGTTCCAGCGGTTCATCGACCCGATCACCGATGCCGCGCTGTCCGCGCTGGCACGCAACTCCGACCAGGCGATCATCATCGTAAGCGAGAACGATCTCGAATGACGACGAGGGAAACCCAAACCACGATAACACGAGAGGACGAAGCGATGACCGACCAGCCTTCGAAGGAAAACCAGTCCGACTCATTCTCCGACGCGGCGAAGCGCAGCCAGGATGCGGGCATCGCGGACGAGAGCGCGGCGTATCAGAATGCGACGGTGCCTACCGAGGGTGGAAAGCCAGCCGAGGACAGCGAAGCTCATCCGAGCTGAGGGTTAGCTGAACACGACTTGGCGTTGCCCACTACGCGGCGACGCCGGTCGGACGGCCGAAGTCGAAGGCCTAGAATAGCATCAGCAGCGGGAATGTGGCGGACGCCGACGATCAGCGACGCGCGTGGCTATCACTCACGGCCACTGCCTCCACCCGATCGAGCCGGCGGAGCAGGTCGGCGAACACGTCGTCCCGCGGCACGGGGAAGTGACGCGAGAAGCTGGTGCCCAGCACGTCGAGGTCGCGCTGAGTCAATAGTCCTGCCGAGACGATCCTGTCAGTCACAGTGTTTCTCCTGCGGTCTGAACGGCTCCGGACGTGATTGGTGCCGCACGAATGTTCGACGCAGCGAGAAAAGCACGAAAGCTCATTTACTTAAGCCGCGGCGACGGACGCATGCCGCGCTGCGGAACGCCTCGCGCGCCCTTATCTCTGCGCAACCATGACGAATGATTATCCGATTATCCTCGCGCTCGGCGACAGTCTGGTCGCGGGCTATGGTCTGGCGCAGGACGAGGGGCTGGTGGCGATGCTGCAGCGGCGGCTGGCGGTACGGTGGCCGCGTGCCTCGGTCATCAACGCGGGCGTGTCGGGCGACACCAGCGCCGACGTCTACAGGCGACTGCCGCGACTGCTGACCAGCCTGTCGCATCGACCCGATCTCGCGCTGGTTCAGGTCGGGCCGAACGACCTGCTGCGCGGTGTCGCGCCGGCCGAGCTGCGCGCCAACCTGTCGGCGATCGTGCGCAACCTGTCGGCGTGCGGCATCCCCGTGCTGCTGACGCGGGTGGAGCCGCCGCCGATCCTGCGCGCGCGTGCCGCGCCGTATCAGGCGATTCACGCCGACGTAGCGCGCGACACGGGCGCCGCCTTGTGCACGTTCTTCCCCGCCGGCGTGCTGGGGCACCCGGACATGGTGCTGGGCGACCGCGTCCATCCCCAACGCGCGCGCGATCGCGGCGGTCGCCGACCACCTGCTGCTGCACGTCGAGGCCGCGCTGCGGCAGGCTCGCGATAATGCGCCGTGATTGGGAGCGATATCGGCACGAGGGCGGAAGCAGCGGGGCCCTTCACAAGTCGGTCGCGGCTTGGGTAGTGGCGAGCGGATGTCGGCTATCCTGATCGCCCGATGGCTGCGCGCGTGGCTGCTCGCGCTGCTGTTGCTCGCCGCGCCCGCGGCGGCGCAGACCGCGTCGGTCGCGGCGCTGACCGCGCAGTTGGCGCAGGCGGAGCGCGACGTGCTGGCGGTCGACCGCGCGCTCGACGCGCGCGTCGACGAGGAGAAGCGCCAGTTGCTTCGCTCCAGGGCGCTGGCGGCACAGGATGCCGCCATCGACGCGGCGGGGCAGTTGCAGGAACGGCTCACACTGGTCGATGCCAAGGTCGCGCAGCTCGGGACCCCCGCGGCGGGGACGAGCGAGGCGCCGGACATTCGCGCGCAACGCGCCGACCTGGCGCGGCAGCACGCGGCGCTCGACTCGGCGGTCAAGCGAGGGCGCCTGCTGGGCGTCACCGCGCAGCAGCTGATCGACGAGATCGCGCAGGGTCAGGCGGCGCAGTTCGGCGAGCGATTGTGGGCGCACAGCCCGTCGCCGCTGTCGCCCACGTTCTGGCGCGCGGTGCTGTTGTCGGCGCCGCGCGACCTGCGCCGCGTTTCCACGTTCGTGACGAGCGGCATCGTGCAGGCACGCGCGCAGTCGCGCGGCAGCGTGCCGTGGCAGGCGCTGCTGGGCGTGATCGTCTTCGTCGCGGTGCTGGGACCGGGGCGGCTGGCGCTGTGGCGGGTCGGGCAGCGCTTGCTGATCGAGGGCGCGCCGGGACACCGGGTCAGGCGATCGGGCTACGCGATCTGGCGCATAACGGTTGGCACGCTGACGCCGCTGCTGGCGAGCTTCTCGCTGGTGCAGGGTTTGCGCTGGGCGCGGCTGGAGGCGGCGAGCTGGAGCCCAATGCTCGACGGGCTGATCGCCGCGACGACCTTTGCCGGATTGACCGCGTCGGCGAGCGGCGCGCTGTTGATGCGCAGCCAGCCGTCGTGGCGGGTCGCGTCGATCGGCGACGCCACGGCGACGCGGCTGCGGCCGTTCTCGCTGATCCTGGCCGGGCTGTCGTTCGCGACGATTACCGTCGACGTGTTCAATCGCGCGGTGAATGCGAGCGTCGCGGCGCGAGTGGCGTCGCAGGTAGCGGAAGCGTCGCTCCACCTGCTGCTGCTCGCCGCGACGCTGCTGGCGGTCGGGCGACTGCGCGCGGAGCAGGCGAGCGACGCGACCGGCGAGACCACGCGCGCCGGACTGGGCGCGGTGACGCTGCTCGCCTGGCTCGTCGCCGTCGCGGCGGCGCTGGCGCTGCTGGTCGGCTATGTCGGGCTCAGCCTGTTCCTGGTGCAGCTGGTCGCGTGGGGCACGGTGCTGGGGTCGGCCACCTACCTGCTGATGGCGGCGATCGACGACGTGTCGACCAGCCTGTTCAGGCGCAGCAGCGCGACCGGGCGTACGCTGGTGCGCGCGCTGGGGCTGCGCGGGAGCAGCATCGACCAGTTCGGCGTGTTGCTGTCGGGGTGCTTGCGCGTGGTGGTGGCGCTGACCGCGCTCGGGCTGCTGTTGTCGCCGTTCGGCGCGGGCAACGGCGTGTCGGCGCTGTTCGGCCGGCTGGGTACGTTGTCGCAGGGCGTCGAGGTCGGCGGCGTGCCGGTGTCCCCGGGCACGATCGTGCGCGGGTTGGTGGTGCTACTCGTCGGACTGGCGCTGGTGCGCGCGTTTCGGGGCTGGCTGGAGGGGCGCTACCTGCCCGCGACCGACCTGGACGTGTCCGGGCGCAATTCGGTCAGCCTGGTCGCGCGCTACGTCGGGGTCGCGCTGGCGGTGATCTGGTCGCTCGCCTCGCTCGGCATCGGGGTGGAGCGGATCGCGCTGCTGCTGTCCGCGCTGTCGGTCGGCATCGGGTTCGGGTTGCAGGCGATCACGTCCAATTTCGTGTCGGGGCTGATCCTGCTGGCCGAGCGGCCGATCAAGATCGGCGACCTGGTGCGCGTCGGCACCGACGAGGGCGACGTCAAGCGGATCAGCGTGCGCTCGACCGAGATCGAGCTGGCGGACCATTCTACGCTGATCGTGCCCAATTCGGAGCTGATCACCAAGACGGTGCTCAACAAGACGCTGGCGAGCCCGCTCGGGCGTATCCAGATCCAGTTCGCGGTGCCGCTGGGCAGCGACGCGGTACGGGTGCGCGCGATGGTGCTGGAGAGTTTCGCGGCCGAGCCGGCCGTGCTGGCCGACCCCGCGCCGTCGGCGTTCGTCGACTCGATCGCGGACGGGCGCATCCTGTTCAACTGTTTCGCGCACGTCGAGACGCCGCGCGCGGCCTATGGCGCGCGATCTGCCGTGTTCATGGCGCTGCTGGCGCGCTTTCGCGACGAGGGGATCGACATCGGCACGGTGCCGCAGCGGCTGGAGATGGTGGCCGCGCCGATGCGACAGGAGGCGGCGGATCGCCGTGACGGAGACGCAGCGGAAAAGGGTGACGCGCGCGATTGATCGGCTAAACAAGCGGCAAAAGAGGGGACATCTGCATGACCTACCGTGCCGCCACCGCCATCGCTTTGTGCCTGATGGCGGCCCAGCTATCCGCCCCAGGAACGGCGCAAGTCGCGCCGACCAACGCGCCGACGCCGGTCGAGCAAACGCAGGCGCCGGAGAACCAGATCACCCAGCCCAATCCCGAGGTTGTGACCGACCGGCCGATGGTCGCACCGCCCGCGACGCCCGCGCCCAACGCCAACGCGCGCACCGTCGCCACCGCTCCGGCGAAGGCGCCGAAGTGGGACGTGAGCGCGCCGCCGGGACTGCGCACGCGCGAGGTCGCGATCAACACCGATAACGGCAGCTGGATGAACGTCGACGTCTCCCCCGACGGGCGGCTGGTCGCGTTCGACATGCTCGGCGACATCTACACGATGGCAATCGCGGGCGGGACGCCGACGCGCATCGCGCAAGGATTGGCGTACGAGCATCAGCCGCGCTTCTCGCCCGACGGGCGGCGGATCGCCTTCACGTCGGATCGCGGCGGCGGCGACAACATCTGGGTGATGAACGTCGACGGCAGCGACAAGCGTCAGGTGACGAAGGAGGAGTTCCGCCTGCTCAACCAGCCGTCGTGGAGCCCCGACGGGCGCTTCATCGTGGCGAAAAAGCATTTCACCACCGGCCGCTCGCTCGGCACCGGCGAGGTGTGGCTGTACCATGTTTCGGGCGGCGGCGGCGTGCAGCTGGTCAAGCGCAAGAGCGAGCAGCTGCAGAAGGAACTGGGCGAGCCGATCTACGCGCCCGACGGCAAGAGCATCTTCTACACGCGCAACGTCACGCCGGGCCCGATCTTCGAATATGCGCAGAATTCGCGCACCGACCTGTTCAACATCGAGCGCTATGACATCGACTCTGGCGAGGTCACGACCGCGGTGTCGGGGGTCGGCGGATCGGTGCGCCCGACGCCGTCGCGCGACGGCAAGCGGATCGCGTTCGTGCGGCGCGAGAACAACCAGACCAAGCTGTGGGTCAAGGAGCTGGCGACCGGCGTCGAGCGCGTCATCTACGGCGATCTCGACCGCGACGTGCAGGAAACCTGGGCGGTGACGGGCGTGTACCCCAACATGGCGTGGACGCCCGACGATGCGGCGATCCTGATCTGGGCGGGCGGGCATATCCAGCGCGTCGCGGTCGACGGCTCGGACGCGCGGGTGGTGCCGTTCCGCGTCAACGACACGCGCGTGGTGATCGACGCGACGCACCCGCAGGTCGAGGTCGCGCCCGATCGCATCCAGACGAAGATGCCGCGCTGGGCGAGCGTGTCGCCCGACGGGCGCCAGGTCGTGTTCGAGACGTTGGGTAAGTTGTACGTCAAGCCGATGACGGGCGGCACCGCGCGGCGGCTGACCCGCGCGACCGACGAGTTCGAACTCTGGCCGAGCTGGTCGCGCGACGGCAAGCAGATCGTGTTCGTCGGCTGGACCGATGCGGGGCTGGGACAGATCAAGACGGTCGCGGCGGGGGGTGGCTCGGCCAAGGTCGTGACGACCGCAGCGGGGTTGTATCGCCGGCCGCATTTCTCACCCGACGCCAAGGTGATCGTGTTCGAGCAGGGCGAGGGCGGCGGGCTGACCGCGGCGCGCGGGTCGGGCGGGTCTGGCGCGTACCGCGTCGCGGCGGCGGGCGGCGCGCCGGTCAGGATCGCGGAGGGCGCGTTCGAGCCGCAGTTCGGCGACCGGAACGACCGCGTGTTCCTGCTGACCAGCGAAAAGGACAAGCGCCAGCTCGTCAGCACCGACCTGAACGGCGAGGCCCGCCGCGTCCACGCGCAGGGCGAGCTGGTCAGCGACTATCAGGTGTCGCCGACGGGCGAGTTCGTCGCGTTCAAGCAGAATTACCAGGCGTTCGTAATGCCGCTGATGCCCGGCACGCAGGGGGTCGAGACCGACAAGAAGGCGGGGCCGCTGCCCGTCACGCAGGTGAGCGCGGACGGGGCGGACTTCATCAACTGGTCGAACGACGGCCAGGCGCTGCACTGGAGCACCGGGCCGACGCTCTACACCGCGCAGGTGAACGCGCTGTTCCGGCAGGCGCCTGCGGGCGAGAATGCGCCGAAGTTTGCCGCGCCGCGCACCGGCGTGTCGCTGTCGATGGACGTGCCCGCGGCGAAGCCTACGGGCACGGTCGCGCTGACCGGCGCGCGCGTCGTGACGATGGCGCGCGGGGACGGCGGGATCATCGACGATGCCACGATCCTGATCCGCGGCGACCGCATCGTCGCGGTGGGCCCGCGCGCCTCGGTCGCGATCCCGGCGGGGACGAAGACGATTGACGTCGCGGGCAAGACGATCATCCCCGGGCTGGTCGACGCGCACGCGCACGGGCCACAGGGCGACGACGAGTTGGTGCCGCAGCAGAACTGGAACGCGATGGCGAACCTCGCGCTCGGCACGACGACGATCCACGATCCGTCGTCGCGGTCGGCCGAGATCTTTCCCGCCGCCGAGATGCAGCGCGCGGGGCTGATCCTGGCGCCACGCATCTTCTCCACCGGCGAGATCATCTACGGCGCGAAGTCACCCGACGTGTACGCGGAGATCAACAGCTACGACGACGCGCTCGCCGACGTGCGGCGGTTGAAGGCGCAGGGCGCGCACAGCGTCAAGAACTACAACCAGCCGCGGCGCGAGCAGCGCCAGATGGTCGTCGCCGCCGCGCAGGCCGAGGGGATGGAGGTCGTGCCCGAGGGCGGGTCGCTGTTCACGCAGGACGTGACGCTGATCCAGGACGGTAACTCGACCGTCGAGCACAACGTGCCGCTGGAGCATTTCTACGACGACCTGATCCAGCTGTGGACGCAGACCAAGGTCAATTACACGCCGACGCTGGTGGTGACCTACGGCGGGCCGGCGGGCGATCCGTACTGGCGCGCGCACAGCGACGTGTGGCGCCACCCGATCCTGTCGCGCCACGCGCCGCCCGCGCTGCTCGCGGCGCAGAACGCGCGGCGCGAGCTGGCGCCCGAGGAGGATTACGTCGACGACGAGAGCGCGCGCGAGGCGAAGAAGCTCGCCGACAAGGGCGTGCAGGTGTCGATTGGCGCGCACGGGCAGCAGGCGGGGCTGGGCGCGCACTGGGAGATGTGGAGCTTCGCGCGCGGCGGCTGGTCGCCGATCGAGGCGCTGCGTGCGGGCACGATCGCGGCGGCGACCTCGCTCGGATATGAAAAGGATGTCGGCTCGCTGGAGCCCGGCAAGCTCGCCGATCTGGTGGTGCTCGACGCCGATCCGACGGTGAATATCCGCAACAGCGACAAGGTCAGTCGCGTGATGCTGGGCGGGCATTTGTACGACGCGGCGACGCTCAACGAGGTCGAGACCGGCACCCGCCAGCGGATGCCCTATTGGTTCGAGGGCGCGAACGGGGGCGGAGGCACGGGCACGCGAATGACGACCGGGCACGGTTACGGCGACGCGGACCAGGATTGACCTGACGCTAGCGGAGGCGATCTGCTAGGGGCGCGCGGTCGTCAGCGTGCCCCCAAGTGGATGAGAATGACCGAGACTTCGCCCCTCCCGCCGATCCTCGTCGCGGCGCTGTACCAGTTCACGCAGTTGGACGACGTGGCCGCGGTCAGGGCGGCGCTGCTGCCGGTGTGCGAGGCGGCGGCGGTGCGCGGATCGCTGCTGCTCGCGCGCGAGGGCATCAACGGCACAATCGCGGGCAGCGACAACGGGATCGCGGCGGTGCTGGCGCATCTGCGTGCGCTGCCGGGATGCGCGGGGCTGGAGGTCAAATACTCGCGTACCGGCGCTTTGCCGTTCGGGCGGATGAAGGTGCGGCTGAAGCGCGAGATCGTGACCATGGGGCAGCCCGACCTCGACCCGGTCGACGGCGTCGGCGCGTACGTCGAGCCCGAGGACTGGAACGCGCTGATCGACGATCCCGACACGATCGTGATCGACACGCGCAACGACTACGAGGTCGCGCTCGGCAGCTTCGCGGGGGCGATCGATCCGGGGACGCGGAGCTTTCGCGACTTTCCGGCGTGGTTTCGTTCGCGGCGCGCGGAGATGGTGGGGGAGGGGCGCGCGCCGAAGATCGCGATGTTCTGCACCGGCGGTATCCGCTGCGAGAAGGCGACCGCGTTCGTGCGGGGCGAGGGCATCGAGGAGGTATTCCACTTGAAGGGCGGCATCCTCAACTACCTGGAGCAGGTGCCGGAGGCGGAGACGCGCTGGCAGGGCGAGTGTTTCGTGTTCGACGAGCGGGTCAGCGTGACGCACGACCTGACGCCGACGCACCGGGCGATGTGCAAGGCTTGCCAGCGGCCGGTGGACGACGAGCGCGGGTGTGGGTGCAGGGGGTAGGCAGGGTGGGTGCATGGCGCCACGGCGTCCTCGCTCATTATTCCGGCCTTGAGCCGGGAACCCGCTGCCGTGGCCGCTGAACGGCAGCGGGATCCCGGATCAGGTCCGGGGTGACGGGAAGAAGGTGTAGCAGCTACACGCCCGCGCTCGCCGCCGGGCGGTTGCGCATCGCGCCCATCCAGCGCGCGACGTGGACGTGTTCGGGCGCGGGGGCGAACTTGACCATGCGCGCGAAATCGATGCCGGCGATCGCGACGACGTCGGCGATGGTGACCCGGTCGGCGGCGATGAATTCGCTCTCGGCCAGGCGGCGGTCGAATACCTTGATCGCGCGGGTCGCGGCGGCGGCGTTGCTCTCGGCGATCGCGGGTATCTGCGTCTCGATCGCGGCGAGCGCGGGATGGCCGTGGCGGACCGACATCATCAAGGGCGTGGCGAGCAGCATCTCGGCGCGGCGCATCCACATCTCGATCACCGCGGTCTCGCGCGGGTCGGTGCCGAACATGTTGGGTTCGGGATAGACGCTCTCGAGGTAGCGGCAGATCGCGATCGACTCGGTGATCGTCGTCTCGGCGTCGATTTCCAACGCGGGGACGTTGGCGAGCCCGGCGCGCGCGACATAGTCGGGGGCGCGGTGCTCGCCCTTGAGGATGTCTGTCTGGACGATCTCGATATCCTCGATCCCCTTCTCCGCCATGACCCAGCGGACACGGCGCGGGTTGGGCGCGCGGCGGCTGTCGTAAAGGCGCATCATGCCTTCTCCCCCGCGCCGATCTTGTCCTGCGTCTTCGTCTCGAAGTCGCTGGCGTCGTGGCGCTCGTGGAGCTGGCTGGCGGGGTCGCCCATCACGCGGTTGACCATGCGGCCGCGCTTCACCGCCGGGCGATCGGCGATCCGGTCGGTCCAGCGCAGGACGTTCTCGTAGTCGGCTACCTGGAGAAAGGTGCCCGCGTCGTAGACCAGCCCCTTCACCAGCGCGCCGTACCACGGCCAGATCGCCATGTCGGCGATCGTATAGTCCGCGCCGGCGATGTACTCGCTCTCCGCCAGGCGACGGTCGAGCACGTCGAGCTGGCGCTTCACCTCCATCGCGTAGCGGTCGATCGCATACTCGATCTTGGTGGGGGCGTAGGCGTAGAAATGGCCGAAGCCGCCGCCGAGCAGCGGGCCCGCGCCCATCTGCCAGAACAGCCACGACAAGCATTCCGCGCGCGCGGCGGGTTCGGTGGGGAGGAAGGCGCCGAACTTTTCCGCCAGATAGACGAGGATCGAGCCCGACTCGAACACGCGGACGGGCGTGTCGTCGCTGCGGTCGACCAGCGCCGGAATCTTCGAGTTCGGATTGGCGGCGACGAAGCCGCTGGAGAATTGGTCGCCCTCGTTGATGCGGATCAGCCAGGCGTCGTACTCGGCGCCCGCGTGGCCGGCGGCGAGCAGTTCCTCCAGCATCACCGTCACCTTGACCCCGTTGGGCGTGGCGAGCGAGTAGAGTTGCAGCGGGTGGCGCCCGACCGGCAGCTCCTTGTCGTGCGTCGCGCCCGCGGTCGGGCGGTTGATGTTGGCGAAGCGCCCGCCGTTATCCTTGTTCCAGGTCCAGACCTCGGGCGGCGTATAGGTGTCGGTCACGGCTGCATCCTCTCAGGCGGCGATCGGCCGAGCCTAGCCGCGCACGCGGCGCGGGTCCAATCGGCCGCGCTCGTGGGTAACAGCGAGGCGGCGAAGTGGAGGAAGTTGAGGTTCACGCGCACGTTCTCGTTTCCGACATTTCTCGCCCGGTTCGGGATTGAGCGGGTCAGCGGAGGACGTGGCGTATCGTGGCGCCGTAGGACAGCGGCGAGCGGTGTTTCTCTGCGGTGAGAGGTGATTGCCGATACTGCAAGTGGAGGAAGTGGAGGAAGTGGAGGCTCGCGCGCGAGTCTCCACTTCGACCTTTTCCCAGTCGTGAAGGATTGCTGCGGGCGTGAGGTTGGCTGGTCGCAGCCGGGTAGGACAGGCCGGTCGAGCACCGGCCTGTGACCGGGGTGAACTAGGCGGCGATCGCCTCCAGCTGCTCGCTCAGTTCGAGCCAGCTCTGCTCGGACGCGTCGATCTGCTCCTGCACGCTGGCGCGGCGCTTCATCAGCTCGGTCATGCTGAGCTTGGCGAGCGGACCCTGTGCGGTCGAGGGGTCGAACATCGCGCGGTCGAGCGCGCTGCGCTGCTCGGTGAGTTTCGCTAGCGCAGCCTCGGCGTCGCGCGCCTGCTTGCGCAGTAGCTTGTCCTGCTCGCGCTGCTCGGCCAGCTTGCGCGCGTCGGCCTTCGCCTTGGCCTTGGACTGCTTGCCCGAGCCGTCGCCCGACAGGATCAGCTTGATGTAATCCTCGATCGCGCCGTCGAAGTCGCGCGCGGTGCCCCCGTCGACCAGCACGAGGCGGTCGGCGGTCATCTCCAGCATGTGGCGGTCGTGGCTGACGATCACGACCGCGCCAGTGTAGCCGTTCAATGCCTGGATCAGCGCCTCGCGCGCGTCGACGTCCAAGTGGTTGGTCGGCTCGTCGAGGATCAGCAGGTGCGGCGCGTCGCGGGTGATGAGCGCGAGTGCGAGCCGCGCGCGCTCGCCGCCCGACAGCTTGCCGACCTTGGTGATCGCCTTGTCGCCCTGGAACCCGAAGCGGCCTAGCTGCGCGCGCACCGCGGACGGGGTCGACCCTTCCATCAGCGACGACATGTGCTGGAGCGGCGTCTCGTCGCGGTCGAGCTCCTCGACCTGATACTGGGTGAAATAGCCGACGCGCATCTTGCCGCTCGCCTGCATCGCGCCCTCCATCGGGGTGAGCTGCGCGGCGAGCAGGCGCGCGAGCGTGGTCTTGCCGTTGCCGTTGCGGCCGAGCAAGGCGACGCGCTCGTCGGGGTCGATGCGCAGGTTCAGGCGCTTCAAGATCGGCGTCTCGTTGTAGCCGACGGTGGCGAGGTCGAGCGTGATGAGCGGGGGGCGGAGCGCGGTCGGATCGGGGAAGTCGAACGACAAGGACGGATCGTCCATCACCTCGGCGATCGGCTGCATGCGGGCGAGCGCCTTGACGCGCGACTGCGCCTGCTTGGCGGTGGAGGCGCGGGCGGAGTTGCGCGCGACGAACTCCTTCAATTTCTCGCGCTCGGCCATCTGCTTCTCGCGCGCGGCGGCCTGCTGCGCCTGGCGCTCGGCGCGCTGGCGCTCGAACGCGTCGTAGCCGCCGGGGTAGAGCGTCAGCTTGCCGCGATCGAGGTGAAGGATGTGGTCGACGACGTTGTTGAGGAAGTCGCGCTCGTGGCTGACGACGACGATCGTCGCCTGGTATGACTTGAGGAAGTCCTCTAGCCACAGCACCGCTTCGAGGTCGAGGTGGTTCGACGGCTCGTCGAGCAGCAGCAGGTCGGGGGCGGAGAACAGCAAGGAGGCGAGCGCGACGCGCATCCGCCAGCCGCCCGAGAAGCTCTCCAGCGGGCGGTTCTGCATCTCCTCGTCGAAGCCGAGCCCGACGAGGATACGCGACGCGCGCGCGGGCGCCGACCAGGCGTCGATCGCCATCAACCGCTCGTGAATGTCGCCGAGCCGGTCCATGTCCTCCATGTTCTCGCTCTCGGCGAGGAGCGCGGTACGCTCGACGTCGGCGGCGAGCACGGTGTCGATCGGGGTGGAGTCGCCGCCCGGTGCCTCCTGCGCGATGTATCCCAGACGCGCGCCGCGCGGCATGTCGGCGCTGCCGGTGTCGGGCTCCAGCATGCCCGCGATCACGCGCACCAGCGTCGACTTGCCCGCGCCGTTGCGGCCGATCAGCCCGATACGCCCGCGCGGCGGTAGCGCGGCGGTGGCGCGATCGAGGATCGTCCGGCCGCCGAGGCGAACGGTGATGTCGGAAAGATTAAGCATGCGCGCGCGCTTAGCAGATGCAGCGGAGAAGTTCGATCGGGTTGTTCGAGCGCTTCGTCACCCCGGAGCCGATCCGGGGTCCCGATTTTTCTCCGATGGCGGAAGAAGGTAGCGGGATCCCGGGTCGAGCCCGGGATGACGGCGGGAGCAGGTTGCCCGCGACTCCGCTGCTTCCTAAGTGGACGCTATGCCAGGCTACGGCCCCCCCGAACGATTCAACGAAGAAGCCGCCACCTTCACGATCCGCGGCAGCGACGCGCCCGATCTGGCCGCGGGCGTGGCGGCGATCCGCAACGTGCTGAAAACGCTGCCGCTCAAGCCCGGCGTCTATCGGATGCAGGATGCCAAGGGCGAGGTGTTGTACGTCGGCAAGGCGCGCGCGCTGAAGAACCGTGTCGGCAATTACGTCCAGATCGAGCGGCTGTCTAAGCGCATCCAGCGGATGGTGTCGCAGACGCGGTCGATGACGATCGTCACGACCAACAACGAGGCGGAGGCGCTGCTGCTGGAGGCGCAGCTGATCAAGCGCTATCGCCCGGCGTACAACGTGCTGCTGCGCGACGACAAGTCGTTCCCGTTCATCCTGCTGCGCGCCGACCACGATTTCCCGCGGGTGCAGAAGCACCGCGGCGCGCGCAAGGCGAAGGGCGATTACTACGGCCCGTTCGCGAGCGCGGGGAGCGTCAACAACACGCTGAACGCACTCCAGAAGCTGTTCCTGCTGCGGAGCTGCACCGACGGGTTCTTCAAGACGCGCGACCGGCCGTGCCTGTTGTACCAGATCAAGCGCTGTTCCGCGCCGTGCGTCGGGCGGATCGACGGCGAGGGCTATCGCGAGCTGGTCGGCGATGCGAAGAAGTTCCTGGCGGGCAAGACCACCGACGTGCAGGCGAAGCTCGGCGCGCAGATGCAGGCGGCGGCGGAGAACATGGACTTCGAACTGGCCGCGGTGCTGCGCGACCGGTTGAAGGCGCTGACCTTCATCCAGGGGACGCAGTTCATCAACGCGGAAGGCGTGGGCGACGCGGACATCTTCGCGCTGGCGTGCCTGGAAGGCGTGATCGGCATCCAGGCGTTCTTCATCCGCGGCGGGCAGAATTGGGGTCACCGCAGCTTCTTCCCGTCGCACACCGCCGAGGTGAGCGAGGAAGAGGTGCTGCAGCTGTTCCTGATGCAATTCTACGAGGAAGTGCCGCCGGCGCGGACGATCTTCGTCGACCGCGAGCTGCCCGAGGCGGCGCTGCTGATGGAGGCATTGTCGGAGCAGGCGAAGCGCAAGGTCGAGATCACGGTGCCGCAGCGCGGCACGCGGCGGCGGTTGCTCGACCAGGCGTCACGCAACGCCAAGGAAGCGCTGGAGCGGCGGCTGGCGGAGAGCACGACGCAGACGCGGCTCAACCGCGAGGTCGCCGAGCTGTTCGAATTGGCCGAGCCGCCCGAGCGGATCGAGGTGTACGACAACAGCCACATCCAAGGGACGAACGCGGTCGGCGCGATGGTGGTCGCGGGACCTGAGGGCTTCCGCAAGGGCCAGTATCGCAAGTTCAACATCAAGCAGGCGGCGACCGACGACGATTTCGCGATGATGCGCGAGGTGCTGACCCGGCGGTTCGCGCGCGCGCTGCAGGAGGACCCCGACCGCGACTCGGGCGAGTGGCCCGATCTGGTGCTGCTCGACGGCGGGCGTGGGCAGTTGAACGCGGCCAAGGCGGTGCTGGAGGACCTCGGCATCGAGGACGTGTGCCTGGTCGGCGTCGCCAAGGGGCCGCACCACGGGCGCGAGGGGCGCGAGGTGTTCCACCTGATGGACGGGCGCGAGTTGACGCTGCCGGTCAACGCGCCGGTGCTGTTCTACCTGCAGCGCCTGCGCGACGAGGTGCACCGCTACGTCATCGGCGCACATCGTGCGAAGCGTGCAAAGGCGATCGGCGCCAGCCCGCTCGACGAGGTGCCGGGCATTGGTCCTGCACGCAAGAAGGCGCTGTTGATGCATTTCGGCACCGGCCGCGCGGTTAGAAACGCGAGCCTGGAGGATCTGCAAAAGGCGCCCGGTGTGTCGGCGAGCGTCGCGCAGACGGTATACGACTTCTACCACGCGCATTGAGCCGAATTGTAAATTCCGGTCGCTTGTTCGGTGCCGTGCCTCGTTTAAGCTGTTCCCAGGGGTTGTTTCGGGGGATTGGTCATGCGGCGCTCGCCGTTGTTTTTCGCGTGTCTGTGCACGGCCGGGGTGGCGCACGCCGGTGACAAGCCGTTGTACCAGCCCGCGCCGACGTGGATCGCACCCGCGCCGCCGATCGACGCGACCAAGCTGACCGATGCCTCCCCCGCGCTCGTGCTGCTCGACAACCAGCAGCGGGTCGAGAACGGGCAGGTGTGGTCGTACTTCGACACCGCGACGCGCGCGTCGTCGGCGCAGGTGCTGAGCGAGATCGGCGACGTGAAGCTGCAATGGCAGCCCGCGCAGGGCGACCTGGTGATCCACCGCGCCGAGATCGTCCGGGGCGCGCAGCGCATCGACCTGCTCAAGGGCGGCCAGCCGTTCACCGTGCTGCGGCGCGAGGAGCAGCTCGACCAGCGGCAGCTCGACGGCGCGCTGACCGCGATGATGAACGCCGAGGGGTTGAGCGCCGGCGACGTGCTGCACGTGTCGTTCTCGACCACGCGGCGCGACCCGACGTTGAAGGGCGACGCGCAATTGTTTGCCGGATTGGTAACCGCGCCGGCCCAGATCGGGTTCGGGCGCGTGCGGCTGGTATGGCCGGAGAAGACCGAGCTGAAGTGGCGCAGCTACGCCGAGGGCGTGAACACGACGCCGGTGGTCAAGGATGGCTGGCGCGAACTGACGGTGCCGCTGCCGCTCGCCAAGCAGCCCGAGATGCCCGACGACGCGCCCGCGCGGTTCAAGCGAATGCCGATGCTGGAAGCGACGACCTTCGCCGACTGGGCCGCGGTGTCGAAGGTGATGGCGCCGCTCTACGCGACCGACGGTGCGATCGCGCCCGGCAGCCCGCTCGCCGCCGAAGTGGCGCGGATCAAGGCGGCGCAGGCGCAGCCGCTCGCGCGGGCGGCGTTGGCGTTGCAGTCGGTGCAGGACAACATCCGCTACCTCGTGCTCGGCATGGACACGGGCAATTACGTGCCACAGCCGGCCGCGCAGACGTGGGAGCGCCGCTACGGCGACTGCAAGGCGAAGACGCTGCTGCTGCTCGCCATGCTGCACGCGATGGACATCGAGGCGGAGCCGGTGCTGGCGAGCGCGCGGTTGCCGGGCATGGTGGCGGACCGGCTGGCAAGCCCGGGCGCGTTCGACCACGTGCTGGTGCGCGCGACGATCGGCGGCGAGAGCCTGTGGCTCGACGGCACGGGATCGGGCACGCGGCTGGCCGATATCCGCGACACGCCCGCGCTCGGCACCGTGCTGCCGGTGCGAATGGCCGGCGCGACGTTGATGCCGATCGCGCTCCACGCCGACGCGCGGCCGGAGTACGAGGTCGATCTGGCGTTGGATGACAGCGCGGGCGTCGGACTGCCCACCACGTTCAAGTTCGCGATGATCGGACGCGGAGCGGGCGCGGGCGTGCTCGCGGCGGCCAGCGCGCAGGTCGGTGCCAAGGAACGCGAGCAGATCGTCGCAAAGTTGATCATCGACATGCTCGGCGAGGCGCAGATCGTCGACCCGGTCATTAGCTATGACAGCGTCAACGCGCAGGTGCGGATTTCGGCAGAAGGACTTATCACGACGCAGTGGCGGCGCGAAGCGCGGCGGTATCGTACAACGGTCGACCGCGCGATCAACGATGTGTCGTTCGAGCCCGATCGCGCGCGTGCCGCCTGGCGCAATATCCCCGTCGCGCTGTCGGGACCCCAGACGGCGATATTCCGAACCACGGTCAAGCTGCCTGATGGCGGCACCGGCTACACGCTGGAGGGTGATCAGCGGCTCGACGGCAGTGTCGCGGGAGCGCAGGTTAGTCGCAAGGTCGCACTGAGCGGCGACACGTTGACGTTGGAGGACAGGATAGTCCGGGTAGGTGGCGAGATGCCGGCCGACCAGATCCCGATCGCCAAGGCGCGGATTGCACAGGCGCGCAACGGCATGCTGCGGCTGGTCGCACCCGTCACAATGCCTTCGCGGCCGGAAGTGGTACAGCGCGCCAAGGCGAACGGCGCCCTCGCGACGCTGGACCGCCTCTACGCCCGCATCGTTGCCAACGATCCGAAGGAAGCGACCGCCTACACGTCGCGTGCGAGCCTTCGTGCCGGTGTTTACGACCGCGCCGGTGCGATCGCCGACTACACGCAGGCGATCGCGCTCGAGCCGACCAGCGACACCTATTTGAAGCGGGCGGCGCTCTACCGTGCGCTGCGGCAGGACGGAAAGTCGCTTACAGACATCGAGGCGGCACGCACGCTCGAACCGGGCTCGGACACGGCATTGGCGATGCTCGCCTGGCACAAGGTACGGCACGGGGACGCGGCTGCAGGCATGGCGATGATCCAGGAGCGGATCGATGCCGGTGGCAAGGATGCGGCCGACTGGGCATCGATCAAGAGCGACATGCTGGCCTATCAAGGGAAGAACGACGAGGCGCTGGCGCTGCTCGATGCGACGTTGAAGGAACGGGGCGCGGACGCGGACCTGCTCAACGCGCGGTGCTGGCAGAAGGCCACCAGCAACACCGCGCTGGAGAGTGCGCTAAAGGATTGCGCGAAGGCGATCGAATTGAGCGACAGTCCGGCCGGATCGCTCGACAGTCGCGCCTTGGTGTATTTTCGCATGAACCGCCTCGATGATGCGCTGCTCGACCTAGACGCCGCAATCGATGCATCGCCGATGCAGGACGAGAGCCTGTTCATGCGCGGGATCGTCTACGCGCGTCTCGGCAAGCAGGCGGAGGCGAAACGCGACCTGGCGGCCGCGCGCTCGATCAATCCGCTGGTCGACGACGATTACAAGCGGTGGGGCATCGTGGCGCAATAGCAGCGAACGGGGCTGAGGCGTCGCGAGGGGAGACGGGCGCGTAAGCGTCGCGTTTACGTCTGACGAGTATGGAAGGCGGCCATGCCGGCCGTGTTCCTGACCATCGATACCGAGTTCGCGTGGCGGCATCATGCCGCGGGGCTGGATGCGGGGACGATCCACGCGCGCTCGGTCGAGCCGGCGGGCGTGGGTCTGGCGTGGCAGCTGGGCGTGCTGGCGAGGGCCGGGCTGAAGGCGACGTTCTTCGTCGATCCGTTGCCGGCGCTGATCTATGGTGCGCAATGGGCTCGGCGGATGGTGGAGCCGGTGCTGGCGGCGGGGCAGGAAGTGCAGCTGCACTGCCACCCGAACTGGATCGGCGCCGTCGCGGGCGATCGTGGGGCGGCGCACGGCGCGTTCGAGCTGATCGACCTGTCCGCCGACCGGCAGCGCGCGGTGCTGGCGCGCGCGATCGAGCTGCTGGTGGCGGCGGGCGCGCCGCGGCCGGTGGCGTTTCGCGCCGGGAGCTACTCGGCAAACGACGACACCTTGGGTGTGCTCGCAGCATTCGGGATCGCGTACGACAGCAGCCACAACGGCGCGCATCATCCGTGGCCGAGCGCGATCGCGCTCGATCCGGCGCAGATCGCGCCCGTCGTGCGCCGCGGGGTGGTCGAGGTGCCGGTGACGGTGATCGAGGACCGACCGGGCTGTTGGCGCAATTTCCAGATCTGCGCGCTGTCGACGCGCGAGATGCGCGCGGCGATCGACCATGCGGTGGCGCGGGACCACGCCGCGGTGACGATCGTCGGACATAGTTTCGAGCTCGCCAATCGCGCGGGCACCGCGCCCAACCGCGTCCACGTCCACCGGTTCGAGGCGTTGTGCGACATGCTGGCCGAGCGGCGCGACGTGGCGCCGACGTGCCACTTCGCCGATCGTCCGACCCTGCCGCTCGGGTGCGAGGATCGCCCGCTGGCACCCGACGCGCTGCGGCTGCGCTGGCGGCAGGCGGAGCAGCTGTGGTCGACGCTGGTGGCGGAGCGCGCGGCGTGAGCGCGAGCGCGCTGAAGCTGCAGGTCGGCGCGCGGACGCTGGTGAGCTTTCCACGGCGGCTAGTTCGGGTGGCGTGGTCGCTCGAACAGGCGTTGACGGGGCGCGGGCCGGCGATGCCGCTGCTCCAGCCGGCGGACGACGGCTATCTGGTGACCTCGCTGCCCGAGGCGGTGCCGCTCGACGCGGCGGGGCTCAGGTTCGTGCGGCAGCGCTACGTGCGCTACTTCGTCGATCTGGCGGGTGGGCGCGCGGCGTGGGCGGCGGGCCTGTCGGGGCAGGCGCGGTCGGGGTTGAAGCGCAAGGCGAAGAAGGTCGCGGGCGCGAACGGCGGCGTGCTCGACGTGCGACGCTATCGCTCGGCGGACGAGATGGCGGTGTTCCACCCGCTGGCGCGGCGGGTGTCGGCGACGACGTACCAGGAGAGGCTGCTCGGGTCGGGGTTGCCGGAGGATGCGGCGGCACTGATCGCGGCGGCGGCGCAGGACCGCGCGCGCGCGTGGCTGCTGTTCCTGGGCGAGGCGCCGGTCGCGTATCTGTGGTGCGGGGCGGACGGCGACACGCTGCGTTACGATTACGTCGGGCACGATCCCGCACATCAGGCGCTGTCGGTCGGCAGCGTGTTGATGGCGGAAGCGCTGAACGACCTGTTCGCGGATCGCTTCCGCTGGTTCGATTTTACCGAAGGCGAGGGGCAGCACAAGCGCGGGTTGGCGAGCGGCGGCGTCGCGGCCTGCGACGTGCTGCTGCTGCGCGAGACGATCGCCAACCGGGCCGCGGTGGCGGCGGTCGGTGGGTTCGACGCCGCGATGGTGGTGGCCAAGCGGTGGAGCGAGACGCCGGCGCTGCGGCAGATCGCGCGGCGGGTGCGGCGGGTCTAGCGCGGTGTGGGTTGGTCGATGCGAAGTGTTCCGTGTCGGGCCTACCCACCCCCGGCCTCTCTCTATCAGGGAGGGGAGTAAGGGGAGCGTGACCGGCGGCGGCTCGCGTCCTATCTAGCGGGCATGCACCTCGTCGCCGATGCCATCGTCCTGTCCGTGCGCGCGCACGGCGAGCACGGGGCGGTGGTGCGCGCGTTCACGCGGGAGGCGGGGGTGTGGCCGGGCTACGTCCGCGGTGGGCACTCGCGGCGGCTGCGCCCGATCCTGCAGCCGACCAACCTGGTGCGGGGCGAGTGGCGCGCGCGGACGGACGAGCAACTGCCCGCGCTGACCGTCGAGCTGATCCACAGCCGCGCGGCGATGTACGATGCGGCGCTGCCGGCGGCGGCGCTCGAGTGGGTGGCGGCGCTGACCGCCGCTGCGCTGCCCGAGGCGCAATCCTATCCGCGGGTGCACGACGCACTGTCGGGCGTGCTGGACGCGGTGGAGGCGGCGCCGACCGCCAAAGGCTGGGCGGGGGCGCTCGCGCGCTACGAGCTGCTGCTGCTCGCCGAGCTGGGGTTCGGGCTCGATCTGTCGGCGTGCGTAGCGACCGGGGCGGTCGACGACCTCGGGTACGTAAGCCCGAAGAGCGGCGGGGCGGTGAGCCGCGCGGCGGCGGCGGGGTACGAGGCGCGGCTGCTGCGGCTGCCCGCGTTCCTGACCGCGGGCGGCGAGGCCGAGTGGGGTGCGGTGATGGATGCGCTGGCGATCACCGGGCATTTCCTGGAGCGCGACGTGCTGGTCGACCGGCGGCGCGAGGCGCTGGCGGCGCGGGACCGGCTGGTCGACCGGCTGAAAAGGGCGGTTGCCTGACGCGGGCGCACGCGCCATGCGGGCGGGCATGAGCACGCCCCTGATCGCGATCCTCGCCGGCGACGGCATCGGCCCCGAAGTGACCGCGGAGGCGCGGCGCGTGCTGGACGCGCTCGAGCTCGACCTCGCGTTCGAGGAAGCGGCGGTAGGCGGCGCGGCATACCGCGCGAGCGGGCACCCGCTGCCGCCCGAGACGCTGGACCTCGCGCGGCGCGCCGACGCGATCCTGTTCGGCGCGGTCGGCGACCCCGCGTTCGACGCGCTGGAGCGCGCGTTCCGGCCCGAGCAGGCGATCCTGGGGCTGCGCAAGGAACTGGGCACCTTCGCCAATCTGCGCCCGGCCAAGATCTTCGAAGGGCTGGAGGATGCCTCCACGCTCAAGCCCGAGGTGGCGCGCGCGATCGACCTGGTGATCGTGCGCGAGTTGAACGGCGACGTGTATTTCGGCGACAAGGGCCGGCGGACCACGCCCGCGGGGCTGCGCGAGGGACACGACCTGATGCGCTACGACGAGGACGAGGTGCGCCGCATCGCGCGCGTCGGGTTCGAGACCGCGGCGAAGCGTCGCGGCCGGCTGTGCTCGGTCGATAAGGCGAACGTGCTGGAAACCTCGCAATTGTGGCGCGACGTGGTGATTGAGGTGGCGGCCGATTACCCTGAGGTCGAACTCAGCCACATGTACGTCGACAATGCCGCCATGCAGCTGGTGCGCGATCCGGGCGCGTTCGACACGATCGTGACGGGCAATCTGTTCGGCGACATCTTGTCGGATCAGGCGAGCATGTGCGTCGGCTCGATCGGGATGCTGCCGTCGGCGTCGCTGGATGCGAACGGCAAGGGGCTGTACGAGCCGATTCACGGGTCTGCGCCCGACATCGCAGGTGCGGGCAAGGCGAACCCGTGCGCGGCGATCCTGTCGGCGGCGATGATGCTGCGCCACTCGCTGGGCGAGCCGACGGCGGCGGACCGGGTCGAGGCAGCGGTGGCTGCGGCGCTCGCGAGCGGGGTCAGGACGCCCGACCTGGGCGGGGCTGCGTCGACGCGCGCGATGGGCGACGCGGTGCTCGCCGCGCTGTAGACGCGCGAAAGGTGAGGCGAAGGTGAGGCCAACGCGGCGGGTGGTTCGACGGTCGTGGCGGCGAAAGGTGAGGCCAAGGTCACGCCAACGCGCGCCGTCACGGGGACCGATCGGCGCGGAAGGTGAGGCTAAGGTGAGGCCAATGCGCGTCGTCAATGGGTCGGCGGGGGCTAGGCAGCAGGATCAAAGAGCGGGTGCGCGGCCGGGAGAACCGCTTGGGCGACGGCCCATCCGCGGCCTAGCGTGGTGTCGGTCTGTAGGACAGGCCGCCCGCGCTCACACCCAGCTGGCGAACCACGTCCAGCGGCGGAAGGCGCCGGCGTCGGTCAGCGGTTCGGCGCAGAGCACCGGCAGGAAGTAGAGCAGCAGCGCGAAGCAGACGAGCAGGTAGAGCTCGTCCCAGCCGGCGAGCCGATCGCGCCAATGGTCGAGCGCGACCGCGAGCGCGACCGTCAGGAAGATGCCGCTGGGGTAGTAATAGTAATAGAAGCCGAGCGATTTGGGGATCAGCGCCCAGATCAGCAGGCTGGCGAGCCACAGCATCGCCGGGGCGAGCAGCCGCGCCGAATCGGTCTTCGCCCAGGCCCAGAACAGCGCCGCGACCGCGACCAGCCCGCCCCACATGATCGCGGGATTGCCGATCATCCAGATGCCGCGCTGCACCCCGTCGACGGGTTCGTAGAGGTACCAGATCGGACGGCGCATCAGCGGCCAGGTCCACCAGTTCGACTGATAGGTGTGCGGCGGCAGCACCTGCGTCTGACGCGCGTACATGTCGAGCTGAAACGGGATCAGGCGCGACCAGGTCAGCGCGTCCTGCGTGTAGAAGAAGGCGGGCGCGAAGGTGAGGAAATAGGTCGCGACCGAGACGAGGCCGAGCAGCGCGACCGCGACCACGGGGTTCATTCCCGGCCAGCGGTCCGGGCGGCGGTCGCGCAGGCGGAGATAGGCGACGGCGGCGAAGGCGACGTACGGCCCGGCGGTCCACTTGCACGCGGTGGCGAGCCCGAGCAGCGCCGCGCCCGCGCACCAGCGTGCGTAGCCCGGATGGCGCATCGACCAGGCGAGCACCACCACGCCCCACAGCAGGAACGCGGCGAGGAAGGTGTCGAGCATCGCGATGCGCGCCTGCACCAGGATCGTGAACGACATCAGCGCGAGCGCGGCGCCGGTCAGGCTGGCGCGCAGGCGGCCGGTGAGCAGCTGGACGAGCGCGAACACGCCCGCGACCGTCGCCGCGCCCGCCAGCGTCGAGGCGAAGCGCCAGCCGAACGGCTCGTCGCCGAACCACGCGAGCGACAGCGCGATCAGTTCCTTGGCGAGCAGCGGATGCTCGATGTTGGTCGGGCCCGACAGGTCGCGCAGCGCGCGCGCGGCGGGGAGGTAGTGGACCTCGTCGAACACGGGCTTGTCGGGGACGCCCAGGCGGACGAGGAAGATCAGCTCGCTGAACAGCGCGACGAGCGCGCCGATCAGGAGCGGGCGGGCGAGCGGGCGTGTGCGGGGATGATGGGGGGCGGCCACGTCGGGTTCTCTCGCGTGCGGGGCGGTGGCGGGCAAGGGGCAAGATGATGAGCGAGTGGCCGGGCGTTCCGCATCGCTCAGGGACTGCCGTGTGGAGGCGCGATGGATCACCGCCTTCGCGGGGATGACGGAAGGAAAAGAAGATGGCCTGAAGGCAGCGCCGGTGACGGGTGCGAACCCGGCGATCGACGCTGGCGAGGGGTTGAGAAAGCCGGCCCGCGCGGGCATGGCGTGCGCCATGAAGCGTCGCACCGGCCAGGACCGTTCGATCACCCAGAACTGGCGTCCCGCCACCCAGGCGGTCCGCGGCGGCACCGCGCGGTCGGAATGGGGCGAGACGAGCGAGGCGCTGTTTCTCACCTCCGGCTACAGCTACGACCGCGCGGAGGACGCGGCGGCGCGCTTCGCGGGTGAGCAGTCGGGGATGACCTACTCGCGGTTGCAGAACCCGACGGTCGAGATGCTGGAAGAACGCATCGCGCTGCTGGAGGGGGCGGAAGCGTGCCGGACGATGGCGACCGGCATGGCGGCGATGACCGCGGTGCTGCTCTGCCAGCTGGAGCAGGGCGACCACGTCGTCGCGGGGCGCGCGGCGTTCGGGTCGTGCCGCTGGCTGACCGACACGCTGCTGCCGAAGTTCGGGATTGCGACCACGATCGTCGACGCGCGCGACCCACAGCAATTCGTCGACGCGGTGCGCCCCGAGACCAAGGTCTTCTTCTTCGAGACGCCCGCCAACCCGACGATGGACGTGGTCGACCTGCGCGCGGTGTGTGCCATCGCGCGCGAGCGCGGCATCCGCAGTGTGGTCGACAATGCGTTCGCGACCCCCGCGCTCCAGCGGCCGATGGATTATGGCGCGGACGTGACCGCCTATTCCGCGACCAAGATGATGGACGGGCAGGGCCGAGTGTTGGCGGGCGCGGTGTGCGGGACCGCCGATTTCATCAACAACACGCTGCTGCCGTTCACGCGCAACACGGGTCCGACCTTGTCGGCGTTCAACGCCTGGGTCGTGCTGAAGGGTCTGGAGACGCTCGACCTGCGCATTCGGCGGCAGTCGGAATCGTCGGTGCAGGTCGGCCGCTTCATGGAAGGGCGCGTGCCGCGCATCCTGCATCCGGGGCTCGCCAGCCACCCGCAGCACGAACTCGCGATGAGCCAGATGGTGGCGGCGGGGTCGATCTTCGCGTTCGAGGTCGCGGACCGCGCGCAGGCGCACGCCCTGCTCAACGCGCTGACGCTGATCGACATATCGAACAACATCGGCGACTCGCGCTCGTTGATGACGCACCCGGCGTCGACGACGCATTACGGGGTCGCGGAGGACAAGCGCATCGAGATGGGCGTGACCGAGGGGTTGATCCGGCTGAACGTCGGGTTGGAGGACCCGCTCGACCTGATCGACGACCTCGACCAGGCGCTCGCCCAGGTGGGGCTGTGACCGCAGCGTTCGTGCAGTCGATGTTCGACGTCGCGGAGACGACGCGCGGGGTGACGGTGCGCGTGTCGGTCAGCTACTTGGCCGAACAGTCGGAGCCGGCGCGCGGGCGGTGGTTCTGGGCCTATCACATCCGGATCGAGAATGCGTTCCCGGGCGCGGTGCAGCTGCTGACGCGGCACTGGATCATCACCGACGGGCGCGGCGCGCGCCACAGCGTCGAGGGCGAGGGCGTGGTCGGCGAGCAGCCGGTGATCGCGACCGGCGGCAGCTACGATTACGTGTCGGGCTGTCCGCTCTCCACGCCGAGCGGCGCGATGCAGGGCAGTTACCGCATGGTGGATGAAGCGGGCGCGACGTTCGACGTGGCGATCCCCAAGTTCGCGCTGCACGCGCCCGCGGTGGCGGGATGAAGCGCACGCACCTGCCGCTCAACGGCCTGCGCGTGCTCGACGCGGCGGCGCGCCACCTGTCGTTCACGCGCGCCGCGGACGAGCTGGCGGTGACCCCGGCGGCGGTCGGGCAGCAGGTCCGCGCGCTGGAGGATACGCTGGGCGTGGTGCTGTTCCGCCGCACCACCAAGGGGCTGGAGCTGACCGACGAGGCGGCGGCGGCGCTGGGGCCGCTGCGGGCGGGGTTCCTCAATTTCGAGGAAGCGGTGCGCGCGATGCAGGCGGGGCAATCGTCCAAGTCGCTGACGATCGCGGCACCGCGTGACCTGACGGAGAAATGGCTGCTGCCGCGGCTGGCGGAGATCGCGGGGGGTGACCCGGACCTGCGTTTCTCGCTGGTGGTGGCGGACGAGGGGCTGGATTTCACCGAAGCGAACCTCGACCTAGCGATCCGCTGGGGCGAGGGGCCGGGCGCGCTGGAGGGCGAGGCGGTCGAGAGCGACGGGCTGGTCACGGTCGAGCGGCCGGGCGGCGGCGCGGACACGCTGATCGCGTGGCCGGGATCGCCCGAAGGTGCTGCGACGCCGGTGGTGCGCGTCGGCGACGCTGGGCTGGCGATCGACGCGGCGGCGGCGGGGCTGGGACGCGCGATCGTGCCGGAGCTGCTCGCGGCGCGCGACGTGGCCGAGGCGCGGATCGCGGTGGTGGGCGCGGCGGAGCCGTCGCGCATGGGCTACTGGCTGGTCGCGCCGACGCCGCAGTGGCGGCAGAAGAAGGTGCAGGCGCTGATTGAGGCGCTGGCGGGGTAGCTCTACCCGGTTGATCGTTTCGCGTCGGACAGGTCGAGGGCGGTGTTACCCGCCCTCGGTTCAGGTCACTTCTTGCGCGCGCGCTTGGGTGCTGCGGCAGCCTCGGCGTCTTCTTCCTCGTCGTGGTCTTCCTCGCCGGCCTCGGTCAGCGCCTCGCCCAATGCCTTGAGCTTGTCCTGCGATTTCTCGGCCTTGTCCGCGATCTTGGTGGTCGCGGCACCCAGGCGGTGGAGCAGGGCGTGGACGCGGTCGGCGTCGGGTTCGTCCTTCTCCAGCTGCTTGCGAAGCGAGCCGAGGTCGCGGAGGATGCCCTTGGCACCCGACACGTCGGTGTCGGCGAGCGCGGCTTCCCAATCCTCGATCATGTCGGCGCCCTTGGCGGGCTTGGTCGTTTCGAGACCGCGATTGATCGCGTTCATCGTTGCAGCGAATTTGACGGCCATGTGAACGGATGCTCCTGCGGGCGGATGCCCGAGCGCTCAAACGAGGCGCACCCGCTAAGTGTCCGTCAGTTCTTGAGCTTCCAGCCGCGCTTGAGGAGCGTGTAGCAGAGCACGCCCATGCCGACGTCGATCGCGAGGATGACGAGGCTGCCGGTCTCGACGGGCGAGTCTGCGGTGCCGAGGAAGCCGTAGCGGAAGCCCGAGATGACGTAGAAGAACGGGTTGACGTGGCTGAACGCGCGGAACGCGGGCGCGAGGTGGTCGACCGAGTAGAAGGTGCCCGACAGCAGCGTCAGCGGCGCGATGACGAAGTTGGTGACTGCCGCTGCGTGGTCGAACTTCTCCGCCCAGATCGAGGTCAGCACGCCCGCGAAGCTGAGGAACAGGGCGCCGAGCAGGCCGAACCACAGCACCGCGAGCGGGTGCTGCGGCGCGACGTGGACGTCGGGCCATAGCGCCATCGCCAGCCACACCGCCGCGCCGACGCAGAAGGCGCGCGTCACCGCCCCGCCCGCCAGTGCCGCGAGCAGTTCCGCGGTCGACAAGGGCGGTTGCAGATAGTCGACGATCGTGCCCTGGATCTTGCCGACCAGCAGCGAGAAGCTGGCGTTGGCGAAGGCGTTCTGCATCATGCCCATGATGATGAGGCCGGGGGCGACGAAATCGGCGAAGGGCACGACCGTGCCGCCGACGCGCACTGGCGCGCGCGCGCCGTTCGCGACAGTGAAGATGACCAGGAACAGCAAGGTGGTGATCGCGGGCGCCCACACGGTCTGGAGCTGCACCTTGAAGAAACGGCGCACCTCCTTCACATAGAGGGTTCTGAGGCCGCCCCAGTTGACGTTCCGGATGACCGGGACGCCCGGTGCGTTCCTGACTGCCGATTGGACTTGGCCGATTGGGGGCTGGCTGCTCATCCCGCGTGCGGGTAGACGCTGCCGCCGTCCCCCGCAACCGGCACCGCTTGAGGAAACACACGAATGTCCTGGACCGACGAGCGCATCGACACGCTCAAGACCATGTGGGAAGCCGGCCAGACCGCTAGCCAGATCGCCGAAGCGCTGGGCGGGGTCAGCCGCAACGCCGTGATCGGCAAGGCGCACCGGCTGGGGCTGCAATCGCGCCCGTCGCCCGTGGTGAGCAAGGAAGAAGCGCGCCAGCAGGCGGCCGCGGCGGCGGCGCAGGCAGCGGCAGCGGGGGCAGCGCAGGACACGGCTTCGTCGGATGACAGCGCGACGGTCGCCGAGCCCGCGGAGCGAACTGCGCCGGCCGAGGTGGCGGCGATCGCGCCCAGCCCCGAGCCGGTGTCGGCCGCTAGCGAACCGGTCGCGGTGGAACGCGCGCCCGAGCCCGAGCCGGTGGTCGAGGACGACGCGCCCGCCGCGGAGGTCGACGAGGCGGAGGAGGACGAGGACGACGCGCCCGTCGCCGCGCCGGTGCGCGAGCGTCTGGTCGAGCAGCAGCCGGTGCTCCGCTCGGTCGGGCCGGGCGGCTTCGTGCGCCAGTCGCCGGGCGAGCAGCAGGCACCGAGCACGCCCGCGCCGCCGCGCCGGCTGGTGCCCGCGCGCACCGCGCCGGAATATGCCGACAAGACCTCGCTGCTCGACCTGAGCGACAAGGTCTGCAAGTGGCCGCTGGGTCACCCGGGCGAGCCCGACTTTCATTTCTGCGGCGAGAAGGTGAACCCCGGCTTCCCGTACTGCGTCACGCACTGCGGCCACGCGTACCAGGCGCAGCTGCCGCGGCGCGACCGGCGTGCGGCGCCGCTGCCGTTCGGCGGGCCGCGGATGCGCTGACGCGCGCTTCGACGGCGCCCGCGTGAGGCAATTGCGAAGGGTCGGTCCAATCCGGAGGGTTGGGCCGGCCCTTCGCGCGTGAACAGCTACGTAAATTCAATAGTATCGCGTCGCTAGCCGGTTCCCCAACTGCAAGCCGAGGCGTGGGACAAGACACCCGAAAGGGTTACTCATGTCGCGCTCCTCACCTCGGTCCAATGCCACCAACGATCGGCTGCCCATCCGACTGAGCCGTGACCGGCGCGGCGCGGCGTTGATCGAGTTCGCGCTGCTGCTGCCGTGCCTGCTGAGCCTGGTCATGGGCGTGCTGTGTTACGGCCAGTATATCTGGCTGGCGCACGGCGTGCAGTCGGCCGCGAACAATGCCGCGCGCGCGATCGTCGGCGGAATGACGCCGGCCGAGCGACTTACATTGGCGCAGGCGGCGGTCGCGAGCGAGGTGGCGAACGGCCCCGGGCTGCAATCCAGTCAGGTCGCGTTGACGATCGAGGAGGGCGGGGCGCGCGCGACCGTCAAGCTGCGCGTCGACGCGCGCGCGCTGACCCTGCTGTCGAGCGGATTCGTGCCGCTGCCGGAGCCGATCGTCGAGCGGCGCGCCGTGGTCGCGCTGAGTGCGTTGTGATGGCGCGCGCGCGCACGAGCCTGCGCCGGTTGTGGCGCGAGCGGCGCGGCGGCGTGGGGGTGTTCGTCGCCTGCGCGATGCCGCTGCTCGCCGGTTTCGCCGCGTTCGCGGTCGATTACGGCACGATACAGCTCGATGCGAGACGATTGCAGGGAGTCGCCGACGGCGCGGCGCTGGCGGGCGCGGCGGCGGGCGACGCAACTCGCGCGGACGCGGCGGCCCGCGCGCTGGTGGCGGCGAGCTGGGCGCGGGCGAGCGTAGTGCGCACCGTGTCCGGCCGCTACCGCGCGGACGCGGGGATCGCGCCGGCGCAGCGCTTCACCCCTGACGTCGGTGGCGACGCGGCGCAGGTGCAGGTGGCGACCGACTCGCCGACCTTCTTCGCGCAGGTGTTCGGCATCCGATCGGTGCGGATCGTGCGGCAGGCGACGGCGCAGCGACGCGCGGCGGCGAGCTTCTCGGCCGGCTCGCGGCTGGTCGGGCTCGACGGGGGCGTGCTGAACGCGCTGCTGTCGGGGCTGACCGGGCGGACGGTCACGCTCGGCGTGCTCGACCACCGCGCGTTGGTCGAGTCGAACGTCGACCTGTTCGCGCTGTTCGACCGGGTCAGGGTGCGCGCGAACCTGTCGGCCGGGAGCTACGCCGACCTGCTCGCGGCGGACGTGCGGGTGTCGGACGTGTTCGCGGCGCTGAACGAGACGCTGAGCGCGTCGGGGGAGGCAAGCGCGGCGGGCGCGGTGTCGCGGGTCAATGGCGCGGTCGGTGCGCAGACGATCAAGCTGGGCGCGCTGATCGACGCCGGGCCGCTCGCGCGGCAGGCGGGGGGCGGAACGGGGGTCGCGCGGGTGCCGGTGCTGCCGTTCATGACGACGCTGCTGGAGGCGGGCGGGGCGCGGCAGTTGCGGCTCGACCTGGGCGCGACGGTGCCGGGCGTCGCGTCGACCAAGCTGATGGTCGCGATCGGCGAGCGCGCGCAATCCTCGCCGTGGCTGACGGTGACCGACCGCGGCGAAACGGTGGTGCGCACCGCGCAGGCGCGCATCTACGCGCAGACGCGGCTGGCGCCGACGCTGCTGCCGGGATTGTCGAGCCTGGTGTCGATCGACCTGCCCTTGTTCGTCGAGGCGGCGTCGGCGGAGGCGCGGCTGCGCGCGATCGAGTGCGATGCCAGCCCTGCGGCGGCGACGGTCGAGGGGCGGGTGGGTCCGCTGGAGGCGGCGATCGGAACGGTGGACGAGCGCCGGCTGGACGATTTCTCCCGCCCGATCGTGCCGGCGAGCGCGCGTCTGCTCGACACCTTGCTGGTCGACGTGACCGGCAGCAGCCGCGTCTCGCTGGGCGCCGCGGAGCCGTGGCAGGCGCGGCGCTTCACGCGCGCGATGATCGACGCGGGTCAGGTGGAGACGATCCGCGCGTCAACGATGACGCAAGGCGTGGCCGCGTCGCTGATCGCGCAGGCGACGCTGCGCGTCAGCCTGCTCGGCCTGCCGATCCCGATCGACCCGCTGCTGCGCGGGATCGGTCAGGTGCTGTCGGCGGTCGCGGGGCCGATCGACCTGCTGCTGGGCGCGGTGACGGGTGGGCTGGGCGTCGGGATCGGGGAGGCCGACCTGCGGGTCAACGGCCTGCGGTGCGGCAGCGCGGTGCTGGTCGGCTGACGCGGGCGGACGCGGCGTGGCGGGGGGCGGCGACGCTGATTGTCGGGACGGTGGGTCGATCGATGGGGGCGCGATGGCGCGTGACGACCGATCGCCGGCGTGTGCCCCTTCTGTTCGCGCGGGCGCGCGCCTATAGTCGGTCGCATGGCCGACGATCTCTTTGCTTCATCCACCGCGACCGTCGGCAGCTACGATGCCTCGTCGATCGAGGTGCTGGAAGGGCTGGAGCCGGTCCGCCGCCGCCCCGGCATGTACGTCGGCGGGACCGACGAGCGCGCGCTGCATCACCTGGCGGCCGAGGTGCTCGACAATGCGATGGACGAGGCGGTCGCGGGGCACGCGACGCGGATCGAGGTGACGCTGGAGCCGGGCAACCGGTTGACGATCACCGACAACGGGCGCGGCATTCCGGTCGACCCGCACCCCAAGTTCCCGGACAAGTCGGCGCTGGAGGTGATCTTGTCGACGCTCCACTCGGGCGGCAAGTTCGCGGGCAAGGCGTACGCGACGAGCGGCGGGCTGCACGGCGTCGGCGTGTCGGTGGTGAACGCGTTGTCGGCGGAGACGGTGGTCGAGGTCGCGCGCGAGCGGCAATTGTACCGGCAGCGGTTCAGCCGCGGGCAGACGGTCGGCGCGCTGGAGCACGTCGGCGCGGCACCGAACCGGCGCGGGACGACCGTCTCGTTCGTGCCCGATCAGGAGATTTTCGGGCCCGAGCTGAGCTTCAAGCCGGCGCGGTTGTACAAGCTGGCGCGGTCGAAGGCGTATCTGTTCGCGGGCGTCGAGATACGGTGGAAGTGCGCGGCGTCGCTTATCTCCGACGATACGCCAGCGGAGGCGGTGTTCCAGTTTCCGGGTGGGCTCGCCGATCACCTGCGCGAGCAGCTGGGCGGGCGCGAGTGCGCGACCGCGGACGCGTTCTCGGGCACGCAGGACTTCCCCGATGGCGCGGGCGGGGTGAAGATGGGCAAGGTCGAGTGGGCGGTCGCCTGGCCGCTGTGGAGCGAGGGCAGCTACAGCTGGTATTGCAACACGATCCCGACCCCCGACGGCGGCACGCACGAGCAGGGATTGCGCCAGGCGCTGGTGCGCGGGCTGCGGCAGTTCGGCGAACTGGTCAACAACAAGCGCGCCAAGGAGCTGACCGCGGACGACGTGATGGTCGGCAGCGAGTTGATGCTGTCGGTGTTCATCCGCGACCCGCAGTTCCAGAGCCAGACCAAGGACCGGCTGACCAGCCCGGAGGCGGCGGGGCTGGTCGAGAAGGCGGTGCGCGACCATTTCGACCATTGGCTGGGCCACAACATGGAGCGCGGTCGCGCGCTGCTCGGTTACGTGCTGGAGCGGATGGACGAGCGGCTGCGGCGCAAGCAGGAGCGCGAGGTCAAGCGCAAGACGGCGACGAGTGCGAGGAAGCTGCGGCTGCCGGGCAAGCTGACCGACTGTTCGGCCGACGCGCCGGCGGGGACCGAGCTGTTTATCGTCGAGGGCGATTCGGCGGGCGGCAGCGCGAAACAGGCGCGCGACCGCAAGACGCAGGCGATCCTGCCGATCCGCGGCAAGATCTTGAACGTCGCGAGCGCCACCAGCGCCAAGATCCTGGCGAATCAGGAGATCGCCGACCTGGGGCTGGCGCTCGGGTGCGGGACGCGCAAGGACTGCGTGGCGGATAATCTGCGCTACGAGAAGGTCATCATCATGACCGACGCGGACGTCGACGGCGCGCATATCGCGACGTTGCTGATGACGTTCTTCTTTCAGGAGATGCCCGACATCGTGCGGCGCGGGCATTTGTACCTAGCGCAGCCGCCGCTCTACCGGCTGACGCACGGCGCGAAGAGCCTGTACGCGCGCGACGACGCACACCGTGCCGAACTGGAGCGGACCGCATTCCGCGGCAAGAAGGTCGAGGTCGCGCGGTTCAAGGGGCTGGGCGAGATGAATCCGGGGCAGTTGCGCGAGACGACGATGGACCCGGGGTCGCGCGCGCTGATCCGCATCACGCTGCCGCAGGAATATGAGGAGCGCGCGGGCGTGAAGGACCTGGTCGACCGGTTGATGGGGACCAACCCGGCGCACCGCTTCGCGTTCATCCAGGAGAATGCGGCGCGGCTGGACGAGGAAGCGATCGACGCCTGACATGGCGATGTCGCACCAGTGACGTGCGCGCGCGTCGCGCCGGTTGTGCAGCGCAACCGGGCTTTGTACTAGCCGTGGGATGCGGTCGTTTCGCGACCGGCGTTCTCGGCCACGTGCGGGCCGGCTGCTAGGAGCCGACGATTGAGCCTGTTGTTGTGGACCAGCGTATCGGTCGCCGCGATGACGCCGAGCGCGTTCGAGGTCGCGCTGTTCGCCGATCAGCCGCCGGTGAGCGCGTCGGTGGCTGCTCCGGCGATCGCACCGCAGGCGTCATCCGCGGCGAGCAGCGAGGCGGAGCCCGAGATCGTGCCGCCGCCGGTCGTGCCGACGCTGCCGCCCGCGCGCGGCCGGGACGGCGCGGCGCCGGGCGGCGACATCGTCGTCACCGGCGAGCGTCGCGGGCTCGCGCCCGATCCGCTGCGCGGGGTCAACGAGACGTCGTTCAAGGCGACGCAGGCGGTCGACGGCGCCATCACCGGTCCGGCCGCGCGCGCGTACAAGAAGACGCTGCCGCGCGAGATACGCAACGGCATCCACAACTTCCTGTACAATTTTCGGGAACCCGTGGTGTTCCTGAACTTCGTGCTGCAGCACAAGATCGGCAAGGCGGCCGAGACGTTCGCGCGGTTCGCGATCAACACCACCGCGGGTGTCGCGGGCATCTTCGACGTCGCCAAGAAGAAGCCGTTCAAGCTGCCGCGGCGCAGCAACGGGTTCGCCAATACCCTGGGCTTCTACGGCGTGCCCAACGGACCTTTCCTGTTCCTGCCGATCACCGGGCCGACGACCGTGCGCGACCTGTTCGGCGGCGCGATCGACCGGCTGATCCTGCCGTTCACCTTCGGCAGCCGCGTGACCAAGCCCGAGTTCGTGATCCCGTTCGCGACGCTGAGCGTGCTCGACCACCGGTCGGAGTTCGACGACACGCTGAAGAAGCTGCACGAGAACGTCGACGATCCGTACGCCAACTCGCGGACTTTCTACCTGCAACGCCGCCAGGCCGAGATCGACGCGCTGAAGCGCGGCGAGGCGCTGGTCGGCGGCATGACCGAGCCGCCCGCGGACGTGGACGCGCGCGGGCGACCGATCCGCGCGGAGGAGCCGGCGGCGGATGTGCCCGCGCCGGCGGACGCGCCCGCCGCGCAGCCGCTACCCGCGGGTGACGCGCCGCCTGCCGAGCCGGTGCCGGCTGCCGCGAACGACAATGGCGGCGGCGCGGCTGCGGCGGGTGACGCGGTTGCGCCGGCCGCGGTCGACGCGGAGCGGGTGCCCGCGGCCTGAGCGGCGATTTAACACGCGCCTTCTCGTTACCCCGGACTTGATCCGGGGTTCCGCTTATCGGGCGGGTGGGAGGAGGCAGCGGGATCCCGGATCAAGTCCGGGATGACGGTGCTTTGGTATTGGTTGCGATCAGGCAAGCGCCTCGCGCTTGGTGCTGCGGTAGAGCCACCACACCAGCGCGAGGAACAGGATCGTCCCGCCGATCAGCGCGAGGTGGGTGAAGGCGGGGCCGACGACCGCGAGCGGCGCGTCGCTGCCCGTCGCGGCGACGATGCCCGCGAACACGACCTGCCACAGCGACTCGCCGACGATCATGCCGGTGGCGACCAGCACGCCGAGACGCCGCGCGAACTCGGCGTCGCGGGTGCGGTCAGCCCAGCGGTCGTAGAGGTGGCCGACGACCGCGCCGATCGTGACGGGCAGGATCACCGCCATCGGCAGGTAGATGCCGATCCCGATCGCGAGCGGGGGTAGCCGGAGCCGGCCCGCGCGCCCGAGAGCTGCGTCCATCGCGATGAAGAGGACGCCCGCGACCGCGCCCCAGCCGAGCATCGACCAGTTGAGATTGCCGCCGAGCACACCCTGCGCGAGCGCGGAGATCAGCCCGGCCTGCGGCGCGGCGAGCGCGTTGGGGCCGGCGCCGGGCGCGCCCGCGAAGCCGAACGCGGTCTGGAGCAGGTCGAGCACCGGCGCGATCACGAGCGAGCCGAACACGACGCCGATGATGAGGGCGACCTGCTGCTTCCACGGCGTCGCGCCGACGAGTTGCCCGGTCTTCAGGTCCTGAAGGTTGTCGTTCGCGATGGTGGCGATGCCGAACACGATGCCGGTGACGATCAGCGCGTAGGCGACCAATGCCTGCGTCTGCGCGGGCGCGACGTCGCGGCCGACGAGCAGCAGCGAGGCGGCGAGGACGGCCAGGATGCCTATTCCCGAAACGGGCGAGTTGGACGCGCCGATCAGCCCCGCCATGTAGCCGGTGACCGCGGCGATCATCAGCCCGACGACGACGACGAACACGAGCGCGCCCGCGACCAGCAGCGCCGCGGAGCCGGCGAGCGGACCGCCCGACAGCACGCTCCACAACAGCCACGTGATCGGCAGCAGGATCGCGAGCGCGCCGCCTGCGACGATGCCGATCGGCAGGTCGCGCTCCTCCAGCGCGAGCGTCTCGCCACCGGCACGCGCCACGCTGGCGGCGAGCGCGCCGCGGATGCCGCCGACGACCGGCCCCGCGATCCTGAGCAGGGTCCAGATCGCGGCGACCCCGATCACTCCGGCGCCGAAGAAGCGCACGTCCTGGCGGAAGATTGTGCTCGCCCATTCCTCGACCCCGAGGGTTGAGGGCGCCTGCGCGGTCAGGAACGGCAGCAGGATGAACCAGCCGGTGACGAGGCCGACCGCCTGCGCCAAGCCCACCGACAGCCCGACGAGGTGCCCGACGCCGAACAGCGCGAACGACAGCCCGCCAGCGATCCCGGTCGCGCCCGAGCCGACGCGGAACCAGGTCGCGGCCTCCGCGGCGGCGAGCTTCATCTGCGTCAGGATCGCGAACAGCGCGGACACGACCGAGCCGCGCACCAGCACGCGCAGGCCGGCCTCGCTCTCCTTCGCGCCCGCCTGCGTGTTCGATCCCGCCTGCAACACCTCGGCCGCGGCGCGGCCCTCGGGGTAGGGCAGGTCGCCGCCGACGACGAGCGCGCGGCGCAAGGGAACCGAGAACATCACGCCCAGGATGCCGCCGGTGGCGGTGATCGCGCTGGTCGTCCAGAACGGAAAGCCGCTCCACCACCCGATCATGACGAGGCCGGGCAGCACGAACACGATCGCGGCGAGCGTGCCCGCCGCCGAGGCGATCGTCTGCACGATGTTGTTCTCGAGCATGTTGGCGCCGGGCAGGAAGCGCAGCACCGCCATCGAGATCACCGCGGCGGGGATCGAGGTGGCGAAGGTCAGCCCGACCTTGAGCCCGAGATAGGCGTTGGCGGCGGTGAACAAGAGCGTAATGACTCCGCCCAGCACGATGCCGCGCAGCGTCAGTTCGGGCATGCCGGTCGGGGCGGCGGGAGCGGTGGTCGGGGCTGCGCTGGGGCGGGTCATGCCACCGTCATCGCGGTCGTCGCGCCGCAATGCAACCGGATGGGTTCTCGCATGGCGGCAACCGTGCGAGGACTATCGGCGGCGGTAGTCCGCATCGTTGACGGGTTCGAGCCACGTCACCGCGCTGCCGTCGACGCTCTCCTGCACCGCGATGTGCGACATCGCGCTGTCCGCGCTGGCGCCGTGCCAGTGGCGTTCGTCGGGGGCGAAGCGGACGACGTCGCCGGCGTGGATCTCCTCGATCGCGCCACCCTCGCGCTGGACCCAGCCGCGGCCGAAGGTGACGATCAGCGTCTGGCCGAGCGGGTGCGTGTGCCAGTTGGTGCGCGCGCCGGGCTCGAAGGTGACGTGTGCGCCCGCCACCCGCGACGGGGCCTCGGCGGCGAACAGCGGGTCGATCCGGACGATGCCGGTGAACCAGTCCGCGTTGCCCTTCGTCGATGGCTGGCTGCCGCTGCGGGTGATCTGCATGTCGATTGCTCCGTGGTGGTCGCCGACCAACGCGCGGCGGCGGCGAAGGTGCGCGCGCTCGACACCCGCGCGGTGCTCGCTTAGGCGATGAAGCGGAGCGCAAGAGGGGCGAAGAGCATGGCGGATACGCTGAAGGTGGCGCTGGCGGGGCTGGGCGTGGTGGGCGGCGGCGTGATCCGCCTGCTGGACGAGAATCGCGAGCTTATCGCGCGGCGCGCGGGGCGGCCGATCGAGGTTGTCGCGGTGTCGGCGCGCGACCGCAGCAAGGATCGGGGAATCGACCTGTCGCGCTTCGCCTGGGTCGACGACACGACGCAGCTCGCCGCGAGCGACGCCGACGTGGTCGTCGAGCTGGTCGGCGGGGCGGACGGCCCCGCGCTGGCGCTCGCGCGCAAGACGCTGGCGGCGGGCAAGGGGTTCGTCACCGCGAACAAGGCGATGCTGGCGCATCACGGGCTGGAACTGGGCGCCGCGGCGGAGAAGGGCGGCGTGCCGCTCAAGTTCGAGGCGGCGGTGGCGGGCGGCATTCCGGTCATCAAGGGATTGCGCGAGGGCGCGGCGGCGAACGCGATCGGGCGCGTGACCGGCATCCTGAACGGCACGTGCAACTTCATCCTGAGCCGGATGGAGGCGGAGGGCCGCGACTTCGCCGACGTGCTGGCGGAGGCGCAGGCGCTGGGCTTCGCCGAAGCCGATCCGTCGTTCGACATCGACGGAGTGGACGCGGCGCACAAATTGTCGATCCTGGCGAGCATAGCGTTCGGCACCCGGCCCGCGTTCGGCGACGTGGCGGTCAGCGGCATCCGCCACGTGCTGGCGGCCGATATCGCGGAGGCCGCAGCGCTCGGCTACCGCGTGCGGCTGGTCGGGGTGGCGGAGGCCGGACCGAACGGGCTGTTCCAGCGCGTCCACGCGCATCTGGTGCCGGCCGACCACCCGCTGTCGCACGTGACCGGCGCGACCAACGCGGTCGTGGCGGAGGGCAATTACGTCGGCCGCCTGCTGTTCCAGGGCGCGGGCGCGGGCGCGGGGCCGACCGCGAGCGCGGTGGTCGCCGACCTGATCGACATCGCGCGCGGCGAGTTCGGCCCGGCGTTCGCAATGCCGGTCGACGCGCTGTCGGCGAGCGAGGCGGCGGACAGCGGCGAGCGGCGCGGTCGCGCCTATCTGCGCTTCACGGTCGCGGACCGCGTCGGGGTACTCGCCGAGATCGCGGCGGCGATGCGCGACGCGGGCGTGTCGATCGAGAGCCTGATCCAGCGCGGCGCCAATCCGGGCGGCGACGTGCTGGTCGCGATCGTCACGCACGAGGGGCCGGAGCGCGCGGTCGCGGCGGCGCTGGAGCGGCTGCGCGGATCGCAGAGTTTGGTGGGCGATCCGATGTGGATGCACATCTTGGGGTGAGGTGAGGGCGGCAGGTCGCCTGCGCTCTTTGGGATCACGCCGGACTTGATCCGAGAGCCCTCTTGGCTGCGCGGGAGGAGTAAGAAGCGGAATTCCGGATCAGGTCCGGGATGACGGTGGAGGGGGCGGCGTGCCGTGTCGCACCTACCCACCCCCGGCCCTCCCTTTCAGGGAGGGGAGCAGAAGAGGTGGTGCGTCGGATACGAGAAGGCCGCGGCGTCCCCCCCGGAGCCGCGGCCTTGGTGTCCGAACACGCTGGAACGAATAGGTTCGGGTCAGGCGACCTCGGCCGCGACCACCTCGTCGGGTTCGCGCAGCACGTAGCCGCGGCCCCAGACGGTCTCGATGTAATTCTCGCCGTCGCAGGCCATGCTGAGCTTCTTGCGCAGCTTGCAGATGAACACGTCGATGATCTTGAGCTCGGGCTCGTCCATCCCGCCGTAGAGGTGGTTGAGGAACATTTCCTTGGTGAGCGTCGTGCCCTTGCGCAGGCTGAGCAGCTCGAGCATCGCGTACTCCTTGCCGGTCAGGTGCACGCGCGCGCCGTCGACCTCGACCGTCTTGGCGTCGAGGTTGACCGCGAGCTTGCCGGTCTTGATGACCGACTGCGAGTGGCCCTTGGAGCGGCGGACGACGGCGTGGATGCGCGCGATCAGTTCCTCGCGGTGGAACGGCTTGGTGACGTAATCGTCGGCGCCGAAGCCGAAGGAGCGGACCTTGGAGTCCATCTCGTTGACGCCCGACAGGATCAGCACCGGTGTCGACACGCGCGCGACGCGCAGCTTCTTCAGCACGTCGTAGCCGTGCATGTCGGGCAGGTTGAGATCGAGCAGGATGATGTCGTAATCATACAGCTTGCCGAGGTCCAAGCCCTCCTCGCCCAGATCGGTCGAGTAGACGTTGAAGCCCTCGGTCGAGAGCATCAGTTCGATCGCCTTGGCAGTGGTCGGCTCGTCTTCGATCAAGAGTACGCGCATCTGCTGTTCCCCGGTTGCCAGACCCGCGCCGCGTCCCTGATCGGGTGCGAGTCTGCCAGATAAATTAACTATCCGCCTTCTGAACGCAAAAGGTTAATTCAGACTTAAGCGCGATCGTTCATTCATCTTTTCGTCGCGGAACCGGGAAGCGCAGCGTGCCCATGGCGGTGAACAGCCGCCGCTCGCGCGTGGTCGGGATGTCCTCACCCAGCATCTCGCGCAGGTACAGGCTGCGCGTGAGCGTGAAGGCGACGACCAGGATGCCGCCGGAGAAGAACAGGCCGAACAGCCCGAACACCGCGCCCGTGCCGATGATCGCGAACAGGCTGAGCGCGGGCGGGATCGAGATCACGCGGCTGGTGACGAAGGGAGTTACAAAATTGGTCTGCACGACGCGGACGATCGCGAACACAGCGAGCGCCCAGATCAGCTGGTCGGTCCCCTGGGTCGCGGCGAGGCCGAGCGCGGGGAGCATCGCGGCCAGCGGACCGACATAGGGGATGAACTCGCTGATCCCAGTCAGCAGGCCGAGCAGCGCGGGCGAGGGAACGCCGGCGATCCACAGCCCGATGCCGACCATCGCGCCCATCGCGGTCATCTGGATCAACTGTGCGCGCAGCCACAGGAGGAGGGTCGAGCCGACGTCGCCGAGCGCGTCCTCCGCCGCGGCGCGCTTGGTCGGCGGCACCAGCAGCAGCGCGCCGCGCTCGTACACCTTGGGGTCGACCGCGAAGAAGATCGCGCCGAACAGCACCAGCACGGCATTCAGCAGCAGCTCGCCCGCGCCGCGCGCGAGGCTGCCGATATCCTGCGCGACGCGGCTGCCCGCGAAGGCGGCGCGCGCGGCGTCGGCGACCTTCGCACCGACGGGCGAGCGCGACATGTAGTCCTGCAGGTTGTCGATCAGCCCGGGCAGCGAGACAACGAGCGTGTTGACCTGTTGCCGGAACTCGACCCCGAACAGCCAGCCGAGCAGCGCCAGGAAGCCGAGGACCGAGGCGACGCCGAGCCCCAGCGCGACCTTGGGGCGTATCCGCAGGTGGGTCTGGTACAACTCGGCGATCGCGTGGATGACGATCGCGATCAGCATCGACCCGAAGGCGAGGATGAGCAGGTGCCGGGCGAGGTACAGCGCGGCGACCACCGCGACGATCGCGATAAGCCAGAACACGCGCCGAATGAAGCGCGCGTCGTCCGCGTCGGGGCTGAGACGGTTCACGCGGCGCGTCGGGATCGTTGCATGAGCGACACAACGTGCGTCGGCGCAAAAGGTGACGCGGCTTCGATGCGGTCAACTTGGTGGATGCAGGGTCCGACTCGAATCGTCGCCCCGGACTTGATCCGGAGTCCCGATTTCTCGCCGGGGTGAGAGAAGAAGCGGGATCCCGGATCAAGTCCTGGATGACGGTGGTGGAGCCGGGCTGGGCCGACGCGGCCTAAATGTGGATTGGGCGGTCGTAGGCGGCGAGGACGCTCTCGTGCATCATCTCGCTGAGCGTCGGGTGCGCGAACACCGTTTCCTGCAGTTCGGCCTCGGTCGTCTCGAGCTGGCGCGCGATGACGTAGCCCTGGATCAGCTCGGTCACCTCGGCGCCGACCATGTGCGCGCCGAGCAGCTCGCCGGTCTTCGCGTCGAACACGGTCTTCACGAAGCCGTCCGCCTCGCCGAGCGCGATCGCCTTGCCGTTGCCGATGAAGGGGAACTTGCCGACTTTGACCTGGCGGCCGCTCTCCTTGGCCTTGGCCTCGGTCAGCCCGACGCTCGCGACCTGCGGGCGCGAGTAGGTGCAACCGGGGATGTTCCACGTCTCGAATGGGTGCGGCTTCTCGCCAGCGATCGCCTCGACGCAGACGATGCCCTCGTGACTCGCCTTGTGCGCGAGCCAGGGCGCGCCGGTCACGTCGCCGATCGCGTACACGCCCTCGACGTTGGTGCGGCCGTAGCCGTCGACCTTGATCTGCCCGCGCTCGGTGGTGATGCCCAGCTCCTCCAGCCCGATGTTCTCGGTGTTGGGAACGATGCCGATCGCGACGACGACGTGGCTGTAGTCCTCGGTCTTGGACTGGCCGTCCTTGCCCTTGATGGTGGCCTTCACGCCGCCCGCCGACGTGTCGATCTTCTCGACGCCCGCGCCGGTGACGATGCGGATGCCTTCCTTGGTCAGGCGCTTCTCCATAAAGGCGCTGACTTCCTCGTCCTCAACGGGAAGGATGCGTGGCAGCATCTCGACCACGGTCACCTCGGCGCCCATGTCGTTGTAGAAGGACGCGAACTCGATCCCGATCGCGCCGGAGCCGATAACGAGCAGCTTGGTCGGCATCTCCTCGGGCACCATCGCGTGGCGGTAGGTCCAGATGCGCTTGCCGTCGGCCTTGGCGAACGGCAGGTCGCGCGCGCGCGCGCCGGTGGCGATCATGATGTGGCGGGCGGTCAGCTCGGTCGTCTTGTCGTCCTGCGTGACGGAGAGCTTACCCTTGCCCGAGAGCTTGCCGACGCCCTCGTGGACGGCGATCTTGTGCTTCTTCATCAAGCCCTTGACGCCGGCGTTGAGCTGCCCCGCGACCTTGCGGCTGCGATCGACGATCTTGCCGAGGTCGAAGCCGATGTTGTCGGCCTTCAATCCGTAGTCGGCGGCGTGGGTCATGTAATGGTAGACCTCGGACGTGCGCAGCAGCGCCTTGGTCGGGATGCAACCCCAGTTGAGGCAGATGCCGCCGAGCCGCTCGCGCTCGACGATCGCGACCTTCATGCCGAGTTGGCTCGCGCGGATCGCGGAGACGTAGCCGCCCGGCCCCGAGCCGAGCACGATGAGGTCGTATTGGTCAGCCATTTGCGTAAACTCCCGGGCTCGTCCGCCCTGTTCGCTCGCATCGCCGGCGCGGGCGATGCCGTTTGATCCGATATAGGGTGCGTGCGGCCCGAGGTCAGGCGTCGACCGGGCGCGGGCGGCGGTCACGGTCGATCGCGACGAAGGTGAAGTGCGCTTCGGTCACCTTGCGCGTCGTCTCGCGGTGGCGGTCGCGCGCGTGCGCCTCGACCGCGATCGTCATGGAGGTGCGGCCGACCTTGACGATCTCGGCGTAGACGCTGACCTCGTCGCCGACCCGGACGGGGGCGTGGAACTTCATGCCCTCCATCGCGATCGTGACCGCGCGGCCCTTGGCACGGCGCGCGGCGACCAGGCCGGCGGCCGAGTCCATCAAGCTCATCAGCCAGCCGCCGAAGATGTCGCCGTAGGCGTTGGTGTCCGCAGGCATGGCGGTGACGCGCATCGCCGGGTCGCGGAAGGGCAGGTCGGACTGCTGCTGTTGCTCCGTCACGTCATTCACCGCGCACTCTCCACACTTCGCGCGCGCTCAGCACGCCCATCGCCAGCATCGTGGCAGCACCGACCAGCCAGATCGTCTGATACCCTTGCGGGTAGCTCCACGCCGCGCCCCAGAAGACGAGCGCGGTGAAGCCCAGCCCGAGCAGCCCCCAGGCGATCTCGCGGATCACCGGATTGAGCTCGAGCGGGGTGACGTGGCGCCGCATCATGGGCGTGCTCAGGCGAGCATGCCCAGCGGGTTCTCGACCAGGTTCCTGAACGCCTGCATCAGCTCCGCGCCGTCCGCGCCGTCGATCGCGCGGTGGTCGAAGCTGCCGGTCGCCGACATGATCGTGGCGACGCCGAGCGCATTGTCCTCCATCACCCACGGGCGCTTCTCGCCCGCGCCGACCGCGAGGATCATGCCCTGCGGCGGGTTGATGACCGCCTCGAACTGCTTGATCCCGAACATGCCCATGTTGCTGATCGACGCGGTGCCGCCGGTGAACTCCTCGGGCTTGAGCTTCCTGTCGCGCGCGCGGGCGGCGAGGTCCTTCATCCGGGTCGAGATGCTCGACAGCGAGGCGGTGTCCGCCTCGGTGATGACGGGGGTGATCAGACCCTCCGGCGTCGACACCGCGACCGAGATGTCGGCGCGCTTGAAGGTGACGAGTTCGTTGGGCGTGAACATGACGTTGCACTTGGGCACCTGGATCAGCGCGGCGGCAAGCGCCTTGATCATCAGGTCGTTGACCGACAGTTTGACCCCACGCGCCGACAGGCTGGCGTTCAGGTCGCCGCGAAGCGCCAGCAATTTGTCGAGGCGCACGTCGACGGTCAGGTAGATGTGCGGCACCTGCTGCTTCGACTCGGTCAGGCGGCGCGCGATCGTCTTGCGCATGTTGCTGAGCTTGGTCGTCTCGTGCGGCACGTCGGGGATCTGCGGTGCGGCGGCGGGTGCGCTGGCGGCAGGGGCGGGGGCGCTCGGCGCGGGCTGCGACGCCGCGGTCTCGGGAGCGGAAGCGGCGCCGGGCTTGGCCTGCTCGACGTCGGCCTTGACGATGCGGCCGTTCGGGCCGGTGCCGGTCAGTTGCGAAAGGTCGAGACCCTTGTCGGCGGCGAGGCGGCGCGCGAGCGGGCTCGCCTTCACGCGGTCGCCGTCGTTCGCCGAGTTCGTTGGCGCAGGCGCGGGGGTGGACGGCTGCTGCTCGTCGCGCGCGACCTGGTCGTCGGCGGGCTTGCCGTGATCCTCGTGCGTGTCGCCCGCGGGCGTCGCTTCGCTGCCGGTCTTGTTGGGGTCGGCGGGCGAGGGGCGGGGCTCGCTCTCCTTCGCGGCGGGGGCGGGCGTCGACTCGCCCGACACGCTGCCCGCATCCTCGCCGTCCTCGGCGAGCAGCGCGATCACCGCGCCGACCTTCACGCCGTCGGTCCCCTCGGACACGGTGATCTTGGCGATCGTGCCCTCGTCGACCGCCTCGAACTCCATGGTCGCCTTGTCGGTCTCGATCTCGGCCATGATGTCGCCGGACTTCACCGTGTCGCCTTCCTTCACCAGCCATTTGGCGAGCGTGCCTTCCTCCATCGTCGGGGAAAGGGCAGGCATCTTGATCTCGATCGGCATGGCAAACCTTTGCGCGAATGCTTTCCTGGGGATGCGCGCGTCTCTCGCCCCCTGGCACCGTAGCGTCAAGCCCGCCGCTCGATGAGCAACGCTTGGCGCGCGCGGTAAAGCCTAGTAGCTTGGTAGGTGAGAAAGGCTTCGCTCCATGCGCATCTACCTGACCGTGATCGACGACACGCCCGAGGCACAGATCGCGCTGCGCTTCGCCGCCAGGCGCGCGGTGAAGACCGGGGGCGGGGTGGAGATACTGGCGCTGATCCCGCCGCAGGAGTTTATCGCGTTCGGCGGCGTGCAGGCGACGATCGAGGAGGACCAGCGCCGCCACGCCGAGGGGCTGGTGCAGCGCGCGGCGGGGACGCTGCTGGAGGAATCGGGTTTGCGCCCGTCGCTGACCGTGCGCAGCGGCGACGGGGCCAAGGTGATCCGCGAGTTGATCGCGGCCAATCCGCAGATCGCGGCGCTGGTGCTGGGCGCGGCGGCGAGTGGGGCGCCGGGCGAGCTGGTGTCGCATTTCGCCGCCGACGCGGGCGGGCTGTCGGTGCCGCTGATGATCGTGCCCGGCGGGCTCGACCGCGAGGCGATCGACCGGCTGAGCTGATCGGTGGCGAAGGCGCTTCGCTAAGTAGAGACAGGCGGGCGGGGGTTGAGCGCGGGCGCGTTCGCGGCCACAACCCGCGGGCATGAACCGTTCGATCCTGCTCGCCGCCCTGTCGCTGTTCGCCATTCCTCCCGCCGCCGCCGCGCCGCGCGATATGCCGTCCAAGGAGCGGATGCGCGCCACCGTCGAGAAGCTCGTCTCGTTCGGCACGCGCCACTCGCTGTCGTCGGCGACCAGTCCCAACCGCGGCATCGGGGCGGCGCGCAGCTGGACCGCGGCGCAGTTCGCGACGCTGTCGCAGGGCTGCGGCGGGTGCATCACCACCGAACGGCTGTCGCGCCGCTTCACCGGTCCGCGCGCGCCGGACGGCGTAGTGATCGAGGACGTGCTGGGTATCCAGCCGGGGACTGAGCCGGGCCGCTACGTCATTGTCGGCGCGCATATCGACAGCCGGGTGACTGACGTGATGAACGTGACCAGCGACGCGCCGGGCGCGAACGACGACGCGTCGGGCGTGGCGCTGGTGCTGGAAGCCGCGCGCATCCTGTCGAAGACGAAGCACCGCGCGACGATCGTCTACGCCGTCTTCTCGGGCGAGGAGCAGGGATTGTGGGGCGCGACGCTGCTCGCCGAGACGGCCAAGGCGCGGGGGTGGCAGGTCGACGCTATGCTGAACAACGACATCGTCGGCAACTCGGTCGGGCAGGGCGGAGTGGTCGACGCCAACCGCGTGCGCGTCTTCTCCGAGGGGATACGATCGAGCGAGTCGCTGGCGGAAGGGATGGAGCGGCGCGGGCTGGGCGGCGAGGACGACGGGCCGAGCCGCGCGCTGGCCAAGGTGATCGACGGCGTCGCCGACGCGCTGCCGGGCAGGTTCGACGTGGTGCTCGACCGCCGGCCCGACCGGTTCGGGCGCGGCGGCGACCATGAGCCGTTCCTCCGCCAAGGCTACCCGGCGGTGCGCTTCTCGGTCGGGGCGGAAAATTGGGATCGGCAGCACCAGGACGTGCGCACGGAGAACGGGCGCGTGTTCGCCGACACGATCGAGGGCATGGACTTCGACTATCTGGCAAAGGTGACCGCGATCAACGTCGCCGCGATCGCGCGGATCGCGGACGCGCCGGCGGCCCCGGCGAGCGCGTCGGTGTCGGGCGCGCTGACCCGCGACACGACGGTCAAATGGGCGCCGGTGCCGGGAGTCGCGGCGTACAAGGTGCGCTGGCGGATGAACGACCGGCAGGACTGGACCGACGCGAAGACGGTGACGGGGGCGACCACGACGCTGCTGAAGAACGTGCCGCTCGACGACCATTTCATCGGGGTGAGCGCGGTGGGCGCGGACGGGGCGGAGAGCCTGGTGACGTTCGCGGGGCGCGACCGGGGTTGAGCGCGGAAGGTGAGGCTAAGGTGAGGCCAAGGCGCACGCCAAACCTGGGCGACGGCTGCCTAGGTCCAAGTGATGCATAACGTGCGGGGATGACGGAACGGTCGCGCGTAGGACAGTGAGAATCAGTCGGCCCGTTCAAAACGACGACGCCGCCCGGCCGGTGATCGGCGGAGCGGCATCGCGATCGTGTCAGGCGCTGCGCGTCAGCAGTTGCACTTGCCCTTGTAGCGATAGCCCTTGGCGTGGCCGTAGTCGGCGTCCTCGTACACTTCTTCCTCCACCACGCTCGACCCCGCCCCGCCCGAGACGGTGACGGTGACGGTGGTGATCGTGGTGCCGGGATAATACCATCCGTTGGCGTAATAGCCGGCCGAGCCGGCGGTGCTCGACGTCGTGACGACCGCGCCGTTGCCCGCGACCACGGCCGGCCCGGGATAGCCGATGCGCGGCGCGGGGCCGTAGCCGCCGGGTGCGGGATAGCCCGCACCCTCGGTGGTGTAGCGCGTCACGCCCGAGTAGGTGGTGCCGGCGTAATCGCCGCCGTAGCTGCCCTCCTGATAGGCGACGACGGGCGCGCCGCCGCTGGTGGCGTAGCCGCGACCGGACGCGGCGTAGCCGGCGCCGGGTGCGCCATAGCCGGCGCCCGGCGCGGGGTAGGGCGCGCCGTAGCGCGGGCCGCCCGGCGGCGCGACGGGCACGCGGCCGGCGCGGTCGTTGCGATCGATCTCGCGCCCGACCAGCGCACCAGCGCCCGCGCCGATCGCGGTGCCGAGCAGGTGGTTGCCGCGCCCGGCGATGACGTTGCCGGCGACACCGCCCGCCACGCCGCCGATCACCGCGCCCCCCAAGCCGCCGTCGCGGTCGCGCGTCGGGCCGTAATAACCGTTCGCGTAGCCGTTGTCGTACGCGCCACCGGCGTAGCCGCCCGCGGCATAGTCGCCGTCACGGTAGGTGTAGTCGACGTCCGAACCGTCGAACTGGTCCCAGCCGATGCCGCCGACGCTGTCGTACACCGACCCGCGCCCGTCGACGAGCACTGCGTCGTCGTAGTAGCGCGACCAGGTATAGCCCGTCGGCGGCGCGTAGAGGCCGTAGCCCGACCAGTCGTTGATGAAGAAGTTGGGCGACACCCAGTAGCTGGGCAGCACGTAGCCGCGCATCGGGCGGCGATAGGCGCCGTAGCCGCCGGGCGCGCGCATGCCGCCCCACCAGCGATTGTTGATGTGGCCGCCCCAGCGCGGACGGTTGACCTGGTGCGTGCCCCAGCCGCCCGGGCGCGGCATGTGAACGCCGCCAGGACGGGGCATGTTCACGCCCCCCGGACGGGGCATGTTCACGCCGCCGGAGCGGATGGGGGCCATGCCGCCGCGCGGGCCGGCCTGTGCGGGGGCCGCGGCAATCGTGGCAGCGGTGGCGGCGATCATCAGCAAGCGCATGGCCGTTCATTCCCTGTAAAGGTGATGCGCTACCGAACGCGCTTCACGTTTACCGGTTGCTTACCAAGTCGGTGATCGTCTCACCACTGCAACGATCGTCCCGGATTGGTGCAGCCGCGGCTAGGGCATCAACCAGGTCTGTTAGCGATTGCGGGGCCTGCGCTTGTGGCTCGGTGTGGGGGAAGGAAGAAGAAAGCGGGATTCCGGCTCAAGGCCGGGATGACGGGGGTGGGTGGATCGTCGGCGTGGTCGCGTTTGACGCGAACCGATGCCGTGACGGGTGACAGGTCAGGCGGCCGCGCCCGCGATGCGGGGGGCGAGCAGCGCCACCAACCGTTCGCAGCCGGCGGCGTCTTCGGCGTCGAATCGGCCGGGCTCGGGGCTGTCGAGGTCGAGCACGCCCACCAAGCGGTCGCCGACCGTGATCGGGACGACGAGTTCGGACGCGCTGGCGGCGTCGCACGCGATATGGCCCGGAAAGGCGTGAACGTCGTCGACGCGCTGCGTTTGCCGCGTCGCGGCGGCGGTGCCGCACACGCCCTTGCCCAGCGCGATGCGGATGCACGCGGCCTTGCCCTGGAACGGGCCGAGCACGAGCTCGTCGCCCGCCGCGCGGTAGAAGCCGGCCCAGTTCAGGTCGGGCAGATACTGCCAGATCAGCGCGGCGGCGTTGGCCATGTTGGCGACCGTGTCGGGCTCGTCGGCGGTCAGCGCGTCGAGTGCGGCGTGCAGGTCGTGGTAGAGTTCGGTCTTGGAGCCGGCGGCGATGTCGAAGGCGTACATGGCCACGCAATTAGGCGCGGGCGCGGCGGAGTGCCAGAGTGCCGAGCGCCGGCGCCGGGTGGGCGATTGACCGCGCGCGGCGCGGCGGCCTAGCATCGGCCGCGGGGGTGCAGGCATGTACAGCGAGAGCGAGGTTCAATCCGCGGTCGAGGCGGGCGCGATCAGCCCGGCCGCCGCCGCGGCACTGCGCGACCATGTCGCGGCCTTGCGCCGCGCGCCGGCGGTCGACGAGGAGCAGTTCCGGCTCGTCACCGGCTTCAACGACATCTTTGTGACGATCGCCTGCCTGCTGGTGGTGTTCGCCGCCGCGGCGGTGGGCGCGACGGTGGCGGGCGCGGCATCCGCCGGACTGCTGGTCGCGGCGGCGGCGTGGGGGATGGCGGAGGTCTTCACGCGTCGGCGTCGCATGGCGCTGCCGTCGATCATCCTGTTGCTGACCTTCGTTACCGCGATCGGGAGCGTCGCGGCCATCGCCTGCGCTGCGTTGCTCGGCGGAGGAGACGGCGGCCAGCGACAGATCGCCGCGATCATGCTGGCGGGCGCAGCGGGCGCGGGGTTGGCTGCGCTGCTGCACTGGCGGCGGTTCAGGGTGCCGATCACGATCGCGGCGGCGATCGGTGCGCTGGTGCTGTTCGTGCTCGCGCTCGTTGGTACCATCCGCGGCGATGCGAGCGATGATGCGGCGGTGATCGCGGCGGTGGCGCTGGTCTGCGGCATCGGGGTGTTCGCCTACGCGATGTGGTGGGACATGTCCGATCGCGCGCGCACGACGCAGCGATCGGATGTCGCCTTCTGGTTGCACCTGGTCGCGGCGCCGTTGATCGCGCATCCCTTGTTCTACTGGATAGGAGTGACCCGCGGCGAGGGCATCGGCGTGGGCGGCGCGATCGGCGTCCTGGCGGTGTACCTGTTGTTCGCGGTCGTGGCGCTGGCGGTTGATCGCCGCGCGCTGCTGGTGTCGGCGCTGGCCTATGTGCTGGCCGCGATGGCGCAGCTGTTTCGCAGCTACGGCGCGATCGAGTTGAACGTCGCGCTGACCGCGTTGGTGATCGGCTCGGCGCTGCTGTGCCTGTCCGCGTGGTGGCATGCGATACGGGTCAGGTTGCTCGCGCTGTTGCCCCCTGATTGGCGCGCGCGGTTGCCGGTCGGCGGCCTGACGGTCGGCACCCGACCAGCCGACGGTTGAGCCGCGTCAGTCCAGCCGCACCTTGCCGCGGCCGGCCTTGACCGCGCTGCGGCCCTTCTTCTCGTCGATGCGGCGTGCCTTGGCGGCGCGGGTCGGCTTGGTTTTCACGCGGCGTGCCTCGCGCTTCTCGGCCTCGGCGAGCAGGTCGGCGAGGCGCTGGCGCGCGTCCTGGCGGTTCGCATCCTGCGTGCGGAAACGGCGCGCGACGAGGACCAGCGTGCCCGACGCGGTCAGGCGGCTGCCGGCGAGCACGCGCAGCCGACGATAGGTTTCGGGCGAGAGGCCGAGGCGGAACACGTCGACGCGCAGCTGGCAGGCGGTGGCGACCTTGTTGACGTTCTGCCCGCCCGGCCCCGTCGCGGCGAGGAAGCGCTCGTCCAGCGCATCCTCGGGGATCTCAACCATCGAAGCCGAGCGCGCGGAAGCGGTCGGGCCAGGGGGCCGTGGCGGCGATCGGCTCCTTGGTCCCGCGCGGCACGGTGAGTTGGGCGGCGTGCAGCATCGTGCCGCCGGAGTGCGCGTGGCCGTAGGTGGGATCGCCGGTCACGGCGTGCCCGAGCCCTTCGAGCGCGTGGACGCGAATCTGGTGCGTGCGGCCGGTCTGCGGGCGGAACTCAACCAAAGCACGGCCGTCGTGCATGCCGAGCAGCGACCAGGCGGTGCGCGCGGCCTTGCCGTTCGGGTCGGTGGTCATCCACCAGCCGCGCTCGCGCGTCGACTGCTTGCCGAGCGGCAGGTCGATCATGCCTTCGGTCCCCTCCGGCACGCCGTCGAGGATCGCGAGGTAGCGTTTCTCGACCGCGCCGGCCTCGAACGCCTGCTGGAACCGCGCGTGCGCCTTGGGGTTGCGCGACAGGAGCAGGCAACCGCTGGTGTCGCGGTCGAGCCGGTGCACGGCCTGGGGCCAGCGCTGGAAGCCGAAGGTGAGGGAGTTCAGGTGATTTTGGAGAGAGATCGCGCCGTCGCGCGGGCGATCGACGGGGAGCCCGGCGGGCTTGTCGATCACCAGCGCCTCGCCGTCGAGAAACAATACGCGTTCACCGAGCATGTTGTGCGCTGTGCCACCGCGCGGGCGCGGCGGCTAGTGCTCGCGGCATCAGCGACGCTGATCGCTTGGCCGGCGGGGGCGCAGGTGTGCGCCGGAACGCCGCCGCCGGTCGCGGAGGACGGGCGCGTGCTGGGGCATCTGCCGTACGGCGACGCGCCGCCGGGCGAGCTGGCGGCGGTGCCCGCCGGGCTGGCGGTGAACGGTTGCACGCTGCGGCGCGAGGTGCTGCCCGATCTGGAACGGTTGCTGGCGGCGGCGTCGGCGAGCCCGGCGGTGGGCGGGCGCGTGCTGGCGCTGTCGTGCCACCGATCGATCACGCGGCAGGGCGGCGTGTTCTGCCGCGAGCCCACCGCCGACGCGGACACGCGCGCGGTATCGGTCGCGCCGCCGGGGCACAGCGAGCACGCGACGGGCTACGCGCTCGATTTCGCGTTCCGGCCGCGGTTGAACGATTGTCCGGACGCGGAGGCGTGCGTCGCCGCGACGCCCGCGTTCCGCTGGCTGCGCGCGAACGCGCCGCGCTACGGATTCGAGATGTCGTTCCCGGTCAGCAACACGCAGCGGGTGAAATGGGAGCCGTGGCACTGGCGCTGGGTTGGCACGAGCGCGTCGGCGCCGGGGGCGGCACGCGCGCGGCTGCTGTTCGCGACCGCGCGGCGGCGGTTTCCGGCGTCTCCGGGCGTGGACACCGCGGTCACGGTCGCTGAGGTGCCGGCGCCGCCGGTGTATCTGTCGCTACCCGCGTTCGATCCGAAGGCGCGGAAGCGGCGGCGGCGGTGAGGTTGGCCGATCGAAGGAACCGGACACCGTGGTCCCGGACATGATCCGGGATCTCGCTTCCGAGTTGCGGTCGAGAAGAAGCGGGCCCCCGGATCAAGTCCGGGGCGACGAAGGGGAGGTGACGGCCGGGCGAACGTGCCGCCCGGCCGTGCGCGTCACTTCAGCTTGGCGGCGAGTTCGGCGATGCGCTGGCCCTGGTAGCGCGCGCCGTCGAGTTCCTTGGCGTGCGGCTGGCGGCTGCCGTCGCCGTCGGCGATCGTCGACGCGCCGTAGGGCGTGCCGCCGAGCACTTCGTCGACGCCCATCTGGCCCTTGAACCCGTAGTCGAGCCCGACGATCGTCATGCCGTGGTGGAGCAGGTTGGTCAGGATCGAGAAGAGCGTCGTCTCCTGCCCGCCGTGCTGGCTGGCGGTAGAGGTGAAGGCACCGCCGACCTTGCCGACCAGCGCGCCCTTCATCCACAGCCCGCCGGTCGTGTCCCAGAACGCCGCCATCTGGCTCGGCATCCGGCCGTAGCGGGTCGGCGCGCCGACGATGATCGCGTCGTAGGCGGCGAGCGCGTCGGGACCCTCGATCTCCGGGTGGGCGGTGTCGGTCTGGAACCCGGCGGATTCGACGACCTGCTTGGGCGCGGTCTCGGCGACGCGGCGGATGTCGACCTCGGCGCCGCCGGCGCGCGCGCCCTCGGCGACCGCGTCGGCCATCTGCTCGACGTGGCCGTAGGAGGAGTAATAGAGGACGAGGACTTTGGTCATGGCGCGTTCCTTGATGCAGGTTGGTGGAGCCGTCCCGGCCACAATGCCGGGACGGCGGTTCGGTTCAGTCGCGGTGGTCGATCAGAGCGAGTCGACCAGCACCAGCTCGGCATCGTCGAGCGCGGTGATCGTCACGACCTGCCCGCCGTGGAGCGCGATGCCGTCGCGGCCCTCGTAGCGCTCGCCCGCGATCTCGACCGCGCCGGTGGCGGAGACGAGGTAGGCGTGGCGGCCTTCGCCGACCTCGTGGGTGACCTGCTCGCCCGCCTTGACGGTCGCGGCCAGCACGCGCGCCTCGGCACGGATCGGCAGCGCGTCGCCGTCGTCGGCGAAGCCGCTGGCGAGCGTCACGAAGCGGCCCGAGCGCTCGCCCTTGGGGAAGGGCTTGGCACCCCAGGACGGGCTGCCGCCGGTGCGGGTCGGCTCGATCCAGATTTGGAACAGCGTCGTGGGTTCGCTCTCGAGATTGTACTCGGCGTGGCGCACGCCCGAGCCCGCGCTCATCACCTGCACGTCGCCCGCGGCGGTGCGGCCGGTATTGCCAATCGAATCCTTGTGCGTGATCGCGCCGGAGCGGACGTAGGTGATGATCTCCATGTCGCGGTGCGGGTGCGGGGGGAAGCCGCTGTTCGGCGCGATCGTGTCGTCGTTCCAGACGCGGATCGCGCCCCAGCTCATCCGATCGGGGTCGTAATAGTTGGCGAAGGAGAAATGGTGCCGCGCGTCGAGCCAGCCGTGGTCGGCGTGGCCGAGCGACGTGAAGGGGCGGCGTTCGATACGGGTCGCGAGAGCGGTGTCGGTCATGATAGCCTCCGTTGTTGTTGAAGACATAAGCGCGACCATGGCGCGCGAAAACGGAAACGATTGAAACGGATCGTTTCAGCGGCTAGCAAGGCTGCATGCGACTGCCAGACCTGGAAGCATGGGCGATCTTCGCAGCGGTGGCCGAGCACCGGTCGTTCAGCGGCGCGGCCGAGGCGATCGGGCTGAGCAAGGCGACGGTGTCGAAGGCGGTGTCGCGGCTGGAGGCGCATCTCGGACAATCCTTGTTCCATCGCACGTCGCGGCGACTCGCACTGACCGAGGTCGGGCGCTCGCTGGCCGAGCGCGCGGCGCGGATGGTGGCGGAGGCCGAGGGCGCGGAGGAGTTCGCGCGCGATGCGGGGGCGGCGCCGGTCGGGCGCGTGCGGATGGCGGCGCCGATGTCGTTCGGCATCTCGAACGTCGCGCCGCTGGTCGCCGAGTTCCTGACGCAGCATCCCGGCATCGAGATCGAGCTGCACCTGTCCGACGCGCGGGTCGACATCGTCGCGGAAGGGTTCGACGTCGCGCTCAGGATCGCGGACCTGCCCGATTCGTCGCTGCGTGCGCGGCGGCTGTGCACGGTGGCGGCGCATCTGGTCGCCGCCCCCGCGTACCTGGCGGAGCACGGTACACCGACGCACCCGGCGCAGTTGGGGGAGCACCGGCTGCTCGGCTACACCAACGTAACGGGTCCGTGGCGCTTTCGCGGACCGGGCGGGGCGGAGGTGTCGGTCAAGGCGGAGGGGCCGCTGTCGTCCAACTCGGGCGACGCGCTGGTGCCCGCGCTGATCGCGGGGCTGGGAATCGCGCGATTGCCGGCCTTCATCCTGGGCGACGCGCTGACCGCGGGCATCGTGGTGCCGATCCTGCCCGAGTGGATGCCGGCGGGGATCGCGCTCCATCTGCTGACGCCGCCCAGCGCATTGCGCCCGGCGCGGGTCGAGGCGCTGATCGCGTTCCTGGCCGAGCGGTTGCGCGACTAGCCGCGCCGGGCGGCGTGCGCGGCGACTGTGCGGAACAGCAGGTCGAGGTCCGCGCGCGAGACGTCGAAGGTCTCGCCGAGATCGGCGAGCGCGCGGTCGATGTCCTCCGGATGCGGCACGCCCGAGGTTGGGCGCACGTGCCCCGGCGCGGGGGTAGGGCGGTGCGGGAAGCTGTGGCCAGACAGGCGATGGAACAGCATGCCCGCCGCTACCAGCACGACCGCGTTGGCCGCGACCGGCACGATTGCGAAGAACCAGCCCTGCGCCGCGACCGCGCTGCCGCCCAGCACTGCGAGCAGCGACGCCGCGCCGCCCGGCGGGTGGAGCGAGCGGGTGAGCGACATCAGCGCGATCGCAGCCCCGACCGCGACGCCCGCGGCGAGCGCGGGGTCGGGCACGACGCGCGCGACCGCGATGCCGGCGAGCGCGGACAGCAGATTGCCGCCGATCACCGGCCACGGCTGCGCCAGCGGGCTCGCCGGCACCGCGAACACCAGCACCGCCGAGGCACCCATCGGCGCGACGAGCAGCAGCGCGGGCCCGTGCGGCAGCAGCGCAGTGCATAGAGCGGCGGTGAGCGCGATGCCGGCGAGCGCGCCCAGCGCGGCGATCATCCGGTCGCGCAGGTTGGCGCCGGCGAGCATGGGGCGGAACAGCGTGATCATTGCGCGGGCTATGCGGCGCGCCAAGGCTGGGTTCAATCGTCGCTGGCACGGTCGGGGATCGCGCGTCATGCTCCGGCATGAAGGGAAGGCGCGCGCATGATGATCCTGGGACTGTTGTGGCCGACGTTCGCGCTGGTGGCGCTGGTGTTCGTCGTGTGGGGCACACTGTTCGTGCAGCGGATGGCGCACATGCGGCGCACCAGACCGAAGACGGCCGATTTTGCGAGCGGCGAGGCGGCGCGGCGCTATTTCCAGCCGGTCGAGCTGCCGGCGAACAACCTTGCCAACCTGTTCGAGCTGCCGGTGCTGTATTTCGCGCTGGTGCCGCTGCTGATCGTCACGGGGCAGGCGCATTTGCCGCAGGTGGTGCTCGCCTGGCTGTTCGTCGCGCTGCGCGCCGCGCACAGCTACGCGCACGTGGTGGCGAGGAAAGCGCCGCTGCGATTCATGCTGTTTCTGGGATCGTCGGCGGTGCTGATCGCGATGTGGGTCGGCTTCCTGGTCGATGCGGTGCGGATGGCGGGGGCGCTGGCGCAACCCTGATCGCGCGCGCGGCGTTGGCGCGGGTGAAGGAGAAGACCCGATGGCCGACACGTCCGACGACCAGCAGAAGATCTACGAGGAGTTCAACGACGCGGTGAACATGGCGCCGGCCGAGCTGGAGGAGTTCCTCGACACCGACGAGAGCAAGCGCGTCGGCTGGAAGGGCGAGGACGGTGACGGCGACGGCGAGAGCGTCGGGCACAAGTCGGGCAGGCGCATCGTCGAGATCAAGCGCACCAAGAAGGCCGATCTGAGCGACGACGATTACGCGCACATGCAGAAGGTGGTCGGGTACGTCCACCGCCACCTGGCGCAGGGCGGCCCGGCGGAGGACAAGGAACATTCCGACTGGCGCTACTCGCTGATGAACTGGGGTCACGATCCCGAGAAGGACTGACGCGCGCGGTCGTATCGGGCGGGGTGACGCGGGCGGTCGATCGTGGTTAACTGCGCGGAGCCGTAACGATCCGGACCTGCCGATGACCCGACGACCGACCCGTACCGCTCCCCTGCCGCGCGCCTGCCTGCCGCTCGTCTGCCTGCTGGTCGCGGCGGCGCCAGCGACGCCGCCGAGCTACGGCGCGCGGCTGGAACGGTTCGCTTATCCCTATCCGGTCAAGACGATGCCGCTGACCGTGGTCGGCGAGCCGGCCGAGATGGCGTACATGGACGTGGTGCCCGAGCGGCCGAACGGGCGCACTGTCGTGCTGCTCCACGGCAAGAACTTCTGCGGCGCGACGTGGGAGGCGACCGCGCGGCCGCTGGCGGACGCGGGCTATCGCGTGGTGATCCCCGATCAGCTGGGTTTCTGCAAATCGTCGAAGCCGCGCGCGATGCAGTATAGTTTCGAGGCGCTGGCAAGCAACACGGACAAACTGCTGAAATCGCTGGGGATCGCGCACGCGACGGTGATCGGTCACTCGATGGGCGGGATGCTGGCGATGCGCTACGCGATCATGTACCCGGCGGCGGTCGACCGGCTGGTGCTCGTCAACCCGCTGGGCCTGCGCGACCGGTCGGAGGACGGGCTGCCGTACACCGACGTCGACGCCTTGTGGGCGGGCGAGCGGCGCACGAGCGCGGCGTCGATCAAGGCGTACCAGCTCGAGAACTATTATCACGGCCAGTGGAAGTCGGCGTACGACCGCTGGGTGGCGATGCAGGCGGGGATGTACGCGGGGCCTGGGCGCGATCAGGTCGCGCTCGCGCAGGCGAAGACCAGTGAGATGATCAAGACGCAGCCGGTCGCGCACGAACTCTATCGCATCAAGGCGCCGACCACGCTGATCATCGGCACGCTCGACAAGACCGCGTTCGGGCGCGCGCAGGTGCCCACGTCGCTGCGCGGGTTCCTGCAGGCGATCCCACAGATCGCGCCGGAGGCGGCGCGCAAGATCCCGCGCGCGAAGCTGATCAAGCTGGACGGGCTGGGTCACTCGCCGCAGGTCGAGGACGCAGCGCGGTTCAATCGAACGCTGATGGGCGTGCTGAGCGGCGCGGCGGGTAGCTGACGGGCGGCGGATACGCGAAGAACGGCAGCGCGGGAGGGCCGGGCTGATTGTCGTTGGCGGCTGTCGGATGGTCGGGTTCGCGCCTGAGGCGATAGCAGGCGAGGACGAGCAGCAGCGCGGCGAGCGGTGCGACGGGGGAAGCGACCAGCGCCAGCGTGGCGACGGTGAGCGCGGTGTCGCGAGGCGTTCTCGAGCCCGCGGCGGCCCAGGCGGCGGCGGCGACGATCGCGGTGACGAGCAACACGATCCACGGTCCGGTGAGTGACGCGGGATAGGCGGTGAGCGCGCGCAGGTCGATCCAGTGCGCGCCCGCGAGCAGGCCGGCGCTCAGGCTCACGGCGGCGGCGGCGCGTGCACCGGATCGCCACGCACGCGCCGCCAGCAGCGGGAGCAGCACCGTCGCGAGCGGAGTCAGCGCGCTGCCGAGTGCCGCGCCGCACGCGAGTGTCGCGGCGGTACGCCTGGCGGTCGCGCGGCGTCGCGCGAGGGGGATGGGTAGGGTAGAGGCGTACACGATGCGCGTGATGCCACGACGCGGGTTGTCGCGCGGTTAAGAGCCACGTGCCGGAAACAAATAGCGGGGCGCCGCGGGGCGGCATTGACGCTCCCCACACTCGCGCGTATACGCGCCGACGTCCGATGGGAGGCGACTCCGGCGGGCAAGCTTGAACATTGCTGGATGCTTGAAGGACCGCGAGGGCCGTTGTCGGCTGCTCAGAGGTCCTTTTCGTATTCCAAGTGCTGTTATGGCTCCAGCAAAGTAACCGATGGAAAGGTGAAGGCTTCATGCCGACGATCAACCAGCTGGTCCGCAAGGGCCGCGAACCGCAGAAGGCCAAGTCGAAGGTCCCTGCGATGGAGCAGAACCCGCAGAAGCGCGGCGTCTGCACCCGTGTCTACACGACGACCCCGAAGAAGCCGAACTCGGCGCTGCGCAAGGTGGCCAAGGTCCGCCTGACCAACCAGCGCGAAGTCATCAGCTACATCCCGGGCGAAGGCCACAACCTGCAGGAGCACTCGGTGGTGCTGATCCGCGGCGGGCGCGTGCGCGATCTTCCCGGTGTGCGTTACCACGTGCTGCGCGGCGTGCTCGACACGCAGGGCGTCAAGGACCGCCGCCAGTCGCGGTCGAAGTACGGTGCGAAGCGGCCGAAGTAAGCCGTTTCCCGTTTCTTTACAGCTGATTGAAAGGTCTTCCTCATGGCGCGTCGTCGTCGTCCAGAAAAGCGTGAAATCCTGCCGGATCCCAAGTTTGGTGATGTTACGCTGTCCAAGTTCATGAATTCGGTGATGCTCGACGGCAAGAAGTCCGTCGCCGAGGGCATCGTCTACGGTGCGATGGAAACCGTCGAGACCCGCGCGAAGCGCGAGCCGATCGGCGTGTTCCACGACGCGCTGAACAACATCAAGCCGGGCATCGAGGTCCGTTCGCGCCGTGTCGGCGGTGCGACCTACCAGGTGCCGGTCGAGGTGCGTCCCGAGCGCGCGCAGGCGCTGGCGATCCGCTGGCTGATCGCGGCGGCACGTGCCCGCAGCGAGAACACGATGGCCGCGCGGCTGTCGGGCGAGTTGCTCGACGCGTCGAACAACCGCGGCAACGCGGTGAAGAAGCGCGAGGACACGCACCGCATGGCGGAAGCGAACCGCGCGTTCAGCCACTACCGCTGGTAAGTGGTTGGGCGCCGACCCGATGGTTGGCGCTCGCGGTAACATACACTATATGGGGTGGGCGGGTTCGCCCGCACTCCCGATAGCCGTTTTCCTCTGATTGCAGAGGCGTAGGGCCGAGCTTGGACAAGCTCGGCCCGAACGGCTAGGGGGCGACCTCGCAAACGTTGGCATCGCCGGGCTGATCCGGCACAGGAGTGAAGCATCATGGCCCGCAGCCATCCGCTCGAACTTTATCGCAACATCGGCATCATGGCGCACATCGATGCCGGCAAGACGACGACGACCGAGCGTATCCTTTATTACACCGGCAAGTCCTACAAGATCGGCGAGGTCCACGAGGGCACCGCGACCATGGACTGGATGGAGCAGGAGCAGGAGCGCGGCATCACGATCACGTCGGCCGCGACGACGTGCAAGTGGCGCGCCGAAGAGGGCAAGGGCCCCGAGCACCTGATCAACATCATCGACACCCCCGGCCACGTCGACTTCACGATCGAGGTCGAGCGTTCGCTGCGCGTGCTCGACGGCGCGGTCGCGTGCTTCGACGGCGTGGCGGGCGTTGAGCCGCAGTCGGAGACGGTGTGGCGTCAGGCCGACAAGTACGGCGTGCCGCGCATGTGCTTCGTCAACAAGCTCGACCGTACCGGCGCCGATTTCTACTTCTGCGTGCAGTCGATCATCGATCGTCTGGGTGCAAAGCCCGCAGTGCTGTACCTGCCGATCGGCATGGAGGGCCAGTTCAAGGGGCTGGTCGACCTGGTCGAGAACCGCGCGATCATCTGGCTCGAGGAGTCGCTGGGCGCGAAGTTCGAGTATCAGGACATTCCCGCCGACCTGACCGAGAAGGCCGCCAAGTATCGCAGCGACCTGATCGAGCTCGCGGTCGAGCAGGACGACGACGCGATGGAGGCGTACCTGGAGGGCAACGAGCCCGACACGGCGACGCTCAAGAAGCTGATCCGCAAGGGCACGCTGAACATGTCGTTCGTGCCGGTCGTGTGCGGCTCGGCGTTCAAGAACAAGGGCGTCCAGCCGCTGCTCGACGCGGTGGTCGACTATCTGCCGAGCCCGCTCGACGTGCCGGCGATCAAGGGCGTCAAGCTCGACGGCGAGACGCCGGACGAGCGTCCGTCGTCGGACGAGGCGCCGTTCTCGGCGCTGGCGTTCAAGATCATGAACGATCCGTTCGTCGGCTCGCTGACCTTTGCCCGCATCTACTCGGGCGTCCTCACCAAGGGTGGTTACCTGAACTCGGTGAAGGACAAGAAGGAGAAGATCGGCCGCATGCTCCTGATGCACGCGAACAGCCGCGAGGACATCGATGAGGCACGCGCGGGCGACATCGTCGCGATCGCGGGCCTGAAGGAGACGACGACGGGCGACACGCTGTGCGATCCGGCGCACCCGATCATCTTGGAGCGGATGGAGTTCCCCGAGCCCGTGATCGAGCTGTCGGTGGAGCCGAAGACCAAGGCCGACCAAGAGAAGATGGGCATCGCGCTCAACCGCCTGGCTGCCGAGGACCCCTCGTTCCGCGTCTCGACCGATCACGAATCGGGCCAGACCATCATCAAGGGGATGGGCGAGCTCCACCTCGAGATCCTGGTCGATCGCATGAAGCGCGAGTTCAAGGTCGAGGCCAACGTCGGCGCCCCGCAGGTCGCGTATCGCGAGTACCTGAAGAAGGCGGTCGACATCGACTACACGCACAAGAAGCAGTCGGGTGGTACCGGCCAGTTCGGTCGCGTGAAGGTGAAGCTGACGCCGGGCGAGCGCGGCGCGGGCATCGTCTTCAAGGACGAGATCAAGGGCGGTAACATCCCGCGCGAGTATATCCCCGCGATCGAGAAGGGTTTCCGCGAGACGGCGGCGACCGGCTCGCTGGTCGGCTTCCCGATCATCGACTTCGACATCGTGCTGTACGACGGCGCGTACCACGACGTCGACTCGTCGGCGCTGGCGTTTGAGATCACCGCGCGCGGTGCGATGCGTGAGGCGGCGCAGAAGGCCGGCATCACGCTGCTCGAGCCGGTGATGCGCGTCGAGGTCGTGACGCCGGAGGATTACCTCGGCGACGTGATCGGCGACATGAACAGCCGTCGCGGCCAGATCCAAGGTACCGACACGCGCGGCAACGCGCAGACGGTCGAGGCGATGGTCCCGCTGGCGAACATGTTCGGCTACGTGAACGCGCTGCGCTCGTTCACGCAGGGCCGCGCCAGCTACTCGATGCAGTTCTCGCACTA
>NZ_JBELMJ010000011.1:0-81487 GCF_042095875.1 Sphingomonas sp.
TGTTCGCGCGCAATCATCGCAACGACCGCGTCGTCTGCGCCTTCAACCTGTCGGCAGAGCCGCAGGTCTGGGCGGACGCGGCCGACCTCACTCCCCTGCTCTCGATCGGCGTCAGCGGCGCCGACTTCGCTCCATACGGCGCGCTGATTGCGCGAAAGGACTAACCCAATGAAGACCATGCTGCTGGCGCTCGCCGGCCAGATAGGAAGCGAGCGGGTCGATCATTTCCTCCGGAATGCGCCGCGCGATCACCGGCATGATCGCCTGCGACTGGCGCGCGTCGATCTCCTTGCCGTCGCCCTTCCAGTGGCGCAGCCGCGACGCGATGTAGCTGGCGCGCTGTCCGGTCAGGATCGGTTGCGGCTTGCCGGGGCCGTGGCAAGCCGCGCACGCGGGCAGTTGCAGGCGGGGCACGCCGTGCTCGACGATCTGCCGCGCGCGCGCGCGCGTTGCGCCCGTCACTGAAGTAGCCGCCGGACGATCGCCCAGCCCCGGCATGGCGGCGAAGTGCCGCGCGAGCATCCGGATTTGCGCGTTGTCGAGCGTGGCGGCGGCCTGCTGCATCACCGCGCTGTGCCGCACGCCCGCGCGGTAGTGGCGCAGCGCCGCCTCCAGCACCGCGACGCGCTGCCCGGCGAGGATCGGGATGTCGGGCTGGCCGCGCCCCCGCCCGTTCGCGCCGTGGCACCCGGTGCAGCGCGCGGCGATCACCGCGTCCGCGGCCGGCAGCGTCGCCGGCGGTACCGGCGTCGCGACGAGCGCGCGATATTGCGCCGGCGTCATCGTCGGCAGTGCGCGGACGAACGCGACCATGCGCCTGATCTCGTCGTCGCGCCCGTCGGTGCCCCAGGCGGGCATGCCGGAAAACTTCACGCCGTGGCGCAGTATCCAGAACAGCTGGCGGTCGGTCCACTCGCGCGCGTTGACCGACAAGTCGGGCGCGTGCGGGGTCGCGCGCTGCATGACGGGCAGCGGGCGCGCGCCGGGCGCGCCGTGGCACGAGGCGCAGGACTGCGCGAAATGCCCCGCCGCGCTGACCATGCCGCCGCGATCGATGATCGTCTCCGGCGTCGACACCGCCGCGTGGGTCTGGACCGAGTTGCGCATCACCCAGTGGAGGAACCAGTTGGTGATCGCCCAATGGCCGCTCGACGCCGCGACGTTGAAAATGCCCGACCAGGCGAAAGCCATGCCGAACGCGAACACGCCTAGCAGCGAGACGATCACCCGCTTCCACGTCAATCGGACCGTCACGCGCGTACCTCCCTCTCTCGCGACGTTCCCTGCCGCAGCAAACCGGCGAGCATCCACAGCCCGCCCAGGCAGTAGCTCGCGCCGCCGACGACCAGCATGACGACGCCGCCGAGTTGCTGATCGGCGAGCGCGTCGAGCCCGGCCGCCGGGTGCATCGCCATGGTGGCGTAGAGCGGGCGCGGCGCGAGGCCGATCAGCACGCCCAGCAGCGTCATATGCATCGAGGTGAGCAGCAGCGCGGCGACGCCGCTCGCCGGCCGAGCGAGCGCCGCGCGCCACAGGGCGTAGCCGACGCCCAGGAACATCGCCTGCTCGACCAGCGCGACCGACACCGATCCATCTGCCAGGTCGCGCGCGCCGGGCAGGTGCCAGCCCCACACCACCACCAGTTCGACCGCGGCGATCAGCATCGGCAGGCCGTGTCCGCGCTGCCGCGCTGCCGCAGCGCCGCGCCAGGCGAGCAGCGGCGCGGCGAGCGCGACCGCGAGCATGTGGCCGAGCATGTGCCCGGTCATGCCGAGGTGGATGAGCGACAGCGTGACGGACAGCCCCGCGACGACCAGGCCAGCCGCGCGCGTCACCGGCAATCGGTCAGCATCAGCGCGGGCGCGGCGGTGAACAGCACGCCGACGACGCTCAACCCCGCGAGCAGCAGCGTCGCGGTGGCGAGGAAGCGCGTGCGGTCGACGCCCGTGCTCTCGTCGTGCGGCGGCGGATCGCCGGGCGTGCGGCTCTGCAGGAAGGCGACCACCCCCGAGGCGACGATGATTGCGAGCGCGACCAGCGTACCCGCAGCGAAGGCGACCGGGAAACGCGCGAACGACGCCAGCTTCGCGCACGACACCGCCACCCACAGGTAGCAGAACATGAAATGCACCGCCCAGACCGTCGGCGGCACGATCAGCGTCCACAAGGTGACGCGCCGCTCGCGCACCCGGCCGGCGAGGCCCTTCTCGCGCTCGTCGCTCATGACGCCAGCGGAAACAACCCGATCGTCGCGTAGGTGACGATCGCGGTCAGCGCGAGGAAGTGGAAGAAGACGGTGATGTTGCGAAGGTCCGCGTCATGGTCGGGCGTCATGCGGCCGGCGAAGCTCCTGGCGAGCGTGTAGGATTGGCAGATCACGCCCACCCCGGCGTGGGTCGCGGTCCAGATCGCAAGCGTCCACACGATCGCGCCGTAGACGTGCAGCTTGGGCGCGAGCCCGGTCAGCCACGGTCCCGCGATCCCTGCGAGCAGGCTGGCGAGCGTCACAACGATGCCGAGCGCCAGCAACCCGCGCGCGACCGTCACTTGGCCCTGCCCGTGCAGCTCGCGCGCGGCGACCGTCATCGCCCAGGACGCGAGCGTCAGCGCCAGCGCGACCATCGGCCAGAACGTGCCCGGCCCGTCCATGCCGGGGCCGGTCGGCGGGAAGTCGGGATGAACCGTCCAGTAGAAGTAGTAACCGAACACCAGCCCGGAGAAGGCGGTCGCGTCCGCCATCATGGTGATGAACATCGCCCACCAGCCGGGCGCCGCGGGGCCGGAGCGGTAGAGCGGCAGCACGATGCCGTGCCCGATCGACTTCTCCGGCTTCTCCGGGATCTCGGCGGTCGACCACAGCCACCACAGCACCGCAGCCAGCGTCGCCATCCCGCCCGCGAGCGCTGCCCAGTAGAGGTGATAGGTGGTCAGGATGAACACGCTGCCCAGCGCCACCGCGGTGATCATCGGCACGACGCTGGGCGTGCCGAGCCGGATCACCTGCGCGGGACGCGCGTCGACCGCGGTGGTGATGATCGTCTCGCGCCGGCCTTCTTCCGCGTCGGGCAGGAAGAACCGGCCCTCGTCGACGTTGGCGACGAAGTTCGGCTGGTCCCAGATCGGATAGCGGCTCTCGATCAGCGGAACCGAGCGGATGCCCCAATCCTCGTCGTCGGGGTGCGCCAGCCATTCGAGCGTGCCCGCGTTCCACGGGTTGCGCGGCGCCTTCGCGCGCCTGGGGCTTAGCGCCAGATCGACCACGATCACCAGAACGCCGCCGGCGAACAGGTAGCTGCCGATCGTCGACAGGAGGTTCAGCCCGTCGACGCCCAACTCGGCCGGGTAGGTGAACACGCGCCGCGGCATGCCGAGCAGCCCGGTGATGTGCATCGGGAAGAAAGTGAGGTTCGCGCCGACGAACAGGATCCAGAAGGCGGTGCGCCCCAGCCGGTCGGACAGCTTCTTCCCCGTGATCAGCGGCCAATAGTAATAGAGCCCGCCGAACAGCGGCAGTAGTGTGCCCCCGATCAGCACGTAATGGAGGTGCGCGACGATGAAATAGGTGTCGTGCGCCTGCCAGTCGAACGGCGCCACCGCGACCATCACGCCGGTCAGCCCACCGACCACGAAGATCGCGATCGCGCCCAGCGCGTAGAGCAGCGGGGTCGAGAACACGACGCGCCCGGCCCACAACGTCGCGATAAAGACGAAGATCTGCACGCCCGTCGGGATCGCCACCGCCTCCGACGCCGCGGAGAAGAAGGCGAGGCTGATCTTGGGCAGACCGGTCGCGAACATGTGGTGGACCCACAGGCCGAAACTCAGGAACGCGGTGCCGACCGCCGCCAGCACGATCCACGGATAGCCCAGGATATGCCGCTGCGCGAAGGTCGGAATGATCATCGCGAACAAGGCGATCGACGGCAGGAAGACGATGTAGACCTCGGGGTGGCCGAAGATCCAGAACAGGTGCTGCCACAGCAAGGGGTCGCCGCCCTTGGCCGGATCGAAGAACGGCCAGCCGAGCAGCCGTTCCATCTCGAACAGCACGTCCCCCGCGATCAATGGCGGAAAGGCGAACAGGATCATCACCGCGACGACCAGGATGTACCAGGCATAGAGCGGCATGAGGTTGAGCCGCATGCCGGGCGGCCGGCATTTCAGCACGCCAACGATCAGCTCGACCGCGGCGGCGACCGACGACACCTCGATGAAACTCAGCCCCAGCATCCAGATGTCGGCGCCCAGCCCCGACAGATCGGTGCGCGTCGTGAACGGCGGGTACATGAACCAGCCGCCGTCGGGCGCGACGTTGAAGAAGATCGAACCCGACACGAACACGCCGCCGATCAGGAAGCTCCAGTAACCGAACGCCGACAAGCGCGGGAACGGCAGGTCGCGCGCGCCGAGCAGCTGCGGCAGCAGGATGATCGACACCGCCTCGAACATCGGCACCGCAAATAGGAACATCATCATCGACCCGTGCAGCGTGAACAGCTGATTGAAGGTCGAGGCGGTGACGAGGTCGTTCGACGGCACGGCGAGCTGCGCGCGCATGATGAGGGCGAGGACGCCCGCGAACAGCATGAACGCGAACGCCGTCAGCGTGTACCACACACCGACGCGATCGTTGTTGACGTCGGTCCAGCGGAAGAACCAGCCGGTCGGCGACTTCCACACCGCGCGCAACCGCTCCTCCTGCGCGGCGCGTAAGGCGGGGTCGTCCTGCGCGTGGAGGCTCATGCGGTCGCTCCGCCGGGGCGTGTCATTGCAACGTTTCCAGATAGCGCGCGATCGCCAGCGTGTCGGCGGGCGCGAGGTGCGTGTAGGCGGGCATCCGGGCGCCGGGCTTCACCGCGGGCGCGTTGCGGATGAAGCGGATCAGATTGGCCTCGTTCATCGGCATGATCCCGGCGCCGAGCGAGGTACGCGCGGCGATGTGCGAGAAATCGGGACCGATCCTGCCGGCCGCCGCGGTTCCCGCGACCGCGTGACAGCCGCCGCAGCCGTTGTCGGTGAATAGCGCCCTGCCGCGCCGCGCGACCGCGTCGGTCGGCGCGGCCGCGGGGCGAGCCTGATCGGCGAGCCAGCGGTCGAATGCGACGGGCTCCATCGCGACGACGTCGAACGCCATCAGCGCGTGGCTCAACCCGCAGAACTCGGCGCACTGCCCGCGGTAGCGCCCTGCCCTGGTGGCGCGCGCGACCAGGCGGTTGGTGCGCCCGGGGATCATGTCGACCTTGCCCGCGAGCCCGGGAATCCAGAAGCTGTGGATCACGTCGGCCGCGCTCAACCGGAAGTCAACGGTGCGCCCTACGGGCACGCGTACCTCGTTCGCCGCCGCGATCGGCTGACCATTTGGCGTGCGATAACCGACCCGCCACCAGAATTGCTCGCCGGCCACGTCGACCAGCAGCGCGTCTTGCCCCGCGACGATCGGGCGCATCGCGGGCAGCGTGCCGATCAGCAGCGCGGCGAGCACGATCGTCGGTATGACCGCCCCCGCCCACAGCACGAGCCGCATGCCACCACGGTGACCGATCGCGTCGCGCTTCGATCGGATCGCGACCACGAACAATGCGGCCACCACCGCGAAGATCAGCGCGCCGCTCGCCACCATAAGGATCGTGAGGTCGCGCATGTTCGCGGCTTCGACGCCGAAGGTGGATAGGGCGGACTGTCGCGACATGAATCCGTTCGGACCCGCAAATTTCCCGAGACGCAAGCCGCCTTCCCGGCAGAAATGCAATGTTACATTCCTGTCGGCAGGAGTAAGAATTTCGTACCGGCGGCTCTAGTATTTTCCTCGGGTAGATCACCGGGGCGGCGCGGCAGGACGGCTTCAGGTCACCAGCGACACAGGTCAGCGACACAGGTCAGCGACACGACAGCATCGCTACACGTCCCCGTCCTTCTACGGGGTCGATTACTTGCCGCGGCTCTTGCCTACAGCTTCACCGGCCGGATCGAAGCGCATCTCCTCCAGAACCACGCCGTTCGTCTCGGGCATGAAGCGCGCGACCCAGACGAATTGCAGCAGCATCATCGCGCCGAAAAACAGGAACACGTACCCGCCGAGCGCGCCCGCGACGATTGGGAACGTCCAAGTGATCGCCGCCGCCATGACCCAGTGCGTGGTCGAACCGAGTGCCTGTCCCTTGCCGCGTACCTCGCTGGGGAACACTTCGGAGATGAACACCCAGATCACCGCGCCCTGGCTGACCGCGAATGCCGCGATGAAGCCGAGCAGTCCGACGAGGATCAGCGTCCCGTCGGGCGCGGCGCGCTCGAGCTGGACGCCGACGAGGATCAGCGCGGCGGCGCAGGCGACCGATCCAACGAACAGCAGCGGACGCCGCCCGAACCGATCGATGAGCGTCAGCGCCAGAAGCGTGAAGACGAGGTTGGTGCCGCCGACCGCGATCGACTGCAGCAAGGCGCTGTCCGCCCCTGCCCCGCCCAGCGCGAAGATGCGCGGCGCGTAGTAGAGCAGTGCGTTGATGCCCGATAGCTGGTTGAACAGCGCGATCGCGATCGCGCAGGTGACCGGCACCGCGTAGCGCCGCTGGAACAGCCGGGGCGAGCCGCTGTCGTCCTGCGCCGCCCGCATCCGCGCGAGCGCACCGGCCGCGTCGTCGAAGCCGAGGCGTCGCAGCACGGCCAGCGCCTCGCGCTCGCGTCCCTTGGTCGCGTACCAGCGCGGGCTGTCGGGCAGCAGCAGGGTGACGAGCAGGAACACCGCGGACGGGCCTGCGACGATCCCGAGCATCCAGCGCCACGCGGTCTCCGCCGGGGCGAGCTGCGCCATCAGGTAGTTGGACATAAAGGCGAGCAGGATGCCGAGCACGATGTTGAGCTGGTTGAGCGCGACTAGCCGGCCGCGGAAGCGCGCGGGCGACACTTCCGCGATATAGACCGGCGTCACGACCGAGGCGGCGCCGATCGCGAGGCCGCCGAGCAGCCGGAACAGCAGCAGCGCGGCCCAGCTATCCGCGAGGCCTGCGCCGAGCGACGACACGACATAGGCGACCGCGATCACGAGCAGCATCGGCTTGCGCCCGAACCGGTCGGCGGGCGCGCCGGCGACGAGCGAGCCGATCACCGTGCCGATCAGCGCCGCGGCGACGGTGAACCCCAGGCTCGCCTCGGAGAGCGCGAAATGCGCCTGCAGGGCGGTCGTCGTGCCCGAGATCACCGCGGTGTCGAACCCGAACAACAATCCGCCGAGCGCCGCGCCGAGCGCGCTGAGCACGATCGCTGCGGTGACCCGTCCTTCCGATCCCGCCGCGTCCCCGGTATCGGCGATGCTGGCGGCGCTCATCGCGCGGCGATCGTCGCAGCGGTGACGTTCCACCCGGCGAGCGTCACGCTCGGCTGCACGGCCACGTGTGCGGGGTAGCGGATCGCGATGTCGCGGCGCTCGCCCGGCAGCAGCAAGACGTAATTGTCGTCGTAGAAGGCGGGCAGGATGCGCTTGCCCGCGGCATCCACCAGCGTCAGCTTGGCGTTGAGCGCGGGCACGGCCGTGTCGTTGGAGAGCGTCACCCGCACCACGCGGTCGGCGCCCTCGACCTGAGCCGCCGTGGCGCGCGCAGTCAGCGCGACGGGCGCGAGCGTATTGAGCGCGCGGTACGCCGCCTCGTCGCGACCACGCCAGTAGAAGTTCTCCGATACCGAGCGGCCGTCACTGCCGAGCAGCGACAGTTTGACCAGCACCATCGGCGTCTGTGCGAAGAGCTCCGTGAGCGGGACCGCGGCGAGCGGGGTCGCGCGATTGGCGAGCGCGTCGAGCTTCGTGTCGCGCGCGAACAGCTCGCGATTGTCGAGCCCGACGACGCGGACCCGCGCGGTCAGCCCGCGCGCGTCGTCGCGCGTGGTGTTGAGCACCACCAGCTCGTTGCAGGGCAGGTTGAGCTGGACGTGGAGCGGCTCCACCGCCTTCTTCGCGCCGTAGTAGGCGGCGTGGGTGTCGTAATCCCACGAGTAGATCTGCCACGCATTCGACGGCCAGGCCGGGTGCGTCATCCACAGCAACCGGCCCGAGTTCTTGGTCCACAGATGTCCCTGATATCCCTCGTACATCGCCTTGTGCGTTTCTAGGTTCATCATCTGCGCCTTGCGCTCGAAATCGGCGAAGCTGGTGCCCGCGCCGTACATGCGCTCGAGCGTGGCCATGAACGTCTTGGTGTCGCCGTTCCCGGCGAAATGCCAATCGTGATAGGCGAGCACGTCGCCGAGCGGCCAGCGGTCGCCCGCGGGCACGTAGCTCGCGATCGACTCCGCGGTCGACAGCGACGGCGTGCCGGTCTCGACCGAGAAGCCGGTGGCGAGATCGGTAAAGTAACCGACCGGCGGGCGGTAATTGTACGGCCCCGACCCCTGCAGGTTGACGACGTTCGAGCTGCCGGTGAACCAGCGCGTGCCGTCGAGCTCGAACACCGCCTTCGCCAACCCCTCGTTGAGCGTGGGATAGGGCACGCCCTCGTTGCGCCCGAACCACAGGATAATGGACGGATGGTTGCGATAGCGCGCGATCGTGTCGCGCGCGTTGGCGAGGAACAGCGACGCGTCGTCGGGCTCGACCTGGAAGTTCTGCGTCGACTGCCAGAAATCGTTCAGAACCATCATGCCGTTCTCATCGGCGAGATCGAAGAACTCCTCCTCGTTGTTGTTGCCCATCCAGTTGCGGATGATGTTCATGTGCGCTTCGCGCTGGAGCCGGAAATAGGGCGCGAGCCGGTCGTAGCTGACCCGCTTCATCGCGTCGTCCATGCCCCAGTTACCGCCGCGCGCGGCGATGCGCACGCCATTGACGCGGATCGTCAGGTGCGGCTCGGGCAAGGTCTCGGTGATCGCGGTAACGGCGGGCGAGCGCTCACCCGCAGGGGTGAGCGACTCCGCCCAGCCGGTCGGCGACTGCTTGATCGCGGCATGGCGCACGTCGATCAGCGGCGTGCGCGCGAGCCCGCCGTCGGTGGTCTGCACGTTGACGCGGCGAAGGCGGCCGGCGGCGTCGAACAGCGACAGGTCGTAGCTGACCTCGCGGATGCCGAAGCGGTCGCGGCGCGTGTCGGAGACGCCGCTCGCCCCCGCCACCTGGTAGGTCACGTCGTACAGGTGCGGCTCGCCGTAGCCGTTCGGCCACCAGAGCTTAGGATTGGCGACCCTCAACTCCCGGAACTCGGCCGGGGTGAAGGCGACCTCGCTGTGCCCGGCGGGCGCGGTCACCTGCTTCTCGATCGTGACGCCCTCGAACGCGACGCGCACCGTGACCGGCGTCGCCGCACCGGCATTGTCGATCGGCACGGTGACGTGGACGTCGGCGCTGTCGGTGCGCGGCAGCGGCAGGTCGGTGACGACGTGCGGGTCGCCGATCTTGATGGGGCCGGTCGCGACCAGCTCCACCGGGCGCCACAATCCGGTGTTGCGGTCGCGGATGCCGGGTATCCAGTCCCACCCTTCTGTCGCGACGAAGGTGGGGCCGTCGATCGCCAGCTGCCCGCCGTTCTCGCCCACGCCTGCCTTGACCGATTGCTCGTGCGGGATGCCGGGATGCGGCGGCGGCGACACCTTGACCGCGACGACGTTCTCGCCCGCGACCGGCGTGTAGGCGAACTGCCCGCGCACGAACGCGCCGCGCGTCTCGCCCAGCTGCGCGCCATTGGCCCAGATCTCCGCGGCATAATTGATGCCGCCGAACACCAACGTCAGCCGCTTCCCCGCCGCCTCAGCCGGTACGGTGAAGCTGGTGCGGTACCAGTAATCCTGCCGCGCCAGGCTCTCGGGTATCTTGAGGTTGTTGAGCCCGTAATAAGGGTCGGGATAGACGCCGCGATCGACCAAGGTCTGGAGCACGGTGCCCGGCACGTTGGCGGCACGCCAGATGCCGCGGGTGGCACCTGGACGCGAGAGCGTCGCGCCGTCGCCCGCCACGTCGGGTGCGGCGGCGAGTGTCCAGCCGTTGACCTGCCAATGACCGGGCGCAGTCGGCTGCATCACCGGCGCGGTCGACACCGGCTTGGCGACCGGCGCGGTATAAGCGTTGTCGCGCGACTGCGGCAGCGTCCAGGCGTCCTGCTGCGCGGTCAGGCCGATGTTGGCCTGCTTCTGCAGCGGCCAGCCGACGCCGACATCGGTCATCTGCACCAGCGCGAACTCCGGCCGCGCGCGCGCGATCCCGGCGACGGCGGCGGCACCCAGCGCGTGAGCCTCGACGCGCGCATCCACCAGATCGCCGCCGAAATGCGGCGTGTCGGCGACGGCCGGCGCGACCCCGATCCGCGGCGCCACCGCGGCCGATCGCGCGCTGCCGCGTGCCACCGCGCGGCCGTCGACGTACAGCGTGACCCGCGATCCATCAGACGTTGCGGCGACGTGGTGCCAGCTACCCGCCGGCACCGCACCGCCGCGGATCAGCGTCGCACCATCGCGCAGTCCGATCCGACCATCCGCGAGCACCAGCGCGCGGCGCGCGGCAGCATCTCCCAACTGCACCAGCACCACCTCGCCGCGCAGCCCCGCGTCGGGGCGCACCCAGGTCGAAAGCGTATAGGGCGCGCCCACGGCGACCAGCGCGTCGGCCTGCTCGAGCGGCCGCTCGATGCCGATGCCGCCTTGCAGCACGTGCGCGTTGTACGGCCCGCCATTCACCGGCACCGGCGACGACACCTGGGCCGCGGCCGACAGGCTGGCGAAGACGGCACCCGACAGCAGGGTAATCGCAAACTTGCTCCGCGCGTGCATCTCTTCTCTCCCCGTTTCTCGTTCGTCGCCGTCCTTGTCGCCGGCGACGTTGGTGTGCGTTCAGTGACAGCTGGCGGTTGTCCGGACCGGAAGCGCGGCGGGCGGCGGCGCGACCGTCAGCGCGAGCGCGATCGGGCCGAGCGGGCCCGCCGCCGCGCCCAGACCGGGCAGCGACACGTAGGGTGCGGTCGCGTCGATCGGCGGCAGCGGCAGGTAATCGCCCACCAGCGCGCGCACCCGCGCGTCGACGCGCGCGACCAGCTCCGGCCGCTTGCCCAGCACGCCGCCGCCGACCAGGATACGGCGCGGCCCCGTCGCCGCGGCGAGCGCCTGGAGCATCTGCGCCACCGCCTCGACCACGGTGTCCCACACCGGATGATCGTGGGACAGCGTTTCGGCGGGCGCACCCGTCCGCGCCGCGATCGCCGGTCCCGCCGCCAACCCCTCGACGCAAGCACCGTGATAGGGGCAGGCGCCGGGCCAGTCGTCACCGGCGAGCCGGGCGACCCGCATGTGACCCGCCTCGCAATGCCCGATCCCGCGCGTCGGGGCGCCGTTGACGATCAATCCGACGCCGACGCCCGTTCCGACCGTGACATAGGCGAAGTCGCGCATACCCTTTGCCGCGCCCCAACGACCTTCCGCCAAGGCCGCACCGTTCACGTCGGTGTCGAACGCGACCGGCACGTCGAAGCGATCGGCCAGCGTCGCCAGCACGGGTGCGTCGCGCCACCCCGGCTTCGCCGTGGTCGTGACCGTGCCGTAGCCGGACGAGCGTCGATCGAGGTCGAGCGGCCCGAACGAGGCGACGCCCAGCGCGTCGAAGCCACCCTCACTCCACCATTCGTCCAGCCGCGCGGCGATCGCCGCCAGCGTCCGCGCCGGCGCCTCGGTGGGAAGCGCGTGCTGCGCGACGATGCGGCCGTGCTCGTCGGACAAGACGATGATGCACTTGGTGCCGCCGAGCTCCACACCCGCGATGCGCTGCGATCCTGCCTGCCGCATGGCTCACGCTTTCCCTGGGATCATGGCTGGTGTCGTGGCGTCACGCGGCCGCGTCCACGCGCGTGCCGCCCGCGACGCTGTCGGCGGGCAGCAGCAGGTGCCCGAAGCTCAGCAGCGCGGCACCGATCGCGGGTGAATCCTCCGCCATCGCCGCCGCCTTGATCGGCGCCAGCGTCGGCGCGTGCGCGCCCAGCCGTCGCACCAGGACGTTGGTGCGCTGCGCGAGTTGTTCGACCAAGGCGAACGGCAATCGCCCCCCGATCAGCACGGCGCCCGGATTGAGCAGGCAATTGACCGCGATCACCGGCTGCACCAGCGCCTGCGCGGCGCGTCCGACCCACTCGTGCGCGATCTGTGCGACGCGCGCATCGCGCAGGTCGAGGTCACGCACGCTGCCGTGCTCCAGCCCCGCATCCGACAGCGCGCGCTTGAAGCCGGCGAGCGAGACGATGCTCTGCAACTGTACCCGCTGCCCTTCGCGATCCTCCACCATCATGAAGCCGATCTCGCCGCTGCGCCCGTCAGCCCCGCGATTGTAGAGCGAGTTGACCACCACGCCGCCGCCCAGACCGAAGGTGACGAGCAGATAGAAGAAGCTGGAATAATGCTGCCCCAGCCCGAACTGCATCTCACCGATCGCCGCCGCCGCCGCGTCGTTCTCGACCAGCACGGGCAAGGCGAAGGGTTCGTCGAACAATCCCGCCACGTCGATCGACGACCATTGCTCGTAGTCGCTCGGCCGCCCGAGCAGATCGACCCGCCCGAGATCGTCGGGCAAGGCTACCCCAATGCCGGTCAGCGACGAGGCGGCGATGCCGCCCTGCTGCAGCAACTCGTGGACGTTCTCGCGGTAGAACCGCCGCACCTGCTCGGGCGTCGCGAACGCGGTCTCGTGGCTGATCCGCGCACGAACCGCGCCTTCGAAGTCGACTGCCACCAGCGTCAGGTGATCGCGGTCGATGTTGATGCCAATCGAGAAGGCACCGCCCGCCGCAATCACCAGCCGGGTCGCGGGCTGGCCGCGCCCGCCGCGCCGCTGCCCCGCGCGCTCCAGCAGCCCTTCGTCGAGCAGGCGGTTGGTAATGTTGTTGATCGTGGCCGGCGTCAGTCCGGTGACGTCCGCGATCTCGGCGCGCGTCGCGGTGCCGGCGACGCGGATCGCGTGCAGCACCACGCGCTGGTTGTGCAGACCGGCATGTCCGATATTCGCGCCGACCAGCCGTGGCTGCGCGCGTACGTTGGCGGGATCAGAGGACATCGACGATGAAACCTAGAGACGCATGTGAATTAATCAGACAATTTTCAGTAATAGGAACAGCTGGGAGAGCGGATTCGCTCTCGTGTCCGTTTCTGGGTTCTACGCGGCTCACCCCCAAGCTCCCGTCACGCGAGCAAGGAACGTGGCGTGCGGCTCGGCGTGTGCGAGTGTCGCGGTGATCGCGTCGCGCATTCGCGCCATGCTGTCGCGCAGCTCGGCATCAGTGAACTGGTCGGCCATCGGCGAGTGACCCGCTGGGAGGTCATCGAACCCGGCGTACATGCTCAACCAACTCGCGTCCTGGAACGTGTCCCACTCGTTGCGGACGAACTCGCCGGCCGCGCGCCACGCGTCGAGCTTGATCTGCAGTCCCGGTGGCGGCTGAATGGCGCGAACATGATCCCAGAACGGCTCGCCGTGCCGCGCGTTGCCCTGGTAGTGGAGCATAAGGAAGTCGCGGATACGCTCGAATTCGAGCACCGACTGCCGGTTGTAAACGGCGGCGAGCCGCGGATCGAAGTTCCGATCGGGAAACAACGGCAGCAATCGTTCCAGGCCCGATTGGATCAGCGTAATACTGGTCGATTCGAGCGGTTCGAGGAACCCGCTCGACAGGCCGAGCCCGACGACGTTGCGCGTCCAGAACTCGTCGCGGTGCCCGGGCGTGAAGCGGATGCGGTTGGCACTGGCGAGCGCTTCGCTCTCCAGTGTTTCGCGCAATCGCGCCTCGGCCGCGTCGTCGTCGATGAAGTCGGAGCAGTAGACGTAGCCGTTACCGACGCGGTGGCGCAGCGGGATGTGCCATCGCCAGCCCGCCTCCATCGCGGTCGCGGTCGTCATCGGGTGGTGCACCCGGTCACTCGAACACGGCAGTGCAACCGCGCGGTCGCACGGCAGCCAGTGGCGCCAGTCCCGAAAACCAACCTCCATCGCCTCGCCGAGCAACAGGCTGCGAAAGCCGGAACAATCGATCCACAGGTCGCCTGGCAGATGCTCTCCGCTATCCAGGTCGACACCGGTGACGTGGCCGCGTTCCGGGTCGAGCGCGACACGCGTAACCTGCGCGTCGCGGTGCCCAACCGCGTTCGCCAGCGCCAGCCGGCGCAGCAGCGCCGCGAACTTCGACGCGTCGAAATGCACCGCGAAGTTGAACACGCCCAGATCGTTGGCGGGCCGGTCGCTCGGCGGCAGGAACAATCCGCGCTCGGCCAGTTGCGTCGCTAGGCAGTAATCGCCGATCGGCGTCGCGTCGCCCGCAGCGCGGCGTTTCAGCCAGTAATGGTGAAAGGCGACGCCGCGCGCCGGGACGCCGTACAGGCCGAACGGGTGAAAGAAGCTGTGTCCCGGCGCTTTCCAGTCGGCGAAGCGGATGCCGTACTTTATCGTCGCCTCGGTCTCGCGCAGCAGGTCGGTTTCGCCGAGCTCGACCGCGGCGAAGAAGTCGCGGATCGCGGGCACGGTCGCCTCGCCGACGCCGACGGTGCCGATGGCGGAGCTCTCCACCACCGTGATCGACACGCCGAGGTGCGCGAGCCGCCGCGCGAGAAAGGTCGCCGCCATCCAGCCGGCGGTGCCGCCGCCGACGATGACGATCGAGCGTATGGGGTCACGCATCACACCTTCTCCTCGTCCGCGATGATTGCGCGATCCGCGATCCGCGGGAAAGTGCCGCCGTGCACGGGATCACCGACACGGCGGCAGGCGGGGGAGATCGGGACCGGGATCAGAAGCGCGCGCGCACGCCCGCGATGAACCGCCGCTCATAGATGTTCTCGTTGAACACCTGATCCTGGAAGGTGAGGTAGTAGCGCTCGGTCTCGGCGGTCAGGTTCGACGCCTGACCGTAGATCGTCAGGTACGGCAGGATGTCGTAGCTGATCGAGGCGTCGAGGTAGTTGGTCGGCTGCTGATACTGCGCCAGCCCACTGATGCCGCCATAGTCCGACGCCGCCAGCCGCTTGGACCGGTAATTGTAGGCGACGCGCGTCTGGATGCCGTACTGCTCGTACCACAGAGCGGCGTTGACCTGGTGCTTGGAATTGTCCTGGAACGGCTGCTTGTTGCCGGCGAGATCGACGCGGCCGGTTTCGCCCAGCGACAGCGTGTAATTGGCGTCGACGCCGAAGCCGCCGAAGAAGCCGGTGACGCCGTAGTCGCGCAGCGACTGGCGCGCCGACGCCTCGATCCCCTTCAGCGTGCCGCCCTCGCCCTGCACCACCGTGTTGGTCGGGATCGGCCGCCGGATCACGCCGTCATTGTCCGGAATGTCGTTGCGGATCACCGTCGCATTGGCGATGAACTTGTCTACCGCGATGTGGAACGCACCCAGCGCGATCAGGCTCGATCGGCCGGTGTAATATTCGACACTCGCCTCGACGTTGGTGGCGCGCCACGGATCGAGATTGGGGTTGCCACGCGCGTCGGCGCTGCTCGCCTCGAAACGGGCCGGCTGAATCGTGGTGTTGATCGCGTAATTAACGTTCAACCCGCCGCCCCATTGCAGAAAATCGAGCAGAGTCATCGTCTTGGAGAAGGACGCGCGTGCGCGCAACTTGCTCGTCAGGTCGAACGCGACGTTGAACGCGGGCAGGAAGTCGGTGAAGTCGCGCTTGGTCACGACATCGCCGTTATCGAGCCCCGACAGGCCGTAGGGCTGCGGTGCACCGACCAGGTTCTGGCGAACCTGGAAGCGCGTGTTGACGACCTGCAACCCGCCGTTGGCGCGGAACGGCAGGCCGAGCACCTCGCCCTCGCCCGACACCTGCGCGTAACCGGAGATCTGCTGCAGATCGATGCCGAACGAGTCGGCCGGGTTCACGTTGTTGATGCTGCCGGGATAGAATTTGTTCTGCCATGCCTGGCTGTCGTCCATCGCCTTGGGATCGAGCACGAACAGGTTGGGCGTGCCCGCTGCGGGGGTCGAGAATTGCTTCACCAGCCCGGCGAAGATCGGATCGTTCGCCTGGCGCGTGTAGCCCGCGGTATAGGCGTTACCCTGCGCGTCGAGCACCGAGCATTTCGGATCGTTCAGATTGACGTCGAACGCCTTCCACTTGACGAGGCAGCCCGCCGCCGGGTTGGCCGCATTGTCGCGATTGCCGGCGTAGAAGGGCGAGACGCGCTCGAAGGTGAACTGATCCACGCTGCGCTCGCCGTATCGCCCGCCGAACTTGACGTTCAACTGATCGCTCGGCGCCCACTCGGCATCGCCGCGCAGCGCCCACAAATCGCCCTTCTGATACTGGTTGCCCTCGGACGAGATCGTCTTCAGGCCGTAGCGCGAGATGTCGCCCGCCTGCGCCAGGAACGCGGGCGAGAAACCGAACACCGGCTTGCCGCTCGAGTAATCAACCGTCGCGTCCTGGCTGTAGATCGCATAGCCGGTCGGATTGAAGCGCACGTCGCCGCCCAGCGAAGCCGGATAGTTGCCGACGCCGTTGTAACCCCATTGCGCGCCGTTGGTCAGGCTGAACTGCGTGTACGCTTGGTCGCGCTCGCGCGATGCCTTGCCGTAGATGCCGCGCACGGTCGCCTTGAACGTGTCGCTCGGCTTCCAATCGAGTTGCAGATTGTAGTTCTGCGACTCGCTCTTGGTCCGGAACGTCTCGGAATAACTGTCGAAATTGGGCAGGTCGTAGGCGTATGTCTGCACCGTGTTGAGGTTGTAGCCGCCGACCACCGCACCGGTGTCGCGCGACTTGGTCGGCAGATAGGGCGCGGACTGCCAGTCCACCGCCTGGAACTGGAAGCCGGCGGTGCGGTCATACTGTGTCTGGCGCGTGTAGAACCCGTCCGCGGTCAGCCGCAGCGCGTCGTTGATCTCGAACTGCAGCGACGCGTTCGCGCCGAAGCGGTCGCGGCTGGTGATGCGGTTCCACGCGGTGTGCGCCTGCGGAGTGATGAACGCGTCGTTCGCGTCGCCATCGCCGTTCACGTCGTAGCCGATGATCGTGCCACCCGCGTTGCGGACCGGCCTGCCGCGACTGACGCCATTGTTGCCTACGGCGAAATCACCGGGGCTGGTGGCGCTGCCGCCTTCGTTGCGCAGCGCGATGCCGTAATCCTGGATACCGCGGAAACTGTTCGCCAGGTCGAGGTCGGCGTAGGACGCGGACGCGAGGATACCGAAGCGGCCCGAGTTGTACGAGATCAGGCCGTTCGCCGCCGGATTCCACTTGTCCGTGCGGTCGCCGTACTGCCCTTCCGCCGCCGCGGCGATCGTCAGCCCACTCTTCAGGTCGAACGGGCGACGCGTGAGCAGGTCGACGGTACCCGACAGGCCCGCCTGCTGCAGCGACGCGGTCGGCGATTTGAACACGGTCGCGCCGGAGAACAGCTGCGACGGTATGTCGGTGAAGTTCGGCTGCACCGTGGTGACCGAGTTGGCGCCCAGGAACTGCTCGCCGTTCAGCAAAGTCGTGACCTGCGGGAGACCGCGGATGTTGATCGCGCCGCCCTCGCCCGCCTCGCGGCGGATTTGCACGCCGGGGATGCGCTGTAGCGAATCGGCGATCGTGACGTCGGGCAGCTTGCCGATGTCCTGCGCGCTGATCGCCTCGACGACGCTGTCGGCGTTGCGCTTTACCTCGATGGCGCGCGCCTGCGAGGCGCGGATGCCGGTGACGACGATGTCATCACCCGCATTGTCGGCCTGCGTCGGCGCGGCGACCGGATCGGCGGAGGTGGTCGTCGCTTCCGGCCCGGCATTCCCGGCGGCTTGCGCGTGCGCTGCACCGTTCATCATCACGAGCGCGAGCGGCGATACGGCCGTGAGCATGGCACGGCGCGAGGCAATCGAAACCAGCATTGATCCTCCCCTGTATTTCTCGGCAACTGTTTTCTTAAATCACTCGTTTTTATTTATTGCCGAGCGCGTGCGCGTGTCAATGCGTGGTCAAGCTGGCCGAAAAGAAGTGTGCGGGCGTGTCGGCGCTGCAACACGTTGCTGAACTAGGCGGGATCAAAGCGCGAATGGTGGGTACAAGTTTCAACGATGAGCGCGCACGCGTCGCCTCCTCGTGCACGAGAAACCCGCACAAGAGGTGGCGATGGTGGCTAGCGCGGCACGCTCAGGGTGAGCGCACCCGCGATCAGGTGATCCGGGTCAGCGCGACCCGCAGCTGATCGGTCCGGGCGGCGCACTGGCGACGCGCACGCCCGAGATGTCCAGCCCGACCTTGCCGGTGGCGGCGATCGTCGCGGGGCGGGTCACCTTCATCATGTCGACGCCCCCGTCGGCGAAGCAGCGCAGCGGCACCGCCAGTTGCGCCCAATCGCGGCCGCTCGCGCGCAGCGCCCCGGTGATCGGCACGCTGGCGGCACGCCCGCCCGCCATGCCGAGCGTCACCGTGCCGGTCGGCGCCTGCGTGACACGGTAGTCGAGGATCAGGCTCAGCTGCCCGTTCGACTCGCGCGACAGATCCATCGGCTGCGCCTTCTGCAAAGCGAGTTCACCCGTGCCGCCGAAGACGAGCCGTACGCTGTCCTCCTGCGCCAGGCGGTCGACACGCGACTGCGTCACCGCGCCCGTGGTCGTCAGCAGCACGCCGCTCGCTAGGCGCCCGCGCACGAACAGCGCGTTCTGGTCGCCGCTCGCGTTCGCCGGCCGCGCCTCGTCGAGCTGCGGCACCTGTCCGCCCTTGGCATAGGACAGCCCGTACCCGAACGGGAACAGCGGGTCATAGCCGACGTCGCGTCGGTTGAGCACATATTGGTCGAGCCGCTTGGGCCAGGAAAAGGACAGGGTGCCGCGGAAATCGGCCTTGGGCTCACCATCGCGCCCCGCCACCAGCACATCCGCCACGCCGCCACCCTCGGTACCCGGCAGCCACGCCGCGACGAACGCGTCGGACGCGTTCAGTTCGGGGTTCACCCACAAAGGGCGCCCGGACAGGAACACCGACACGGTCGGTACCCCCGCCTTCTTCAGCCGGCGCAGCAGCGCGAGGCTGGACTTGTCGTCGGGGCTGTATTCCAGCGTCGAGCGGTCGCCGGAGAATTCGGCGTACGGCGTTTCGCCGAACACGACGATCGCGACGTCGGGCTTGGCAGTGAACTCGCCGGTGGCGGACAGGGTCGCCTTGCCCCCGCTCGCGCGCACCGCCTCCGACAACCCGCTCCAGATCGACTGGCCATTCGGGAAGTTGGCGTTGGTGACGCCCGTCCCCTGCCAGGTGAGCGACCAGCCGCCCGACTGCATCCCGATGTCGTCGGCGCCCGCCCCGGCGACCAGCACGTCGGCGCCCGCCTTGATCGGCAGCACGCCGTTGTTCTTCAGCAGCACCAAGGATTCCCGCACCGCCTGTCGCGCGATGGCGCGATGCTCTGGTGCGCCCAGCAGGTCGAACTTGCCCGCGAACGGCCGCGACGACGGGCGCCCGGCGTCGAACGTTCCCGCCAGCACCTTGACGCGCAGAATGCGCCGCACCGCGTCGTCGAGCCGCGCTGCCGGGATCGTCCCCGCCTTCGCCTCGCGTAGCGTGTTGGCGTAGAGCTCCTTCCACTTCGGGCCGGAATACATGAACATGTCGAGCCCGGCGTTGATCGCCGCCGCACAATCCTCGTTCGAGCAGCCCGGCACCTGCCCGTGCGCATTCCAGTCGCCGATGGTAAAGCCGTCGAAGCCCCAGCGCTCCTTCAGCACGCCGGTCAGCAGCGACTTGTTGCCGGTCAGCTTGGCGCCGTTCCAGCTCGAGAAGCTGGGCATCACGGTCAGCGCGCCTGCGGGCAGCGCGGTCATGTAGCCCGCGGCGTGGACGTCGCGCAGCGTTTCCTCGCTGACGCGCGTGTCGCCCTGATCGCGCCCGCCGGTGCCGCCGTCGCCGAGGAAGTGCTTGACCGAGGAGATGACGTGCCCCGGCTTCATGAAGTCCGCGCCGACGCGGCCCTGGATGCCCTCCACCATCGCGCCGGCGTAGGACGCCACGACGCTCGGCTCCTCCGAGTAGCTCTCGTAGGTGCGGCCCCAGCGGTCGTCCTGCACCACCGCCACGGTGGGCGCGAAGCTCCAGTCGATGCCGGTCGCCGCCGTCTCGGCCGCGGTCGCCGCGCCGATGCGGCGGACGAGCTCGGGGTCGCGCGCCGCGCCCAGGCCGATGTTGTGCGGGAACAGCGTCGCGCCGACGATGTTGTTGGCGCCGTGCACCGCGTCGGTGCCCCAGATCACCGGGACGACCGGGCGCCCGTCGCTGCGCTTCACCGACGCGTCGTAGAAGGCGTCGAACAGCTTCAGCCACTCGGCCGCGGGGGCGAACTCGTCGTTGTTGGGTGCCGAATTGCCGCCATTCAGGATCGAGCCGAACTTGTAGGTTTCGAGGTCCTTCGGCGTGATCGAGGCGATGTCGACCTGGATCAGCTGCCCGACTTTGTCCTCCACGCTCATACGGCGCAGCATCGCGTCGACCCGCGCCTCCACCTTCGGGTCGCGCTGGCGCTTCATCGCCAGCTTCGGCCATTCGGCCGGATGCGCCACCGCGGCGGCGCTGGTGTCGGCGGCTTGCGCCGAGAGCGTGGCGCCGCTGGTGAGCAGCGAGGCCAGCAATGCTATCCTGGTCGTCTTCGTCATGTCCCCTCCACCTAGCGTCCGGCGACGCCTCCCGACAATTATTCTTTCAATTTTTATTAATGTCGTTCTATGCTGCTTCAAGACCACCTTCAAGGTCGCAGAGAGGATCGACGATGTCGAGGTACGTCGTAGTCGCAATGCTCGCGGCGACCGCCGCCGCGCACGCCCGGACGCCCGCACCCGCCATCGCGTCGCCCGTGCCTGCCCAATCCGCGCAGACATCCGCCGAGCGGGAGGCCGAGGAGCGGTTGCGCTCTGACTGGGCGTGGCTGGCGCGCTACCAATCGGCGAACGCCGCGCTGCGATCCACCCGCGCGCCGCGCATCGTCTTCATGGGTGACTCGATCACGCAGGGCTGGATCGACAAGGTGCCCGCCTTCTTCACCGAAGGCCGCATCGATCGCGGCATCGGCGGGCAGACCACGCCGCAGATGCTGCTGCGCTTTCGGCAGGACGTGGTCGACCTGCACCCGGCGGCGGTGCAGATCATGGGCGGCACCAACGACATCGCCGGCAACACCGGCCCGATGACGCCCGAGCAGACCAAGGCGAACATCATGTCGATGGCCGAACTGGCGCGCGCTAACGGTATCCGCGTCATCCTCGCCTCGGTCCCGCCCGCCGCCAGCTTCCCGTGGCGATTGGGGCTCGCCACCGCGCCCAGGATCGCGGCGATGAACGCGTGGTTGCAGGATTACGCCGCGCGCACCGGCGCGACCTACGCCGATTACTGGAGTGCGCTGCACGACGGCGACGCGCTGCGCCCGGCGCTGACCTACGACGGGGTCCACCCCAACGAGGCCGGCTACGCGGCGATGGCGCCCGTCGCCGAGCGCGCGATCCGCGACGCATTGTCGCACCCCGCGCCACGCGCGGCGCCGCGATGATCGCGCTGACGCTCGCGCTCGCCGCCGCTGCACCGGTGGTCGCGACGAAGAGCGGCCCGGTTCGCGGCGCGGCATTGGCGGGCGGCGGTGCGGTGTTTCGCGGCATACGCTTCGCCGCTCCTCCAACGGGCACGCTGCGCTGGCGGGCACCGGTCGCGCCCGCGCCGTGGCGAACGCCCGCCCCGGCTAACGCCGCGCACGCCGCCTGCCCGCAACCCAGCTATGGCGCGTGGAACAGCCGTGCCGCGGCGTCCTCCAGCGAGGATTGCCTGTTCCTGGACGTGCGCTCGCCGCGCCTCGACCCGCGCGCGCAGCTGCCGGTGATGGTGTGGATACACGGCGGCGGCAACCGCGGCGGTGCGGGCGGCGGCACCGTTGAATCGCGCATCACCGATAAGGGCGTCGTGCTGGTCAGCGTGCAGTACCGCCTTGGCGCGCTGGGGTTCATGTCGCATCCGGCGCTGAGTGCCGAGCAGGGCGGCGCGTCGGGCAACTACGGGTTGATGGACCAGCGGGCGGCGTTGCGGTGGGTGCGCGAGAATATCGTCAACTTCGGCGGCGATCCCGCGCGGGTCACGATCGCGGGAGAGTCGGCGGGCGCGCAGGACGTCGGGCTGCAGATGCTGTCGCCCGCCGCGCGCGGGTTGTTCGCGGGCGCGATCGCGCAGAGCGGCACACCCGGCTTCGGCGTCGCGCCGCGCACGCTGGCGCAGAACGAGCAACTGGGCATCGCGATCGTCGCGCGCGCGGGCGCGAAGGGAGCGGTCGCCGCGGCGGCGCTGCGCGACCTTCCCGTCGCCAGCGTCCTCGCCGCGCAGGAGGCGGTGGACGTGCCCGGCCTGGACGACGACAGCTTCATCTGGTTGCAAGCGGTGGTCGACGGTCGCGTGCTGCGCGAGACGCCCGCAGCTGCGCTCGCGGCCGGACGGGTCGCGCGCGTGCCGCTGCTGATCGGCGCCAACGCGCAGGAGTTCACCAACTACACCGGGCGAGATCCCGGCCCAGTGGTCGCGCGCGAGTTTCCGCGCAACGCGCGAGCGGTGCGACGCGCCTACGGGCTCGACGGCACGCCCGCGCCCGACCCGCGGCGGGGCGACGTCGCGATGCGGCTCGGCACCGATCTGGTGTTCACCTGCCCGACCGTCGCCGTCTCGCGGCAGGTCGCCGCGACGGGCGCGCCGGTGTGGCAGTACCAGTTCGACTACGCCCCCGCCGGCAAGGTCGTCAGCCACGGCAGCGAGATGGGTCTCGTCTTCGACACGCCATCCGCGGGCGCGCCGCGGTTGCGGGATTACTGGGTCGCATTCGTCAAGCGCGGCGACCCGAACGGGTCCGGTCTATCGACCTGGCCGCGCTACGATGCCGGCGAGCGCCGCTACCTGGCGTTCGAGCAAGGCGGCACCGTCTCGCGCGCGCGGCTGCGCGACGACGTCTGCCTGCAGCGACCGACGCCGTGACCGCGCCCCGCGCGACGGTGACCTGCGTCCAACCCTCCGCTCGGAAAGGCTCAAGAATGAAGCGTCGCTCAGGGATCGCGTCGACCGCGCTCGCCATCATGCTGACGATCGCGGGCGGCGCGGCGGCGCAGGACCAGTTGCTCGATCCCAACACGCTGCGGCCATCGCTCGACCCCGCGCGCACCGCCAACGGGCTCGCGCAGACGCCGCCAATGGGTTGGAACAGCTGGAACAAGCACGGGTGCGACATCAACGAGCGGATCGTCCGCGACGCCGCCGACGCGATGGTCGCGAGCGGCATGAAGCAGGCCGGCTATCGATACGTGGTGATCGACGATTGCTGGCACGGTTCGCGCGACCCGAACGGCGTCATCGCCGAGGACAAGGCCAAGTTCCCGTCGGGGATGAAGGCGCTGGCCGATTACGTCCACGCGCGCGGGCTGAAGTTCGGCATCTACTCCGATGCCGGGCGCAAGACCTGCGGCGGGCGGCCGGGCAGCCAGGGCCACGAGTATCAGGACGCGCTCACCTACGCGCGTTGGGGCGTCGATTACCTGAAGTACGACTGGTGCTCGACCGGCGTGCGCAACGCGGAAGAAGCTTATGCGCTGATGGCGGACGCGCTGCGCGCGACGGGACGCCCGATCCTGCTATCCATCTGCGAGTGGGGCAACAACCGTCCGTGGGAATGGGCGGGGAAGATCGGCAACATGTGGCGCACCACCGGGGACATCCGCGATGCCTGGGCCGGGCGCGTCACCTACTCGCTGGGCGTGATGGACATCGTCGATCGCAACGAACCGCTCTACCCCTACGCCGGGCCGGGTCACTGGAACGACCCCGACATGTTGGAGGTCGGCAACGGCGGGCTGAGCGACACCGAAGCCCGCGCGCACTTCAGCTTATGGGCGATCATGGCGGCACCGCTAATCGCGGGCAACGACGTGACGCGGATGAGCGAGGCGACCAGGCGCATCCTGCTCAACGAGGAGGTGATCGCGGTCGATCAGGACGCGCTCGGCCGGCAGGGCCGGCGCGTGCGCGACGACGGCGACCAGGAGGTCTGGTCCAAGCCGCTCGCCGATGGCAGCCGCGCCGTGCTGCTGCTCAATCGCGGCGCGGCACCGGCGCAGATCGCCGTCAACTGGCCCGAGATCGGCTACCCGGCCGGCGTGTCGGCCGCGGTCCGCGACCTGTGGGCGCATCGAAGCCTCGGCCGACCGAAGCGGCGCTATGCCGCTGAGGTGCCGGCACACGGAACCGTCATGCTCCGCATCACGCCCTGAGGCTCGCGCCCGCGCGGTGATGCCGCACGGCCGCGCGATCGTCGGCGTGTGCCGAACCTCTTGCCCGCTCGCGTGTTCTGCCAGCATGACCGTCCGGGAAGCATCTCCGTCGTGAGCCGATCGCTGCGGGCGAGACCGGCCGCGTTGCTGCTCGGCGCAGCCTTGCTCGGGTGCGCGCTCTTCTTCCTGCTCGCCTATCGACCCGCGATCGCCGAGGTCGCGCGGCCCGACCCTCGCTCGTTCGACCCCGCGCTGGTCGCGCGCGGCGCCGATCTGGCGCGGGTAGGCAATTGCGTCAGCTGCCACCAGTCGAGCGGCGGGCGACCCTATGCGGGCGGTTACCGCGTCAAGACGCCCTTCGGCGCGATCTACGGCAGCAACATCACGCCCGATCCGGACACCGGCATCGGAAGCTGGTCGCGCGCCGCGTTCGACCGCGCGCTCCGCCGCGGCGTCGGGCGCGACGGCAGCCACCTCTACCCCGCCTTCCCGTACACGCACTACGCCGGGGTCACCGACGCCGACGTGACGGCCCTCTATGCCTTCCTGATGACCCGGCCGGCGGTGCGCGCGGTGCCGCCCGCCAACGAGCTGATCCCGCCGCTCGGCTTTCGCCCGCTGCTCGCGGGGTGGAAGCTGCTGTTCTTCCGGCCCGAGCCGCTTCGCGCCGATCCGGCGCGATCCGCCGCGTGGAACCGGGGCCGCTATCTCGGCGAAACGCTGGCGCATTGCAGCGCCTGCCACAGCCCGCGCGGCCTGCTCCAGCAGGAGAAAGGCGGCGACCGTGCCTATGACGGCGGCTGGTCGGGCGGCTGGTACGCGCCCCCGATCAATGCGCGCTCGCCCGCGGTCCGCGCGTGGACGCCCGAGCGGCTGGAAGCGTATCTGCGTACCGGGCTGAGCGTCCATCACGCCGCCGCCGCGGGACCGATGGGGCCGGTGACCTACAATCTCGCGCGCGCCGACGCGGCGGACGTGCGTGCGCTCGCGACCTATTACGCGTGGTGGATGCGCGACGCGCCCGCCGCGCGGACCGAGCCGGCGTTGCCCGACCGGCGCGCCGCGGCGACGCGCGCGCACCCGGCCGGCGCGCGATTGTACGCGGGCGCGTGCGCGGTGTGCCACGAACCCGGCGCGCCGATGGTTCAGGCCGGCCGCCCGGTCCTGCCGCTCGGCACCCCGCTGCACGAGGACAATCCGCGCGACACGATCCAGATCATCCTGCAGGGGCTGCGGCCGCCTGTGTCGGCGAGCAGGCCGTACATGCCCGCCTATTCCGACGCGCTGAGCGACGCGCAGGTGGCCGAGATCGTCGGCTATCTTCAGGCGCGACATGGCACCGGCCCGGCGTGGAAGGACCTGACGGCCGCGGTCGCGAAGGCGCGAGAGGAGGGCGAGTGATCGAGCTGAAGGTGAACGGCCGCGCGGCGCGCGTCGAGGTCGATCCGGCCACCCCCCTGCTCTACGTCCTGCGCGACGACCTGCACCTGCACGCCGCCAAGTTCGGTTGCGGGCTGGGACAGTGCGGTGCGTGCACGGTGCTCCTCGACGATCGCCCGGTCTTCGCGTGCCTGCTGCCGGTGGGAGCGATCGGTCACCGCGCGGTCACCACGGTCGAGGGCTTAGGCAGCGCGGACGCACCCGGCGACGTGCAGCAGGCGTTCCTGCACGAACAGGCCGGGCAGTGCGGCTACTGCATCCCCGGCATGATCGCGCGTGCCGAGGCGCTGCTGCGGCGGACGACCACGCCGAGCGAGGACGACATGCGCGCCGCCATGGCGCCGTCGCTGTGCCGTTGCGGCACGCACATGCGTATCCTGCGCGCGGTGCGCCGCGCCGCCGCCGCGCGCGGTGGCGGGGTGGTCGACCCCGCGGAGCCGGTCGCGTGACGCCGACGCGCCGCGAGATGCTGGGCGGGCTGGTCGTCGCCTTCGCCATCGCGCCCGCCGCGGCGCAGACCGGCGGTGGCGAGGGCAGCGGCGGTCCGCCGACGGTCGCGCCCGACCTGCCCGGCACGCTGTCGAAGTTTCCCGACCTCGACGCCTGGATCCGCATCGCGCCCGACGGCCGCGTCACCGTGTTCACCGGCAAGGCCGAGCTCGGCACCGGCATCAAGACCGCGATCGCGCAGCTCGCCGCCGACGAGCTCGACGTCGCGCTCACCGACGTGAACCTCATCACCGCCGACACGGCGCTGACCCCCAACGAGGGCGTGACCGCGGGCAGCCAGACGATGGAGCAGAGCGGCACTGCCGTCGCCAACGCCGCCGCCAACGTGCGGCTCCTCCTGGCCGAGGCCGCGGCCGCGCGCTGGGGCGTCGCCGCCACCGACCTGTTCACGCGCGACGGCGCGGTGCTCGACGGGCGCGGGCGACGATTGTCCTACGCCGAGCTTGCCGCCGCCACCTCGCTCGCGGTGCGCGCGCGCAACGACGTGCCGCGCAAGCGGGTGGCAGCGCGCCGGCTGATCGGGCATTCGCTGCCCCGCGTCGATCTGCCCGCCAAGCTGACCGGGCAAGCCGCCTATGTCCACGATATGCGCCTGCCCGGCATGGTGCACGCGCGCGTGCTGCGCGGCCCGGCGTCGGGCACGCGCGCGCGGCTCGACCTCGCCGCGATCGCGCGCGAGCCCGGCGTCTCGCGCGTCGTTCAGCTCGGCAATTTCGCCGCGATCGTCGGCCCGCGCGAGTGGCCGCTCGAACGCGCGCTCCACGCCGCGGCGCGCGGCGGGTCGACGCCCAGCCCGCCCGCCGAACTACCCGGCGCGTTACCCGAAGCGCTGCTCGCGATGCGACGCGAGAGCCGGACGATCGCCGATCGCCGCGACGATCCCGCCGCCCAGCCGGTCCGCCAACTGTCGGCGCGCTACGACCGGCCGTACCTGATGCACGGCGCGATCGGTCCGTCGTGCGCGGTGGCGCTGTTCCGCGACGGGCAGCTGACCGTGTGGACGCATAGCCAGGGTGTCGAGCCGCTGCGCCGCTCGCTCGCCGAACTGCTGTCGATGTCGCTCGATCGGATCCGCTGCGTCCACCGCGAGGGCGCGGGCTGCTACGGCCACAACGGCGCCGACGACGTGGCGGGCGACGCCGCGCTGGTCGCGCGCGCGGTGCCGGGCGTGCCGGTGCGGCTGCAATGGAGCCGCGAGCAGGAGCACGGCTGGGAACCGCTCGGCCCCGCGATGCTGGCGCAGCTCAACGCCGCGCTCGACGCCTCGGGTCGGATCGTCGACTGGCGGCACCAGGTGTGGAGCAACACACACAGCACGCGCCCGAGCGCGGCGGGCGACCTGCTCGCCGGGCAGGAGATGGTGCCGCCCTTCCCCGCCACCCCGCCCAAGCCGATCCCGCAGCCCAACGGCGGCGGCGACCGCAACGCGATCCCGCTATACCGCTTCCCAAACCAGCAGGTCGTCAGCCACTTCCTCCCCGACATGCCGATCCGCGTGTCGGCGCTGCGGGGGCTCGGCGCGCACTTGAACATCTTCGCGCTCGAGAGCTTCATGGACGAACTCGCTGCGGCCGCGCGGCAGGACCCGGTCGCGTTCCGCCTCGCGCACCTCGACGATCCGCGCGCCGCCGCGGTGATCCGGCGCGCGGCCGAGCGGTTCGGCTGGTCGCGCTACCGCGCCGCGCCCAACCGCGGGCGCGGGTTCGCGTTCGCGCGCTACAAGAACCACGGCGCCTATCTGGCGGTCGCGCTCGACGTCGAGCGCGTGCCAGACGAGGGACCCGTGATCGTCCACCGCGCGGTTGCCGCGGTCGACAGCGGGGAAGCGGTCAACCCCGATGGCATCCGCAATCAGGTGGAGGGCGGGATCGTCCAGTCGCTGAGCTGGACCGCGTTCGAGCAAGCGAGCCACGACGGCGCGCGGCGCACCGATTATGACTGGAGCACCTATCCGATCCTGCGGTTCGGCGACGCGCCGCTCAGCGTCGCGGTCGAGGTCGTCGATCGACCGGGCACGCCGTTCCTGGGCACGGGCGAGTGCGCGCAGGGGCCGACCGCGGCGGCGCTCGCCAACGCGCTGGCGATGGCGACGGGCGAGCGGCTCCGCTCGCTCCCGCTCGCGCGCGCGGGGTTGCGGCCGGGCTGACGCCCGTCGCCGGCGCCGGCTCGCTCACGCCTCGGTCAGTTCGACCACGTCGAACGCATAGTCGGTCCAGCCGCGTTGCCGCGCCGCGTCGGGGATCGCCGCCTTCTTGCCCTGCGCCTTGGCGAGCGACTTGGCGTGGCCCCAGAACAACTCGGTCCGCCCGTCACCCAGCGTCGCGACGATCCGCCAGTAGTGCGTGAAGGGCAGCGCGGTCGGACCGATCGTCTTGACGTAGCCGTCGGGCAGGGTCGCGACCAGCACGCGCTTCTTTCTCGCCATCGCGCGCAGATAGCGGGTGCGCGCCAACCCTTCCAGCACCACGCGTGCCGCCGCCGTCACGGTCGGACGCGGTATAGCGCCCGGTGACCGAGCACGAACAGCGTGCGGCCGTCCTCGCCACCGAAGACGAGCTGGATCGGGCGCTCGGGCACGTCGATCCGACCCGCGGGGGTGCCGTCGCGGTCGTAGATCCACACCTGCCCGTTGGCAACGAACACGCGCCCGTCCGGTCCCACCGCCACGCTCTCGCCGCCCCGCGCGGCGAACGGCCGCAGGTCGGTGAGCGCGCCCGTCGCGCCGACGAGCGCGCTGTAGGTCCGCGCTTCCGAGGCGTTGGTGACGTAGACGCGCGTCCCCGGCCGCGCGGTGACGAAGCCGTAGCTGTCGAGCGCGTGTGAGAAGCGGCGCGCGCGGAAATCGGCCGGTCCCTGCTGGAACACGCGGTACGCCGGCAACGTCACGCTGCCGTCGGGCGAGACGTACCCAAGCGTCGCGGGCGTGGCGGCATCGCGCGCGAACAGGTCGGCCAGCGTCGCGAAGCGCAGCGTCTCGCTGTTCAGCTGGTCCCTGAACTCGCCGTTGGTCCACCAGTTGCCGGGCAGCGCGAGCGTCGTGGCATCGCTCCGCCCGATCGGCGTCGGCGCGATCACCGTCACCTCGCCGTCGGGGCTGCCGGGGCGGAAGCTGTACACCGTGCCGTTCCGCCCCGCCGACGAGAGCACCATCAGATTGCCCGAGCGGTCGGCCGCGAGGTTCACGGCGTCGGCCGTCGCGTCGCGCTCGATCCCCAGCCCGCGCCGCGCATCCCAGCGATAGATGCGCTGCTGGGTACGGTCAACGAAGTAGAGCGTGCCGTCGGGCGTCGTGGTCGCCCCGCCGATCGCGTCGAAGCCGTCGCCGATCCGGTCGACCCGCGCCGCGGCAGCAGGAGTCGCGCGTTCCGGCACCGCGGCCACGTCCAGGCTGGCGAACTCGCGCTCGCGCACCTCCAGCCCGCTCGGCACGTCGCGGATCGCATTCTCGTACGGGAACTTGTTGGCGCGCAGGAACGTCGCGCAGCCGTTCTCGTCGCACGTGCCCAGCCCGCTCTCGGCGTTGACGTGGACGTTGCGGAACCGGACGTTGCGGCTGTTGTACAGCGTCACCGCCGCGGGCTTCGCCTTCTGGGTGCGGGTGACGCGGTAGGCGTGGAGGTTGGCGATCAGCAGGTCGCGCGAGTCGCGTATCTCCATCGCCACCGCGTCGCGGCTCTCGCCGCCCTCCTCCTCCGTCTGCGGGGCGAGGAGCTCCCAGTTGGCGACGCGGTTGAGCCCGATCTCGACCCGACCGTGGTGCTCGGCCGACATCTGGTACACGTGCCCCGGCGTGTCGGTGTCGGAGACGTAGAAACCCGCCTGCGCGTAGGTGTTGGGCGTCCAGATATTGTTGAACGTGCCGCCCCCGCCGCGCGTCACCCACAGGCTGGGATATTGCGCGTCCCAGCGCCTGGCCGGGTCGGCGTCGCTCGTCGCGTTGGCGTTATACGGCACGAACCGCTTGCCCCCCGCCAGGTCGGTCCCGTGCCCGCCCTGGAACTTGACGTCGTCGACCAGCGAGTCCGCACCCGCGGTCCACAGCAAGGCGGTGGCGCGCGGGTTGATCCCGCCGGTGAACAGCCCCAGTCCCGACACGATCGCGTCGCCGCCGTCGGCGCTCTGGATCAGCGCCTTGGGCGCGCCCACGCCTTGGTAGGCGGGCGTGCCGTCGGGCAGGATAATCTGCGTCAGATTGGGGTGCAGCGCCACCAGCACGCTGTCGGGGCGCAGCCGCAGCGTGTCGCGCACGACGTAGCGGCCGGCGGGGAAATAGACGACGCGGTGTTCGTCGATCGCGCGCTGGATCGCGGCGGTGTCGTCGCTGCGATCGTCGCCCTTCGCGCCCACGTCGCGCACGTTGAACCAGTCGCTCGTCACGGGCAGCGCGCGGATCGCGTCCGCCCGCCGCGCCGGCAGCGCGCCCAGCGCTTCGGCGTCCGCACGCGTTCGATAACTGCCCATCGCCCCGAGCGCGGGCACCGACAGGCCGTAGCTGAACGCCCGCATGCGGTAAGCCGCGCCCCGACCCGCAACCGTCCGGCCGCTGTCGCGAAAGCGCGCAAAGGTCGGCGTGCGCGCGGCCAGCGCATCGTCGAAGCCGATCTGGGTGTACGGACTGTTCTCGTTCGAGATGATTACCGCCGCGCGCGAGACGTTCTCGAACCGCACGTCCTTGCCCCACAGCCAGTCGCCGTAGCCTTCGTCGATGTCGATGCCGACCGGCGTGTCGCGGATCGAAACGTTCACCATCGTCAGCCCCGCCTCGTGCTCGCGGATCGCGGCGTCGCGCTGACCCTCGAACGTCGCGTCGATCAGCGCGAACGGCCAGGCGGGCGAGGGCTTCTCGGTCAGGATGCCGTAGCGCCCGCCGCTGAAATGCAGGTCCTGCCCGATGTTGCCGACCTGGTACAGCCCGGCGAGCGCCGACCCGAGATCGAAGCGCATGTGGCTGACGTAGGCGTGCTGCGCCGCGTGGAACCGGATCGCCGCCGCGGCCGGGTTGCCGCGCCCGACGCGGATGTCGACGTTGCTGATCGCGGAGTAGAAGGTGCCGGGGTTCGCGTCGGCGATGGCGGGATCGAAGGGGACGCTGCCGGACGGCGGGAACGGCACGCGACGCCCGCCCGCGCTCGCGCGCCGGGCGCCGGCGAAGATGATCATGTTGGCGATCCCGCGGCTGAACCCCGGCGTGTTGTCGCCCAGCACGATGCGCGGCCGCGTCGCGCCGACGCCGAACAGGCGCACGCCCGGCCACAGATAGATGGTGCGCGTGATGCGGTAATCGCCCGCGGGCAGGAACACGATGCCGCCGCCGCCCTGATCGGCCGCGGCGTCGATCGCGCGCTGGATCGCGAGGCTGTCGTCGGCGCGCCCATCCCCGGCGCCGCGCACCGTTGTCGCGCGCGCGTCTACCGGCGCGGTGGCGAAGACGGATCGCTGCGCCGCCACCGGCATCGCGCCGACGATCGCGACCGGGAGGACGAGTGCCGCTGCGGAAAGGCGATGCATGCTAGGAACCTCGCGTGGAAAAAAAGTGCCCCGACGCGAGCGCCGGGGCAAGGGGGGAGCGGAGACGGGAACAGCGATCCTCTCGGAAAGCGCGTTCGCGTCAAAACTTGAAGCGGACACCCGCGCGGAACACGCGCCCGATGATGTCGTAGAGCTGCGGATTGATGTCGACGCCGGTGTTCGTCTGCGGCGACGGCGTGGGGTCGCGGTTGAACAGATTGTCGATCTTGAAATAAGCGCTCAGCCCTTCGGAGACATTGTACGTGCCGCCGATGTCGAAGTAGAACGCACCGTCCATCTTGTTGAAGTCGATCGTCGGCGCGTTCGCGGTCGACACCGGGCAGTTGGTGTCGCACACCACGTACTGGCTGCCGAACACGCCGTCGGAGAACCAGCGCTGCTGCAGGAACAGCGAGAACTGGTCCTGCGCGTAGGTCTGCGTCACCAGCCACTTCCAAGACGGCGTCGCGCCCGTGTTCACGCCCGCGGTGTCGATCGGCACCGTGCCCGGCAGGCCTAGGTCGGTGACGAAGTTGATGACGTGGGTGGCGAGCCCGCGCAGCGTGAACGAGCCCGGCAGGCCGAGCGGTTGCTTCATTTGGTAGCTCGCCTCGATGTCGAACCCTTCGGTTTTGATCGACGCCAGATTGAACGGCTGCACGTTGACGAAATTGCCGACGCCGCCCGGTCCATTGAGGAAGAACGAGCCGCACAATTGCGTCACGCCCTGCTGGCAGTAATTCACCAGCTGCTGCGCGCCGAGCGCGGAGATCACGTCCTTGATCTTGATGTGGTAGTAATCGAACGAAAGGCTCAGCCCGGGCAGCCACTCGGGACGCGACAGCACCGCGCCCAGCTCGGTGTTGCGCGCGGTCTCGGGCACCAGGTTGGCGTTGCCGATCGTGTTCTGCGAGATCGCGACCGCGGTGTTGTTGAACGGGTTGGTGAAGTTGGGCACGTTGACCGAGATCGGCGCGGCGAACAGCTCGGACAGGTTGGGCGCGCGCACGTCGCGCGACGTGACCGCGCGCAGGCGGAAGCCGTCGAGCGGCGTGTCCCACGTACCGCCGACCTTCCACGTGTAAACGGTGCCCGACGTGCTGTAGTTGGTCGCGCGCCCGGCGAGGTTCACGTTGGCGGTGCCCGCGCCGTCGGGATCGTTCAACACCGGCACGTTGAGCTCTAGGTAGCTTTCCAGCACCGAATAATCGCCGCGGCCCGCACGGTAATTGCCCGCGTACCAGTTGCCGCCGCCGTCGGCGAGCAGCGGATCGGCCGGGTAGTCGGCATTGTACGGGGTTGCGCCGGTCAGGATACCGTTGCCGTACGGGTCCGCGGTGACGCGGTAGAATTCGTGCCGCCACTCGGCGCCTAGCGCGACTGCGATCGGCCCCGCCCAGGTCGAGAATGCGTTGCCCGAGATGTTGGCGCTCGCCACGTCCTGCGTCTGGCGCGTGTGCTGGAACGGACCGTTGGCGGGTTGTAGGTACGCCAGCGCCTCCGCCGACAAAGGCGTGCCCCCGAAGATGTTGATCGGGACGCAGCCGGTGGCGCGCGCCACGGGATCGCGGCAGACGATCGCACCGCTAGCATTGCGCGTCGCGTCGATCGCGCGCAGGTAGCGGCGCGGGATCAACATGTTGCTGACGGTGATGTCGGTGATGTTCTCGCCGTGCTCGTAGTAAGCGTCGTAGCGCCAATCCTGCCCCAGCGCCTCGACCTTGCCGTTGGCGCCCGCGACGAAGCGATATTGCTTGCGCGACGGCTCGACCTTGATGTTCGGCAGGATCGCGTTGCTGACGCCGTAGCCGAAGGTGCCCGACGCCGGGCAGAGCGCGGCGACCGAGCCGGGCAGGAACGGATTGTCGCACCGCATCGTCAGGCTCGACTGCGCCGCGCCGGGATTTGGCTGGTTGGAGCTGTCGACCTGCGAGATGTTGACGGTGGCGTAGATCTCGTTGTCGGCATTGACGTCGAAGCCGAGCCGGCCGTAGCCGTTGTAGCGATCTAGCCCCGATTTCAGCGTGGTGCCGATCCCGACGTTGCCCGACAGGTCGCCGCCGATGCAGAAGCCGACGTAGCAGCCCGCGACGTTGCCGGTGTTGTTGCGCGTCGGCACGCCGTTGGAGCCGTATTGGAAGGCGAACGGTCGACCGTCGCGGTCGAACGCGGTGCCTTGCAGCGGACCGTTGTTGATCAACCCGTACAGCGCGTACTGATACGCCTGCGCGTGCTCGCGGTAGTTGAACTGCGGTCGGCCGTCGTTGGTGATGCCGCGGTTGACGATGGTGGCGGTGGTGTACCAGTCGCGACCCGCCGGTGCGTCCTCGCCGTACCCGCCCGGCCCGATGCCTTCCTCGTGCGCGTACTCGCCGCTGACGATCAGATGCAGGCGATCGTTGGCGAACGACTTGCCCGCCGCCAATTGCACCAGCACCGATTCGTCGTCGCCGTAGGTGCTGATGCCGCCCTGGACGTTGCCCTTCAGCCCGGTGAACCGCTTGTTGGTGATGAAGTTGACGACGCCGCCGACCGCGTCCGACCCGTAGGAGGCCGACGCGCCGCCCGTCACCACGTCGACGCGCTCGATCAGCAATTGCGGGAACTGGCTGATGTCGGGCACGCCCGTCACGTTCGCGCCGACCACGCGCTGCCCGTCGAGCAGCGTCAGCGTGCGGATGGTGCCAAGGCCGCGCAGCGAGAAGGAACTGAGCCCCTGCGTGCCGCTCGACGTGCTGTTGGTGCCGGTCGTGACGCCGGTCGATCCCTGCAGCGAGGGCAATTGCGCGATCGTGTTGAAGATGTTGGGCTGCGCGTTGGCCTGGATCTGCTCTGCGCCGATCACGGTGGTGGGCGTCGGCGCGGTGAACCCGCTCGACTGGATGCGCGAGCCGGTGACCACGATGTCGGACGAGGCGGCGGGCGGCTGATCGTCGTTGGCGTCGATCGAGGTGCCGGGCGCGGCGGGGGCCTGCTGGGCCTGGTCGAGGGGCGGGCCTACCACGACGGGCGCGGGCTGATCGGCCGGCGGCGCGGTGGTGTTCTGCGCCGCGGCGGGCATCGCCAGCGCGCAGGCGAGGATCGGGGCCAGGCTGGCGCGCAGCAGCGCGACGCGGCGGCGGGCAATCCTCGGATCGGCGGTCTTCATCGTGTCTCTCCCCCTTGTTCGTTATCTGGTTTCGTCGCGGTCACGGGCGCGCGGCGTAGAGTGCGTGGTGCGTCAGGATGAACAGCGTGCGCCCGTCCGCGCCGCCGAACAGCAGCTGGAGCGGGCGGTCGGGCACGTCGATCCGGCCGATCTCGCGGCCGTCCGCGGCGTAGGCGAACACCTGTCCGTTGGCGACGAACACGCGCCCGTCCGGTCCCTTGACCACGCTCTCGCCACCGCGCTGCGCGAACGACTTTAGGTCGCTCAGCGTACCGCCCGCGCCGACCACGCCGCTGTAGGTCATGTTCTCCGAAGAATTGGTCACGAACACGCGCTCGCCGGGCTTCCCCGACACGAAACCGTGCGCGTTGAGCGCGTCCGACCAGCGCCAGCCGATGTGATCGGGCGTGCCCTGCTGAAAGGTGCGGAACGCGGGCAGCACCACGCTGCCGTCAGCCGACGCATATTGGCGCGACTTATGCGCCGCGACATCGCGCGCGAACATCTCGCCGAGTGTCGTGAAATGGTCACGTGCGGGATCGTACTGGTCGCGGAACTCGCCGTTGTTCCACCAATTGACCGGCAGCAGCACGCGTGCCTGATCGTTCGCCGCGCCGCCAGGCATCGTCGCGGTCGCTGCCAGCACGCTCACCTGCGGATCGTAGCGGCGCGGATCGACTTGATAGACGGTGCCTTCCGGGCCGTAGCTCGACAGCACCAGCAGCTTGCCCGACGCGTCCACCGCCAAATTGACCGGGTCGAGCGCGTGGTCGCGCACGATCTCCAGCCCCTTGGCTTGCGTCCAGCGATAGATGCGCTGGAACCGCCGCTCGACGAAGTAGAGCGCGCCCGATGCGTCGGTTGCACCGCCCGAGATCGAGAAGAAACCGTCTTCCAGCTTCTTCACGCCCGTGCCCAGCCGCGACACGGCGGGTGCGACGGGTCGCGCCGGCACGTCGAGCCGCGCGAACTCGCGCTCGCGCACGTCGAGCTTGTGCGTCATGTCGCGGATCGCGTTCTCGAACGGGAACTTGCTCGCGCGCAGGAAGGTGCCGCAGCCGTTCGCGTCGCAGGTCGCGAACCCGCTCTCCGCGTTGACGTAGACGTTCCGGAACCGGATGTCGGACGCGTTGAACAGCTTCACCGCCATCGGCGCGGGATGGTAATTCCGCGTCACCCGGTACGCGTGGTAATTGGCGAACAGCAGATTGCGCGAGTTGCGGATCTCCAGCGAGACCGCGTCCATCCCCTCGCCCACTTCCTGCTCGGTCTGCGGCGCGAGCAACTCCCAGTTCTCGACATTGTCGAACACGAATTCGTTGCGGACGTGGTGCTCGACCGACATCTCGTACACGTGGCCGGGCACGCGCGTATTGGAAACGTAGAAGCCCGCCTGCGCGAAGGTGTTGGGGCTCCAGATGTCGGCGAACGTGCCGCCGCCGCCGTCGACCCAGATGCTGGGAAATTGCGCGTCCCAGCGATTGGCCGCGATCGGGTCGCCACCGTCTCCGCGCCGCTCGCCAAGCCCCTTGCCGTCGACGGTCGGGGTACCGCCGCCGCCCATGATCTTGACGTCGTTGAGCAAGCTGTCCGCGCCCGAGCGCCACACGATGTTCGCCGCGCGCGGGTTGATCCGGCCGGTGAACAGCCCGAGCCCTTGCACGATGTTGCGCCCGCCCAGCGGCGTCTCGACGATCGGCACCACGCTGCCGATGCCGGCGTGGCGCGGGTTCTCGTCGGGAATGACGAACTGCGTCATCGCCGGGTGCATGCCGATCAGCACCGTGTCGGGCCTCAGCCGCAGCGTGTCGGTGACGATGTAGAAGCCGGTCGGGAAATACAGCACGCGCTGCGTGTCGATCGCGCGCTGGATCGCGGCGGTGTCGTCGGTGCGCCCGTCGCCGCGCACGCCCAGCGTCCTGACGTTGGTCCACTGCGTCATCGCGGGCAGCGCGCGGATCGCCGGCGCGCCCGCCGCCGGCAGCGCGCGCAGCGGCGCGATCCGCACGTCGGTGGCGGTCTTGCCGACCGTCTCCAGCCCGTCCACCGCGACGCCGTGGCTGAACGAGGAAACGCGGTACGCGCCCGCGCGGCCGGGGATCACCCGCTCGGCGTCGGCGAAGCGCACCAGCGTCGGCACGTTGGACGCGACCGCGTTGTCGAGCCCGACTTGCGTGAACACGCTCTTCTCCGCGCCGATCATCAGCCCCGCGCGCGACACGTTCTCCAGCCGCAGGTTCTTGGCCCAGAGGCTGTCGCCGTAGCCTTCGTCGATTTGCACGCCGACCGGCGTGTCGCGGATCGACACGTTAACCATCGTCAGCCCGACCTCGTGCTCGCGGATCGCGGCGTCGCGCTGCCCGTCGAAGGTGGAGTCGAGCAGGGTGAACTGCCACGCGGGCGAGGTCTTCTCGGTCACGATGCCGTAGCGGCCGCCGTGGAAGTGGACGTCCTCCATGACGTTCCCGGCCTGGTAGACGCCGGCGAAGCCGGAGCCCAGGCGGAAGTCCATGTGACTGAGGAAGCCGTGCTGCGCTACGCGGAAGCGGACACCCGCGGCGGCCGGGTTGCCGTCGCCGATCTCGACGTCGACGTTGCTCATCGAGGAGTAGAAGGTGGCGGAATTGGCGTCGCGCACTACCTTGCCCGCCGGCACGACGCCGGGCACCGGGACCGGCACGTCGCCGACGTTGTACTGGTCGCCGCCCGAGAAGACGATCATGGTCGACACGCCCTGCTGGAACCCGGGCGTGTCGGGGGCGAGCACGATCACCGGACGCGTCGGACCGGTGCCGAACACGCGCACCCCGATCGGCACTACCAGCGTTCGGGTGATGCGGTAGCGGCCCGAGGGCAGGAAGACGAGGCCGTGCCCGTTCTTGTCGCGCGCGGTGTCGAGCGCCTGCTGGATCGCCGCGGTGTCGTCGGCGCGTCCGTCGCCCTTCCCCTTGACGATCCTGGCGGCGGGATCGTCGGGCCGCGTCGGCAGCGCGGAGATGCTCACGCCAGTGCGTGCGGCGGTGCGCGCGGGCGCGGCCAGCGCGATCGGCGACACCGTGGCGGTCAGCATTGACGCAAGAATGAAGCTGAAGCGCATGTTCTCTCCGACGCGGCGTCGCTCGCCGTCGACGCCTACCGACGACCCCTAGGCCGCGGCGCCGGAACGGGCATCCGCGACGATGGTCGTAGTTTCGCGGCCACGCGCTCGCGCGTAGCGAGTGGAGGAACCAAGCCGCCGCTTCCCGCGTCGGCGCGCGCATGGAGTTTCTCGCGTGAACCGTTCTGACGCGGACGCCGGCGTACCCTCCGCCATTGTCGTGATGGGGGTCAGCGGTTCCGGCAAGTCGACGCTCGGGGCATTGCTCGCGCACGCGCTGCACTGCCCCTTCCTCGAAGGCGACGACTTCCACGACGCGGCGGCGGTCGCGAAGATGCGCGCTGGCCACGCGCTCGTGGACGACGATCGCTGGCCGTGGCTCGATCGGCTGGGACAGGCGCTGGGGCAGACGGCCGCGGCGAGCGGGTGCGCGGTCGCGACCTGCTCGGCGCTGCGCCGCAGCTACCGCGAGCGGTTGATCGCCGCGGCGGGCGAAGGCACGCGCTTCGTGCTGTTAGATGCTGACCGCGACGAGCTGCTGCGGCGCGTGTCCGACCGACCGGGGCATTACATGCCGCCCAGCCTGCTCGACAGCCAGCTCGATACGCTGGAACGACCCGGCACCGGAGAGCGGGTGCTGGCGCTCTCCTCGTGCATGACGCCCCAGGAACTATGCGAGCGGACGGTTGCGTGGCTGCGGCAAGGCTGAACAGCTGATCGACTGAGCTTACGCGTCGCTCATAGCCCGCGTCACGGCATCAACCGCTTGCGCCCTTCCGACAGGTGCCAGCGCATCGCCAGCGCCGCGCCGTCCGCGTCCTGCGCGCGGATCGCGTCCACGATCATGTCGTGCTCGCGCATCATCGCGCCGATCACCTCGGGCGGGCGCGAGCGCGAGATGTCGACGCCCGCGCGCATGATCTTATCGATGTCGGCGAACAGCGCGTCGAACGCCGACAGGAACGCCGGGTTGGCGGTCGCCAGCACGATGCAGCGGTGCAGTTCCATGTCCTCGTCGTGCGCGGGCGCGCTCGACAGCAGCGTGTCGCGCAATCGCGCCAGCGCGTCCTCGATCGCGGTCAATTCCTCCTGCGAGCGCCGCGCCGCCGCCAGCCGCGCGGTCTCGGCCTCCAGCACGAAGCGAACCTCGTAGGTGCCGAGCGTGGTTGGCAGTTCCGCCATCGGCACGTAGGCGAGCATCCGGTCGGACGGCCGGCTCTTCACGAACGATCCCGCGCCGCGCCGCGGCTCCGTGATGCCGTCCGACGCCAGCCGGGCGAGCGCCTCGCGCACGATGGTGCGCGACATGCCGAACATTTCCGCCAGCCGTGCTTCCGACGGCAACCGGTCGCCGACGCACAGGTCCTCGCCGTTGATGATCTCCACGATGCCCGTATAGGCACGGTCCGTCAGCCGTTCCCCACCCATGCCGGCGCTCCTTTCTCCCGCTCAGAATAGCGCGCTGGCGCCCAGGACCAAGAGCAATCCGATCACCGATATGGCGGTTTCCAGCGCCGACCAGGTGCGGAACGTGCCTGGCGTGTCGGTGCCGAGATAGCTCTTCACCAGCCAGAAGCCCGGATCGTTGACGTGGCTGAAGAACACCGATCCCGCCCCGATCGCGAGCACGGTCCACTCAGGGGACGCGCCCGTTGCCGCGACCACGCCGGGCATCACCCCCGCGGTGGTGATCGTCGCCACGGTGGCGGATCCGGTGGCGAGCCGGATGCACACCGCGATGCCCCAGGCGAACAGCAGCGGCGACAGCGACGCGCCGGTCGATGCGCGCACCAGCAAGTCGGACAGGCCGGCGGTGACCAGCACCTGCTTCAACGCGCCGCCCGCACCGATCGCGAGCAGGATCGCGCCCGCCGGCGCCATGGTCTCGGCCCAGATCGCGGACTGGATCGGCGCGCGCAGCGCCGCGCGCCCGAACAGCAGCGGCAGCGCGGCGAGGCACGCGATCAGCAACGCGAGCACCGGATTGCTCGCCGCGCGCAGCCACTCGGCCGCGCCCGCCAGCCCCGCGGGCAGCAGCGCCGGCACCTGCCCCGCCGCGATCAGCACCACCGGCAGCAGCACCACCAGCAACGCGCGCCCGATCGGCGGCGCGGGCACCTCGACGCGCGCGGGCGCCAGCGTCGGCGCGCCCAGTGTCACGCCGCGCGCGGTGATCCGCGCCAGCATCGGTCCCGCCAGCACCGCCGTCGGCACCGCGACGACCAGGCCGTAGAGGATCGTGCGACCCAGGTCCGCCCCTAGCGCCTCCACCGCCAGCAGCGGTCCGGGGTGCGGCGGCACCAGCGCGTGGACCACCGATAATCCGGTCACCGCCGACAGCATCAGCCGCAGCTTCGCCGCGTCGTTCGCGCCCGGCAACGCCGCCGCCGCCGAGGCGACGATCGGCAGCAGCAGCACCAGCCCCGTCTCGAAGAACAACGGCAGCCCGATCACCAGCGCGGTGACGAGCGCGGCCCAGGGCGCACCCTTCGGCCCCGACCAGCGCAGCGCAGCCCGCGCGATCCCCGCCGCGCCGTCCGACAATTGCAGCATCGCGCCGAGCGCCAGGCCCAGCGCGACCACCAGGCCGGTACCCCCCAGGATGTCGCCCGCGCCCTTCTGCACCGCCTTGGCGGTGTCGGCGATCGGCAGCCCGGCGAGCAACCCAACCGCGAAGGCGCCGCACAGCAGCCCTATGAAGGGGTGAAGCCGCGCGCGAACGATCAGCACGATCGACAGCGCGATACCCGCCAGCGCGGCGAGCACCAGCTGCACGTCGGCCCCGGTCACAAGCGCGACCGATCGATTGGGTCCGCTCCACGCACGTCGCCGCCACCGCCTGCCATCGCTCGCCTCCCCTTGCGCGGTGCGCCAGCCGGCGCCTCCGTCGATGCGCAAACCTGTATGACAGAAATGACCGAAATCAAGCGAGAACCGCGGTTAAGCGTCGATTGGGGCTTGAACCTGTTGGACCGCTTCATCTAACACGCTGGAAACAACGAGTCCGAACGGATCGCGCAGGCGACCCGATCTCCGGACAAGCACAGGGAGGCAGCGCATGGGCGAACATCAGCGTCACGACACCTTCGGCACCGTGGTGGAGCTCGTGCCGGCCAGTGCAAGGCTGACCCCGACGCAGCTCAAGGTCATGCAGGGTGTCCGCTCCGGGCTGCTCAACAAGCAGATCGCCTACGACCTCGGCATCGCCGAGGCGACGGTGAAGGCGCATATGACGGCGTTGATGCGGAAGTTGAACGTGCACAACCGCACGCAGGTGGCGGTGGCGGCGCAGGCGATGGGGTATGAGCAGCGCCTGGCCGGCTGAGCCGTCACGCCCGCGTCACAGCCGCAGGCTGAGCCACCCTGCGACGAAGTCCGAGCTGCGATACCCCGCATCGCTCAGCGCCGACTTGGCCTGCAGATGCTCGTAGCGTCCCGTAAACGACAGCCGCGGCGAGATCGACCATACGAGCTGCACGCGCGCGGTATCGGCGATCCGGCGACAATCGACGTTCTGCGTGCCGGCGAACGCTTGCCCGTTGGCGCGGTAGACCGCGTCGGTGACGCTGTCGCGCCACGACCATTGGTATCCCAGCGCCAGCCGTACCTGGGGCAGCGGCTGTAAGCTGACGTTGGGCGCCAGCGCGATCAGGTTGGTGGGCGTGGTGAAGAGCTGGTAGCTGTAGTAGACGTTGTTGCCGAACGGCGCGAGCGCGTTGCGCAGCGTGCCGCGACCGTAGGCGCCGCCCCCGCTCGCGTAATCGACGTGCATGCCGACGCGCGGCGCCTGGCGACCCTTGCCGAGCCGGTAGCTCTGCGCCAGCAGCAGCTGCCACGCCGAGATGTTGCGGCTGTCGAACGATCCGCCCTGATGGTTGATCGTCCAGTCGAGGTTGACCGGCCCCACGTCGCCCCAGACGTGCAGCCCGTAGAAGCGGCGCACCTCGCGCGCCCTGCGCCCACCCCAGGTCGCCGCGCGGTTGCGCAGCCGCCACACGAACGGGTCGACGTACAGTTTCGACCCGCCGAGCGCCTCGGTCGGCACGACGAACCCGGTCGACACGCCCGAGAAACGCCGCCCGTCCGCGTTGAGATCATCGCCCGTCCCCCCGTTGCCGAGCCGCGTCGGCGTGAAGTCGAACACGTCGACCCGCGCCTTGGCGACGCGGCCCCAGGCGCGCACGCCGTTGTAGGTGAAGAAGATGGTGTTGTTGTCGCGCGGCACGACCAGCAGGTTGGGACCGTCCGCGAACGTCTGGCGACCGACGCGGATGCCGAGGTCGACCGCGCCGAGCGTCGCCGTGGCGTCGGCGAAGGATTGCTGCACCACCAGCCGGTTGCGCAGGAAACCCGAGGGCGCACCAATGTTGCGACCGGAGATGCCGCCGTGCGCGAGTTCGCCGAAGACGCGGACAAGCTCGCCCAGGTGCAGGTCGGCGCCCGCGACCAGCCGGTCGATGTCCTGGCGCTGCGCCGCGCGCGCGCGCAGGTCGGGGTTGGTGGTCAGGTTGACGCGCAGCCGTGCCTCCCCCGACAGCGTCAGGTAGACGTCGTCGCCGCCCAGCGGAATGTACTTGAGCCGGTCGAACACGTCACGGCGTTTGGCCGGATCGCGCAGGCGACTCCAGTCCTCGGCCCAGCGCGACTGGTTGTAGCCCCCGGCGGTGACGCCGTGGCCGACCGCCTCGACCGGGTAGGATTCGGACAAGGGCGCGGCAAGCGTCTGGCGCGCGCGCTCGTCCTGGATCGTGGCGGGCAGGGTTGGTGCGGGCTGGGCCGGGGCAGGCTGAGACGGGCTGGCGGCGGTCTGCGCCAACGCCGGAACCGCGGTCAGCAGGGCGAGCGACGGGGTGGCGACCGCGAGGCGGCGCGAAAAGATCGACATGAAAACGGGTCCTTGCTGGCGGGCGGACGCGCGCGGATGGTGGCGCCGCGTCCGCCCGGGCGCTTACTCGGCGGGGATGGCGTCGGCGGGCAGCTGGCCGACGCGCACGTCGGCGCGGCCCGAGAGCGCGCGGTCCAGCTGTTCGTGGTCGAGTTGCCTTTCCCAGCGCGACACGATCACCGTCGCGACCGCATTACCGATGAAGTTGGTGAGGCTGCGGCACTCCGACATGAAGCGGTCGACGCCCAGGATCAGCGCCATGCCTGCGACCGGCACCGTCGGCACGATCGACAGCGTGGCGGCGAGCGTGATGAACCCCGCGCCCGTCACCCCCGCCGCGCCCTTCGACGACAGCATCGCGACGCCCAGCAGCAGCAGCTGCTGCCCGATCGTCAGGTCGACGTTGCACGCCTGCGCGATGAACAAGGCGGCGAGCGTCATGTAGATGTTGGTGCCGTCGAGGTTGAACGAGTAACCCGTCGGCACGACGAGTCCGACGATCGATTTCGGGCAGCCCGCGCGCTCCATCTTCTCGATCAGGCTCGGCAGCGCGCTCTCCGACGAGGAGGTGCCGAGCACCAGCAGCAGCTCGGCCTTCAGGTACGCGATCAGGCGGAAGATCGAGAAGCCGGCGATGCGGCTGACGAGGCCGAGCACCACCACCACGAACAACAGGCTGGTGAGGTAGAAGGTGCCGACCAAGGTGGCGAGGTTGAGAAGCGCACCGACGCCGTACTTGCCGATGGTGAAGGCCATCGCGCCGAACGCGCCGAGCGGTGCCGCGCGCATCAGGATCGCGACCACCTTGAACACCGCCAGCGACACGTCCTCCAGCGCGCCGAGCAGGCGGTCGCCGCGGTCGCCGAGCAAAGCGAGCCCGATGCCGAACAGGATCGCGACGAACAGCACCTGCAGGATGTTGCCCTCGGTCAGCGCGCCGACGAACGTGTCGGGGATGATCCCGGTCAGGAAGCCGGTGATCGTCGTCTCGTGCGCCTTGCTGGCGTAGTCGGCGACCTTGCTGGCATCGAGCGTGGCGGGATCGATGTTGAGCCCGGCGCCCGGTCGCACCACATTGGCGACGACCATGCCGATGACGAGCGCGAACGACGAGAAGAACAGGAAATAGGCGAACGCCTTGCCCGCGACGCGCCCGACCGAGCCGAGGTCGCGCATCCCGGCGATGCCGGTCACGATGGTCAGGAAGATGACGGGCGCGATGATCATCTTCACCAGCTTGATGAAGGCGTCGCCGATCGGCTTCATCGCCTCGCCGGTCTGCGGCGCGAAATGCCCCAGCAGCACGCCCAGGGTGATCGCGATCAGCACCTGGACGTAGAGCTGCGCGTACCACGGCTTCGCGGCCGGCAGCGCCGCGTCGGCGGGTTGGGTGGCCTGGATCATGCGCTCGAACCTCTCCTTTCCGCCGCTTCCGGGCGGGTCAGTAACGCCGTCATGGTGACGGATCGCGGCCGCGCACAATCATCTTTTCGCACGAATGATGATAACCATTGTTTTGCAATGGCTTGGCCGATCCGAAGCGACGTGCGAGCAATAACGGCGTGCAACAATCTACATCCTAGACCCTTGCAAAGTGCAAGAAGTTGCACGGATCGCGGCACCGCGTACAACACCGAACATGAGTCGCACGTCTGCCCGCGTTGTCCGGTGGTTGATCGCGGTGCTGGCCGCGGCCCTGATCGTCCTGGCCGCCGCCTATCTCGCGCGCGAGCGCGCGCGCGACACGCTGGCGCAGGGCGCGCTGACCGACGCGCGGTTGCGCGCGTCGCTGCTCGACAGCGAGATCGCGCGCTTTCGCCTGCTCCCGCTCGCGCTCGGCGACGACCGCGACGTCGCGGCGACGCTCGCCGGCACGCCCGGCGCGTCGGAGGCGCTCGACCGCAAACTGGAGGCGCTGGCGCGCACCACCGGCGCGGCGGTCATCTACCTGGTGGATCGCTCGGGCCGCGCGGTGGCGGCGAGCAACTGGCGCACCCCGGCGAGCTTCGTTGGCCAGGATTACGGCTTCCGCCGCTACGTCCGCGACGCGCGACGCGTCGGCGTCGCGGCGCAGTTCGCGCGCGGCACGGTCAGCCGGCAACCGGGCCTGTACCTCGCGCGGCGTACCGGCGCCGGCGGCGTGGTCGTCGTCAAGCTGGTGTTCGACCAGGTCGAGCGCGACTGGGCGCGCGCCGGCGGCGACACGTTCGTGCGCGACGCGAACGGCGTCGTGGTCGTGAGCAGCCGACCGGCGTGGCGCTTCGCGGCGACGCGCGCGCTGCCGCCCGCGCTGCTCGCCGCGATGCGCGCGGAGGCGAGCCTGCCTGCCGGCGCGCTGCGGAGGCTGCCACCCGCGCCCGACAATGTGGCGGCGACCGTCGCGACCGCGCAGCCCGGCTGGACGCTGACCTTGCGCCGCGCGACCGGCCCGGCGGCGTGGGCGGCGGCGCGCAACGCGGCGATCGGCGCGGGGTTGGCGCTGCTCGCGCTCGCGGCGCTGCTATGGGGCCTGCGCCAGCGGATCGATCTGACGCGCCGCCGAACCGCCGAGCTGGAGGACGCGGTGGCCGCGCGCACCGGCGAGCTGACCCGCGAAATGGACGAGCGCGCGGCGAGCGAGGCGCGCGCCGCCGACCTGCGCGAGGCGCTGCGCCAGGCCAACCGGCTCGCGACGCTGGGGCAGGTGACCGCCAGCGTCGCGCACGAGACCGCGCAACCGGTGGCGGCGATCCGCACCTTCGCGCAGACCAGCGCGGTGCTGCTCGACCGCGGCGACACGGGCGCGGTGCGCGACAACCTTGCCGCGATCGCGCGCCTGTCCGACCGGATCGGCGCGGTGACGCAGGAGCTGCGCGGGTTCGCGCGCCGCCGCGCGGGCACGCTGCGCCCGGTCGCGCTGGCGGAGGTGATCGACGGCGCCGTGCTGATCCTGAAGGAGCAGTTGCGCACGGTGACGCTGGTGCGCGATCCGGTCGAGCCGGCGCTGCTGGTGATGGGCGGGCGCGTGCGGTTGGAGCAGGTGCTGGTCAACGTGCTGCAGAACGCGATCGAGGCACTCGCCGACGCGCCCGGGCCGCGCATCGCGCTGCAACTGCGCGTCGAGGCGGCGCGCGTCGTGCTCGCGGTCGAGGACAACGGCCCCGGCATCGCCGAGGCGGTCGCCGCGCGGCTGTTCACCCCCTTCGTCACCAGCCGCAGCGACGGGCTCGGGCTCGGCCTCGTCATCGCGCACGACATCATGGTGGAACTGGGCGGCACGTTGCGCCACCTCCCCTTAGCGAGCGGCGCCAGGTTCGAAATCGAGATGGTGCCGGCATGAGCGCGGAGCGCCCGATCGTCGCGCTGGTCGACGACGACGACGACCTGCGCCTCGCCACCGGGCAGCTGCTGACGCTCGCCGGCTACGAGGTGCGCGGCTTCGCCGACGCGCCGGCCGCGCTCGCGGCGGTCGACCGGGCGTTCGCGGGCGTTGTCGTCACCGACGTGCGGATGCCGGGCGTGTCGGGGATCGAGCTGTTCCGCGCGCTGACCGCGCGCGACGCCGACCTGCCGGTCGTGCTGATGACCGGGCACGGCGACGTCGACATGGCGGTGTCGGTGCTGAAGGCGGGGGCGTGGGACTTCCTGTCCAAGCCGTTCGACCCCGACGCGCTGCTCGCCGCCGTCGCGCGCGCGACGACCGCGCGCGCGCTGACTATCGAGAACCGGCGGCTGCGCGCGCTCGCGGAAGACTCAGGGGTGGATGAACTGGTCGGCCACAGCGCCGCGATTCGCCGGCTCCGCGCGACGCTGCCGATGCTGGCGGACGCCGACCTCGACGTGGTGGTGGAGGGGGAGACCGGCACCGGCAAGCAGTTGCTCGCGCGGTTGATCCACCGCGGCGGCCGGCGCGGGCGGCACCGCTTCGTCACGGTCGATTGCGCGGCGCTGCCGCCCGGCGCCGAGAACGCGCTGTTCGACGCGTATGGGACGCTGTCGCAGGCGGATCGGGGCACGTTGTTTCTCGACAACCTCGACCGCGCCGACGAGCGCGTGCAGCACCGGCTGGCGCAGTTCGTTGAGCGGCGCGCGGTGGCGCTCGACGCGCGCGAGCCGGTCGCGGTCAACGCGCGGATCGTCGCGGCGATCGACGCGGGCGGGCAGGCGCGCGTGCTGCCCGCCTTGTTCCACCGCCTCGCCGCGGTGTCGCTGCGGCTGCCCCCGCTCGCCGAGCGGCTGGAGGACGTGCCGCTGCTCGCCATGCACTTCCTCGCCCGCCACGCGCGCGGCACGGGCACGACCGCCGCCGATGTCGCGCACCTCGCCGCGCGGCGCACCTGGCCCGGCAACGTCCGCGAGCTGGAGATGGCGGTGGAGCGCGCGGTGCTGGGGCTGGACACGGAAGCGCGCGCAAACGCCGAGCTGCCGCTGCCCGAGCGGGTGCGCGGTTTCGAGCGCGCGCTGATCACCGATGCGGTGACGCGCGCGGGCGGCGACGTCGCGCGCGCGACCCAGCTGCTGCAGATCCCGCGCGAAACCTTCTACTACCGGGTCAAGCGGCTGGGCATCGACCTCAGGGGGCTGCGCGCGCGCTGACGCGGGCCGTTGAAGGCGGTCGAACCGGTGCGCGGTGCGGCGCCGGGTTGCGGACGCGGCGCTCATCATGCATGGTTCGCGTGGGTGTTCGCGCGTTTGATGCGGGCAGGTTCTCACGCTGGTCGGGCCGCCAGCGGATCAGACACGTGCCGGGAACGGCGCGCCCGCGCGAACCCTTCTCGTTCTCCGCCGCGCGCGCCGTGCCACGGTCGCGTCGTGAACCGCGGCCGCGTCACGTCGTTCGGCGACGTGGCGCGGCGAAACGCGCGAAGGGGATAGGGACGAGTGTCGCTGCTGGCGCTGATATTGATGCCGTTGGTCGCGGTCGCGCTGTTGACCGCGACGCGCCGCGCGTCGCGCCGCGTCCACGTGCTGATCGCCGCGGTGGCCAGCGCGGGCGGGCTCGCCGTGCTGCTGTCGCTGGCGGGCGGCGCGTTCGCCGCGCGGGTGCCGACCGTGACGGTGGCGTGGCTGCCCGCGCTCGGCCTCGACCTCGCGCTGTGGCTCGATCCGCTCGCCCTGCTGTTCGCCGGGCTGATCCTCGGCATCGGGCTGCTGGTGGTCGTCTACGCGCACGGTTACCTGGCGGGCGACGAGCCGAGCGCGCGCTTCCTGTCGTTCCTGATGCTGTTCCAGGGCGCGATGATCGGCATCGCGCTGTCGCGCAACATCCTGCTGACCCTGGTTTTCTGGGAGCTGACCAGCCTTTCCTCGTTCCTGCTGATCGGGTTCTGGCGCGACCGGGCCGAGGCGCGGCAGGGTGCGCGCATGGCGCTGACGGTCACCGGTGGCGGCGGGCTCGCGCTGATCGCGGGCACAATTCTCCTGGGCAAGGCGGCGGGGAGCTACGACCTGGCGACGGTGCTCGCGCGCGCCGACCTGGTGCAGGCGTCGCCGCTCTACCCCGCGATCCTCCTTCTCATCCTCCTGGGCGCGTTCACCAAGTCGGCGCAATTTCCGTTCCACTTCTGGCTGCCGCACGCGATGGCGGCGCCGACCCCGGTCAGCGCGTACCTCCACTCCGCGACCATGGTGAAGGCGGGCGTGTTCCTGCTCGCGCGGCTGTGGCCGGTGCTCGCCGGGACCGACTGGTGGTTCAGCATCGTCGCACCGGTCGGGCTGGTGACGATGCTGTTCGGCGCGGGCGTCGCGTTGTTCCGCCACGATCTGAAGGCGATCCTCGCTTATTCCACGATCAGCCAGCTCGGGCTGATGGTGATGCTGCTCGGCTTCGGCACCGCCGCGGCGGCGACTGCGGCGGTGTTCCACGTCCTGAACCACGCCGCGTTCAAGGCCGCGTTGTTCATGCACGCGGGCATTGTCGACCACGAGACGGGCACGCGCGACGCGCGTCGACTGGGCGGGCTGGCGGCGCTCATGCCGCTCACCGCCACGCTGGGCGTGCTCGCCGCCGCCGCGATGGCGGGGCTGCCGCCGCTCGGCGGGTTCATCTCCAAGGAGATGATGCTGGAGGAGAGCGCGCACGTCGTGCTCGCCGGGCAGCCGCTGCTGGTGCCTGCGCTGGCGACGATCGCCGCGCTGCTGTCGGCGGCCTACGCGCTGCGTTACGCGGTGGCGCTCCACTTCGGTGAGCGACGCACGGGCGCGGTCGCGCAGCCGCACGACCCGGGCGCGCTGCTGCTCGCACCACCCGCGATCCTCGTAGCCGCCGCGCTGGCACTCGGCGTGCTGCCGATGACGCTCGCCGGCTCGCTGGTCGCGGCGACCAGCGCCGCGGTGACCGGACAGACGGTGCCCGAGCTCGACCTGGCGCTGTGGCACGGGATCAACCCCGCGCTGCTGATGAGCGTGGCGGCGGTGCTGCTCGCCGTGCTGCTGTTGTGGCGATACCGCGCGGTCGCCGCGCTGTGCGCGCGAATCACCCTGCCCGACGCGAAGCGGATGTTCGACGCGGGGATCGACGGCGCGGTCTCGGTGCTGCGCCGCGCGGTGGACGCGGTTCACGCCGCGTCGCTGCAGCGCAGCCTCCTCTTGCTGTTCACCGTCGTTGTCGCGCTCGGCGGCTGGGCGGTGCGCGACCATCCGATCACCGCGGGCACGCGCGCACCGAACCCGGCCTCCGTTCCCGCGGTGATCGCGTGGGCGGCGCTGGTCGCGGCCACCGTCGCGGTGGTCGCGGTCGATCGCCGGCGCTTCCTCGCGCTCATCTTCATCAGCGTCGTCGGGCTGGTGGTGGCGCTGGCCTTCGTTCACCTGTCCGCGCCCGACCTCGCGCTGACGCAGATCGCGGTGGAGGTGGTGACGATCCTTCTGATGCTGCTGGCGCTCCACCTGCTGCCGGGCAATCCGCCGCGGCTGTCGTCGCTCGGCCGCCGCGCGCGCGACGCGGCGGTCGCGATTGCGGCGGGCGCGGGCGCGGGCTGGCTCGCCTGGGCGGTGATGACCCGTCCCGAGCGCGTCGGCATCTCGCGCTTCCACTGGAACAACAGCTATTCGGGCGGTGGCGGCACCAACGTCGTCAACGTGACGCTGGTCGATTTCCGCGCCTTCGACACGCTGGGCGAGATCATCGTGCTGGGAATCGCAGGACTCGCCATCTTCGCGCTGCTCGAACCCGCCGCGCGCGGGGTCGCCGGGCGGCGGCTGCGCGGCTGGGAGTCGAGCGACCAGCACTCGCCCGAGCGGCACCCGATGATGTTCGTGATGGCGACGCGGCTGCTGCTGCCGCTGGCACTGCTGGTCGGCAGCTACATTTTCCTGCGCGGGCACAACCAGCCGGGGGGCGGCTTCATCGCCGCGCTTGTCTTCTCCATCGCGATCCTGCTGCAATATCTCGCCTCGGGCTTCGACTGGACCGACGAGCGTCGCAAGTTCGGCGAACACACGCTGATCGCGACGGGCGTCCTGATCGCCGCCGCGACGGGGCTGGGATCGCTGCTGTTCGGCGCGCCGTTCCTGACCAGCAGCTTCGGCTATTTCCACCTGCCGCTGATCGGCGAGTTCGAGCTCGCCACCGCGACCCTGTTCGACCTGGGCGTTTCATGCGTCGTGGTCGGCGCGGTGATGATGGCGCTGGCGCAGCTCGCGCACGTGACGCACCGCGCCGCGAGGGAGGGGGAATGAGCCTGGAGTTCCTGGTCGCCTCCGCGATCGCCGTGCTGGTGGCGGGCGGCATCTACCTCGCGCTGCGCGGTCGCACGTTCCAGGTCGTGCTGGGGCTGACCCTGCTGTCCTACGCGGTGAACCTCTTCCTGTTCGCGATCGGCCGGCTGGTCGTCGATCACCCGCCCTTGTACGCGAAAGGCGTGACCGATTATGCCGACCCGCTGCCGCAGGCGCTGGTCCTGACCGCGATCGTCATCACCTTCGGCATGACCGCGCTGACCGTGATCCTGTCGCTGCGCGCGTTCCTCGAAACCGGCTCGGACCAGGTCGACGGCCGCGCCGACCGCGACGCGACGGCGGAGGAGCGCGCGTGACGATGCTCGACCTGCTGATCGCGCCGATCGTCGTGCCCGCGCTGGTGGCGCCGCTCACCCTGCTGCTGATGCGGCGGCGGCGCGTGTTCAGCCTGTACCTCTCGCTCGGCGGGTGCGTCGCGCTCTTGGCGGTGGCGATCGCGCTGTTCGCGACCGCGCAGGACGACGCGGTCCGCAGCTACGCGCTCGGTGCCTGGCCCGCGCCGTTCGGGATCGTGCTGGTGCTCGACCGGCTGGCGGCGACGATGCTGGTGCTGACGGCGGTGCTGGCGCTGGTCGTGCTCGCGCACGCGGTGGTGACCGCCGCCGACCGCAAGGGCTGGCATTTCCACCCGATGTTCCATTTCCAGCTGCTCGGGCTTAACGGCGCGTTCCTGACCGGCGACCTGTTCAACCTGTTCGTCTTCTTCGAGGTGCTGCTGATCGCGTCCTACGGGCTGATGCTCCACAGCCAGGGCGCGCAGCGGCTGAAGGCGGGGGTCGCCTACGTGGTGATCAACATCACCGGATCGGCGCTGTTCCTGGTCGCGCTGGGGCTGCTCTACGGGCTCACCTCGACGCTCAACATGGCCGATCTGTCGCGCAAGGTCGCGCTGCTCGGCGCGGGCGATCAGGGGCTGCTGCGCGTCGCCGGGCTGCTGCTGGTCACCGTGTTCGCGCTCAAGGCGGCGGTGGTCCCGCTCCACCTGTGGCTGCCGCGCACCTACGGCGCGACCAGGCCGGTGGTGGCGGCGTTGTTCGCGATCATGACCAAGCTGGGCGTCTATGCGATGATCCGCACCGTGCCGCTGATCTTCGGCGCGCGCGCGGGCGCCGCCGCCTGGATCACCGCGCCGTTCCTGCTGCCCGCCGCGGCGGTCGGCGCGATCCTCGGCTTCGTCGGCGCGCTGACGGCGCGGGGACTGCGCGAACAGGCGGCGTTCGCGGTGCTCGCCTCGACCGGCACGCTGCTGATGGCGGTGTCGCGCTGGCAGCAGGCGACGCTCGCGGCATCGCTCTACTATCTCGTCCAGGCGACGCTCGCGGGGGCGGCGCTGTTCCTCGTCGCGGACGTGACGCTGCGCCGGCGCGGCCAGTACGCCGACGCGATCGTGCCCGGCCCGCGCTTCGCCGGGCAGGACGCGGCGGGGCTGCTCTACCTCGCCGCCGCGGTCGCGGTGGTCGGACTGCCGCCGCTCGCCGGCTTCGTCGGCAAGCTGCTGATCCTCGACGCCAGCTTCGGCGTTCCCGGCTGGCAGGTGATCTGGGCATCGCTGCTGATTGCCACCCTGATCGGCACGCTTGCCTTCTCTCGCGCGGGCTCGACATTGTTCTGGGCCGCGCCCGCGGACGCCGACGCGATCGCGGGGCATCGGCGATCCCCGCTCGAGTTCGCGGCCCCGCTCGCGCTGCTGGCGACCTCGGCGCTGCTGACGATCGCGGCGGGCTGGGCGACCGCGCAGGCCGAGGCCACCGCGCGGCAGATCATGGCGCCCGCGCGCTACGCCGCCGCCATCCTGGGTCCGGCGCGATGAGGTGGCTGCTGCCCCACCCCGCCCTGTCGGCGATGCTGCTGGCCGTATGGGTGCTGATGGCCAACGAGGTCACCGTCGGCGGCATCGTGGTCGGCACGGTGTTCGCGCTGGTGCTGCCGAAGTTCACCCAGCCGTTCTGGCCCGACCGTCCGCAGATGCGGTTCGGGCGCGCGTTCCTGGCCTATCTGGCGATCGTGCTGTTCGACATCATCGTCGCCAATTTCCAGGTTGCGGCGCTGCTGCTGTTCCGGCGCAACCGCGACCTGCGCGCGCGCTGGCTGATCGTCCCGATCGCGCTGACCACGCCCGAGGCGATCACGATGCTGGCTGGCACGATCAGCCTGACGCCCGGCACGATCTCGGCGGACGTATCGGCCGACGGGCGCTTCCTGCTGGTCCACGCGCTCGACGCCGCGGACGAGGCGGCGGAGGTGGCGCGCATCAAGGCGCGCTACGAGGCGCGGCTGCGGAGGATATTCGTATGATCGCGCTCGCGCTCCAGTTCGCGACCGGTTGCATCGCGCTCGCGCTCGTGCTCAACGGCTGGCGGCTGCTGCGCGGACCGGCGCTGGGCGATCGCATCGCCGCGCTCGACACCATGGTCATCAACGCGATCGCGCTGATCGTGCTGATCGGCATGATCGGCGGCAACGACACCTATTTCGAGGCCGCGCTGCTGCTCGCCATGGTCGGGTTCGTCAGCACCATCGCTTATTGCAAGTTCGTGCTGCGCGGGGACATCGTGGAATGAGCGCCGTCGCCGACATCGTGATCGTCGCCTTGCTGGTCCTGGGCGCGGGCTTCGCGTTGATCGGCAGCTGGGGGCTGGTGCGGCTGCCGACCACGATGGAGCGGCTGCACGGCCCGACCAAGACCACCACGCTGGGGCTCGGCGCGCTGCTCGTCGCCTCGGTGGTGTATTTCCAGGCGCGGCTCGGCATCTGGACCGCGCACGAATTGCTGATCTCGCTGTTCCTGTTCATCACCGCGCCGATCTCCGCCAACATGATCGCCAAGGTGCACCTGCACCGCGTCCGCACCGGCAAGCGTACCGAGCCCGAGAGCATCGCCGGCCCCCCGCCGCGCCCGTCCGCGCAGGGCGATTGGGCGACGTTTGAGGCGCCGAAACCCGACACGCGCGCGTCGACCGCGAACACCTGAGCGCGGCGGGTCACGACCCGGAACATGTAACGGGCATTGCTGTGCCGAACGACGCACCCGCACCCTGCGACGGATCGTTGGTGCCGTTCGACCAGTGGACAGCGGGGAAATGAACGATCGGAAGCGACGTTCATTTCACCGCACTGAACCTACCTGCACGCGGAGCTCTCCCTCATGAAGACCAGTGGCAACACGATATTGATGACCGGCGGCGGCTCCGGCATCGGCGAGGCGCTCGCGCACCGCTTCCACGATCGCGGCGACACCGTGATCATCGTCGGCCGCCGCCGCGAGGCGCTGGAGCAGGCCGCGGTCGGGCGCGAGCGCATCCACGTGATGACGCTCGACGTGGAGGACGCCGACGCGGTCGACCGCTTTGCCGCGCAGGTCGTGACCGACTTCCCGTCGCTGAACGTGCTGTTCAACAACGCCGGCATCATGAAGTTCGAGGACCTCACGACCAAGCGCGACCTGGCCGACGCCGACGCCACGATCACCACCAACATCCTCGGCCCGATCCGCCTCACCAACGCGCTTATCGATCACCTGAGCACGCAACCGAACGCCGCGGTCGTGATGGTCACGTCCGGCCTCGCGTTCGTGCCGCTGGTCGCGGCGCCGACCTACTCGGCGACCAAGGCCGCGATCCACTCGTACACCGTGTCGCTGCGGACTCAGCTAGCCGACAAGGTCGAAATCATCGAACTGGCCCCGCCGGGGGTGCAGACCGACCTGACGCCGGGACAGGCGAACCGGCCGGGCTATATGCCGCTCGACGCGTTCGCCGACGCGGTTGCCGCGCAGTTCGCGCAGCAGCCGACGCCGCGCGAGATCCTCGTCGACGAGGTCCAGTTCCTGCGCCAGGCCGAGCGCGAAGGCCGCTTCGACGACACGCTGAAGACGCTGACCGAGCGCGCGGCGCAGCAGCGCGAGGCAGGCGACAAGGGCTGAGGCAGCGCTGCCCGTCGACGATGGCGAGTGTCCCGGCGCTCGCTATCGCCGGCTCGTGGTCGTCGGAACGTCCGGCACTAGGCCGCTCACCCGCCGCGCAGCCGATCAGGGTTGGGTGCTCGCGGTCGAACGCCGATCGGTCAGCTCCTTCAACGCGACCGCCGGGTCGCTCAGCAGCGCCGGGTCGACGCGCGCGCCCTCGGCGACCAGCGCGCGTCCCTGGACGTAATCGCGCGCCCGGTTCACGCAGTCCAGTGCGACCACCCGGCCCGCCTTCAGGTAGATCAGCGAGAAGCTGTGCTCGGCCGGGTCGCCGCGCAGCACCGTCTCGTCGTGGCCGGCGGATAATCCCACGGTCTGCAGCTTCAGATCGTACTGGTTCGACCAGAACCACGGCACCGCGTCGTACGGCTCGACGCTGCCGGTCAGGTATTTGGCGACCGTGGTCGCCTGGTCGTTCGCATTCTGCACCGATTCGAGCCGGATTTCCGCACCATCGGCGAACCTGTTGGCGTGCGCCGCGCAGTCCCCGATCGCGAAGACGTCGGGCAGGCTCGTGCGGCAGCACGCATCGACCGTCACCCCGTTGCTCCCCACCGCACCGGCGCGCAGCAGCGGCTCGACCGCCGGAACGATCCCGATGCCGACGATTACCATCTGGCAGGCGAGCACCTCGCCGTCGGCCAGGCGGACACCCGTGGCGGCACCGTCATGCCCCTCGATGCACGACACCGCGACGCCCGTTCGCAGATCGACGCCGCGCGCCCGGTGCTCCGCCTCGTAGAAGCGTGACAAGGGCTCCCCCGCGACGCGCGCCAGCACGCGGTCCTGCGCCTCCAGCAATGTCACGTGCTTGCCGAGCCTGGTCAGCACCGCCGCCGCCTCCAGCCCGATATAGCCGCCGCCGATCACCACGATTCGCTGGGCGGCGGGCAGTTCGGCGATCAGGCGATCGACGTCCGCGCGGGTGCGCACGGCGTGAACGCCGAGCAGATCGTGACCCGCGCAGGTCAGCCGCCGCGGCGCGCCACCGGTCGCCCAGATCAACGTGCCGTAATCGACGCGGGCGCCATCGGCCGTGGTGACACGGTGTCCGGCTGGATCGACAGCGACGACCGAGCGGCCGAGCAGCACGTCGATCCCGCGCGCGTCCCAGAACGCGGCCGGGCGCAACAGCATGCGCTCGAACGGCTTGTCACCCGACAGATATTCCTTGGACAGCGGCGGACGCTCGTAGGGCAGCCACGGCTCGTCGCCCAGCAGCGCGACCGACCCGTCGAAGCCACGCTGGCGCAGCGCGATCGCCGCCTGCGCGCCGGCATGGCCCGCACCGACGATCAGGACATCGTGGAAGGCGGCAGCGGTCATAGCTTCGGGTCCTGAGTAAGAATGCTGGCGCGACGAGCGCAGCGAGTGCCACGCGAAGTCGTATCAGTCATCGGGCATCTTTCCCAATGGCAGCCTCCATCAGCAGTTCCTGCACTCGTCGCCCGTAAACCGTCCTGCGCCAGCACCGTCAGCGCAGACGTGGCGAACAAACGCCTTTTCCGCTCGAGTGAATGGGTGATCTCCAGCACGAGAACTTGCTGCGCGCGATCGGTCAGCCGCATCGCGTCAGGCGCGTCGAACAGGCTTCTTCCGACTTGCCTTCGCTCGGCAAGCAGTAGGAGAGCACGAGCAAGATGTGGCGCCTCACGTCACGCCGGCTGACCGGCGCGGCGACGTAGAACCGCCCGCGCAAACGTGCAGGCGGTTACCGTTGCAATCGTCGTTGGCCTGGGTCGATCAGAACTATGCCGGCAAGCGTGCCGATCATGTCGCTAGCAAATACGGTGTCGCTCGCGAGATCATCGAGGTGCGTGAGCCCGAACGCGGTCTCGTCGCATGGTCGCCGTTTTCCCGCAAAGCGTGGGCAAAGGAGCCGCTTACGCAGACTCAGTGGCGGAGCGGGAGGGAGCGGAACTCCCACGGTTTTCTGCGGGCTAGAGGGAGTAAGTCGGGTGATAGCCTCTCCGTATCACCCGAGTTGGCTCCGCCCTAGATCGCAAAAAACTACGCTGAGAGCGTAGAAAGTTCTGGACAGCGCCCCCCGACTCGGTGCATCAGAATGCCATCGCAGGTCAGGAAAGGGGATAGTCACCACACATCGAGGGTCAAACCTCGCGGAACATGAAAATGTTCTACTTCTGAGGCCGTTAGTGCGAGAGCGCGAGTGGCCCCGGCGCGGCCCCGATGGCGGGGACCGCGCCAGGTGATCAGGGTCAAGACGTTCCTTCCCCGCCTTCACGCCAAGGTGGCAGGCCATTCAAGGCCGGTGTGGAAGGAGGACTGCAATGTCAGATCAAGACCGCGAAAAGGAACGTCGGGCGACGAATACTGGGACTAGGCAGAATTGGGCGGGCCGTTTGGTAAACCCAAAGATGCTGAAAGCGGTGCTGGCGACGGGGAAACTGGCAGTGAAAATTGTTCAGGTGATCCTAGAGTTGGCAAAGTTGTTCAAGGACTAAATCCCCACCCTGCTTCACGCTCACATTCAAGTTGGGGTTTCAAATGTTAGGAGAAGCTCTCAGGCTCATTCGTGTTTATCACGACCTGAAGCAAAAGGAGGTCGCTGAGCGCCTCAAGATTTCTCCTCAGTATCTCTCTGAGATCGAGAAGGGGCATAAGGTCCCCACGCTGGACGTGATTCAGCGATATTCGGACACATTCGGCCTTCCCGTCTCCTCCATCATGTTTTTCGCTGAGACGGTGGAGGGCAAGACCACCCTAGATCGCGCCCGCGCATTCGTCGCTGGGAAGATGGTCGGGTTGCTACAGTTTCTGGAAGCGCGGGCGGAGAAGGTTCATGCCGATTAAGAAGCGGTACGCGCTGAACCAATCGCCGCTCTACAAGCTCGGAAGCCGTCCGAAGCTCGCGCGCCTGCTAGGCGTGACCCATGGGGAATTGAGGAGGCTTGCTGCGGGGGACGCGCTCTACAGCGAGTTCGACATCCCGAAGAAGTCAGGCACCGGCTTTCGTCACGTCGAAAACCCTGTTCGCCCCCTCAAGCTGCTCCAAGCAAAACTGGCGCGGCTGCTCGCGCGGATCGAACCGCCGGACTTCCTGTTCTGCCCGGTGAAGGGCCGCTGCTACATTACGAACGCGGCGGCGCACCGAGGCAACCGCATGGTTCAATGTCTCGACCTTGAGAAGTTCTTCCCAAGCACGACGCAGAAGCGCGTGTACTGGTTCTTCCACAAGATCATGCACTGTGATCGGACCATTGCCGCCCTGCTCGCGCAGCTATCGTGCTATCAGCAGCATTTGCCGACTGGCAGTCCGCTCAGTCCCATCGTGGCCTATTTCGCATATTATGATCTTTGGCAGAACATCGACCAGTTTTGCCGGGAGCGCGGCTATACGTTCACTGTCTATGTCGATGACGTGACGATTTCAGGCGAGAGTGTACCCGAGCGCGACGTTTGGGAGGTCAAGCGGATGATCCATCGGGTCGGCTTGCGCTACCACAAGGAAAAGACGTTCGTGGACAGGGCCGCCGAAATCACGGGTGTCGTTTTGCGCGACGGAAAGCTTGTCGCTCCGTTTCGTCAGCACAAGAAGCTCCACGAGACTGTCACGGCGCTTAGTGCCGCGACCGATGAAATGCGCGGAGCATTGCTGGGTACGCGGAACGGGGTGGCGGGCCAACTCAAGCAGATTGCCGCCAAAAATTAGGGCGGCGGAGGAGCCTAGCTCACCCCGCCGCCCGCCGCGCGAACGCCTGCCCTTACACGCTCGCGCGGAGCCGATCAGATCAGGCCGCGATACGCAGCAGCCGGATCGCATGAGGATCGAGCAAGCCACCGCCCACGCGCTTGGTCACGTAGAAGTTGATGTAAGGCTTGTTCGTATACGGATCGCGCAGGACGCGAGTGCCGAGGCGGTCATTGATAAGGTAGCCAGCCTTGAAGTCACCGAAGGCGATGGCGAGGTTGCCAGCGGTCGGCGCGGGCATCGCCTCGTCAATCTCCACCGGACGGCCCAGCAGCAAAGCGGGCTGATCCGCCGTGAGTGCCTCCCGCCAGATCGGGCGACCATCAGCGTCCTTGATCTTGGCGATCCGCGCCGCCGCAAGGCTCGACATGAGCCAAGTCGCGTTCTGTCGGTATGGAGCGCCCAGCCCATACAGGAAGTCGGTCAGCGCATCGATGCCGATGGCGCTCTCAACCACCTCTACAGGCCCGCCGGGATGAAGATTGGCGTTCGCCTCCCCGATCCCGTGGGTAAGCAGACCGGCTGGCTTGTTCACCCCGTTTCCGGCGATGAAGGCGATGCCCTCCTGCCGGTTGAACTCGCGCTCGATGCTCTGCGCCAGCCACGTTTCGACGTTGATCGCGGAGTCATCGAGCAGGCGCTGCGTCGCCGCCGGCATGGCGTAGATTTCGCCAGCCGCAAACGTGATCGGCGCGAGGCTGGAACTGGTCGTCAGCGGACGCGGCGCAGTCTCGCCCACCCACCCCGAACCCCAAGTGTCGGAGTTCCAGAGGGTGCTGAATGCGCCCACTGTGGTCGGTTGCACCGTGGCGAGGCGGCGCATGGGCGAGGTCGCGCGCTGCTGCTCCAGCAACTTGCGATCCCATTCAACGGGGGCGAGATAGCCGCCGGTGCTGTTGTCACCGATCGACATAGCGGCCTGCACAGTGGCACGGTCGCCCGTCGCGTTGGCGGTCTTGAGGAAGTCCTCACCGTCACCGCGACGGAAGTAGCTGGCGAACGCGCGGGTGTAGTCCGGCTCCACTGGGAGGATCGCGCCAACAGCGGACGCACCTCCCGCGTTGACCTGGCTCTGAACAGCGTTGAGCGCGGTTTCGAGGTTCTGAAGCTGCTGGTCGCGCTTGGTGAAGCCGTCACGGAGCAGGTTGTTGATGTCGCTGAACATGCTCTCGATGTTCTGCGGGCCTTCGGCGCGGATGCCGTGACCGCCGACGCGGCGCATGGCGACAGGGATACGGCTGGCGAGAATGTTGGTCGGCATGGTAGTTCCTCCTGATAACGGGAGGACCCTCGGCCATTCGCGCTGCCGGGTATGCGGTTCTCGACAGTATCCAAGAAAAAGGATGGGAGATAAGAGTGTCTGACCCAATACTGACCTACAGCACTGCGAAAGGCTATGTGCAGTCTGCGTATGTCATGATGGCAAGTGAGTATCGTTTCGCTGCACCGGAAGATTCAACTTTCGTGCTGGGCTTTCACATGCTGGCTGGTTTTGCCGCAGAACTGTATCTAAAGGCCTATCTCGCGCACAAAGGGCACACGGAGAAGGAGCTTAAGGGACAGGGTGTCCGTCACAATCTTAAGGCTCTACTCGCCCTCGCAAAAGCGGATGGTTTTAGTAGTGCCTCGGCTGAGCGCCTCGTTGATTTGCTGAACGACAATCATGAGTCTTTCGAGTTTAGATACATGAAGAGCACTTCGACATATACAGCGAGGTCACTCAATGAGGTTTTTGAGGACTTCTCCCATCTCGACAATTTTGTTGACACAGAGGTTGGAGCAAGCGCCTCGAAAGGTAGGTCCCCAGGGGGTCTTTGGAAACTCGCTGACGAGAAAGCGGAGTGGCGTCTGTAACGTCAGTTGGTGCGCTGTCGGAGATGACGAAGGTAACGCCGCGTTAGCAGCCCTTCTAAGGCCGCTAGAACTTCCTGTCGCTCGACCCTCTCATCATGAGGGTTGAGGTAGCGGCCTGCGCGCGCCCGCAGCTTTTCCACCCGGCGCTCCACGAACAGGGAAAGCGTGTCCACCGCCGGATCGGTTGCCAGTGAGTGAAATGGAGACGGGAAGGCGGCGCGGCGTATTTCGGCCAGTCCCGCCACGATCTGATCGTCACCGGCGTCCACGAAGGCGGCAAGTTCTTCCACTACCCGCCCGGCAATGACGCGAGCAATCGGCTCGCGACGGCCCGATAGCCCAACCTTGGTGGCGGCTTCCGCAACGAGCCGCGCCTCAAGCAAAGGTCGCCTTGGCCGTCCGCCCGTCACCGTGGCACCAGCGCGATCAGTTCGACGTGCCGAAGCGCGTGCATCGCCTGCCGCGCCGCCTTGCGTGTCAGCCCACCGGCTTGGAGGGTCCGCTCCAACTGGCGCGGGGCAAGCGGCTCGCTCATTTCGTCCAGCAGCGCGAGCGCGGCGGCGCGCACTTCCGGCGATGCGGCGAGCAAGGAGGCTAGGCCGCTCATTGCATGGTCTCCACGGTGAGGGGTAGGCCCGCTTCCATTACGTCGAGGGCGCGACGCACCCAGTCGATAGCGGCGGCGGGGTCGTCTACGTTGTGTTGAGCAAGGTCCACGGCGCTGTAGGCGGCGGCTATGGCGATGTCGTCGGGGGCGACACCTTGGTCCGCGTACTTGGCGGCGGCGAGCCGGTTGACCCGGCGGCAGCGTTCGATCTTGTCGATGCTGGCGGTTTCGCTGCTGGTCATATCAATGCACCCCAGTGAAGTCGAAGTCAGCGGGCGGGCGCGCCAGCAGGCCTTCGTCGTCATCATCAAGCGGGAATGCCTCGTTGCCGCGCTGTAGCTCGCGACGACGGGCAAGGCCGCCAGTGTCCATGCCGCCTTTGGCGCGGCTATGGATGGCGAGGGAGCGGCGGGTGGTCGCGATGCAAGCCCGGAGTGATGCGAGTTCCGCGCACCGGGGATTGCGGATCGGCCCGCCGCTGGCACCTTCCACCACGCTGCCCTCACGGCGGATCGCATCGGCTTCGGCCCGTGCGTCGGCAATCATGCGCGTCAGGTCAGCGGCGATGCGGATCATGTGATCGGTCCACTCGCCCTTAGGCAATTCAGCGATGACCTCGTTGAAGATGGTGAGTTCGGAGTTGGTCAGGAAGTAATCGGCAGGCGGCGTGATGATACGCTCGCCATTGAACATGTCCTTCACTGCCGCTTCCTTGCTATCAGCACGTTGGCGTCGCGGCTTCTTCACATCGCTACTCATCGCGTGTCCTCCAATATGGGTGTTAGGATATGCGTTACTGGTTGGCGCCGGTCGTCAGGCTGGGGGCTTCCGAACTTTTCCTGCCCCCTCCCGTCAGGGCACTGCCGAGGCTCGCCGGAGGCGATGCAGGAGGGCTGGCGGCGGGGATCGCACTAGGGTCGGACTGGACGGGGCTGGCGCACTGCGCTCCGGCCTTCCCGCGCCGCCGGATACGGTACTGGCGCTCGGTCGGGTCCCACTCGATGCCGGGGTCTGCCGCCGCATCCTGCCGCGTCTCGCGGTCGAGGGCGGACAGGTTGAGGTGGCGGACTCGCCAGCGCACCTGCTCACGGCGGGAACTATGGGTCGGTTCGACCAGCGCCGGGAGATAGTTGGTCGAGGCGTCGCGGATGTACTTCAGTTCAGACATTGATTACCTCCCGAGGTCAGCGCCGGACTAGGCAGGGACGGGGGACGGGCGAACCGCTGGTTTCCTAATTCCCGTAATATTAATCCCCCTATCCTCTCCGATTTAATCCTAACCGGAAGTAGAAAGCCCCCGTTTACTCGTCCCCCGTCCCTGTGATTTTGAGCCTCAAAGCGGATCATCGAGCTTAACTCCCTCGATAGTTGTCAGCCGGTCCTTAATATCCTCCCAAGTCGCATCCGCAGGCGGCTCAAAGTTCATCAACAACGCATCCTTCACCCCAGCAAATTTGGGGCGGCGGTTATTTGCCCAGACCGTAATTCCCGGCACGTTCTTCATCGCGCGCACGAGGGTGTCGTCTTTCTCAAGTCGCCGGTCTGCGATGTCTGCCTCGCCATTCGACCGCTTGAACCCGCGCTTGAGCGCTATCCATTCACGGGCAGCGCTCAACCGAAGGATAACGGGCAGGTCTATTCCGACCAAATGTTCGGCAAGTTCCACCGCCAGCTTTGCGCCGTCAGATTGTGACTTCTCCGCGATCTGTGCTTTGCGGATCGAGCGCGGAGCGTGATCGCCAGTGCGAACGTAATTGCCACGGGCGACGTATTTGCGTGCCCAATCGAGAATGATCGAGGGACCATTGCCCTCAATCCACGCGTAAAGGCTCGCCCAAACGTCAGACGATTGAGGTTGCTCGCTGACGGTCGGTACCAGCCAGCGACGATCTTCCAAGTCGATGTGCAGCGCCCGCGTAGAGTTTGAGCAAGCAATTATGTGCAGCCAGTTGTCGATCTCATACCGCTTTATGTGCTTCTCGTTCACGGTGACGTGATCGTCAGTCATCACTGACTTTAGGTCGTCATAGGTCTTGCGACTATGACCAGAGTACAGCTCTGGAACGAAAGCGAGCCGCTTGCGCGCGATCCAGCCATTGAACTGGCTTTCTGAAACTTCCTTCGTGCCGGGGAAGCTGACATTGGACGCGCCGAGCATCTTGCGTAGGATCGCCCCGAGCGTTCCCTTGCCGACACCTTGGGCTTCGGAAATGAGAAGGATGCCCCAGCGCATCCGAACCTCGGGCTTGGCGATGAGGGTGGCGAGCCAGCGCAGAAGGTGGTCGCGCTCCTCCTCATTCGGGATCAGGTGGGCGATGAAGTCCAACCATGGCGTGGCGTCGCCTTCGCGCGCAATGATGCGCGGCTCCTCATAGACATTGAAGCATCGGGAGCCGTCTTTGAGAATTGTCCCGGCGCGCTGGCTCGGGTTCCAAATGAGCTTATCGTGCTGACACTCAGCTTCGCCCAGCACCTTCGTGGCGGTGTCCTTCACATCGGAGAAGGGCGCCACCAAGCCGTTGAACTCATCCGCTGACCGGTCACGGCTCGGTTGGTGCCGCGATATGAAGCGCAACGGGTCGAGCGTGTAGGCGACGGTTGCCGCGAACTCAGGACGGAGGACTGCTGTGGGCCTGCCGCGCCCCTCCGCCGGTATCATTGCCGTCGCCTGCGTAGCTGACAGCAGGCAGTCTCGCAGCGCTGGACCGATGTACGCGCCCTGCTCATCGAACAGGCTGTATGGCCATTCATCCGCTAGATCGAAGCCGTCCACGAACCGCTGATCGAAGGTGAGGATGAACACATTGGCGGGGAAGTGGCGTGCTATGCGGCGCGCAGCGCGGATGCCTCGATTGTCGTTGTCAGCCACGATGATGACGCGGCCCCACCCATGCCGGGAGAGCAGGCTCCAATCGCTACGGCCCACCGCGTTGACGCCGCCGATCCAGCCGACGTGATGGGCGTGGCATAGGTCGGCCAGCCAAGGCAGGCGATGCCCCCGGCCTTCCGCTTCGATCACCTTGCGGACGTGACGCGTCGCCTTCGCGCCCTCATGAAGCACGAGCGTGGACGCCTGCTGCATGCCCGACAAGCCGTAGAACGGCATGACGTCCGGCTCGACGGTACGCCATCGGCCGTCGCTCCAGAAGGTCCACGGCAGGAAGCCTTTGCCGCCGTCCTTCGTCTCATATCTCTGATGGACCATTACGACGTGGCCGCGCTCGTCGTGACAGACGAACGTGTTCGGGTCGTTGAGGTCACGGCCGGGAGGCGGTTCGGCGATGGCTACTAGCGAAACCTGCTTCGGGAACCTCTCGCGAGCCTCCTTGAACTCCTCCTGCAAAGACTGTCGCAGTGCATCGTCGGGCAAGTCGATGGCGCCAGAGACGGTGAGCACGTTGTTCTTGAAGGTCGCGGACGCGATGCGGCCCGGATAGCCGTCGATTACGCCGTTGCGCCACGCCGATTGCAGGTTGGCCTCGGACAATTCGACTCCGGGCGAGCGCGCCCAGCGGGCGAATTGTGGAAGGTCCAGCAGGGTATGAAGCTGGTCGCCTTTCCCGCCCTCATGGACGGTGAAAGGCGGCGCTTCCTTCTGATCTGCACCGGCCGCAATAGGATCGGGCTTCATAGTTACCTCTTGGGTGGCCTCCGCCTTTTGCTCGGCGGAGGCTTTCTCATGTCGGGGATCAGGCATCGGCCATCGCAGCGCGGATCGCGGCCCGGTACGCATCGAGGCCAAAGGTCGTGCGGAAGCGCGCAGGCCCCGCAGCGTCAGCCGCTTCCGGCGCTTCATCGGACGTAAAGCAGAACAGTGCGCCGTTGCGGCGGAACTCGATGTGGACGAACGACGCTTCGGGATCGAACAGAAGCTGCTCCGCGATCCGGCAAGCCCAACGCGCCGCCAGCGGAAACTTCATGCCCGAGCGGACCATATCGCCCGCCAACATCATCAGCATGGTCTGCCGCTCGGTGAAGTTCCGGGTGCCGCCGTTCGACGCGGGCGGCGGGAGAACCGGCTGAATATCCGGCTTGGTCAGCATCTGATAGACAGTGACCAGCGGCGTATGCATAAGATCAGCGACACTGGAGGTCGGAAGCGTATCAGCAGACATAGTATTTCTCCTTCGTCCTTCTTAAAAGCGAAGGTCGATTCAGAGAGAACAGCTAGAGTTCGGGGCGCTCTCTGTTTGGACCGATGCGCCCGAAACTATTGCGAGTGCGGTCGGAGAAGCCGAGCTTGAACCGCGACCATAGTTCGCGAGCGTGGTGCCAGGCGTCCTGTTTCGTCGGCCACGACCGGCGGTGATCGCCGCAGGGCAGCGGGGGGTCGATCAGGACGGCATAGGCGTCGCCAACCGCGATCAGCACGACCAGCGGCCCGACCGGCTCTAGATCGTCGTCACCATCATCTTCCCGCTGTTCCGCTTTGCGGCGTTCGGCGGCGAGCCTCGCGCCCGCTGGGCCAAGGTAAAGCCGCTCCTCCGCCTCACGCTGCATCGCGCGCCGCCGTGCGCTGCTCGATCCATTGATTGAGTTCGCTGACAAGCCAGCCGCGCGCCTTCGGCCCCAAGGGGATCGGCTTCGGAAAGGTGCCTGCCTTCATCGCGTCGTCGCGAAACTTGCGAGAGGTGTTGGTTAGAGCCTTGAGGTGCTTCTCCCGCACAATCAGCGGGGCGGGCATTGGTTCGGTACTATCTCGGTGGGTCGTCATCGCTCGGCCTCCGTTGGTGGAGGCCGTTAAGTCTGCGAAGGAGCGGATAAGATCGCCGCCCGAAAGTCGGCTTTTCGGGCGCTACTGGTCGCTTATGCGGCGGGACTTGGGGCGGCTCCGGCGGGCCACGACGGCGGAACGCTCAACGTCACGGTAGCGAACCACAATGTCCGTCAGAAACTCGACAGGCACCTGTTTCCCCGGTCGCAATTCGCGCCATAGCCGCTTGAGGTATTCGAGGTCCCCGACTGCAGCCCACGCCGGATCGCGCATTACCCGCTGTAGATCGGTGTCCGTGGGCCGTCCCTGCTTCTGACCGGCCAACGCGCGGTCGGTGGCCCACATGTCCATCAGCGACATGCCGGGAAACACATCCTGCGCCTTGTCGAGCCGGAACACCTCCTTAATCCCAGCACCCGTCAAGCCTGAACCGTCGCGTAGGGCTTGGGCGAGGGCCGTAGCGTCGCGGCTCGACAACTCCATCATCGCGGTGCGCTGGAACTCATCGTCGGTCATGCGGCGGGACCCCGACAGTAGTCCGCCCACCGCTCCATCAGGGCGCGACGGACATTGAAGTAGTCACCGCGCTGATACGCGCCCTCAACCCCACCTACGGCATGGGCCAGCGCCGCCTCCGCAATCTCGCGCGGCACGTCCAGGCACTTCTCTGCCGCCCATGTTCGGAAGGTCGAACGGAACCCGTGAACCGTCACACCTTCTTTCCGACCCATACGCTTCAGCGCCGCCGCCATCGCAGCATCGGACAGGGGAGCGCCGGGTTGACCGCCAACAAACACGAACCCGTCATCGCTGTCGCGCGGTAGCGCTTTGAGGATCGCGAGGGCGTCAGGGGAGAGCGGAACGCGGTGGGGACGGCCCGCCTTCATTATTTCGGCTGGCGCGTTCCATACACCCGCTTCGAGGTCCATCTGGTCCCATTTGGCGAACCGGACTTCCTGCGCGCGAGCGGCGGTCAGAATGAGGAAGTTTAACCCGGCGGCGCCAATGCCTGCGCGCCCGCGCAACGCGGGCACGAACTCCGGTATCTGATCGAAGGGCATCGAATCATGGCCCTTTACGATGTGGACGCGCTTGGCTTTCGGCAGCAGCTTGTCGAGCTTGCCGCCTGACCGCGTAAGGTCGATGTCGGGCCGCATGTCGAGGGCGGCGGCGTAGGCGAGTACCGCGCCGATGCGCCACCTGATCTTCTTCGCGGTGGGGTGGTTCTTCAGCCAAATCGGAGTGAGGACCGCATGCACGTCCTTCACGTCTATGTCCTTCACGTCCTTGTCTCCGAGGATCGCATAGGCGTGATCGCGAAGGCTGTTGCGCCAGTTGCCTTCAGCTTTGTCGGGGTTCTTCCAGCTATCCTTGTGTTCAGACAAGTAGCGCTCATTGACCTGAGCGAAGGTGCGGCCCTCGTCCTTCTTCTGAACCGCACCCCGGCCCTTGGGCGGCTCGATCCCGTCCAGCAGCATTGCGCGATACTCAGCGGCCTTCTTGCGCGCCTCCTCAAGCCCGACAGCGGGGTACGCGCCGAGGCCGCGCATCTTATCCTTGCCGAGCCGACGATAGATGAAAAGCCAGCTTCGCCCGCCGTTGGGTCCGACATGAAGGTAGAGGTTGCGCCCGTCGCCGTATTTGCCCGGCTCCTTGAGTCGGTCGATCATCTTCACGTTGAGGCCGTCGCGCTTCGCCATCGCCGTTCCACCCGTTTCTATCACCCGAGTATCCCCCGAGTTGGACAAAAAAGGAACAGAAAACGTATAGGAGCGCATAAAGGCCGGTCCCGCACGCGGAAACGGCAGAAGAGCGGGTCAAATCAGTGAGATGAACAAGCCGAAAGGGGCGTGAAGGCGCGCTTAAAAGCGGGCCAGTGGCGGAGCGGGAGGGATTCGAACCCTCGATACGGTTTTGCCGTATACTCACTTTCCAGGCGAGCGCCTTCGACCACTCGGCCACCGCTCCGCATATCGCTGGGTGGCGACGCCTACCGGGCCTGAGCATCCTGCGCAAGCCGTTGCTTGTTCTTCGAAGCGACGGCACGATGGCAGGGTGCTTACCTTCTTCCTCGCCGCGCTGCCGCTCGCCGTGCCCAGTCCCGGACAGATCGCGCAGGCCGCGCCGGCCGAGCAGTGGGTGCCGGTCGCGGACGACGACCTGCTGGTCATGTGGATCGAGCGAAAGGGCGCGCAGCCGCCCGCCCGCGCGCGCGTCGTCGTGCAGTTGATGCCCGCGCCCGTCGCGTCCGACTGGGTCGCCAACATCCGCCGCCTGGCCAAGGCGCATTGGTGGGACGGGACGAGCGTCAACCGCGTGCAGGACAATTACGTCGCCCAGTGGGGCGACGCGACCGAGAAGAAGCCGTTGCCGCCCGGCCTGTCCGCCACGTCTGAGCGCGAGTACGACGTGGCGTGGACGGCGCTGGTCGCCGCCGGTTACGAACCGTCCGAAGTGGGCGGCACGGCTGCGCGACCGAGCGACGTCTACGCCGCCGACATCGGCTGGTACCGCGGGTTTCCGGTGGCGAGCGACGGCGCGCGCGCGGCCGGGAAGCGGCGCGCCTGGCCGGTGCACTGCTACGGCAGCGTCGGCGTGGGCCGCAACCTGTCGCCCGATGCCGGGTCGGGCGCGGAGCTCTACGCGGTGATCGGCCACGCGCCGCGGCACTTGGACCGCAACATCGCGGTCGTCGGACGCGTGATCGACGGCATGGAACAGCTGTCGAGCCTGCCGCGCGGGACCGGCGACCTGGGCTTCTACGAGACGCCAGGCGAGCGGGTCGGGATCGTCAGCGCGCGGCTGGCGAGCGACCTGCCCGCGAGCGAGCGGCCGCATTTCGCCTATCTGTCGTCGACCGGCAACGTCTGGCCGCGCTACGTCGCGGCGCGGCGCAACCGTGAGCTACCGTTCTTCACGCGCCCGGCGGGCGCCGCTGACGTGTGCAACATTCCGGTGCCGATCAGGGACGTCGCGGCGGCCGAGTGACGCGGCGCTCACGCCCCGCGCGTCCGCGACCGCCTCAGCGACCGCCGACCCAGGTGGCGACCTCACCCGCGACCTGGTTCGCCGCTTGGTTGAGCGCGCTGCCCGCGGACGCGGCGTCGATCGTCTGAATCGGTACGCGTGCCTCGAAGCGCCGCTTCTCGACCGCGGTCGCGTTCACGCGCGTCAGCGCCGCGTCGTAGACGACGACCGCCTGCCGCGTCGTCGCGTCCAGGCCGAAACTGCGCAGCTCGCCGGCCAGATTGCCGCTCGGATCGCTGACCGACTGCACGGGCGACAGCACCACCATGTTCGCCTGCGCGGTCAGCGTGTCGGACAGCAGCCGCGCGAACAGGCGCGTGGGCGGCTCGCTCCACTGCGCGTCCTCGACGTAGGCGATCGATCCCGGGGTCGCCTGCACCGGCACCCGCGCGGTGGAGAGCGCGGTGGCGACCGCGGGCACCTGAACCACGATCGAGCGGGCGTCCGCCGACGATTGCGTGCGGCCCGGCTGCGGCTGCGCCGTCGCCTCAAGCGTCAGCAACGAGGGCGGCGGCTTCGCGCCGAAGCTGATGCAGCCCGACAGCGCCACGGTGGCCGCGAGCGGTACGAGACAGGAAAGAGAGTACCGCACGCTTATTTCCCCTTGTAGTCAGGCAGTTTCTGCTGGCCGATCAGCGAGCTCGCCCCGCCCTGCTCGACGCGCTGGGCGATCGTCGACAGCGACGCCGAGGTCACGCGCAGGTCACGCACCAGCTGGTTGATCTGCGGGATCGTCTGCTTCGAGAAGGTGGTGAGGCCCGGCCGCGCGTCGCCGATCGCGCTGTTGAGCGTGTCCGCGCTCGCCTGCGCCGACCGAATCGCCCCGTTCAGGTTCTGGATCGTCGGCTGGATGTCATTGGCGAGCACGCCGTTGGTGGTCTGCGCGAGGTTACCGATCTGCTCCGCCGCATTGCCCGCCTGCGCGATCGCGACGCGCGTCTGCGCCAGCGTTGCGGCAATCTCCGGCCCGCGATCGGCGAGCGCGGACGACAGGCGATTGGTGTTGTCGAGGATGCCCGCGATCGACGCCTGATTGCGGTCGGACAGCATGCCGGTCAGCCGCTCGGTCAGCGTCGACAGCCGTTCGAGCAGCTGCGGCGCGGAGTTGAGGATCGCGCCCAGGCCGCCGGTCTTGGTCGGGATCACCGGTTTGCCGAGCGGGCAGACCTGATTGGGATCGGGATCGGGACAGGTGATCGCGGGCTGCCCCTTCACCGCGCCGTCGAGGCTGACGGTGCTGGTGCCGGTGAAGCTGCCCTGGATCGTCGCGGTGGTGCCGCGCAGGATCGGCGTGTCCTGGTTCACGCTGATGCGCACGCGGACGTATTGCGGATCGGGCTGCCACAGCGAGATCGACTTGACCTGACCCGAGGGCACGCCGGAGAAGGTGACCGACGAACCCTTCGCCAGACCATCGACCGCCTGGCGGAAGAAGATGTCGTACTCGCGCTCCTCGGTGCCGCCGAACCGCGCGATCCACACGGTAAAGAGCGCCAGCATCGCCAGCAGGATCAGCACGACGGCACCGACGAGGACGTGGTTCGATCGCGTTTCCATCACTTCGTTCCTGTTGTACGAGCCGCGTCCGTGCGGACGGGATCACCCGCGGGCGCACCGCGCGCGGCATTGTCGGCGAGCGATCCCTGGGTGCGCTGCCCGCCCGTCTCGCGCGGCACCTCGGTGGGATGAGCGCGCGCGTCGTGCTCGGCCGATCCGGCAGCGGCGCCCTGCCCCTGCTGAACCTGACCCTGCCTAGTCTGCCCCTGCTCGGCCTGTTCCTGCGACGCGACTGCGGCGCGCCCGCGCGGACCGTTGAAATATTCCTGGATCCACGGGTGGTCGGTGGCGAGCAGCTCGGGGATCGTCCCGACCGCGATCACCTTCTTGTCGGCGAGCACCGCGACGCGGTCGCAGATGGCGTAGAGCGTGTCGAGATCGTGCGTGATCAGGAACACGGTCAGGCCGAGCGTGCGCTGCAATCCCTTGGTCAGCGCGTCGAACGCGGCCGCGCCGATCGGATCCAGCCCGGCGGTCGGCTCGTCGAGGAACAGCAGTTCGGGATCGAGCGCCAGCGCGCGCGCCAGCCCGGCGCGCTTGCGCATGCCGCCCGACAGTTCGGCCGGGAATTTCGGACCGGCGTCGGCGGGAAGCCCGGTCATCACCACCTTGTAGGATGCGATCTCGTCGAGGAGCGCGAGGTCCAGGTCGGGATAGAATTCGCGCAAGGGGACCTGCACGTTCTCCGCGACGGTCAGCGTGGAGAACAGCGCCCCGCCCTGGAACAGCACGCCCCAGCGCTTGCGGATGTCGACCGTCTCGGTCTCGTCGCGGCCGAGCGTGGGTTCGCCGAACACCTCGACCTCGCCCGCCTCGGGCGTCTGCAACCCGATGATCGAGCGCATCAGCACCGACTTGCCGGTGCCCGATCCGCCGACCACGCCCAGGATCTCGCCGCGCCGCACGTCCAGGTCGAGGCCGTCGTGCACCGCCTGATCGCCGAAGCGGTTGCGCAGCCCCTGGATTCGGATGATGTGGTCGTCGCTGTCCGCCATCACAGCCACCCGATCTGCTCGAAGAACACGGCGAAGAAGGCGTCGAGCACGATCACCATGAAGATCGCCTGCACCACCGCGGAGGTGGTGCGAAGCCCGACCTGCTCGGCGTCGCCCTTGACCTGCATGCCTTGAAAACAGCCCGCGACCGCGATGATCGCGCCGAACACCGGCGCCTTGATGAGGCCGACGAACAGGTCGGTGATCGGCACCACCTCGCGAATGCGCGAGATGTACGCGGCGGGCGGGATGTCGAGCGACAGCCAGCACAGCAGCCCGCCACCGATGATCGAGATCACCGACGCGTAGAAGCCGAGCAGCGGCATCAGGATGATCGAGGCGATCGTGCGCGGCAGCACCAGCGCCTCCATCGGCGACACGCCGATGACCCGCAGCGCGTCGATCTCCTCGGTGAGCTTCATCGTGCCGAGCTGCGCGGCGAAGGCCGATCCCGAGCGTCCGGCGACCATGATCGCGGTCATCAGCACGCCGAGTTCGCGCAAGGTGATGCGCCCGACCAGGTTGATCGTGAACGCTTCCGCACCGAATTGCCGCAGCTGCACCGCGCCCTGCTGCGCGATGACGATGCCGATCAGGAAGCTCATCAACCCGATGATACCGAGCGCGGAGACGCCGACCACCTCGAAACGCTGCACCACCGCGTTGAAGCGGAACCGGCTGGGATGGCGCATCACCGTCCAGAAGGAGATCACGGTCGCGCCGAGGAAGCCGAGCAGCCCGAGCGACGTCTTGCCCGCCAGCGTCACGGCATCGCCGATCTCCCCCATCACGCGGCGGAACGGCGCGACGTGGCTGGGGCGCATCTGCACCGGCTGATCCGCCGCCTCGACATGCTCGAACAGGGCGCGGCCGTCGCCTTCCAGGCCGTCGACCTGCGCGTCCTTCTCGCGCGCGAAGCGATGGACGACCCAGGCGCCGATCGTGTCCATGCGATCGACGCCCGACAGGTCGATCGCCTTCACGGCGCCGTCGTGCTGCGACAATCGGTCGGGCAGGTTGCCGAGCTGCGCCAGCGACAGGTCGCCGGAGAAGCGCAGCACGCCCGCATCGTCGGTGAAATCGGCTGCCGCGCTCATGCGTCGATCCATGCGGCAAAGCTCATCGTGTCACAAGCGTTTCGAGTGAACGATCGTTCCGCGAAGGGAATAGCCTCCGTCACAACAGCACGTCGACCGCGTGGATCAGCACGCCGACCAGCCCGCCGACCAGCGTGCCGTTGACGCGGATGAACTGCAGGTCCTTGCCGACCGCATTCTCCAGCCGCTCGGTGATCGTCCGCGTGTCCCAGCCGCGCACCGTTTCCGACACCAGCCGCACGATCGTGTCGCCGTAATCCGCCGCGGCGCCAACGACCGCGCGCCGCACGAAGCGGTTGATCGTGCGGCCGAGCCGGGGATCGCGCTCCAGCGTCTGGCCGAGCTGCTGCAGCGCCTCGCCGAACTTGCCCGACAGCAGCGCGTGCGGGTCGCGCGCCATCCGCAGCATCGCGGCGCGCGCCTGCTCCCACAGGCCGTTGATCCAGTCCTGCATTGCGGGGTTCTCGAGCAACTCGATCTTGAGCCGCTCGACCTTGTCGCGCATCGCGTCTGCGTGCTGCAGGTCGTGCGCGAGGCGTGCCAGCCCCTCCTCGGCGCGGACGCGCAGCGGGTGCTCGCGGTTCTCCGCGATATCGCCGATCAGCTTGTCGAGCCCGTCGATGATCTTGTTGGCGAGCGTCTCGTCCAGCCCGGTCCAGCGCAGGATCGAACCCGCGCGGTCGTGCACCATCGCGCGGATCAGCTGCTCGTTGCTGCGAAGCGCGTCGCGGCCCCAGCCGATCAGGCTGTCGAGCACGGGCAGGTGGCGGCCCTCCGCCACCGCGGCCGAGAGCGCGCGGCCGATCATCGGCGACACTTCCGTTTCGCGCACGCGCGCGACCATCATCGCGCGCACCATCCCGCCCAGCCGTTCCTGGTCGAGCTCCTGCAGGATCTCAACCGCGAGGCGCGAGGTGCCGCGCGCCAGCCGGCCGCCGGACCCCTGCGGATTGGCGAGCCAGCGCCCCGCCGCGGCAGCGACGTCGATCCGCGCCATGCGGCGGGCGACGACAGAGGGAATCAGGAAATAATCGCGTAGGAAGGTCGCGAGCTGGTCGCCGATCCGGTCCTTGTTGCGCGGAATGATCGCGGTATGCGGGATCGGGACGCCCAGGGGGTGACGGAACAGCGCGGTGACCGCGAACCAGTCGGCGAGCCCCCCGACCATCGCCGCCTCGCTGAACGCGCGCACGTATCCCCAGGCGGGGTGGAGCGGCTCGAGCGAGCGAGTGACCGCGAAGATCGCCGCCATCGCGACGAGCAGGCCGGTCGCGATGACCCGCATCCGCTTCAGCCCATCGGGCACGGGCGGGCGCGGCAGGCGGCGGCGGGCGGTCACGATCATCACCCAATCAAAGCGCGAGCGTAACGAAGGTTCATGCGCGCCCGCGCACCCGGCGCACTCACTCGGCGGGATGCGTCCCCTCGCCGCCGTAGCCGATCCGCCCCGCGGTCCCGGGCAGCGCGCCCGCGGGCGCGTCGTGCTCGATCACCGGCTGACCATCGTCGCCGGGGCGGTAGGTGAGCAGGCGGCGACCGATCCACGGCCCGATCCGCCGCTCCGCCCCGATCGCCAGGCTGAACGCCGCGGGGACGATCAGCAGCGTCAGCAGCGTGGAGAGCGACAGCCCGCCGATCACGACGATGCCCATCGGCGCGCGGAACGAATTGTCGCCCGACAGCGACAATGCGGTCGGCACCATGCCCGCGACCATCGCGATCGTGGTCATCAGGATCGGCTGCGCGCGCTTGTGCCCGGCGTCGATGATCGCGGCGCGCAAGGGCACGCCCGCCTGCATCTCCTCCAGCGCGAAGTCGATCAACAGGATCGAGTTCTTGGCGACGATGCCGAGCAGCATCAGCAGCCCGATGAACACCGGCAGCGACAAGGGCTGGCCCGCGATCATCAGCGCGATCAACCCGCCCAGCGGCGCGAGCAGCAGCGAGCCCATGTTGACGACCGGCGGCAGCAGCCGGCGGTAGAGCAGGATCAGCACCGCGAAGACGAGGAACACGCCCGCGAGCACCGCGAAGACGAAGTTGACCAGCATCTCCATCTGCCACTTCGCCTGCCCGACCTGCAGCTCCTGCACGCCGATCGGCAGGTTCTGCATGACCGGCAATGCCTTGATCTTCGCCATCACCTCACTCGCGACCAGCCCGGGCGACAAATCGGCGCCGACGGTCAGCTGACGTTGCTGGTTGAGGCGGGTGATGCGGGTCGGGCCGGAGCCGAAGCCGATCTCCGCGACGAGGCCGAGCGGTACCGAACCGCCGTTCGCGGTCGCCACTGGGAGGTTCTGGATCGTGTCGAGCCGCGAGCGCGACGATTGCGCGAGCGCGACGCGGATAGGGATCTGGCGGTCGGACAGCGAGAAGCGCGCGCTGTTCTGGTCGAGGTCGCCGAGCGTCGCGATGCGGATCGCGTTGGACAGCGCAGCGGTGGTCACGCCCAGGTTCGCGGCGAGGTCGAGCCGCGGCCTGATCTGTATCTCCGGCCGCTTCAGGTCGCCCGCGATCCGTGGTGCGACGACGCCGCGGACGCCCGCCATCTGCCTGACCAGCGTGTCCGCGGTCTGGCGCAATTGCTCGGGGTCGTCGCCCGCCAGCGTCACCGATAGGTCGCGATTGTTGTCGCCCCAGCCGAACTGCGATTCGAAGTTGACGCGCGCGTCCGCCACCTTGGCGAGCTCAGGCGTCAGCTGGCGCTCGAACTCGGTTGAGGTGATCTCGCGTGGCTTTTTCAATTGGAGCACGAGGCGGCCAGAGCCGACACTGGTGGTCGCGTAGACGCTCTCCACCAGCGGCTGGCGGTGCATCAGTTCGTCGACCTGCGCGACCACCGCCTGCGTCGTCTCGAGCGTCGCGCCCGGCGGCATGGTGATCGTGACGACGCTGCGGTCGCGGTCCTGCGCCGGCTGGAACGTCATCGGGATCTGCGTGAACAGGAACAGCGTCAGCGCGAACGCGAGCGCGCCGATGCCGACCGTCCAGACGCGGTGGTCGCGCAGGTAGCGCGTTGCGCGACGGAACCGCCCGCGGGCGCGCACCACCGGTGCCTTCGCCTCGGTCAGCGTCCACACCAGCACGCGCTGGTAGATGTCGAGCCAGCGCCCGCCGCCGTGTTCGGCATGGCCGGAGGATTTCAGGAAATAGGCCGCGATCATCGGCGTGATAAGACGCGCGACCGCGAGGCTCATCAGCACGGTGACGACGACGGTCAGGCCGAAATTCTTGAAGAACTGCCCCGAGATGCCGGGCATCAAGCCCACGGGGAAGAACACCGCGACGATCGCCATCGTGGTCGCCAGCACGGCGAGCCCGATTTCGTCCGCGGCGTCGATCGACGCCTGATAGGCCGATTTGCCCATCCGCATGTGACGCACGATGTTCTCGATCTCGACGATCGCGTCATCGACCAGCACGCCCGCCACCAGGCTGAGCGCGAGCATGGTCATGTTGTTGAGCGTGAAGCCCAGCATGTCCATGAACCAGAAGGCCGGGATCGCCGACATCGGGATCGCCAGCGCGGCGATGAAGGTCGCGCGCCAGTCGCGCAGGAACAGAAAGACGACCAAGACCGCGAGCAGCGCGCCCTCGATCATCGAGTGGATCGCGGCCTTGTACTGGACCAACGCGTACTCGGAGCCGTCGACGCGCAGGCGGAACTGCACCTTGGGGTTGCGCTTCTCCAGCGCCTCCAGCTTGGCCTTGGCCTCGCGGAACACGGTGACGTCGGACGCGCCCTTCGCGCGCTTGAAGTCGAACGAGATTACCGAGCGGCCGTCGACCGCCGCCGCGCTGCGCCGCTCGCCGTAAAGGTCGCGCACGGTCGCGATGTCGGCCAAGCGGATGGTGCGCCCGCCGCCGACGTTGATCTGGGTCTGGCTGAGTTGATAGGCGGTATCGGCGTTGCCGATCACGCGCACCGACTGTTCCGCGCCCGCGATCTCCGCGCGGCCGCCCGGCGCGTTCAGATTGACCTGGCGCAGCTGCTGGTTGATCTGGCTGGCGGTCAGCCCCTGCGCGGCGAGCTTGGCGGGATCGAGGATGACGCGGATCTCGCGATCGACGCCGCCGTTGCGCGTCACGCTGCCCATGCCCGACACCGACAGCAGCTCCTTGGCCACCGTGTTGTCGACGTACCAGCTCAGATCCTCGATCGACATGTCGGTGCCGGTCGCGGTGTAGCTGCCGAGGTTGAAGTCGTTCGCCTTGATGCGGCTGACCTGCGGCTCGGTGATACCGTCGGGCAGGTCGGCGCGGATCTGCGTGATCGCGTCGCGCGCCTCGTTGACCGCGCGGTCGACCGGCGTGCCGATCGCGAGCTGTACGATCGTGGTCGAGTCCCCCTCGCTGACGTAGGAGTTGATCTCGTCGATCCCCTCCAGGCTGCGGATCGCGGCCTCGACGCGCTGCGTCACCTGAGTTTCCAGCTCGCTGGGCGCCGCGCCCGGCTGGTTGATCGAGATGATCACGCCGGGAAAGTCGATGTCAGGTTGTTGGTTGATGTCCATCCGGATGAAGCTGACCACGCCCATGACGGTCAGGATCAGGAACAGGACGATCGACGGCACCGGGTTGCGGATCGACCAGGCCGAGATGTTGCGGAAACCCATGGTCGGTCAGCTCCCACGTCGAAGGATCGGCGTGACCTTCTGGCCGGGATTGAGGAACGCGCCCGCCGAGAGCACGACGCGTTCGTTGCCCGACAGCCCGCTCGCGATCGCGACCTTGTTGCTGTCGACCGGGCCCAGCGTGACGTCGCGGCGCTGCGCCTTGTTCTGCGCGTCGACCACGAACACGTAATTGCCTTTCTCATCGCTCTGCAGCGCCGATTGCGGCAGTTCGGGCGCGGTGCCGGCGTTGGCGTTGATCGCCGCGGACGCGAAGCCGCCGGGGCGTAGCGCCGGATTGTACGACAGCGCGATGCGCGCGATCCCCTGCCGCGTCTGCGGGTCGATGACGGGGGACACCTGCCACACCTGCCCCGAGAACTGGCGCGTGTCGCCGACCGGCGTGACCGTGGCGGGGGTGCCGACGCGCACCGCCTGGAGATCACCTTCGGACAATTGCGCGCGCATCTCCATCTCGCCGCCCTTCGCCATGCGGAACAGCACGCCCGAGCCCGAACTGACGATCTGGCCCGGCTCGACGCCGCGCGTCAGCACCAGTCCCTCGGCCGGCGCGCGTATGTCGAGCCGCGCGTTGCGCGCGCGCTGCTCGGACAGAGCGGCGCGCGAGACGCGAAGCCGCGCCGCGGCAGCGTCGCGCGTCGCGATGCGGCGCTGCACGTCGGCCTTGGAGATGAAGCCGCGATCAACCAGGCTCTGCGCGCGCTCGAGCTCGGCCTGCGCGAGCGTCAGGTCGGATTGCGCGACGCCGATCTGCGCGGCGAGGCTGGCGGCGGTCTGCGCCTGAACCGAGCGGTCGACGGTGGCGAGTACCTGCCCCGCCTTGACCCACTGCCCGGGCTCCACGAGCACGCGCGACACCATGCCGCCCTCGCCCGCGACGCCGACCGGCATCTCGCGTCGTGCGGCGAGCGTGCCCGTCGCGCTGACGGTGCGGTCGACCGTCTGGCTGCCGGGCACGATCACCGACACGTTGGGAGCGCCCGCCTCCGTCGGCGCGGCGGCGGCGGGTGCCGCCTTCTCGCGCGCGAACACGAACCAGCCAACCGCGAGCGCCAGCACGACCAGCGCGGCGATGATCCACCGCCGCCGCCGACGCGGCCGCTCATCGCTGAGCAACAGCCGCTCGCCCTCCAAAGTGCCCGGCTCGTAGGTCATGCGCGCTTCTTGTCCCTCAACCCCGACGCTGTATTATCCGGCTACGTCACCGCGCGCAAGCCCGCGCATCATTCAGCTGGCGTTGATCGCGCGGGCTTAAACGAGGTCGGGTTAACGAGATAGGAGGTTCATTGCATGCGGATCAATCTGGGTTGGGGACTGGGTCTGGGGCTGGCGGCCGTCGCGATGCCGGGAGCGGCGGCGGCGCAGGTCGCGCTGACGCAAGCGGCGCCGGTCGACGGCACGGTGCTGGAGGTCAGCGCGACCGGTCGCGTCACCCGCGCGCCCGATCAGGCGGTGATCCGCGCGGGCGTGGTGACGCAGGGCGCGACGGCTGCCGCCGCGAGCGAGGAGAATGCAGCCCGGATGGCGCGCGTGATCGCCAGCCTGAAGTCGGCGGGCATCCAGGCGCGCGACCTATCGACCAGCAACGTCTCGCTCCAACCGCAATATCGCTACGCCGACAACCAGCCGCCGGTCGTGACCGGTTACCAGGCGAGCAACAGCGTGTCGGTCAAGTTCCGCGACATCGCGCGCAGCGGCGCGGTGCTCGACGCGCTGGTGAAGGCGGGCGCGAACCAGATTGACGGGCCGGCGCTGTCCTTGTCGCAGCCCGACGCGGCGCTGGACGCGGCGCGCACCGACGCGATCAAGCGCGCGCACGCGCGGGCGGCGCTGTACGCGCAGGCCGCGGAGATGCGGGTCGAACGCGTGCTGTCGATCAGCGAGGCGGGCGAGAACGACGGCGGGCAGCCGCAGCCGCCGGTGATGTTCCGCGCTCGCGCGATGGCGGCGCAGGCGGACGCCCCGACGCAGGTGCTGCCGGGCGAGACCGACGTGACCGCGACGGTGAACGTGCGGTTCGTGCTGAAGTAACGAGAAACGGCCGCCCGATCGCTCGGGCGGCCGCTACGTTCGGGTCCGAACGGTCAGTGCAGCTTAGCGCACGCGACCGCGACGGAACAGGTTGACGATCGCGAGCAGGACAACGGCGCCCAGCAGCGACACGAGGAAGGTGTAGAGCGTCAGCGGCGCGTTGTTGATCGAGCCACCGGTGAAGATCAATCCACCCAGGAATGCGCCGACGATGCCGACGATGATGTTGAGGAAGATACCCTGCTGCGCGTCCGTGCGCATGATGATGCTGGCGAGCCAGCCGATTACACCGCCGACAATCAGCCAAATAATGAGGTTCATCGCAACATACTCCCCTTCGTTACTCGCCCAAGCCGGGCGCTGGGGATGAGACGCGTAACCGAGAAACATTGTTCCGCAGGCGAAACCTCATTTCAGTATTTCTGCTGGCGCTCGTACAGCGACTTGTAGTGCTGGATCCGCGTAACGCGCAGCCCGGGCATGCCCGACCGGTCGATCGCGCGCTGCCAGCCGGCGAATTCCTCGACCGTCAGACCGTAGCGCGCGCAGACGTCGTCGACCGAGAGCAGGCCGCCGTTCACCGCAGCGACCACCTCCGCCTTGCGGCGCACCACCCAGCGCGTCGTGTCCGCGGGCGGCAGCGTGTCCAGCGTCAGCGGCTCGCCGAGCGGGCCGATGACTTTCGCGGGACGAATCTTCTGGTTCTCGATCATTCCTAAACCTCGGCTAGGGGTTTTGTGCCCCCGTTCCATCGTGCGACCCCTTTTAGGGTGATGGCCTTGAACGGTGTTTAAAGCGGCGCGGTAAACAGCATCTTCACGGCTGGCGTCGCGCGAACAGCGCGGCGGCGGTCGGCGGGTCGAAGCTGCCCGCGGCCGGTGCCAGCCGCGACGCTTCCGCCCGTTCCGCGTCCATCGCGGCGAGGTCGAGCGCGAGCGCGGCCGTTGGCGAGTCCGCGAGGCGCGACGCCGCAGCGCGAAAGGGTTGGGAGGCGGCGCTGGATGGCTGAATGGTCACGCATGGCGTCTCATGATGTTCGTTCGTTACAATCCCGATTAGCCACGAGATGCTGAAGGAGCAGTAAAGCGCGGGGGTCCCACGCGCCGACGAGTGGCGGGCGCGCGCCGAATCGACTATAAAGAGCGCCATGCACGAACTCGCCGATTTTCAGTTGCCACCGGGCGCGCGCCGCATCGTCGTCGCGATGTCGGGCGGGGTCGACAGCTCGGTCGTGGCCGCACTCGCCGCGCGGACGGGGGTCGAGACGATCGGCGTCACCTTGCAGCTGTACGACCACGGCGAGGCGACCAAGCGCGCGGGCGCGTGCTGCGCCGGGCGCGACATCCGCGACGCACGCGCGGTGTGCGACCGGCTGGGCATCGCGCACTACGTGTTCGACCACGAGACGAGCTTTCGCGAGCAGGTGGTCGACCGCTTCGCCGACGAGTATCTCGCCGGGCGGACGCCGATCCCGTGCGTCCAGTGCAACATGGGGCCGAAGTTCACCGACCTGTTCGCGCTGGCGCGCGACCTGGGCGCCGACGCGCTGGCGACCGGGCATTACGTGCGCCGCGTCGAGGGCGCGGACGGCGCGGAGCTGCACCGCGGCGCCGACCCGGCGCGCGACCAGAGCTATTTCCTGTTCGCAACGACAGCCACGCAGCTCGATTTCCTGCGCTTCCCACTGGGCAATCTGCCCAAGGCGCGGGTGCGCGAGATCGCGGGCGAGATGGAGCTGCTGGTCGCGGCCAAGCCCGACAGCCAGGACATCTGCTTCGTGCCCGACGGCGATTATGCCGGGCTGGTCAAGAAGCTGCGCCCCGAGGCGGCGCAGGGGGGCGAGATCGTCGACCTGGGCGGGCGCAAGCTCGGCGAGCATCGCGGCATCATCCACTATACGGTCGGGCAGCGCCGCGGGCTGGAGATCGGCGGCAGCCCCGAGCCGCTGTACGTCGTGCGCGTCGAGCCAGAGGCGCAGCGCGTCGTGGTCGGCCCGCGGCAGGCGCTGGCAGTGGCGGCGGCGCGGCTGGAGGGAATGAACGTGCTGGGGCCGCTAACCGGCGCGCTGACCGCCAAGGTGCGGTCGATGGCGAAGCCGGTGCCCGCGCGGATGTTGGGCGACCGGCTGGTGTTCGACGCGCCCGAGTACGGCGTCGCGCCGGGACAGGCGGCGGTGCTGTACGACGGCGACCGCGTGCTGGGCGGCGGCTGGATCGCGCAGACCGAGGCGGCGATGGCGGCGGCGTGAGCGTAGCGAGGCGCGCGGCGCGGTGTAGCCCGGCGTAGCGGTGAGCGTGGAAGGTGAGGCAAAGGTGAGCCCAACGCGGCGTTGTGCAGGTTCGTGCGGGGCGGCTGGTCACCGAGTCGTTTGCGCCGGATCGCGCGATTTGAAACGCCGTGCAGCTGAAAGGTGAGGCTAAGGTGAGGCCAATGCGCTGTTGACTGATGCTCGCGCAAACCGTTCGGTCGACCAGCCAAAAGCGCCGGATCGCGCGGTCATGGTTCGCAGCGCAATCGGAAGGTGAGGCTAAGGTGAGGCCAAGGCGTGTCTCGTCGGAGGTCGCAGCGGGGACGCGGGGCGGCTGAACGGGCGAGCGGGGCGCGGCGGTGTCAAAGAGCGGCTTGGTGCCGGGCTGCGCTTCCTTTTCCTACATTACAAGGTGACGCGGGCGTGCGGCGTGTACCGGATCAGGCCGGGATGGCGCGAGGCGGCGGCGGTTACGCCAGTTCGCGCGCCCAGGCGTCGAGCAGGGTGTGCGCGATCGCGTAGGGCGGCGGGGCGAGA
>NZ_JBELMJ010000011.1:81587-87779 GCF_042095875.1 Sphingomonas sp.
GCGCGCCCAGGCGTCGAGCAGGGTGTGCGCGATCGCGTAGGGCGGCGGGGCGAGAAAAGCGTCGCCGGTGCCGTCGAGCACCGCCAGCACCTCGTCGCGGGTGACCCAGCGGGCGTCCTCGAGCTCGTTGGTGTCGAGCGTGATCTCGTCGGTCAGCGCCTCGGCGACGCAGGCGATCATCAGCTGCGACGGGAACGGCCACGGCTGGCTGGCGACGTAGCGGACCGCGCCGACCGCGACGCCGGCTTCCTCCGCGATCTCGCGCCGCACCGCTTCCTCGATCCCCTCGCCCGGTTCGAGGAAGCCGGCGAGCGCGGAATAGCGGCCCTGCGGCCAGCTCGGCTGGCGCCCGATCAGCGCGCGGCCGCGATGCTCGGCGATCATGATGACGACGGGGTCGGTGCGCGGGAAATGCTCGGCGCGGCAGTTGGCGCATCTGCGCCCCCAGCCGGCGCGGAACAGCGTCGTGGGCGTGCCGCAATTGGCGCAGAAGCGGTGGCGCGCGTGCCAGTCGAGCAGCGCCCGCGCGGTGGCGAAGGTCGCCGCCTCGCCGGCCTGGAGCCGCTGAAGCGTGTTGAACAAGGTCGGCGAGCGGAACGGCGGCGGCGCGCCCTGCCCCGGCAGGATCGCGGCGAAGCGCGGGCGGCCGCCGTCGAGCCCGAGCAGCACGAACTCGGCGTCGTCGGGCGCCTCGGTCAGCATGGTCCAGCCGAGCCGGCCGTCGTCGGTGACCTCCGGTTCCCAGTTGGTGAGCGAGAGCAGGCGCGCCTGCCAGTTGCCCATCGCGGCCGACAGCGCGGCGTCGTCGTGGCGCATCGCGTCGGCGCGGTCGAGCAGGCCGCCGGTGAAGCCGGGGGTCAGGATAACGCTCATGGGCGGCGCTGCTGTCCGGTGGCACGCAGATCAGCGCGCCCGGCGGCACGCTCCGCGTCGAGGCGCAGCGCCGCGCCGACCTGCGCGCCGAGATCGAGGCTGCCGGGCGGGAAGATGTTGGTCATCGCGGTCGCGCGGGTGCGCGTCAGCGGGTTGACGAAGGCGATCGTGTTGGCAGCACCGCTCCAGCTATAGGTGCCGCGCGGTACGCCGCCGGGCACGTCCTCCAGCTGCACCAGCCCGCCCGCGCCGAACCCCGCGCCCTTCATCGAGCCGGGCGTGTAGCCGGTGAAGGTGACGCCGGGGGGCAGGAGGTTGGAGGTGGCGAGCCGCACCGTTTCCGGCTTCATCACCTGTACGCCGTCGAGCGTGCCGCCGTTCTGGATCATGTGGAGGAAGCGGTCGTAGTCGCGTGCCGACGAGACCAGCCCCGCGCCGCCGTAGGCGAAGCTGGGCGCGGTGAGATAGGGCGAGGTCGCCGCGGGATCGAACGGCAGCAGCCGCCCGGCGGCCGCGACGTAGAGCGTGGCGAAGCGTCCCTGCTGCCCCGCCGGCACCTGCCACCCGGTCGCGGTCATGCGCAGCGGGGTGAGCAGGCGCGTCTGGACGAATTGCTCGAACGACATGCCGCTCGCGCGCTCGATCACCGCGCCCATGACGTCGAGGCCGATCGAGTAGCTCCAGCGGGTGCCCGGCTGCGCGATCAGCGGCAGCTGCGCGGCGCGGTCGGCGAAGGCGAGAAGGCTGGTCGGGCGGGTGCGGCGTGCCTCGCGCTCGACCTCGGCATTGACCTGCGCGGGGACGACGCCGAGCCGTTCGGTTTCCTTCAGCAGCGGCCCCTTGGCGGAGATGTTGTAGCTGAGCCCGGACGAGTGGGTCAGCAACATGCGGATCGTGATCGGCCGGCGCGCGGGTACCGTGTCGAGCGACGTGTCGGGGCTGGTCAGCACGCGCATGTTCGCGAAGGCCGGGATGTATTTCGAGACGGGATCGTCGAGCGCGATGCGGCCGTCCTGCACGAGCAGCATCGCGGCCATGCCGGTGACGGGCTTGGTCATCGAGTAGATGCGCCACAGCGTATCGGGGCCGGCGGCGGGGGCGGTCGCGTCGGTCGCGATGCGGCCGGCGGAGAGGAAGATCGTCGGTGCGTCCCCCTGCCCGAACGCGCCCGCGACGCCGGGCGCGCGGTTGGTCGCGACGAGGCGGTCGAACAGCGCCTGCGTCTCGGGCAGCGCGCCGCGCGTCGGCGCGGGTGTGGCGGCGGGCGGGCGCGGGGTGGAGCGTTGCTGGGGCTGCGGCGCGGCCTGCGACGCGGCCTCGTGCGCGATCGTCGCGCCGGCGAACAGCGATAGCGCGGCGGCGCCCGCAACCGCGACCGAGCGGCGCTTCAACATTCCCTGCCTCATCCTGCCTCCATCCCCATCACCGCGCGCGCCGCCTTGGCGAAGACGGTCGGCAGACCGGCCTCTCCGAGCGACGCGACGGGCCACCATTCGCCCTGTGCGGCGTCGCCCTCCGTCGGGCCATGCGCCTCGCCCGTCACCAGCGCAAGATCGAGCGTGAAGTGGGTGAAGCCGTGGCTGACCTGGACGTTGAGCGCGCGCCAATCGGCGTCGGCGGGCGCGCCGGCGAGGCCGGGCTGTGCCGGCTCCCACGGGCCGGTCGGCAGCGCGCGCATGCCGCCGAGCAGCCCGCGATCGGGGCGGCGGAGGAGCAGCACTTCGCGCGCCTGATCGCCGTCGCGGGTGAGCCAGAAGATCGTGCCGTAGCGGTGCGGGCGATCGGGCTTGGGCTTCCTGACCGGGTAACGCTCGGGCTCGCCCTGCGCGTGGCCGGCGCAGTGGCGACTGAGCGGGCAGAGCAGGCATTTGGGACGGCGCGCGGTGCAGACGGCTTGACCCAGGTCCATCATCGCCTGCGCGAAGTCGCCGGCGCGTGTGTCGGGTGTGACGGTGTCGGTGGCGGCACGGATCGCGGGGCGGGCGTTCGGCAGCGGCGTCTCAATGGCGAACAGGCGCGCGACGACGCGCTCGACATTGGCGTCGACCACCACCGCGCGCTCCCCGAACGCGATCGCGGCGACAGCGGCGGCGGTGTAGGCGCCGAAGCCCGGCAGGCGGCGCAGCGCGTCCTCGCGGCGGGGCAGCTCGCCCGCGTGCTCGGCCGCGATGACGCGCGCGGCGGCGAGCAGATTGCGCGCGCGGGCGTAATAGCCGAGCCCCGCCCAGGCGGCCATCACGTCCGCCTCGTCGGCGGCGGCGAGATCGGCGAAGGTCGGCCAGCGCCGCGTCCAGGCAACGAAGCGCGGGCGGACGGTCGCGACGGTGGTCTGCTGGAGCATCACCTCCGACAGCCAGACGCGGTAAGGGTCGAGCGTCTCGCCGGGCCTCGCGCGCCACGGCAGGTCGCGGCGGTGGCGGTCGTACCAGTCGAGCAGCGCGGGCGCGACCGCGGACGGTTCACGCGCGACGGGTGCGATCGAATCCTTGGCGTCCACCGCCCCGCTATGGCATGGGCGGGCGGATGAGCAAGCGCCCGCGCGCCCCCCTTCCCCCGCCCGAGCGCCAGAACCGGTCGCGCGCCGTATCCGAGCTGCTGCCCGCGGTCGGCGGTGCGGCGTTCCGGCGGTTCGGCTTCGTCCAGTCGGCGGTGGTGTCGCGCTGGCCCGAGATCGTCGGCGAACGGCTGGCGGCGGTGAGCTCGCCCGAATCGATCCGCTTTCCGATGGGCAAGAAGCAGGACGGCACGCTGACGCTGACGTGCCGCGGCGCGCACGCGGTGATGATGCAGCACGTGCTGCCGGAGATCACCGAGCGGGTGAACCGCTTCTTCGGTTACCAGGCGGTGGCGCGGATCACGATCCGTCAGGGCGAGATCACCCGCCGCGCGCCCAAGCGCGTCCTGCCCGAGCTCGCCCCCGCGCCGGTCGAGCTGGGCGCGAGCCTGAAGACGATCGCCGACCCTGAGTTGAAGGCGGTGCTGGAGGCGCTCGCGTCCGGTGTCGCCAACCGCCCCAGCCTGCCGCAGGTGAAATGAAGACGTTCTTGCCCTTGCTTGCCGCGGCGATGATCGCCGCCGCCCCCGTCTCGGCCGCGCCGCGCGCGTGGACCGCGGTGACGACGCCGGTCGCGACCGGCAGCTACCTGATCGGCAATCCCAAGGCCAAGGTGCGGCTGGTCGAGATATTGAGCTACACCTGCCCGCATTGCGCGCATTTCGCGGCGGAATCGGACGTATCCATCAAGGCGATGGTGCGGTCGGGCACGCTGGCGGTCGAGGTGCGCAACCAGCTGCACGACAAGATCGATCTCGCCGCGACGATGCTGGCGCGCTGTTCGGGTCCGGCGGCCTTCCCGGCGGTGCACGCGGCGTTCCTCGACCAGCAGCGCGGGTGGATCGACCGCGCGGTGGCGTGGGACGCGGCGAACGCGGCACGCGTGTCGACCTACCCGCAGCTGGCGCAGCTGCGCGCGCTGGCGGACGGTGCGGGGCTGACCGCGATCGCGCGGACCGCGGGCGTGCCGGCGGCGGCGATCGACGCGTGCTTCGCCGACGAGACGGCGCTGAACGCGGCGCTGAAGGTGTCGCAATCGACCGAGGGCGCGGCGGGGACGCCCGCGTTCGTGCTGAACGGCAAGATGATCCAGACGGTGACCTGGGCGCAGTTGCAGCCGATGCTGCGCGCGGCCGGTGCCAAATAAGCAAGTGGAGTTGACCATGAAGCGTATCGCACTTCTCGCCGGCGCGCTGGCGCTGATGACCGGTTGCGGCGGCAGCGGCGACGCGCCGAGCGCGCCCGCGGGCTCGGTCAAGGCGGCGGCGGCGCCCGCCGGGCAGGACTGGACACAGACGGTGTCGCAGACGCCCGAGGGCGGCTACGTCGCGGGCAACCCGGACGCGCCGCTGAAGCTGGTGGAGTACGGATCGCGGTTGTGCCCGACGTGCGGCGCGTTCGCCAACACCGGCATGCGCCCGCTGATGGACAATTACGTCAAGACCGGAAAGGTCTCGTACGAGTTCCGCGAGTTCCTGGTCCACGGCGCGCCCGACTTCCCGCCCGCGCTCTTGGGGCGGTGCGGCGGCGCGCAGCCGTTCTTCCCGCTGCTGGAGGAGATGATGGCGGCGCAGGCGACGATCCTGCCCAAGATGGAGGATGCCGGGCAGTTCCAGCAGGCGCAGCAGGGCAAGGCGCCGGGCGTGATGTTCACCAACTGGGCCGAGAAGCTGGGCTATATCGACTTCGTCAAGCAGCGCGGCATCCCCGAGGCGCAGGCGCGCGCGTGCCTGACCGATGAGAAGCAGATCGAGGCGCTGACCAAGTACATGGACGCGGGCACCGAGAAGGGCGTGCAGGGAACGCCGACCTTCTTCCTGAACGGCAACAAGCTGGACAATGTCGTCACCTGGGACGGGGTCGAGAGCGCGCTGAAGACCGCGGGCGCGTAATCACCCGGTAGCGCGCAGGGGCGAGCGCGCGTGCAAATCAAGCGGCTGCGGTTGACGGGGTTCAAGAGCTTCGTCGACCCCGCCGATCTCGTGATCGAGCCCGGGCTGACCGGCGTGGTCGGGCCGAACGGGTGCGGCAAGTCCAACCTGCTCGAGGCGCTGCGCTGGACGATGGGGGAGCATTCCGCCCGGTCGCTGCGCGGTGCGGGGATGGAGGACGTGATCTTCGCGGGCACCGCGACGCGGCCGCCGCGCGACTTCGCCGAAGTGTCGATCCTGCTCGACACCGATGCGGACGATGAATTGGAGGTGGTGCGCCGGATCGAGCGCGGCGCGGGCTCCGCCTACCGGATCGACGGGCGCGACGTGCGCGCGAAGGACGTGCAGCTGCTGTTCGCGGACGCGGCGACGGGCGCGCACAGCCCGGCACTGGTCAGCCAGAACCGGATCGGCGCGGTGATCGCGGCGAAACCTGCCGATCGGCGCGCGATGCTGGAGGAAGCGGCGGGGATCGCGGGGCTGCACGTCCGGCGGCGCGACGCGGAGGCGCGGCTGCGCGCGACCGAGGCCAATCTGGAGCGGCTCGACGCGGTGATCGCGGACAGCGACGCGCGCGCAGGCGTGCTTCGGCGGCAGGCGCGCGCGGCGGAGCGGTACCGGGCGGTGTCGGCGGCGATCCGGGTGGCGGAGGCGCGCAGCCTGTTCGCGCGCTGGCGCGAGGCGGACACCGCCGCAGGTGCGGCGCGTGACGAGGCGCGCGCGGCGGACGCGCGCGTGACGGCGGCGCGCGGCGCGCACGACGCCGCGACGACCGCGCAGGAGGAAGCGACCGGCGCGGTGGCGGCGCTGCGCGCGGGGAGCATCGCGGCCCGT
>NZ_JBELMJ010000012.1:0-36177 GCF_042095875.1 Sphingomonas sp.
TGGACGCAGTTCGTCGACTGGTGCGCGCACCACGCGCTGTCGCCGCTGCCCGCGACGCCGGCGACCGTTATCCTGTTCGTGACCGCGATGAAGGACGGCGATCCCGCGGCCGATCCGCCGCGCGCGCCCAAGCGGCTCGCCACGCTGTCGCGCTACCTCGCCGCGATCAACGACCGTCACAAGGAGGCGGGGCTGCTGCCGCCGGGCGAGCAGGACGGTGGGCATTACCTGCGCCGCGCGTTCGCGGGCATCCGCAACACGCACGGCGCGCGGCCGGAGCAGAAACAGGCGGCGGACGGCGAGCGGCTGGGTCGGATGCTCGCCGCGATCACCGGCGACGACGTGCGCAGCGTGCGCGACCGCGCCTTGCTCGCGATCGGCATGGCGGCCGCGCTACGCCGCTCGGAACTGGTCGCGCTGACCTTCAACGACGTGCATTTCGTGCCGGAGGGGCTGCGCATCTTCGTCGCGCGCTCGAAGACCGACCAGGCGGGCCGGGGCGCGTGGATCGCAATCCCCGAGGGGCGGCGCATCCGCCCGAAGGCGCTGCTGCTCGAATGGTTGCGCGTCGCGCGCGTCACCGACGGACCGATCTTCCGCAAGCTGGCCGAGGTACGCGTGGCGCGGCGCGATGCGGGCGGCGCGGTGATCCGCGACGCCGATGGGCGCGCGCTACGCGAGTGGCAGGAGGACCGCGTCCAGCCGGCCGCGCTCAGCGCGCAGAGCGTCGCTTTGGTGGTCAAGGCGCGCGCGCGCGACGCCGGGCTGGACCCCGCGCTGTTCGCCGGCCACTCGCTGCGCTCGGGCTTCCTGACCGAGGCGGCGCGCCAGCCCGGCGCCAACATCTTCAAGATGCGCGAGGTCAGCCGCCACAAGTCGCTCGATATCCTCGCCGCCTACGTGCGCGAGCACGACGGCTTCCGCGACCACGCCGGCGAGCGGTTCCTGTAGGCATGTAGACAACGAGACATGTAGAGCCGTAGGTGTGTAGGTGCGACTAGGGTAGCACCCACGGATCCACCGCCCCCGCGCGGATCCAGCGCGTGGCGAGCCACTTGACCCCTCGCGTGACGGGCAGGCCGGCGTGGCGCGTCGCAGGGTCGGGACTGCCGTCGTCGCGCAGATTCTCGAACAGGATCGCGTCGCCGCCGCGCGGCGTGATCGTGACGTTTGCGTCGGGGAAATGCGTCTCCCCGCCGCCATAGCCTTCGTTCAGGTACACCAGCATCGTCGCGCGGCGCTGGTTGGTGGCGCCCGCGATCGTGTCGAGGTGCGGGCGGAACTGCTGTCCCGGGCGGTAGCGTAGCACGGTCAGCGCCTCGCCCCGTTCGACGCGCGTGCCGCTGGCGGCCGCGATGCGCAGGTTGAGCGCGCGGATCACGAGATCCTCCTGCGCCGGACCGATCGCGGCATCGTCGGAGGTGCGCACCGGATGCGCGCGCCACTGCCCCGTCGCGGGATCGATCACGCGCGCGGGCGCGAGCAGCGCACCCGTCACGCCGGCGACGTGCGCGCATTCGGCGGGCGAGAAGAAGCGCCGGAAGCGCGTGATGCGCGGCGCGGTGCTGACCGGCTCGCTTGGCGAGGCCGTGCGCGGCATGCCCCGGGCGTCGAGCTCCATCGCGCGCAGCAGGCGCAGTTGTTCGGCCGCGACCGGGTCGGCGTTTGCCGCCACCCCCAGCAGGTCCAGCGCGCGCGCCCAGTCGGCGGGTGCGCCGCTGCCGTTGGCGGTCAGCGCGACCTCCATCAGCGCGGCGTCGACGTGCCCGATCCCGACCGCGCGGCGCAGGTGCGCGCGCGCGCGCACCAGGTCGCGCGAAACCCGCTCGCCACGCAGATAGCACACCGCCAGCAGCATCGCCGCCTCCGCCGACCCTGCATCCGCGGTGCGTTCGAGCAGCGCCGCCGCCTCGGCCACGGCACCGCGGTCGAGCAGGCGCTGCGCCTCGGCGATCGACGTGTCGTGCATGCCTCGGTTACTTCCCGAAAAAGAATATGGGTTCAACGAAAAGGGGCCGGGAATGACCCCGACCCCTCTCGTGTACCGTTCAGGCGCGCCGATCAGAACTTGGCGGTCGCACCGACGTAGAAGAAGCGCCCACGGTTGTCGTAGATGCCCGAGCCCGCGCCGACGCCGGTCAGGCCGAACGGCGGGTTCTTGTTGCCGATGTTGGTCACACCGCCGTAGAAGTTGAACATATTGGTCGCGTCGATGTCGAAGCGAATGTCGTGATAGGCGACCACCGGATACTTCTCGATCGTCGCGTAATCGAGGTTCTGCGGCGGTTGGCCGTTGACGCCGTTATAGTCCTCCCACGTGTTCAGGTACATCTTGTCGATCCACCGGATGGTGTGACCGATCGTGACCGAACCATAGGTCAGGTTGGTCGAGATGTTGAAGCGGTCCGACGGGTAGCTCAGCTCGTCGGTCAGCACGTTCTTGAAGTCGGGGTTCGACGGGTTGGTGAAATCGTCGCGCTGGAACACGTGCGACCACACGCCCGTGACGTTCGCCTTCACCGCGCCGAAGGTGCGGTTGTAGTTGACCTGCGTGTCGAGCCCGCGGGTACGCAGCTGCGCGAAGTTGCGCGGCGCGTCCTGGAACGATCCCGCCAGGATCTGGAACGGTTGCTCGCCGCGCGGACCGCCGCCCGCACCCGCGCGCTGGAACAAAGCGCAGAACTGGTTGTCGATCGACGGGGAGTCGTAGCAGGCGTTGAGCGCGTTCTGCACCGACGGCGAGGTGATCACGTCCTTCACCTTGATGTCGAAATAGTCCGACGAGATCGACAGGCCGGGCAGGAAGCGCGGTTCGAACACGCCGCCCAGCGTCAGCGAGTTGGATTTCTCCTCCTGCAGCGCCAGGTTGCCGCCGCTGACGATCTCGAGCGACGAGGTGTAGACGAAGTCGTAGCCGTCGGGGCGGCCGGCCGCGGCGCAGTTCGCCGGGCGGGTCGCCGAGCCGGTGTTGATGTTGCGCGCCGAGCAGGGATCGGCGGGGGCAGGCGTAAAGTTCTGCCCCGGTGCCGAATAGACCTCACCCAGGTACGGCGCACGCACCGCGCGCGAGTAACCGCCGCGCAGCGTCAGGTCCTGCACGGGCTTCCACACCGCCTGGCCGTTCCACGCGAACACGGTACCCGCCGCGCCCTTGTAGTCGGCGACGCGCGCCGCGCCCGACAGCGTCAGTTCCTTGAGCAGGAACACGTCCTTGACCAGCGGCACCGACAGCTCGCCGAACGCTTCCTTCACCTCGAACGCGGGCGAGTCGAAGCTCGGGATCGCGTTGTAGAAATTGTAGCCGGCCTGGGTGAACGGATCGAGGTCGTAGGTCAGCGTCTCGCGGCGGTATTCGGCGCCGACCGAGAAGCCGACCGGACCGCCGGGCAGCTCGAACAGCTGGCTGGAATCACCCGCCACGAAGCCGTTGACGACGAACTGCGTGGCCTTGCCGTTCGCCTCGGTCGGCGACACGAGATAGGCGCGCGCCGCGTCGCTGACCGAGCCCTGGCCGAACGGGTTGATCGGCACGCAGGCCGCGACATCGGCCGCGAGCTGCGCCGGATTGCCGCCGCGGTCGGCGCCGGCATAGGCCGGGGTCACCTGCGAGCGGCAGACGATCTGGCCGGCCGCGTTGCGCGTGGTGTCGAGGCCGAGCAGGAAACGCTGGCGGTTGACGTTGCCGGTGATCGTGCTGTTCTCGCGATGCTCGCCGTAATTGGCCGCGATCTCGTAGTTCCAGTCGTCGTTGAAGTCGCCGCGCACGCCCAGCACCGCGCGGTAGGTGTCGCGCTTGATCCGCTCGTCACGCGTGCCGAGGTCGACCCAGTTGCGCCGCGACGAGAAGCGGTAGGTGCCCGCCGCCACCTGCGCCAGTGCCGCCTGGCGGTTGGCCGCGGCGCTGGCGCCGGTGAAGGCCGCGCCGGTGTTGGGGTTCACGCCCGAGTTGATCGCGGCGATCAGCTGCTGCTGGATGATCGTGCGCGCATCGGCCGACAGATACGGGTTGTCGAGGCGGATGCCCTCACGGTTCACGGAACCGCCGGCATTGTTGTACGACCGGTCGGTGAAGCCCGCGATCGCGGTGCCGTCGGCGAGCGTCTGGCCTTGCGAGAAGAACGGGCCGCTCTGCGATCCGAACGCCTCGGTGCGGACGTACTTGGCCTCGAAGAAGGGCACGAACCCGCGGCTGACCTCGAAGTGGCCGAGCGCGTTCACCACGTAGCGCTTCAGGTCGGGCGAGAGCACCAGCAGCTTGTCCTCGCGGCTGGTCGAGCCGTTGCCGCCGATGAAGCTGCCGTTCGGACCCAGGCCGACGCGCTGGCCGGTCTGCCGCACCAGGCTGCCGTCGGGCTGGAACAGATAGGCGCAGGTAAAGGACGAGCCGACCGCGTCGGAACCGCACGGCGCGCCCGCGTTGCCGTAGCGGAAGCCGAGCTGGCCGCCGAGGCCGATCGTGGTGCTGCGGATGTCGCGGTAGAATTGGCGGTCGGGCGTATCGTCCGACGACGCACCGACGTCGGTGTCGACGATGACGAAGCCGTCATTCTGGCGCAGATTGGGGCGACCCGAGGCGTAGTAATCCTCCTGGTGCGCGAATTCGGCGTTGATCGCGATGTTGCCGCGGCCTTCGGCGAAATTCTTGCCCGCGACGATCGACACGTACTGGTTGCCCGCGTCGCCGTACTTGCTGATGCCGTTCTGGCCGTGGAGCTGCAGCCCCTCGAACTGGTCCTTCAGCACGAAGTTGACGACGCCCGCGATCGCGTCCGAACCGTAGATCGACGACACGCCGCCGGTCACGATGTCGACGCGCTGGATCAGGTCGGTCGGCAGCGTGTTGATGTCGACCGCGTTGCCGTTGTTGATGATGTCGGCGGTGACGTGGCGCCGGCCGTTGATCAGCACCAGCGTGCGCGCGCGGCCCAGGCTGCGCAGGTCGAGGAAGTTCAGGCCGCGAACGCCCAGACCCGAGGTCGAGTTCTGCGAACCGAGCGACGGGCGCAGCTGCGGCAGCTGGTTCAGCGTGTCGCCGACCGAGATACGGCCGGTCTCGAAGATGTTCTCGGCGGTGACGCTGGTGATCGGGATCGGTGAATCGTCGTTCGGGCGACGGATGCGCGATCCGGTCACGACCACGTCGTTGACGGGCTCCTGCGACACTTCGGGCGCGGTCGCGTCGGGCTCCACGGTCGGCTGGCTGACCTGCGCGACGGAAACACCCGGCAATACGATCAGCGCGCCGGCGAGCGCGGAGGCGCACAGGTAATGCGAAACTTTCATGGAAACACCCCTTGTTATGGTTTCCGGTTCAACCAGGATTAAGGTGGTTCGCAATCGAAATTCGCTGTCGTGTCGCCTGCCAGGTAAGTTTCTTACAGCTTGTGGCTTTTCAGTAACATAACCGTCATCATGTTACATGTCAGCAACACTGACCATGATAGCGCCATCGCTGCTAGACCCCCCGACGGCGGTACCTGCCCGGCGGACGGATAGACACGGCGTCCCGCTCGTTCTGCCTCGCGACCATCGTTTTCGAGGAACAACCATGACGATCAAGGCCATCGGCTACGCCGCCTCCAGCGCCCGCGCGAAACTGAAGCCGCTCGCGCTCGAGCGGCAGGACCCGCTGCCCAACGAGGTGCAGATCGCGGTGCTCTACTGCGGGGTGTGCCATTCCGACATCCACCAGTGCGAGAACGACTGGGGCAACACCGTCTACCCGTGCATGCCCGGGCACGAGGTAGTCGGGCGGGTCGTCAACAAGGGCTCGCTGGTGACGAAACACGCGATCGGCGACCTGGTCGGCGTCGGCTGCATGATCGACAGCTGCCACGAGTGCGCACCGTGCCTGGCGGGCGACGAGCAATATTGCGAGGGGCCGAACAGCTGGCTGGCGACCTACAACGGTCCGATGAAGCCCGCGAAACAGGCGCGAACGGGCGAGAACATGTACGGCCGCGACAACACGTTCGGCGGTTATTCCGACCAGATCGTGGTGCGCGAGGATTTCGTGCTCAAGATCCCCGCCGCGCTGCCGATCGAGGCCGCCGCGCCGATCCTGTGCGCGGGCGTCACCACCTACTCGCCGATGAAGCACTGGGGCGTGAAGCCGGGGCACAAGGTCGGCGTGGTCGGCTTCGGTGGCCTGGGCGACATGGCGGTCAAGATCGCGCGCGCGATGGGCGCGGACGTCACCGTCTTCACGCGCGACAAGGACAAGGTCGCCGAGGCGCACCGCCTGGGCGCGAAGAGCGTCGTCGAGGGCGACGACGAGGCGTACAAGGCGCTCGAAGGGCATTTCGACTTCATCATCTCGACCGTGCCGGAGAAACACGAGGTCGATCCGTTCATTCCGCTGCTGCGCCGCGACGGCGCGTTCGTCGCGGTCGGCGCGCTCGCGCCGATGCCGGGGTGGAACCACATGAACGTGGTGATGGGGCGCAAGACGATCGCGGGCTCCTTGATCGGCTCGATCGCGGAAACGCAGGAGGTGCTCGACTTCTGCGCCCAGCACAACATCGCGCCCGACATCCAGCTGATCCCGATCCAGGAGATCAACGAAGCGTACAAATACGTGAAGTCGGGCGACGTCCGCTTCCGCTACGTCATCGACGCGGCGAGCCTTGCGCAGGACAAGCCCCAGATTAAGGCGGCCTGAGCGAACCTCGTCGGCGGTGTGACCCTGTGGTCGCACCCGCCGGCGCGGCTCAGCCGAGGCGCTGCCCCAGCCGCCACGCGAGCAGGCGGACGAACGGCGCGGGATCGTCGAGCCGGAACGCGACCCGCGCGAACGAATTGCGCCGCAGCCACGACCGCCGGGGCAGCGGGCGGTCCAGCCGCAGCATGACGTTGGGCCAGGCGAGCAGCGCCGCATTGAGCGTCGCCGCGTCGCGCACCTCCTCGCCGGTGAGCCTTGCGTCGACCGCGACGATCGCGTCGAACGGGACCAGCTGGTCGATCAGCAGCCCCGCGCGCACGCGCACGCCCACCGGGGTCAGCAGCACCGGCCGGTATCGGAACGACTTGATCAGCCCGACCAGGTACACGAACCCCAGGTCGCTCAGCACGAACATGACGATCGCGGCGGTGCGGCTCCAATGCCCGACGAGCAGGTGATAGACCGCCATCTCGATCGCCGACAGGATCAGCAGCGCCGCGCACATCGGCGTCAGGTGCCGGTGATAGGAGAACGCGCGCGCGTCCGCGGGCACGTCGGCCGCGCCGCCCCAGCGGAACAATGCCAGGTGGATCACCAACAACTCCGCCGCGGCCAGCCGGACCAAAGCGGGCGGGAACAGCTCCGCCGCGGCGGATGTCCACCGCTCGGCTGCACTCAGGCCCTTCCTGCCCGCGACCCGGCCGGCGCGCGCGGTGCCCCAGGCGACGTGCGCCAGGACGACCGCCGCCATCACGCCCGCCAGCACCGGCGCCTGCGCCAGCGCGCCGCGCATCGCGGGCGGTGAACCCAGCCACACGGTGACGCTCGCGCCCGCCAGCACGGCCAGCACCGCGCGCCACGCCGGGCGTCCTGCCGACCGCGCCACCAGCGACAGCATCAGCGTGTCGGCGACGATCCACAGGAACAGCAGCAGCGCGGCGAGCGGGTAACCCGCCGCGAGCGGCGTGCGTACCGCGACGCCCGCCAAGGCGACGATGATGAAAGGCGCGACATGCGCGGCGATCTGCCGACGGTCGAGATCGCTCCGGGTCGTCATGCCACCCTCCTGCCGCCGCGCCAGACCCGTGGCGGTGTCGATGCGGCGTGACGCCGTCCATAACCGATCGGTCCGCACGCCTGCCAGCGTCATCCCTTCCGATTGCGACGGGATTGTCCGGCGGAACCGCCCGCGCGGGCGCGCGCTTGTGAACGACACGGCGGGCAACGCCCGCGTCGGCCAGTCACGGGAACACCATTCATGCAGACACGCACACTCGGCAGCCAGGGCCTCGAAGTCTCCGCGCTGGGGCTGGGGTGCATGGGGATGTCCGACTTCTACGCCGGGCGCGACGAGGCCGAGTCCGTCGCCACGATCGAGCACGCGCTGGACCGCGGCGTGACCTTTCTCGACACCGCCGACATGTACGGCGTCGGCGCGAACGAGGAGCTGGTCGGGCGCGTCGTGCGCAGCCGCCGCGAATGGGTGGTGGTCGCGACCAAGTTCGGCAACGTGCGAGGGAGCGACGGCAGCTTTCAGGGGATCAACGGACGCCCCGACTACGTCCGGCAGGCGTGCGACGCGAGCCTGAAGCGCACCGGGCTCGACTTCATCGACCTCTACTACCAGCACCGCGTCGACCCCGAGGTGCCGATCGAGGAGACGGTCGGCGCGATGGCCGAGCTCGTCGAGGCGGGCAAGGTCAAGTATCTCGGCCTGTCGGAGGCCGCGCCCGCCACGATCCGCCGCGCGCACGCCGTCCACCCGATCACTGCGCTGCAGACCGAATACTCGCTGTGGACGCGCGATCCCGAGGCTGAAATCCTGCCGGTTTGCCGCGAACTCGGCATCGGCTTCGTCCCCTACAGCCCGCTCGGTCGCGGCTTCCTGACCGGGCAGTTCACGTCGCCCGACGACCTGCCGGAGGACGATTACCGCCGCCACTCGCCGCGCTTCCAGGGCGAGGCGTTCCAGCGCAACCTCGACCTCGTCCGCGCGATCGAGGAGATGGCGCAGGCGAAGGGCTGCACCCCCGCGCAGCTGGCACTCTCCTGGGTGCTGGCGCAGGGGCCGGACATCGTGCCGATCCCGGGGACCAAGCGGCGGACCTACCTCGACGACAATCTCGGCGCGCTCGACGTGACGCTGAGCGACGCCGACCTCCGTCGGATCGACGAGGTGCTGCCGCCGGGTGCGGCGAGCGGCGAGCGCTACCCCTCGATGGCGACGATCGACCGGTGAGCGGGGCCGCGATCGTGCCGGGCAGGCTCGCGGTGGTGACCGGCGCGGCGAGCGGGATCGGGCTCGCCGCGGCGCGCGCGTTCGGCGTCCGCGGCATGCGCGTCGCGCTGGTCGACCGCGCGGGCGACGCGCTGGACGCGGCCGCGCGCGGGATCGAAGGCGCGACCGCGCACGCGCTCGACGTCGCCGATCCCGACGCGCTGGTCACGCTGGCGGAAGAACTGGGCGAGCCCCCTGCCCTCCTCATGAACAACGCAGCGATCGGTGCGGGCGGCGACGTGCTCGCGGGGGTGGCGGCGTGGCGCCGGCTGATCGACGTCAATCTGATGGGCGTGCTCCACGGCGTCGCCGCCTTCGCGCCCGCGATGATCGCGAGCGACGCGCCCGGCGTGATCATCAACACCGGCTCGAAACAGGGCATCACCCAGCCGCCCGGCAACACCGCCTATAACGTCAGCAAGGCGGGGGTGAAGGCGCTGACCGAGGGGTTGGCGCACAGCTTGCGCGAACAGACCGGCGAGCGTGTCACCGCGCACCTGCTGATCCCCGGCTACACCCACACCGGCATGACCGCGCGGACCCCCGACAAGCCCGACGCGGCGTGGAGCGCGGAGCAGGTCGTCGACTACATGCTGGCGGGGGTGGAAGCGGGCGACTTCTACATCCTGTGCCCCGACAACGAGACGACGCCCGCGCAGGACGCGAAGCGCATCGCCTGGGGCGCGGCCGACGTGAGCGAGAACCGCCCGGCGCTGTCGCGCTGGCACCCGGCGTGGAAGGACGCGTTCGCGCACTACATGGCAGAGTAAGGTGACGTATGCGTGTCGTGATGTCGTCGTGTCGACACGCAGACCCATCGTCCGCGCGATTGATCAGGAAGGTGGGCGCGCAGGCGGTCCCGCGTCGGCCAGGACGGACGCGCCGAGCCTGTCGCGGTTACAGACGCTCCCACGCGACCGGACGCGCGACGTGCCGATCCCGGCCCGACCGGATAGCGAAACCTGCTGCGGCGTTTCGACCGAGACAGCGCGGCCACCCCTGCTTCACTGCGCCGCCAGCACCGATCGCCACGCCGCCAGCTGCGCCGGCGAGGCGTCGCGCCGCGCCGCGGCGGGCTTGCCGCGCCGCAGCCGCGCGCGGTCGCGCTCGGGCGGGTCGACCAGCCGGACGTGTACCGCCGCGCGCCCCGCGCGCTCGACGCCCAGCAGCCGGGCGGCGCCGCGCGACAGGTCGAGCACGCGGTCGCGCGCGAACGGCCCGCGGTCGTTGACGCGCACCACGATCGTCCGCCCGCTGTCCAGCGCCGTCACCTCGACGTAGCTCGGCAGCGGCAGGGTGGTGTGCGCCCCGCTCACCCAGCGCGCGCGGTAGCGCTCGCCGTTGGCGGTGCGGTTGCCGGACTCGCCGCCGTACCAGCTCGCGTAGCCGACCGCCTCGTAACCCGGCGCGGCCGCGGGCACGTAGGTGACGCCGCGCACGCGGTACGGTTGCCCGATCTTCACCGGCCAGTCGCTCACCGCCCGCACCCCGCCACAGGCGGCGAGCGTGAGCGGCAGGGTAAGCGACAGGGGGACGAGCAGGAAACGCGACGGCATCCGCGCGCCCTACCACATCGCGCCGCGTCCTCGACCAGGGAACGCGCCGCGCGTGCGTGGCGAGACTTCGCGCGGGCGCCGCGCTATGTTCGCAGCGATGGCAGCGGCACGATCACCCCGGCGCATTTCCTACTCGAAAGCACGAACTCGCGCGGGTTCGCGCGGCGCCGTGGCTCGGGCAGCGCGCGGATCGTCGCCAAAGTTCGTGCTTTCGAGTAGGAAATATCCGGCATGACCCAAGTGCCCGCGCCGCCCGCCAAACCCGCCTCCCCCGCCCGCGCGCCCGCGCGCCGGCGCGACGGCAAGGCCGTGCCGCAGCGCGACCTGTTCCAGCTCGACAGCCCGTTGATGGGTGAGATCCGCGGCGAGCGCTCGCTGATGGCGTTTCCGTTCTTCGCGCTCAGCAAGAACGCGTGGATGAAGCCGCTCAGCTACGAGCACGCGACTGTCTCGATCGAGGTGCGCCCCTCCGCCAACGGCGTCGCGACGATCTACGACAAGGAGATCGTGCTCTACATCGCCAGCCTGATGGCGGCGAAGCTGGAGGCGGGCGAGGACGTCGCGCAGGATTTCGTGTTCACCGCGCACGATCTGTTCTCCGTCACCGGCTCCAACCACTCGGCGCGGTCGTACCAGCGTCTGTCGGAGGCGCTCGAGCGGCTGCAGGGCACGCAGATCAAGACCAACATCGAGGCGGGCGGCGAGGGCGAGGAAGGCTTCTTCTCGTGGCTGTCGGAAGCCAGGCTGCATTATTCCAAGACCAAGACCGGCGAGCGACGCCTCAAAGCAGTCAAGGTGCGGCTGTGCGACTGGCTGTTCCGCGCGATCCTGCGCGACCGGCAGGTGCTCAACTACGCCGCGACCTACTTCCAGCTAGGCCCGATCGAGCGGCGCATCTACGAGGTCGCGCGCTCGGCGTGCGAGGACGGGCGGATGGAGATCGACCTCGCGACCTTTCGGCTCCAGATCGGCTACCAGAACCCGTTGTCGAACTTCCGCGCCGCTATTCGGCAGATCGCGGGCACCGACGCGATCCCCGATTACGCGATCGAGCTGATCGAGGACGAGGCGCCCGCGCCCGACGCTCCGACCCCGGCGGGCGAGGCCGAGCCGACGCGTCGCGGGCGCCGTGCCGCGCCCGCGCGCGTGGTGATCACGCATCGTCCCGCCGCGATCGAGGACGCGTCGGACCCGGCGGTCGAACGGTCCGAGGCCCAGGCGTGACGCGTCGCGGTTTGGAGTAAATCGGGCGGAAGCGAATCGGGCGACTCGCGGCACCAGTAACGCCCGATGATTTCCTACCCGAAAGCACGAAGAGCGCGGGTATTTCCTACTCGATAGCACGAACTTCGCGCGTTTATTCTACTCGAAAGCACGAATAGCGCGCGTTGTCGGGTCCGATTTCACGCAAGTTTCGCCATTTCCTACTCGAAAGCACGAACCGTAGCCGCTTTCTTTGTTGGATTTTTGTTGCAACAACCGTGGCGAGCCCGGTCACATCGGCCGGCACGTGTAGGAAAGCGGCTGTGACCACATAAAGGAAAGCCCGGCACGAAGGCCGGGCATCCCAAAGGTTGATGGAACGACGTCGCCAAACGTCGAACCGGGGTCCACTCAGACCCCTTCCAGATACCGTCGAAACCTCTCCGGTTCAAGGATGCGCGTCTCGCGCCACGCCCTTTTTTGACCCTGGTCCCAGCCCCGACAAGGGGATGGACGATGACGGCTTATACGCTCGGCGAGGCGGGCGCGCTGGCGCTCGCGCGGATCGGACGGCGCGCCGGCGCGGTCCGCGACGCGGGCCCGCGCGCGGTGCTGCCGGGCAGCCGCGAGGCCGGGACGTTTGAGCACGAGTTCTACGCCAATCCGGCGAAGGGAGAGACCGACCAGCTGCTGCGCGTCGCCCGTCGCGCGCTCGATGCCGGGCGCGGGCTGCGGCGCATCGCGCGGCGCGGCGAGCGCGCGCTGACCGCGTCCGAGCGCACGGTCGCCGCGCTGACCGAGGGCGCGGTGCGCGTGCTGGAGGAATTGCTCGCGCTCGCGCGTGTCAACCAGGGCCGCGTCTACCCCAGCTACGACCATCTAGCGCGCGTCACCGGGCTCGGCCGCGCGACGGTCGCGCGCGGCTTGCGCGTGCTGGAGGAGGTCGGGTTCCTGCTGCGCCAGCGCCGCTTCGTGCGCCGCGCGGGTGGCGGCTCGGTCGAGGGCGAGCGGGGCGTCGGACACGCCGGCCCGCGGATCGCGCAGACCTCCAACGCGTATCGCATGACGCTGCCGCGCGCGGTGCTGGCGCATCTGCCGCGCTGGATGCGACCCGCGCCACTCCCTGAGGACCTGATCCAGCACCAGCGCGAGCGCGACGACGAGCAGGCGGCGATGCGACGCACGCTGACCTGCCGCGAACTGGCGCTGGCGACGCTCGACGGGCCGCTCGGCGCGATGCTCGCGAAACTGGGCGCGGCGATCGACGCGCGCGACGAGGGTGCCGCTTCGCCCGGCACGCGAGTCTCACGATGATCCGCGATCCATTACTCAGTTATCTGTCATCTCGGTCACGAGCATGACGACCGGCGATCCACGAGCGCGAACGGGGACATGTCATGCTCCACCCACGTAACGTATCGGGCGACCGACGGCAGGGTGTTCGGGTAAGAGAAGCAAGATGCGCGGTCGCTGCTCGTCTTGGGCGGCGCGCGTGACGAAGTGGATCGTATCCGAGGTGAACCACCTCGACTTTTTGCTGCACTGCGGCTAGAAGAACAAACTCGTGAAATCGGGAGTATCGTCCATGTTCGGCAAGTATCTCGCGGCTGCTGCCGCAACGGCGCTGGTCGCCGCCCCCGTCGCCGCGGCGCCGGTCAATGCCGCGTCGCTGTCGGTCGCCAAGTCGGTGCGCGCCTCGGCGCCGAGCGCGAACAAGAGCAAGATCGCGGCTGGCGGCAGCGGCTTCATCATCGCGATCGCTGCCGCCGCGGCGGTGATCGTCGGGATCATCATCATCGCCGACGACGACGACGATTCGGACAGCAACTGAGCTTGTCCCCTGCCCCGCCGCGATCCGGTGGGGCAGGACCCTCAACGATCCGCTCAGGCGTCTGCCCGCAGCACCACCTTCGCGCGACGCCGGCGCCGGCGCGGCCGCCACACGAAGTGCGTCGCGACCCCGAAGTTGAATACCGAACTCATCAGCGCGCCCGCAACACCCGCGAGCGGCCAGCTCCCCATCTCGCGCAGCGTCAGATTGGCGACCGAGATGTTGGCGAGCGCCCCCAGGCTGCACACCGCGCTGAACACCAGGTAACCGAGTACGAACCGCGCGCCCTTCAGCCGGGCCGAACGATAGGTGATCGCGTTGTTGAGCACGTAGTTGAACGCCATCGCGCACAGGGTAGCGGTCGCCTGCGCCGGCAGGAACGCCATGCCCTGCCCGATCGCCAAGTCGAGCACCGCCAGGTGACAGGCGAGCCCCAGCCCGCCGATCGCGCAGAACAGCACGAAGCGCGGCGGGATCAACCCGCGCGTCAGCTTGTCGATCAGCAGGAACGCATATTCGATCAGCACCACGACATCGAGCTTGCTGGTCCCGGCGTGGCGATCGCGGAACACGTAGCCGACCTCCGCGACCTTCAGCGGGCGCGGCGAGGACGTGAGGATATCGAGCAGGATCTTGTAGCCCTGCTGCGACAGGTCGTAGATCGCCGCCTCGACCACCGCGCGGCGGACCGCGAAGAACCCGCTCATCGGATCGCTGACCGCGACGCCCGCCAGCCGGTGCGCGATCCAGGTGGCGACCCGGCTCATCCGCTGGCGGCGCATGTCCCACTCGCCCATGCCCCCGCCCGCGACGTGGCGGCTGCCGACGACCAAGTCGACGTCGCTGGTCCGGAGGAGCTCGAGCATGACCGGCAGCCGCGTCTCGTCATGCTGCAGGTCGGCGTCGATCACCGCGACCAGTTCCGACCGCGCGGCGAGCAAGCCCTCCACCACCGCGGAGGCGAGCCCACGCCGCCCGACGCGGCGGATGCAGCGCACCGGCGCCCCCTCCCCCACCATTGCCGCCACCTCCGCCGCGGTGCCGTCGGGACTGTCGTCGTCGACGACGATCAGCTCCCACGTCGCCTCCCCCATCGCGCGCGCGATCGCGTGAACCAGCGGGCGGATGTTGGGGCGTTCGTTGTACGCCGGCGCGACGATCGACAGCGCGGGCGCGGGTGCCGCTTTCGCGAAGGAATGGGCGATCACGCCGCGCGCGCCTGGGCGCCCAGAGCGCGTGCGCCGCTCACAACCCGCCCGTTGCGTCCTCGGGTTCGACCAGCAGGTGCCCGGCGACGTGCGGCTGCCGGTAATGATGCATCAGGTCGGCGACGTGCTCGTCCATCGAGAACACGCGCAGGTCGCGCTGCCAGAATTCGCCCAGCGCGATCTCGCGCCGGCTGATCCGCGCGATGCGATCGACGAAATCGTCGTGATCGCCCGCGCGGAAGATGAAGCGGTCGTTCTCCGCGATCTCCTGCGCCCCGCCCCGGTCGGACGTCAGCACGGGTATGCCGCGCGACACCAGCTCGATCGCGGTCTGCGGCAGATTGTCCTCCCACAATACCGGGATCAGCCCGACGTTGACCCCGGCGAGCACCTGGTCGAGGTTGGCGTGGGTGTATCCGTCGAAGTAGCGCAGCGCCTTGAACCGGCCGCGCAGCCGCTCCATCCGCGCGTGGCGTTCGGGGAAGGTGTTCCTGGCCGCGATCGTCACGGTCATCGCCGACGCCACCTCGGCGGGCAGCTTTTCCAGCGATTCCAGCAGGAAGCCGAACCCCTTGTCGGTGCCCATATAGCCGATGTAGCCGAGGTGCAGCGCGTCGCCCAGGTCGGTGATCTTGGTGCTGGAAAGGTAGGTCGCCTTGTGCGCGGTGCCGATGTACGACACCGCCACCTTGTCCGCGGGGACGCCGCGGTCGACGATCACCTGCCCGGTCCGCTTCGACACCGCCAGCACCTGGTCGAACACGTCGGCGAACAGCGCGATGTTGCTGCGGCGGAAATCGGCGTAGGAGGCCGACGACGCGCCGGTCGGGGTCGCGGCTTCCGGATTCTCGATCACGTCGGCCTGGCCGCGGCGCTTCATCAGGGCGCGGCGTCCGCGCTTCACCGCGGCGAGCGCGGGGGTGAACAGGCCCATCGCGCGCGGATACGCCTTTTCCAGCCACGTCAGCCGGCGTCGGTTGCGGATGTAACCGGGATCGAACACGGGAGCGAGGCACATCGTGCAGGCGAGCCCGTCGCGGTAGTCGGTGCACAGCACCCGGTCCTGGTACCACAGGCTAACGCGCGGGCAGATCGGGTGGTAGTTGTGCGCGGAATAGATGATCCGCGCGTCCGGGAACGCCGCGCGCAGCGTCACGAAGAACGACTTGGTCAACCCTTCGATGTTCTGGAAATGGAACACGTCGATCGCGCCGTAGCGCTCGGCCAGCAGCGCGGGCACGAAGTCGAGCCCCTTGCTGGTCAGGTAGGTGTCGGGATCGCCGAAGCTGTAGGCGGCGGGTGCGATCGTGGGCGAGTTGACGATCACCGCGCGGTGAAGGGCATCCTCGCTGAACTCGACGCGGGGTTCGCGCGCGGTCGGCGAGTAACGGTCGCCCGCGCTCAACGAGATGACATCGTGCCCGTGCGCGACCAACGTCCTGGCGAGGTTGTTGAGGTAAACGCCGACGCCGCCCGCACCCGGTTCCTCGGGCTGCACGAAATTGTAGAGCAATATACGCATGTAATCTCGCGGTAGAGTGAGAAGACGGCAATGTCGCGGCTCGCCGACGTGGTCGCCGGGCAGGCCGTCAGGCAATGGTACGTTTACCCGACGATAGGTCGTGGCTGCCGTGTCGCGCCACCATGCCGGCCAACACGGACCGCGACGCGAGCGCGCAACCCAAATCCACCAGCGCGGCTTTGCGGCCGAACGTCCAGCGTGTCTGACTGCCATAAGCACCATTGCCCAGCAACGATATCCAGGCGCGCGACCGCGCGCGCAATCCCGCCGCGTCATAGGCCTCGGCGCGCAGGGCCAGGTGCTGCGCGAGGCGCCGGTAACGTCCGACTGCCTGTTCGGCACGCGGCTTCCACGACCCGTCGAACCGGGGGTCGTCGAGCCGTGGAATGGCGGCGTCGAGGATTTCCGCCCGCACGCGCGCGGCCCGAGCGAGGTGCGCAAACTCAGGTACGCGGGTGTTGATCCAGCGGTCTAGCCGGTCCCACCGCGTACGGATCGGCGCCTCGATGCCGTAGGTGTTGCTGCCGTGCTGGCGGTATCCGGCCAGGGGCTCGTCGATGAACGCGATCGTGCCCAGCGCGCAGGCGAGGAAGAACAGCCATTGGTCGTGCGCCATGCACTGCCGGCTATCGAGATTGTCGATCGATCGCGACCAGAACTCGCTCAACTCCAGCAATTCGCGCCGGAACAGCATGGAGAAACCGTACGGGTTGCTGAGCGGGAACAGCGACAACGCCGGGGTACGCGCCGGCGCGCCGTGCAGGCGGGCAAGCCCCAGTCGCTCGCCCGCTTCGTCGATCAGCCACGCCTCGTGATAGGCGAGCACGACGTCGGGCTCGGCGAACGGTTCGATCGCGCGTTCCAGCTTGTGCGGCACCCACACGTCGTCCTGATCGCACAAGGCGATCACGTCCGACGTGCACAATGCGATCGCGTGCATGAAATTTCCGCGAAAGCCCAGATTGGCCGCGTTCCGGTGGACGCGGACCGGGAACGGCGCGGTGTCGGCGAAGGCGCGCACGATTTCCACCGTGTCGTCGCTCGATCCGTCGTCGGTGACGACCAGTTCCGCCGGCAGCAGCGTCTGCGCGGCGATGCTGGACAGCTGCTCGCGGATGAAGCGCGCGCCGTTGTACGTCGCCATCGCGACGGAAATGGTGGGCGCGCCGGCACCCGCTGGCTGGGACACGTTGCTGCTCGTCACGTTGCTGGCTCCGCGGCGCGTTAGCCGATGCCGGCGCCCGTGCCTATACGTGCGGGCATGCGGGAGGTGCGGGCGCGCGCGGCGGGCAACAGGTTGCCCGGTGCGGGCATCCAACCTAAGGCGCGGCGCAATCCAGTTCCAAGCGTCCCGCATCATCGGCGACCCGTCAAAAGGCAGCGCGTCACCGTGTCCATCGTCGGTAACGAATATTGGGAAGACGTCGCCCCTACCGACGGGTTGAAGACGCGCTCGGTGCGCGGCGCGTCGCTCACCGCGCTGGTGCAGCTGCCCAAGATCGTGCTGATGTTCGCCTCGCAGCTGATCCTGGCGCGGTTGCTGCTGCCCGGGGATTTCGGACTGGTGGCGATGGTGACGCCGGTGATCGGCTTCGTGCAGGTGGTGGCCGACCTCGGCCTGACGCAGGCGGTGGTGTCGCGCCCGCGCCTCAAGCTGTCGGAGATCAACGGATTCTTCTGGATCAACCTCGGGCTGTCGCTCGCGCTCGCGCTGCTCGCCGCGGCGTCGGGGCCGCTGCTCGCCTGGCTCTACGACGAACCGCGCGTGACGCCGGTGACGCTGGCGTCGTCGGCGCTGATCCTGGTCAGCGGTGCGGGCATGGTCCAGCTCGCGCTGCTCAACCGCCAGATGCGCTACGGCGCGCTCGCGCTGGTGGAGGTCGGCGCGCTGGCGATGTCGGTCGGGCTCGGCGCGCTGCTCGCCTGGCTCGGCTGGGGTTACTGGTCGCTGGTCCTGGCGCAAGCGGGGGCGAGCCTCACCACCACGCTGCTCGGCTGGTCGTTGTCGCACTGGCGACCGCAGCTGCCCTCGGTCGATCGCGGCGCGCTGAGCCTCGCGAAATTCGGGGGCAACATCACCATCTCCAATCTCGCGGGCTACCTCAACATGACGCTGGACAACGTCATGATCGGCGCGGTGCTCGGGCGCGTGGTGCTGGGCCTGTACGACCGCGCGTGGAAGCTGGCGGTGCAGCCCTTGTCGCAAATCCAGGCGCCGTTCCACCGCGTCGCGGTGCCCGCATTGTCGCGGCTGGTGGACGACCCCGCGCGCTATCGCCAGGCGTTCGCCCAGATGACGCAGGCGATGCTGGTCGTGGTCGCGCCGGCGATGATCTTCGCCGGGCTGCTCGCGCGTCCGCTGATCGGGTTCGTGCTCGGCGAGCGCTGGCTGCCCGGCGCGCCGATCTTCGCCTGGCTGTGCCTGGGCGCGGTGCTGACCCCGGTCAACGCCGCCACCTTCTGGCTGTTCGTCAGCCAGGCGCGCGCGCGCGAGCAGATGGTGTTCGGCACCGCCGCGGCGGTGGTCAACGTGTCCGCCTACGCCTGCGGGTTGCCGTGGGGCATCGCCGCGGTGGCGATGGTGTCGGCCCTGTCGGTGTACCTGATCCAGACGCCGATGCTGGTCTGGGCCGCGGTGCGCGAGGGGCCGGTCGGGCGCGCCGCGATGCTGCACCTGCTCGTCCCCAACGGCGTCGCCGGCGCGGTGACCGCGGTCGCGTTGTGGCAGGCGCGGCAGGTGTTCGCGATCGCGGGCGTGGTGCCGCTGGCGCTCGCCGCGCTCGCCGCGCTGGCGATCTACCTCGCGACCTTGTGCTGCTTCGCGCATAACCGCGCGCTGCTGCGCGACCTGCTGCTGCTGACGCGCGCGCTGCGGCGTTCGCGCGGCAGCGCGGTATCGGCGGATTAGCGCGCTTCCCGATCCGGTCGCGAACACGCTGCGCGCTCAGGCCGGCCACTCCAGTGCCAGCCGCGCGCGCCGCGCCGCCATCCGCGCCGGCGCGTGGAACGGCAGGCACAAGGCGTCGAGATGGAGCGCGAAATAACGCCAATCGTTCTCAGACCCCGCCATCGGACGCAGCAGCACCTCCAGCTTGGTGCGCGCCGTGTCCGTGCCGCGCCACGCCAGGGATGAGGTGTACCAGTAATCGCGGCACACGCCCCAGGCTTCGCGCGCGAGCGCCTGTCGCTCCTTCGACAGGGTGTCGGCGAAGGCCAGATGCTCCAGCATGCCCATCAGGTGCATGCGGTTCTTGCCGACCACGTGCGGCAGCATGCGCAGCGCGCTGCCGCTGACCAGCCGGGGCTTGTCGGGCGTTTGCAGCAAGAAGCCGTTGTGCTGGTTGGCGCCGTGCAGCCGGTGGTTGGTGCGCGCCGACGGCACGTAGCGCAGCCCCTCGCCCCACGCCGCCTCGATCGACATCAGCCAGTCGAACGGGATGATCCGTGCCAGCGCGGGCGCGTTGAACAGCTTGCGGCGCGCGATCATCGCGTGCGCCGACACGAGCGGCCGTATCAGCACCGTCAACCGCTCGTCGGGGATGTACGCCGGTTGCAGGCTGCCCGCGATGTCGCGCCCGAACGGCTGTCCGTCGCCGTCGATCAGCCACGACGAACCGAAGCACAGGTCGGCATCCCCCATTTCGTCCATCAGCAGCGCCAGCTTGTCGTGCTCCCACACGTCGTCCTGGTCCGCCACCGCGATCAGATCGGTGTCCGCGGCCTCGGCCAGTTCGCGCAGGCGACGCCGCTGGCCGATGTTGCCCCCGCCCGGCAGCACCGCGATCCGCGGCTCGCCCGCGGCGAGCGCGGCGGTCACCGCGACCGTGTCGTCGCTCGAGCCGTCGTCGCAGATCAGCATCCGCCAGTCGGTGAAGCGCTGCGCCTGGATCGAGCGAACCTGCTCCGCGAGATAGGACGCGCCGTTGTAGGTGGGCAGGATGATGGTCAGGGCTGTCATGGCGCGCGCCTTGCCCGCCACCGCCGAACGGCGTCAAGGCGGCGTCCCGGGCCTCGTTCGACCGACCGTCACGATGCCGGCGTGGATCGGGTACGTGAACGGTCTGTCCTACACGCACGCCTGCCGGCTATGTCGCGCGCCGCATCGTACGGCCGCGACATCTCCTCAGAACACGACGCGTCCCGCTTCCACGTACCCCGCGCTTGGACTCACTTTCGCGTGACCTTCCGCGTCAGCCGCGCGGCAGGTCGCTCTGCACGCCGATGAAGTCGCCGACGCGCACCACGTTGCTGGTGGCGAAGCGGTTGACGAACAATTGCTCGGGCTTGGGCAGCCCCAGCACGACATTGTCGACCACGCGGATCCACGACAGCGTCCCCTTGGGCGAGTCCCCCAGCACCACCGGGCAGGTCACGCCGCGGCAGTCGAACACGTTGCCGGTCGCGGTGACGAAGCTGACGTTGCCCTGCCCGTCGAGCCCGAACTGGATCGCGGCGCGGGTGAAGCGGCTGATGTTGTTGCCCTGAATGGACACGCCCCCGGTGTCGCCGGTGATCGACGCGCCGATCGGGGTGCTCGTGATGCGGTTGTTCTGCACCATGATCCCCGACGGCTCGCCGTGGATGCGGTTGACGTGGACGCCCGTCACGCGGCACCCGTCGAACAGATTGCCCGTCACGTCGACGTCCGCGACCGTTTCCAGGAACGCGCCCGACGCGCAGCGCCGCACGCGGTTGCGCGCGATCCGCGCCTGCGTGCTGGTCGGCGTCGTCGAATTGTTCGTGAAATTGTCGCCGTAGATATCGATGCCGTTGTCGCGGCAATCGCTGATGTCGTTGTTGTCGATCGTCAGGTCGATGAAGTGGCTCACCTGGATGCCGATGAAGCTCGACGCCTCGACGCGGTTACCGCAGATCGTCACGTCGCGGCTGATCGCATCGGGGTGGCCGACGACCTGGATCGCCTGCCCGTTGGCCCCTCGCACGACCAGGTTCTCGATGACCACGCGCTCGACGTGCGCGCCCGCGGTGCCCAGCATGATCGCGGCGCCGTTTGTCGCGTCGCGCTCCGCGCCCTGGCCCGCGCGGTTCGCCTCCAGCGTGAAGTCGGCGAGGCTCGCGTCGGTGAGCACGCCGCTGGCGATGATGCGCCCGAACGTGCCCGGGCCGCGCTGCGCGTCCGCCAGCACCAGCACCGAGCGCGACCGGTCGCTGCCGTGCAGCCGCACGCCCGACCGCATCCACAAGGCGATCGGCCCGGTGTTGTCGGGCGCGGAGACGGTGCCCAGGCGGAAGCGGCCGACCGGGATCGTCACCCCGCCCCCGCCGCGCGCGGCGACGAAATCGATCGCGGCCTGGATCGCGGCGCGGTCGTCGGCCTGCCCGTCGCCCACCGCGCCGAACGCGCGCACCGAGGGCGCGTCCTCCGCCAGCTCCCACAATGCGCCGTCGCTCGAGCGGAACCAGCCGCGATGCGTCGGCGCGGTCGCGACGCGGCGGTAGAGCGCACCCCCGCCGTCGGCTGCGTCGGCGTATCCGTCGGTACGCACCGCGGGCGCGTCGCGCGGCACGGGCACGCGCGCGCGGGTGGAGGGCAGCGCGAAGATGCCGCCGGCCGGCGCGCTCGCCGCACTCGCCGCGCCCGGCGTCAGCGCGAGCAGCGCGGCACCGCCCATCGCGCCGCGCCCGACGCCCAACGCCTCGCGGCGGGTCGATCCCGGCTGCTCGCTCACCGTTCGTCGCGGCGCGGCCAGCCGCTCACCGCCGCGGCACCACGCCGGACGCGGGCGGGAATAGCGGGACGCGGTGCTTGCGCATGAATACGCGCAGCGCGTGCAGGTGGAGCTGCGCCGCCTTCGACCACAATTTCTTGCCCGACGCGCGCTGGTGATCGTGAATCAGCTGGATGTCGGGCGAGGCCGCGACGCGCCAGCCGCTGTCGCGCAACCGCCGGCACAGGTCGACGTCCTCCATGTAGAGGAAGAATTCGGTGTCCATGCCGCCCACCGCCTCGAACGCCGTGCGGCGCACGACGAACCCGGTTCCCATCACCCAGTCGGCGGAGAACAGGCCGTTGTCCCACGCGTCCTTCATCAGGTGGCGATCGATGAAGCGACTGCCGGGCTTGGTGTTGCCCAAGCCCGTGCGCCGGAGCAGCACGTCGAGCAGGCTGTAATCGCGCCGCGCCGAATATTGCCGCTCGCCGCTGGGATAGCGCAGGTCGAGCCCGAGCAGCGCGAGTTTCGGCTCGTCGGCGAACACCTGCCCGACGCGCAGCACGTCGTTGTTGGTGAAATAGGTATCGGGGTTGAGGCACAGCACCAGGTCGTGCCGCGCGTGGCGCACGCCGATGTTCAACCCGTCGCCGTAACCGTGGTTCTCCGCCGCCTCGATCAGCGTGCAATCGACGCCCGCGCGGATGATCGCGGCGGAATCGTCCGCCGACGCATTCTCGACGACGATGATGTCCTCGGGCGCGGCGACGCCGTGGCGCAGCAGCGACCGGACGCAGTTGACGGTCAGCTCGGGCGTGCGGAAATTGACGATGACGACCGAGAGCGCCTGCGACGGGGACTGAATCATGGATCAACCCACCTCGCGGATGGTGACGTCGTCGATCGTCACGTTCTCGCCGCCTTCGCCGTCGGATGCCTCCAGTTCGACCGCGAGCGACTGCGCGGTGCAGCCCGCCGGCACGGTGAAGGCGACCGTCGCGAATGGGCGGCCGTTTCCGTCCGGAACGCCGACGTTCTGCGGCAATTCACTGTCGCCGGGGACGCAGCGGATCGACCAGCGCAGCCCGGCGGATGCCGGATCGCCCTTCACGCGCGCATCCAATCGGTAGCGGCCGGGCGCCAACACCATCGTTTGCGAGATCACGCGGCCGCGGTAATCGCGCCCGGGCGACACCCATAGCCGCTGGCCACCGGCGTCGGCAGGCTCGATCCCCGCGATCCCCGTGCTCTCGGGCGTCAGCTGCCACTCGAACGGCGCGCCCAGCGTACCGGTCGCGGGCACGCGCTCGAACCCGCCGTCCCACGACAGCGCCGCCCCACCCTGTGCTGCTCCACCACGCTGCGCCGCGGGGCGCGAACGCAGCCAATCATCATAGGCGGCGCGCGCCTGCCCGACCTGCACCAGCCGCGTCAGGTAGATCGCGCGCTCGGCCGGGGTGATCGGTGAACCTGCCGCGGCCAGCTCGGCGATCAGCCGGCCGACATAGGGCATCTGGTCGGCGGGCAGTTGCAGGATCTTGTAGAAAAACGGGCCGCGCCACGTCGGGCGATCCTTCATCTCCGCCACCAGCGCGGCGCGCGTGCGGTCGTCGGGCAGCGAGGCGAGAAAGATCGGCAGGGTGATGTTGGACTGCTTGCCGATCCGCGCGAGCGCGTCGGCGCGGCGCAGCGCGGAGGCGACGTCATCCTTCAGCGCGTAGGCCTTGAGCAGCCACAATTGCAGCGCCACGTCGCGCCAGCCCAGCGTGCCGGCCAGGAACATGACGCGATTGGCGCCCGCCACGTCGCCGCTCTGTTCGAGTGCGAGACCCAGGGTGCGCAGCGCGACGACATTCAACGGCTCCCGCTTTAACGCCCCGCGCGCCAGCGTCATGCCGTTCTGCTGGTCGCCGCTGACCTGCAACGCGGCGCCCAGCGCGGCCAGCGCGCGCGCGTTGCCGGCATCGAGCAGCAATGCCTGCTGCGGCATGCGGTTGAGCACCGCCATGTCGGCCAGCTGCGCGCGCGCGAGGGGAAACGCGACCAGCGCCCAGCCCACGACCCAGAGCGCCGGTCGCAGCCATTTCCTGCGCGGCTGCGCCTGCGTGCCGTGTGTGGGGGCCATGCCGACTTACCCCGCGTCTTTCGCGCCGTAGCCGTAGCCGTAACCGTAGCCGTAATTGCCGCCGGTACCGTAACCCATCATGCGCACGTCGTACTTGGTCAGGATGCCGCCCAGGATGTTGGCGCGGGCGCCGCGCAGGCGCTTGATCGACGCCTTCGCCTGGCCGCGGTGCGGACGGTTGGCTTCCACCACCAGGATCGTGCCCTCGGTCAACGCGGCGAGCGTCGGCGCGTCGGCCAGCCCCATCACCGGCGGGGCGTCGATCACCACCAGGTCGTAGTCGCGCGAAATCTCCTCCAGCAACCCGCTCAACCGCACGCTGGCGAGCAGCTCGGCCGGGTTCATCGGCAGCGGGCCGGTGGGGATCACGTCCAGCCGCGCGAACTCGCTCTGCTGCGTCACCTCGGCGCGGGTCGATTGCTGCGCCAGCAGGTTGGCGAGCCCGACCTTGTTGGACACGCCCGTCAGCTTGTCCTGCGTCGGCTTGCGCAGGTCGGCATCGATCAGCAGCACGCGGCGCCCGACCTTGGCGAAATCGCGCGCGATCGCGAACGACGTGGTCGACTTGCCCTCGGACGCCGCGCTGCTGGTGAACATCATGGTCTTGGGCAGGCCGCTCGCGCTCGACAGCTCGAGCGCGGTGCGGATCGCGTAATAGGCTTCCGACAACGGTGAGCGCGGCTTCTCCAGCTCCTCGGTCGGCGAGAAGCCCGCCGGCATCAGCGGGGTCGTGCCGACCAGCGGCACGCCCAGCTTCGACGTCATGTCGTCGGGCGAGCGGACCGCGTCGTCCAGGTGCTCGCGCACGAAGATCAGCCCCAGGGCGGCGACGAGCCCCGCCAGGATACAGCCCGCGATGATCAAGAGCGGCCGCGGCCAGATCGCGCGGCCCGGCACTTCGGCGCGGTCGACGATCGACACGTTGCTCGACGTCAGGCCGGCCGCCGCGCTCACTTCCTTGAAACGCTGCAGCAGCGCGTCGTACAGCGCGCGGTTGGTGTCCACCTCACGGTGCAGGATATTGTACTGCACCGCCCGATCCTGCTCGGACAACGTCTCGGTCTTGAACTGGTTGAGGCTGCCCGACAGCGCCTTTTCCTGCGCGTCCGCGACCAGATAGCGCTGACGGATGCCGTTCTTGACCCGCGTCGCGAGCGTGTTGATCTGGCGGTCCAGCCCGTTGATCTGTGCCTGCTGCTGAACCATCGCCGGATAGTCCGGGCGCCAGTGGCGGCTGTCCTGTTCATATTGCGCGACCGCGCGCGCGCGCTGCTGCACCAGCGCCTGGATCGCGGGATCGGCCTGCACTTCGGGCAGGCTCAGGATCGGCGCCTTGTTGGACTGTTCCCACAATTGCTGCGCGGCGATGCGCGCGGCCATCGCGTTCGCATAGCCGGTGTTGAGCTGGATCAGGCTGGAGGTGACCAGCGAGCGCGGACCCGACAGCCCCTGCCCGCTGGCGCTCGAATTGCCACCGGTGTCGATCAACCCGGCCTGCCGCGCGTAGGCGATCAGGTTGCGCTCCGATTGTTCCACCTTGCGCCGCGTCGCGTCGAGCTGGTCCGACAGGAAGCGGCGGGCGTAGGACGATGCGTTGTAGCGCCGGTCCAGGTTGCTGACGATGAAACGGTCGGCGTAGCTGTTGGCGACGCGCGCGGCGAGCGGTGCGTCGGGCGAGGTGAACGCCAGCGTCATCACGCGCGAGTCCACCGGCAGCGTGACCTTCAGATTGTTCATCAGCGTGCCGATGACCTGCTCCTGCCGCGCCGCCTGGCCCGCGCTGCCGTTCGGCGCCTCGACCGGCTTGCCGCCCATCTGCCGCACGAAGTCGGAGCTGTTGTAGAGCCCCAGGTCGCGCGCGACGCGGTCGGCGAGGCTGCGGCTCTGGATCACGTCCATCTGCGTTTGCAGGAACCGGTCGGTGTCGCCCGCGTCGGTCGGCGCCACGTCGTCCGTTTGCAGCACCTTGGTGCTCTGCTGGTCGACCTGGATCTTGGCGGATGCGCGGTAGATCGACGTGCTGAGAAAGATGATCGCGATGCCCACGAGCACCGCGGCCGCGATCACCATGCCGATCAGCTTGCGGTTGCGGTACACCGCGGCCCACAGCCCACGCAGGTCGATGTTCACCCCGCCGCTGGCCGGAGGCTCGTTCGCCCAGCGATCGGCCAAGGGTTCGATGCCGTGACGCGCCGGAAGGATGGCAGCGGGACGATCGTTCATTTCCGGTTATCCAGCAGAGCGGACAAAGCGACGATCCGGATCAACGGACCGTGTTGCCCAGAGCAATAAAGAGGCCGAGCGCGGGCGCCGCGGTCAGGAAATCGCGCCACGCGCCGCGACGCGCCGAATGGCCCACCACCACGACGTCGCCGCTCAGCAACTCGGGATCCGGCGCATTGCCCGCGCTGATCTGCGCGACGTCGAACATCGCGCCCATGCGCTGGTTGTTGACGGTGCGGAACACCGCCACGCGGTGCTCGTCCGACACGTTGGACGTGCCCTTCGCCATCGCCAGCATCTCCAGCAAGGTGGTGCGCCCCTGGATCGGGTACACGCCGGCCTCGTTGACTGAACCCTGGACGATCACGCGCTGCGTCACCGACGCGAGCACGATCACCGACACCTTCGGATTGACCAGATACCGATCGAGGCGCTGCGTGATCTCGTTCGCGAGCGCGGTGGGCGTCTTGCCGGCCGCGTTCAGGTTGCCCACCAGCGGCAGGCTGAGATTGCCGGCCGCATCGACCTGCGCCTGATCCGTCGACAGGTCGCGCTCACCGAATACCGTCACGCCCAAGCGGTCGAGCGCGCCGATCGTGTATACCCGGGGACCGGTATTTTCCGCCATGGTCGGGATGCGGTCATAGGCCTCTTCGCCGGTCGGCAGGTTGAGCTGTGGACCGGAGGAGCATCCAGCCGTCGCAACCATCGCCAAGCAGGCAAGAGGGGCGAAAATCTTCCCCATGTGTCTAAGGATTTCCCAGTCTAACGCCACAAAACGGCACAGCCGCAATCGCCGGATGGATAGTCTTAATCAATTTGCTTGGCTAGCCCCCCGTGCCGGCCGCCATCGGGCATCGCCGGCGCGAGACAGCCGGCCAGGAAAGCCAGCACCGATGCCATGGTTAGCGTGCGCAGCGGATAATCGACCAGCGAATGCGCCAGCAGCACCGCGATCCCGAGCACCGCGGCGACGTGCATCGGGGTGAACCGCCCCCACGCAGCGCGGCGCAGCACCCGCCACGCGCCGATCGCCAGCAACGCCACGCCGAACGCGATCACTGCGACGCCCGCCCAGCCCGTCTCCAGCGCGACCTCCAGGAAATCGTTGTGGGCGTGGAAGACGTAGGTGAAATGCAGCGTCGACATGCTTTCGTGGCGCTGGAAGATCTTGATGAAGCTGCCCAACCCCGAGCCGACCGGCTGGTAGGTGTTGATCGCGGTCAGCACGTCGGGCCAGAAGGTGAAGCGCATGTCGCGCTCGCCCCCGAAACGGTCGACCAGCCGCGTCACGACGCCGCTGCTCGCGGCGACCGCGACCAGCGCTATCACCACCGCGGCCACGATGGCGGCGTTGCGCAGCGTCAGGCGGCGTAGGTAGGTCGAGGGGGTCAGCAACACGGCCGCGGGTAGCAGCGCCACCGGCAGCAGTGCCAGGCCCATCCGCGAATTGGCGGACGGCAGCGCCAGCATCAGCACCACGATCATGCCCGCCGCCACCAGCGGGGACGGCGACCGAAGCTGGAGCCGGGGTCCCGTGCGCGTCAATCCGGCAATCAGCAACATGCCCACCAGCAGCAGGTCGGCGTAATGGTTCTTGTTGGCGAAGAAGCCGGTCGATGCGGTGTAGCGCCCGACGTTGTAGAAGTAGAAACTCTCGCTGCCGCCCGCCTGCAACAGCCCCAGCCCGGCACCCAGCAGCGCCATTGTCGCGATCACCCAGCCGTAGATCACGCGCTGCGCCGCGGTCGCGTGCAGCGTGGTGACGAACAGCGCGGTTGGCACCAGCAGATATGCCGCGGCGAGCCGGGTGGCGTCGGGTTGCAGGCTGATCGGCATCCAGCGGGGCGCCAAACCGGCGTACTCGATCGCCTGCGCCGCGGCCGCGCGGCCGGGCAGCGCGGTCCACACCGATGGCGGCAGCGGTATCACCTGGATCAGCGGCAGCAGCATCGCCAGCAGCAGCAGCAGCACCACGCCGGCGGACCAGCGATCGACCGGCGCGCGCCAGCCGCGCACCGCGTAGCCGACCAGCGCCGCGCTCGCCGCGAGCTCGACGATCATGCGCGTCAGGGGAAAGCGCAAGCTGCCCCCGCCGAGCAGCAGTGCGAGGCCGAACAGCAAGGCACCGCCGACGACCTGCCGCTGCAAGCGCGGGCGACCGGCTCTTTGAAGAATGTTCACACGCATCGGCGGAGCCTTTGCCGCACCCGATCGCGAGCGGCAAGGAGCGACGCCAGCGGCACCACCGTTGCTCCACGCCGCGGCGCTCGCCTCGCCTTCGGCCCGCCACATGCGCTAGGGGCCGTCGGCAGGTGCGGGTGCGGGGTTTGCGAAGCGTGGCGAGAACGGGGTCGAGTGCGGGCAGGCAGGTGATCTGGCTGATCGGGCCCTTCCCCCCGCCGCTGCACGGGCAGGCGGTGTACAACGCAGCCTTCGCCGCGCACCTGCGTGCGCACGGCGCCTTGCACGTGCTCGGCACCGGCGAAGGCGCGGCATCCAAGCTCGCGGCAACCGCGCGCATCCTGTTCGCGGTGCTGTTTCGCATGCGCGCGCGCGACGTCGTCTATACCTCCATGCCGGGGCAGATGGGCGCGTGGCTGTTCGCGCCGGTGGTGGCGGCGCTGCGCCTGCGCGGCCTGCGGCATTTCGTTCATCACCATTCGTACCGCTCGATCGTGCTCGGACCGCTGCGCGTGATGCGGTTGGTGGCCGCGCTGGGCGGCGGGTTGCAGCACCACATCCTGCTCAGCCCGGTCATGCGCGACCGCTTCGCGGCGCTTTACCTGGGCGCGGGGACGAGCCGCGAGGGAGCGAACCGCGCGCACGCATTGTCGAACGCGCTGCTGTTCTGTCCGCCCGCCGCGCAGGTGCCCGACCGGCCCGCGCGGCCCGCGACGATCGGTCACCTGAGCGTGCTGACGCGCGAGAAGGGCGTCGATGCGGTGATCGGGTTGTTTCGCCGCCTCGCCCCCGAGCACCCCGACCTCCGGCTGATCCTCGCCGGACCGGTCGCCGACGACGGCCTGCGCGCCGAGATCGAGCAGGCGGTCGCCGACTTTCCCGAGCGCGTCGACTATCGCGGCGCGGTGTCGGGCGACGCCAAGCGGGAGTTCTTCCGCGACGTCGACCTGTTCCTGCTGCCGACGCGGTTGGTCGACGAGGCCGAACCGCTGGTGATGATGGAAAGCTACGCGGCGGGGGTCGAGTTCATGGGCACGGCGCGCGGGTGCATCGCCGAACGGCTGCGGCATCCCGACCGGTTGCTGACGGGGGCGCTCGACGATGATGCGGCGCGCGTCGGCGCTGTGCTGGCGCACGCAGCCGATTGGGCGGCACTGCGCCGCGCGTGCGGCGACCATGCCGAGCACCTCCACGCCGTGGCCGTCGGCGAGGCGGAGGCATTGTTCGACACCATGCTGGCACCCGCGCGCCGCGCAGCCGCGTCGCTGCGCTGACCTCCGCTTCCCCCTCCCCTTCGCTGCCCCCTTCCTTCGCTGCCCTTGCGGAAAGGGGGGGCAGGGGATAATCGCACGGGCACACGGCCAGGGCGCGTTTTCAGTGAACATCCTGTTTCTTCTTTTCCTGGCCTACGTGCTCGCGCCCAAGATCGACCTGGTCTCCGCCTCGGGTTCTGGAGTGCGGCCCGAGGATTTCATCGCGGCGCTGGCGTTCGGCCTGTACCTGGTGAAGCCGCGCAAGACGCCGCTGCGGCTCCCCCGCCACGTCCAGCTCTACCTGGCCTTTATCGCGATCGGGCTGTTCTCCGCGCTGGTCAATTTCCCGCAGGAAGGCCCGGTCGGCATCGTCTTCGCCGTGCGCTTGTTCGAGTACATGATCTGGTTCTTCGTGATGTACGAAGCCTGCCAGACCGTGTCGCCGCGCACCGTGCGCACCAGTTTCCTGGTGGTCAGCACGATCCTGGTGATCTGGGGCGCGCTGGAAACCGCCGGGCTGGCGGGCGGCATCGGCAAGTTCACCGGGGCGAGCGAGCGGTTGACGATCAACACCAGCGGCCCGTTCGAGACGTCGGTGATGCTGGCGATGATCGCCTATGCCGCGCAGCAGATCGCGATCACGCCCGCGATGGGCGTGATGGTGATCCTGACGCAGTCGCGCATCACGCTGGTCGCGATCGTCGCCAGCCTGCTGGCGCTGCGGCCCGGGCGGGGGCTGGTGATCGCGGGCGTCAGCCTGGTCGCCGCGGTGGTGCTGGCGGGACCGTTCATGTCGGTGCTGGGGGAGACGCGGCTGGCCAAGTCGGCGTCGCCGCTGACCATGGTCAACCTGCTCGCGACCGAGTGGCAGCGCGTGCCGCAGGTCGACAATCCGCAATATTTCCGCGAGCGCTTCCTGGGCGGCGACACCGTGGTCCGCTACATCGGCAACACCAAGGGCGACGTGTCGTTCAAGTTCCGCGCGGTGCGCTGGCCGCTGGTGGTGAAGTCGACGCTGTTCTCGCCGCTGCACGTGTTCATCGGCTGGGCGCCGGGGGCGTGGGGCGCGGCGCTCGACAGCTACTACGTGCGCGTGTTCGGCGAGGTCGGGCTGATCGGCACCTTCGTCTTCCTGTGGTGGCTGCTCAGTTTCGTGCACGGCACCCGGCGCGGCGGGATCAGCCGCTTCTCGATCTACATGCTGGCGATCGTGGCGGTGTTCATCGACATCTTCACCTCGTCCAAGGTGATGCCGATCCTGTGGGCGTTCGCGGCGCTCGACCATGCCGGCCACCCCGCGCGCTACCCGTCGTCGATGTTCGCGCGCCGCCCGCGGGTGCTGCCCGAGCCCGACCGGGCACGGCTGGTGCCGGGCGGACGCTCCGCCCACGCCTGAACCCGCGCGCCGCGGCGCCGGAAGGTGAGGCAAAGGTCACACCAACGCGTCGCGGTGCGGGTTCGGAAGGTGAGGCAAAGGTGAGGCCAATGCGCCGCGCCGCGCGGCCTGTTCACCACCACCGGGCAGCGATCGCGACAGTGAGAAAGAGCACGAGCGCGCGCTACGATCATCGGTTATTGTAGGACAGTATCTTCTCGCCCGCGACGCCGCGGGGACCGCGCGATTGTCACATCGCGCGGGTAGAATTGTAGCATGAACGACGCTGGAGCCCGGGGATGACGATGTCGCGACAATGGCGGGCGGGCTGGCGGCGCGTCGTCGTCGGTGGACTGGCGCTGGGCCTGGCGGGCTGCGGCGACGAGACCGGGTCGACGCCCGGCGCGGTATCGGCCGCGATCACCGGGGGTGTCGCGCCGATGCCGCCCGCGCCCGCGCCGAGCAGCGCCCCGTCGCCGACCCCCTCCCCCTCCCCCACTCCAACCCCGACCCCGACCCCGACCCCCGCGCCTTCCCCTACGCCCGAGCCGACCAGCAGCACGATGTCGGGCGTGGTGGTGCAGGCGGGCGACAGCATCGGGTCGGGCCTGGGCGCGGACGATTGGGCGGCGATCGATCACCTGGGGTTGCCGTCCGAGGTCGCGATCCGCAACGTCAGCGCGCCGGGCAAGGCGATGGAAGCGGGCTTCGGCAATCGCCAGGCCGAGCTGTTCACGTTCCGCAGCGCGAGCGGGCCGTCGGTGCTGCTGATCCAGCAGGGGACCAACGACCTGTATTACGGAACCGGCGCCCATTTGACCTACGCCGCGATCCTGATCCCGTTCGTCGCGGCCGCGCGCGCGGCGGGCTTCTACGTCGTGGTGGACACGTTGCTGCCGCGCGCCGATCGCGGCTGGACCGCGCAGATGGAGCAGCAGCGGCTGGCGTACAACGCGCTGGTCCGGCGCAACGACGCGGGCGCCGACGCGATCAACGACCTGGCCGCGGACACGCTGCTGGGCGACGCGGTCGACCCCGCGACCTCGCCCTATTTCGCCGACGCGGTGCACCCCAATCTGGCCGGGCAGCAGCGGCTGGCAGTGCTGGACGCCGCGGTGCTCGGCCCGTTGTTGTACCGCTACGCGCGCAAGCCCGGGTAACGATCGTTGTCCGACATGGCGACGTGTAGACACGTCGCCATGTTGCCGAGATCCGCTCAGCCGGTCGGCGCGATGCTGCGCCGCACGGTGGCAGGCGCGCCGAACGCGACGCTGTAGGCGGGCAGCGAGCGCGTCACCACCGAGCCCGCGCCGACCACGCAGCCCTCCCCGATCTCCACCCCGTCGAGCACCGACACGTTGTTGCCGAACCAGCAGCGATCGCCGATCGTGATCCCGCGCCGCTCGACGTGGCCCGACACGTAGCTGCCGTCCGCGTCCGCGACGTGGCTTTCCGCCGACACGGTCAGCCCCGCGCCGATCTGCACCCCCGCGCCGATGCGGATCGGCCCCCCGATCCCGAGCACCGCATTGGGGCCGATGTACGTCCCCTCCCCGATCCACAGACCGTCGGCGGGCTGGTTTAGTCCGCTGCGTCCCTGCACCCACGCGCGCTCGCGGATGGTGACGCGCGCGCCGAGCACCACGCCGTGCTCGGCCGAGCAATCGATGTAGGAGTAGCCGCCGATCGCGGCGCCGCGTCCGGCGTGCAGGCGACCACCCATCACGAAGCTGACGTGCGGTCCCAGCAGCAGCCCGTTCGGACGGCGCAGCCGCGCGAGCGACCAGAGCGCCCCGCGCAGCACCGGCCAGCCGCCCTTGGCGAGCAGGTAGCCGATGTCGCCCGCCTTGATGTCGTAGCTGCGCCCGGTCAGTGCGCGGATCAGCGTCGCGATCATCGTGCCAGCACCCTTTGGTAAATGTTTGCCACGTCGCGCGCGACGCGGGTCCACGATTGCCCCGCCACCCAGTCGCGCGCGCGGGCGCGGACCGCGCCGGTCCAGGCCGGATCGTCGAGCGCGTGGTCGATCACCGCGGCCATCGCGGACACGTTTGTGGGGTCGAACATCTGCCGCTCGTCGAGCGCGAGCTCGGTCATCGAGCTGGTGCGCGAGAACAGCGCCAGCGTGTCGGCGACATAGGCTTCGATGATCGGAATACCATATCCTTCGTAGAGCGACGGCAGGACCAGCGCGCGCGCGCGGGACAGCGCGGCCCATTTGTCGGCCTCGCTGACCGGGCCTAGGTACACGAAACGGTCGCCCAGCCGCTCCTGCCCGCGCGCCACGATCGGCTCGGCCCGGTAGTTGAACGTGCCCGCCACGGCCAGCTTCACGCCGCGGTGCCGGGGCGCGAGCGCGTCCCAGGCGTCGATCAGCGCGCCGAGGTTCTTGCGTGGCTCCAGATTGCCGACGTACAGGCAGTAATCGTCGTCCACCGCCAGTTTCCCGGCGATCGGCCAGCGCGCCGCACGCGCCTGTTCGGCGTCGGTCGCGTCGACGCCGCAGCCGATCACCGACACGTGGTCGGGCGCGCAGCCGGTCAGCTCCACGATCCGCCGCTTGGTGTGATGCGATACCGCGATCACCGCGTCCGACAGCCGCACCTGGCGGAACAGGTTGCGCCGCGCGAGCAGGCGGTTGTTGCGGCTGAAGAAATGCGGGTGGTCGAGCGGGATCACGTCGTGGATCGTCGCCACCTTGCGCTGCCGCGGCGTGTGGGCGAGGTTGGCGAAATAGGTTTCGTGCACCAGTTCGTAGCGCTTGAGCACGGTGGTGGCGGCGAGCGCGGGCAGGAATTCGGTGACGAGGTTCTGCGTCTTGCGCGAGCGCCCGAACGCCGTCAGCTCGATCGTGCGGAGCCGCGGGTCGAGCGCGCCCAGCGTCGCGTTGGTGCCGCGCGCGCTCTGCACCAGTACGTCGGGCACCAGCTCGCCGGGCAGCGGCACGTCGGAGGGCGGCATTCCGGCGAGTGCGCCCCCGTCGCGCAACCGCACCAGCGCGTTGGCGAGCGACAGGCAGTAACGGGCCACCCCACTCACGGGCACGCGGATCGGGCGTCCGTCCAGGAGAATTGCCAACCGACCCTCGTTGCTTGATGCCGAGCGACGCGCTGTATCGCAGCATCGCCGGCTTCACCACCGCCCGGCGCCGCGGTTCGTGCCGCGCTGCCCACCGACTGCCGACAATCGCGCGTTTCGCGCCGCCGATGGCGGCCAATTACGAGGACCCGTCCCGGTAACACGATGTCATGCGCGCGCGCTTATCGGGATGTCCGTTGCGCGAAATTCGGGCATATCGTCGTGCGGGAGAGCCGCTTGATCGTTGCCGAGCGCATGGCGACCCGCACCTGAGACGACCACGGCGGGCACATGCGTATCCTGAACGTCAGCCAGAACTATTTCGTCGTGGGCGGCATGGACGTCGCGATGTTCACGCTCGAGCGCGTGTTGCGCGACCACGGCCACGCGGTGATCCCGTTCGCGGCCGCCGACGCGGCCAATGCCGAGACGCCGTTCGCCGGTTACTTCCCCGCCGCACCCCGCACGGAGGCGAGCGGCGCCAGCCTGCTGCGCACGCTGTACGCGCCGGGCGCGCGCGCCGCGCTGGCGCGGCTGCTCGACGAGCACCCGGTCGACCTCGTCCACCTGCACAGTTACTTCAAGCGATTGACGCCCGCGATCCTGCCCGAGCTGCGCCGGCGCGGGCTGCCGGTGGTGCAGACGCTGCACGAATATCGCGCGGTGTGCCCGGTCTCCACGCTGTTTCGCGACGGCCACGTCTGCACCGATTGCGCGCACGGGGCGTACGCCCACGTCATCCGGCACCGCTGCGCCGGCGGGTCGCTCGCGCGGTCGGCGTGGAACTACGCCGAGATGCGGCTGAGCGACTGGCTGGGGCACAAGCGCGACATCGCGCGCTTCGTGACGGTCAGCGATTACCAGCGCGACATGCTGATCGCGATGGGGATGGAGGCGGACAAGCTCGTCACCGTGCACCACCCGGTCGAACTGCCCCCTGCCCCGCCTGACCCGCGCGCGGGCGAGCACGTGCTGTTCTTCGGCCGGCTGGAGACGGCCAAGGGTGCCGACCTGCTCCCCGAGATCGCGGCGGGGCTGGCAGACGCGGGGTTGGAAGACGCGGGGCTGAGAGATGCGGGCGTGGGCAACGCGCGGCTGGTGATCGCGGGCGACGGCAGCCGGCGCGCGGAGATCGCGCGCGCGGTGGACGCGCGCGGGCTCACCAACGTGGTCTTCGCGGGCATGCTGCGCGGCGCGGCGCTGGACGATGCGATCGCGCGCGCGTCGTGCGTGATCGTGCCGTCCTTGTGGCCCGAAGCGTTCGGGCTGACCGCGGTGGAGGCGCTGGCGCACGGCACGCCGGTGGTGGCCTCGGCGATCGGCGGGATGCTCGACACGGTGCGCGACGGCGTCGACGGTTACCTGGTGCCGCCCGGCGACGTGGCGGCGATGGTGGAGCGGGTCCGGCGCCTCGTCGCCGATCCGGCGCGTGCGCGCGCGATGGGGCTGGCCGGGCGCGCGCGGATGGCGACCGACTTCTCCGCCGACGTCTTCTACGACCGCACTATGCGCGTGTACGAGGACGCGCTGCGCGTGCGACAGGGCGGGTGATCTGCGCACCGCCCGGTGACGTAGCGTCGTGCTTCTTGCATCAGGCTGCAGATGCGGGTGACTGACTGCCGTTCAGCTTCGGCGTGGTTCCGGTTGATTGTAGATTTCGAACTGTAAGGCGGTGAGGTCGAGACCGTGGGTGCTTTCTGGAGCCCAGGCGAAACCCTCCAGCATGTGCAGTCTGCCATCTTTCATGAAGAGAACGAAGCCGAAGCCGTGCTCCAGACCGCCGATGCGTGCGTGCGTATCATAGCCGAGCACCGATGGGCTATTCACAGTCGGAGCATCGTCCGCGACCGCGATCGTCGTGAAGAAGCCCCCGCCGCTGTTCTCCCGGTCGGTGACGACGGACCCGTCAAGCTGCCGTTTAAGCGCTGGCGCAAGCTCTGGCGTCTCCGAGAAGATGGCGCGGAGCGCCGCCACCTCTAGGTTGGTGAACCCGTCCATGAACGCACCT
>NZ_JBELMJ010000012.1:36277-48038 GCF_042095875.1 Sphingomonas sp.
GCTTGCTCAGCCGAGATGAAGCCCATCTCGAACGCGATCTCCTCCAGGCAGGCGATCTGGACGCCCTGGCGATGCTGGAGCGTGCGGACGAACTCGCCGGCTTCCAGCAAGGAATCGTGCGTGCCGGTGTCGAGCCAGGCGTAGCCGCGGCCCATCTGCTCGACGTAGAGGTCGCCGGCCTCCAGGTAGATGCGGTTCAGGTCGGTGATCTCGAGCTCGCCGCGCGCGCTAGGTTTCAGGTTGCGCGCGAACTCGACGACGCGGTTGTCGTAGAAGTAGAGCCCGGTGACCGCGTGGTTGGACTTGGGCTGCGCGGGCTTCTCCTCCAGGCTGACCGCTCGGCCGCCCTCGCCGAACTCGACCACGCCGTAGCGCTCGGGGTCCTCGACCTGGTAGGAGAAGACCGTCGCGCCGCCTTTACGCGCGACCGCGCTCTCCAGCAGGTCGGACAGATGCGCGCCGAAGAAGATGTTGTCGCCCAAGACCAGCGCGACGTCGTCGTCGCCGATGAAGTCCGCGCCGATCGTGAACGCTTGTGCTAGGCCATCGGGGCTCGGCTGCTCGGCGTAGCTGATCGAGATGCCGAAGGCGGCGCCGTCCGCGAACAGCCGGCGGTAGTTGTCGAGATATTCCGGCGACGAGATGATCAGCACGTCGCGGATGCCCGCGAGCATCAGCACGCTGAGCGGGTAATAGATCATCGGCTTGTCGTAGACCGGCAGCAGCTGCTTGTTGACGGCGAGCGTCGCCGGGTGGAGCCGCGTGCCCGAGCCGCCGGCGAGGATGATGCCCTTCACTTCACGTCTCCGATCAGGTCGTTCAGAATGTCGCCGAGCGCGTCCTGCCAGGGGCGGGGCGCGATGCCGTAGGCCGCGCTGATCGCGTGATGGCTGAGCAGCGAATTGGCCGGGCGCTTCGCCGGGGTGGGATATTCGGCGGTGGTGATGCCCGCGACCTCGGCCGAGGCACCGCCGCGCGCCGCGGACTGGCGGAAGATCTCGCGCGCGAAACCCGCCCAGGTGATCTCGCCCGCGTTGGAGAAGTGGAACGTGCCGGTGGGCGCGTGGGCGTCGGCGATCAGCCGGAGCGCAATCGTCTGGAGCGCCCGCGCGAGATCGGCCGCGCTGGTGGGCGAACCGCGCTGGTCGTCGACGACGCGCAAACTCGGGTTGGTCGCGGCGACGCGCAGCATCGTCTTAACGAAATTGTTGCCGTGCGCCGAGACGACCCAGGCGGTGCGGACGATCGCGTGGCGGGCTCCGCTCGTGCGCACCGCCAGCTCGCCGCCGAGCTTCGACGCGCCGTAGACGCCCAAGGGCGCGACCGCGTCGTCGACTTCCCACGCGCCCGCCTTGTCGCCGGCGAAGACGTAGTCGGTCGACACCTGGACCAGCGGGATGCCGGCTTGCGCGCACGCCTGGCCGAACGCCGCGGGCGCCATCGCGTTGACCGCCCAGGCGGTGACGAGATCGCTCTCCGCCTTGTCGACCGCGGTATAGGCCGCGCCGTTGATGACGGCCGCGAATGGCTGCCCGTCGTGCCCGGCCGCGACGCGCGCCTCAATCGCCGCGGTGTCGGTCAGGTCGAGGTCGGCGACGTCGATCGCCACCACCCGGACGCCCGCGGGCCAGGTGAGCCGCTGGAGCTCGGTGCCGAGCTGGCCGTTCGCGCCGGTGACCAGTATCGCGGCGGGGATGGCACCTATCGCCGTGTCGTCCTGTCGATCCGTCGACGTGTCGACAGCGCTCACGCCGCGACCCCGCGGCGCTCGGACGCCTTGGCCGCCACCAATGGTCGCCACCAATCCTCGTTGGCGAGGTACCATTCGACCGTCTTGCGGATGCCGCTCTCGAACGTTTCCTGCGGGTACCAGCCGAGCTCGTCGCCGATGCGGGATGCGTCGATCGCGTAGCGCTTGTCGTGACCGGGGCGGTCGGCGACCTCGCTCATCTGCTCGGCGTAAGGGCGGCCGTCGGCGCGCGGGCGCAGCTCGTCGAGGATCGAACACAGCGTGCGCACGACCTCGATGTTCTGCCGCTCGTTGTGCCCGCCGACGTTGTAGGTGCGCCCGACCTCGCCGCGCTCGAACACCGCCTGGAGCGCGCGGACGTGATCCTCGACGAACAGCCAGTCGCGCACCTGGTCGCCCTTGCCGTAGATCGGCAGCGCCTCGCCATCCAATGCCTTGGCGATCATCAGCGGGATCAGCTTCTCGGGGAAATGGTACGGCCCGTAATTGTTCGAGCAATTGGTGATCAGCACCGGCAGCCCGAAGGTGTGGCCCCAGGCGCTCACCAGATGGTCCGACCCCGCCTTGCTCGCCGAATAGGGCGAGCGCGGGTCGTAGGGCGTGTCCTCGGTGAACAGCCCCGTCTCGCCCAACGTCCCGTACACCTCGTCGGTCGAGATGTGGTGGAAGCGGAACGCCGCGCGCGCGTCCTCGTCCAGCCCCAGCCAGTAGCCGCGCGCCTCGGCGAGCATCGTGTAGGTGCCGACGACGTTGGTCTGGACGAACGCGCCGGGACCGTCGATCGAGCGGTCGACGTGGCTCTCCGCGGCCAGGTGCGTGATGACGTCCGGCTTGAACTCGGTGATCGCCGCGCGGACCGCATCGGCGTCGCAGATGTCGCCCTGCACGAAGCGGTAGCGGTTCGAGTCCGCGACGCGCTCCACGGTCGACAGCGTGCCCGCGTAGGTCAGCTTGTCGAAGTTGAGCACCTCGTGCTCGGTGTGCCCGATCAGGTGACGGACGAGTGCCGAGCCGATGAAGCCGGCCCCGCCGGTGACGAAGATACGCATCGAATACTATCCTTCAGGCGAGGGGTGCGAGGGGCACGCCGTCATAGGCGAACGGGCTGTCGAAGTCGGCGAGCGCGGGCAAACCCGTGTCCTTGACGCTGAGTTCGGGCGCGGTGCCCGCGGGCATCGGCCAGTCGATCCCGACGCTGTCCCAGCGGATGCCGCCATCGGCTTGCGGCGCGTAGGTGTCCGAGCATTTGTAGGTCACCTCGCAGTCGGGCTCGAGCGTGACGAAGCCGTGCGCGAAGCCGATGGGGATGAACAGCTGATGCCCGTTCTCCGCGCTGAGCTCCGCGCCGACCCACTGGCCGTAGGTCGGCGAGCCGCGGCGCACGTCGACCGCGACGTCCCAGATGCGCCCCCGCACGCAGCGCACGAGCTTGTCCTGCCCGTGGGGCGGCGTCTGAAAATGCAGCCCGCGCAGCGTGTAGGCCGGCACCGACAGCGAGTGATTGTCCTGCACGAAGGTGCAGGTGATGCCGAGCTTCGCGAAGGCGGGGACCGAATACACCTCGGTGAACCAGCCGCGGGCGTCGCCGAAACGGCGGGGCTTGATGAGTTGGACGGGGGGTTGGGCGGACAAACCTGACCTCGCTGACGCTACGAACCGGGCGCGTATAGCCATGGTGGCGCGGCAACGGATACAGAAAATGGACATCGACATGTCGACACGGGACGCGGCCGCGGATCGGGCACGACGCCGCACGATGTGGATTGCCGTTCCCCGCGCGGTCGGGCAAGACACGACACGTCGACCGGTCGCGTCGCACACATGTATACACGTAGAAAGGTCGGCATGGCGACAATAGCGGTGATCAGCCAGAAGGGCGGGGCGGGCAAGACCACGCTGGCGCTCAACCTGGCCGTGGCCGCGCACGCGGCCGGGCGCGTGTCGCTGGTGTTCGACACCGACCCGCAGGCGACCGCGAGCCAATGGGCGGCGTGGCGCCAGGATCGCCCGCCCGAGGTGATCGACAGCCCGCCGCCGCGGCTCGCCGCCAAGGTCTCCGCCGCGCGCGGGCAGGGCGCCGAGCTGATCGTGGTCGACACGCCGCCCCACGCCGACAGCGCCGCGCGCGCCGCGGTGGAGATCGCCGACCTGGTGCTGATCCCGTGCCGGCCGAGTGCGTTCGACCTGTCCGCGATCCAGACCACTGCCAAGCTCGTCCAGCTGCTGCGCCGCCCCGCGTTCGTCGTCTTCACCGCGGGCGCCCCCAACGCGCCGCGCGTCTACGCCGAGGCGGGCGAGCTGGTCGCCTCCTACGGCACGCCCGCCTGCCCGGTGATCGTGCCCGACCGCGCCGCCTATCGCCACGCCAGCGCCGAGGGGTTGAGCGTGCTGGAAACCGAACCCGCTGGCCGCGCGGCGCAGGACATCACCCAACTCTACGACTGGATGTGTGGACAGGTCGGCCTGTCGACACGTCGAGCAGCACGAAAGGCGCGTTCATGAGCCGCAAGCCCTCCTTCGCCAACCTGCGCGAGCGCGCGCCCGCGCCGCCTGCGCCCGCTCCAGCCCCGGCTGCATCCGCGTCCGCGTCGCTCCCGCCCGGCGAGGGCGAGCCGCCGCGCGGCCCCGCCAGCCGGCAGGGACGCAAGCAGATCGCGGGCTTCTTCTCCCCCGAAATGTCGTTCGCGATGCACATGCTCGCCAGGCGCCAGGGCCGCAGCCTCCAGGCGCTGATGGCGGAAGCGTTCAACGACGTGCTGCGCAAGCACGGCGAGAGCCCGATCGGCGACTGACGAGCCGGGCACGCGCGCGTCCCCCGCGCGCCCGACGAACCACGCGCGCCGTGCCGCGGCGCCCCACCCCAAGGAGCGACCCCGATGACCGCACTGCTCGCTTTCACCGCCGACCTCCGTGCTCGCCGTTCCGGCCGCCGCGCCCGCGGGCAGGGCGGTGCGGCGCTGGCGGCGCTCGCACTCGTGCTCGCCGGGTGCAGCGCGTCGAGCCCGGACGAGGCGGCCGCGATCTCGGCCGCGGCGCGCATGGGCAATGCGACGCTGCCCGCACCCGCGGCGCGCGCCAAGCCCATACCGATGAAGGGCGAGGCCACCCAGGGCGTGCTGGTGCAGGCGGGCGACAGCATCGGGGTCGGGCTGGGCGCCGATGACTGGGCCGCGATCGAGCATCTGGGGCTGCCGCCCGGCATCAAGGTCCGCAACGTCAGCGTCAGCGGGCAGTGGATGCTGACCGGGCTTGGCGAGCGCGACAAGAATTTGTTTCCCAACCGCGATCCGAACCACGCCTCGGTGCTGCTGATCGAGCAGGGCACCAACGACCTGATGGGCGGCAACAGCGCGGATTACCTGTACCAGAACATCCTGCGCCCGTTCGTCGCGAAGGCGCAGGAAGCCGGCTTCTACGTCGCGGTGAACACCATCCTGCCGCGCGCCGACGACGGCTGGATGTCCGATCCGCAGCACGAGCGCGAGCGCGTCGACTACAACAAGCTGGTGCGCGCCAACGCGGTCGGCGCCGACACGGTGATCGACGTGGCGAGCGACCCCGAGATCGGCGACCGCGTCGACCCCGCATTGTCGCCGCTGTTCGCCGACCGCATCCACCCCAACCGCCAGGGGCAGGAGCGGCTGGCGAAGATCTACGCCGCGCCGATCAAGCTGATGCTGCGCTATCCCCCGCGCGCACCGGCGGGGGTGTAGGCGACGGGCAGCGCTTGCGCGATGATCGGCGGGGAAGGGCGATTGTCCGCTCTCGCCCGATTGCGGATATTCGGGAACATGCTAGCCTTAACGCATGTCAGGAAGCTACGAGTGGTACCCGCGAGCACCGAGTGAGTTCGAGAACGCCGCTTGGCTCGCCACTCTAGCGGTTTATGGAACGGTAGCCTTTTGCATGTCGGCTGATGTGCGTGCGATCGAAGAATACGGCTGGATCATTCTTCTGGTGAACGTTTGTATCCAGCTACTTTTGCTTTGGCGTGGTCCTAAGCTCAGATATCGATGAACAGAACGAGCGGAAAGTGTCTCTGAATGTCCAACCGCTTGCCGCTTCTCGCAGCCGCTACCTTCGCGCTGTTCGTCGGCTGCTGTTTCTTGATGTCAACTGCCTCTGAATGGATTTCACGTTCAGAGGTGGCCACCTACGCATTCCTCGGGCTCACTGCCTTTTCGATGTTCGGTTGGCCGATCTTCTTGATATGGAGCGTGCAGCAACGTTGGAGACGTCGACAGACGACACGCATCAGCGTCCGCTAACCACCAAACAACATTCGCGCCGCCACTCGACGAACGTCCGCTCTCGCCCAGTTGCGGACGTTTCGTAGAGGCGTTTTATCGCCCCTCGACGCACCCAGTCAGACCCCGCACAATGTCGGCAATTTCTGGGTCGGTGAACTCCGAGACCGGATCGGCGTGGGGCTTGCTATGATGCTCGCCCGCGTCGAAAGCTAGGTATACGCGCCAGAAAAGCTCCGGCCAAACGCGCGATGGCTTGTTCACTTGTTTGATTATCATCGACCCATAGAGATCGTTGACTACCCGATCGCAAAACTCGAATGAGTAGCGTCGTACGTGGTAGCCGCGTGCCAGCTCAGCACCAATTTCGTCATAGAGCCGCTGCTCGTTCTCGCATGATCCTGCCGCCCACCGCAGGATATCTCCGTCTGAAGGCGATCGGTTATGCTCTGTGTAGCCGTGCTCAATTTCGGCAAGGATGTCAGCTACACGGAACATGCGATTACATGTGCCTGACGGAACGTCCGCTTTCCATCATTGCAAACACCATTCGGCGAGGGCGCTAAACCGGGCAAGGGGCTGTCCTACACGGCGCCGGCAGGGCAGGGGCGGCGTGCTGTTTCTCGCCGTCGCATCATCGTCGGCGCGTGCGCCCGCGTCAGGGCAGGCGGTAGCGCGGGTTGATCGACAGGCGGCCGGCCTGCGCGTCGGCCACTGCCTCGCGGACCAGCGCGTAGCGTTCCGGGTGGCCGGCGCGGCGCGCGTAGTGGCGGATCAGCCCCAGGTAGACCATCCGGTTGAGCGCGAACATCGCGCGGTTGCGCGTGCGCAGGTTCGCCTCGAACCAGGCCGCGTTGCGCGTCGCGTAATAGGTGCGGAATGCGCTTCCCCCCGCCACCAGCCCGCTGAAGCGGTTGGACAGCTGCACGGTCGGGTTCCACGATTCCTCCAGGTCCTCGATCCGCGCGGCGGTGACGACCACGATCCGCCCGCCCGCGCGCGTCACGCGCCACATCCACTCGATATCGTCGCCGTACTGGTAGAAATCGAGCAGCGGCAGCCCGACGCGCGCCACCAGCGAGCGGTGGAACATCGCCCCGCCGTACGGCGTCACGTCGACGCGCACGCGCGCGGGCGCCTGTCCCGACGGGCGACCCCAGCGCGTGCGGCGCCAGAATTTATAGGCGAGATCGCGGACGTGGAAGCCGCCGAAACTGTCCCAGCGGATCTTTAGGTGGCGCTCGGGCACGCCCGCCAGCACGTCGGCGTGATGCTCGTCGCGCACCGCGCTCACCACCAGCCGGTCGGCGCCGACCGTCTCCTGTTCGGCGTGCCACGCGTCCAGCAGCGCGGAAAGGCTGCCCGCAGTCGGGCGATTGTCGTCGTCCATCAGCCAGATCAGCCCGGCTCCCAGTTCCACCGCGCGCTCCATGCCGCGCGCGTAGCCGAGCGCGCAGCCCTGGTTGCCTCCCATGTCGACCACGTCGACGAAATCGCCGAACCGCGCCGCCAGCGCCTGCGCGACCGGACCCTTGGCGCCCCAGTCGGACCCGTTGTCGATCACCACGGCGCGCGCCACGCCCTCGTCGCGCAGCCGCTCCAGCACCGCTTCGAGCATCGCGGAGCGGTCGCGATAGGTGGCGAGCACCGCGAAAACGCGCGGCGCGGGATCATTGGGGGAGGGAAGGGGCTGGCTCATCGCGCCCACATGATCGCGCGCGCGGCCGGGCACAAGCAGCGCGGGCGCGGCGGTGCCGTTCGCGTGGTCGGTCGCCGCGCGGGGGGTGAGGGGTGGTTCAGCGGGATGCTTGAGCGGGGTGCCGGCATCGCCTAGGCGCATCGGGTCAGCCGAAGGTGGGTCTTGCGTACGATGTCGTTGAAGCAGTTGCTGACGCTGAAACTCGAGTCCGATCGCATGATCTACCTCGACCTGCTGCGGATCGTGTCGTCGTACATGATCATCGTGTACCATTTCCAGCAGCAGCTCGACCTGGGACCCTGGGCGAGCGAGGCGCTGCGCGTGCGGCTCGAAGGGTTCGCGCTGGGCGTCGACCTGTTCTTCTTCCTGTCCGGCTTCGTGATCGCGTCGGTCTATGCCGGGCGCATCGCGGGTTTCGGCGATTTCCGCCAGTTCATGGCCAAGCGCGTCGCGCGGCTGGCGCCGCTCCACTGGGGGACGTTCGCGATCTTCGCGGTGTTCGGCGTGCTGAACGCGGCGGGGCACCTGCCGAGCAACCATCCCGAGATCTACGACACGCACTGCGCCCTGCCCAACCTGCTGCTGCTCCACGCCTTCGGCGTCTGCTCGACGCTGACCTTCAACTACGTCAGCTGGTCGATCAGCGCGGAGATGGGCATGTACCTGCTGTTCCCGCTGCTCGCCGTGATCGTCGCGCGGCGCTGGCTGGGGCTGCCGTTCGCGCTCGCGATCATCGCAGGCCTGACCTGGATGTCCGCGCGCAGCGGCGGGTCGTGGTTGGAATGGACGTTCAACGGGGGCGTGGTGCGCGCGCTGCCCACGTTCATGCTCGGCATGGTCAGCTTCGGTTACCGCTCCAGCCTGGCGCGGCTGCCGCGAGCGGCGTGGTGGCTGGGGTTCGTCTGCCTGGTGTTCATCGCCGGCTGCATGCTGTCATGGCCCAAGCTGTGGCTGCTCCCGATCGTCTACGCGGTCGCGCTGCTGGGGATCGCGGCGTCCGAGCAGCCGTCGTCGCGCTGGGTGCGCCGCCTGGCGCCGCTCGGGCAGCTCACCTACTCGCTCTACATGCTCCACCCGCTGGTGCAGGCGGTGGTGCTGACCGGGATCGGCGCGACGCTGCTGCGGTTCAGCGGCACGTCGCTGAACCTGTTCGTGCTTTTCGGGGCGTTCCTGATGCTGCCGATCGCCTGGGCGTCGCTGGTGCTGTTCGAACGCCCGGCGCGGCGCTGGCTGACCAGGGCGATGGGCGCGCAGGGCGGACGGCCCGAACCCGCGACGTTCACCCCGGACTCGCGCTGGTAGCGTCGCGGGCTAGCGCGCGCCCGCCGATCCGCCCGCTTGCCCGCTGGGCGGGGCGAGCCGGTCGTTCTTGCCCGAGGGTTGTACGAACCGCGGCCGGCCGTCAGGGCCGAAGCGGAACGGCTCGATCCACACCCCGCGCCCGGAAGTGCAGCCCTGGCTCGGCCCCGGATTGGCGTGGAACACCATCCAGTGCTGGCGGCCGTCGGGCGAGGTGAAGAAGCCGTTGTGCCCGGTGCCGAACACCGACACGTTGTCGGCGCGGGTGACGACGGGGCGCGGTGCCTTGGTCCACGCCTTGGGATCGAGCGGGTCGGCGCCCGGCTTCGCCGACAGCAATCCGATCGCGTAATCGTCGCTGGTGCAGGCACTCGCCGAATAGGTCAGGAACAGGTCGCCCCTGGGCCCCAGCAGGAACTCGGGCGCCTCGTTGATCGGGTAGATCGCCTTTTCCCAGTCATAGGTCGGTTTGGCGATCACCACCTCGCGCGCCGACAGCGTCCACGGATTGCTCATCGGCGCGATCGCCAGGTGGCTCTCCGAGCCGAGCTGGAGCGAGTAAACGAAGTAACCCTTGTTTCGGTACACGAACACGGTTCCGTCGATCGCGGAGAAGTGCGTGTTGACGCGCCCGCGATCGATCCAGCGGCCCCGGGTGGGGTCGGGGCCGCTATTCTCCAGCACGAAGACGCCGCGGTGCAGGTTGTCGTCGTGGATGCTGCTGGCGGCGGTATAATAAATGAACCATTTGCCGCCCAGGCGGTGCAGTTCGGGCGCCCAGATCGAGCGCGCGTTGCGGCCGATCTTCGGCGGTGTCCAGACGGTGACCTCGGGCGCCGACGACACGCGGGTGATGTCGGTCGTCTTGCGGATCGTCAGACGGTCGCCCTTGGTGACCATCAGGTAATAGGTCTTACCCTGGCGCACGATCCACGGATCGGGGCCGGAGGCGAGCACGGGATTGGTGAAGCCGGCGGGATTCGCCGCGCACACCGCGCCGGTCAGGGCGAGCAGCGCGGCGCCGAGCAACACCTTGAGCGGGCGTGAAGGATAACGGGTCACGCCCAATTGCTATGGCATCGCGACTATCGCTTCAACAACTGCTTGGGCTTGTCGTTCCTGAACCGGCCCGTCAGCCCGTCGATCAGCGCCGCGTTCCAGAAGCCGATCCGCCGCCATTTCTGGTCGTCGTACGCCACCACTTCCGCCAGCTGGCGCACGTGACGCTTGGCCAGGCGGAGATAATCCACCGGCTTGCCGCCGCGCTTGGTCAGCCAGGTGATGTTGCGATACCCGTAATAGGCCAGCCAGAGATTGTCATATTTCGGCCGCTGCGCAGCGGTCCCCATGAAGGTACGCGTCTCGTAGCGGTTGTTGTTGCGCGCTTCCTTGTGCGCGATCTTGGCGTCCATCACCAGCAGGGTAGGGCCGACCCGGCGCGCGCGCTGGACGTACTCGTAATCGTCGTAGTGGATGAAGAAGTCGTGGATCGGCAGCCCGATCGCATCGATCGTGGAACGCGGGAACAGCGGCCCGACGAACGAGCAGTGCGTGATCTCCACCGCGTCGCGGCCCGCGGTCTCGGCGCGCTCCAGCGGGCGCACCACGCCCTCGATTTGGCCGTCGACGCGCATGCCGCGGTGCGGCTCGATGTACTCGTCCTGCCACGCGGCGTCGGTCACCATCGGGGCGAGCGCGGACACGCCGGTGCGCCCGAAGTACGGCACCATCTTCTCCAGCGCGTCGACCGCCGGCTCGGCGTCGTCGTCCATCAGCCACAGCCAATCGTGGCCCTCGTCGTACGCTGCCTTGGTGCCGGCGTGGAAGCCGCCCGCCCCGCCGCTGTTGTGCTCCAGCCTGAGGTAGCGCACGCCCGGCGCGTCGATCAGCCCTTCCTCGCGCAGCAGCTCAGGCGTTCCGTCGGTGCTGGCATTGTCGACCACCAGGATGCGCTGCAAGGCACGCGTCTGCGCGAGCAGCGCGCGCAGGCATTCCACCAGCAGCACCTTGCGATTGAAGGTCACGACGACCGCGGCGACGCTGGGTTCGCCCGCCGTGCTGCTGGTGGGGGCAGGGGTCATGCCGCGACCGGCGCCTTCTTCAGCAACCCGTCCGCGGTCGCGAGTGCGGCCGCGACCACCTGGTCCATGTTGTAGTAACGGTATTGCGCCAGCCGTCCGACGAAGGTCACGTCGGTTTCCGCGTCGGCGAGCGCCTGGTAACGCTTGAACAGCGCCTCGTTCTCGGGCCGCGGGATCGGGTAGAAGGGATCGCCCTCGGCCTGCGGATATTCGCGCACGACCGAGGTGCCGGGCGCCTTCTGACCGGTCAGGTGCTTGAACTCTGTGGTGCGGGTATAGTCGTGCGTGTTGGGGAAGTTGACCGTGCCGACCGACTGCACCTGATCCTCGTCGAGATGCTCGTGGCGGAACTCGAGCGAGCGGTACGGCAGCTTGCCGAACTTGTTGTCGTAGAAGGCATCGACCGGGCCGGAATAGACCATGTGGCGGTATTCGACGCTCTCCTTGACGTCGGCCAGGTCAACGCCGACGCGCACCTCGATGTTGGGATGGTCGAGCATCGCCTCGAACATCTTGGTGTAGCCGTTCACGGGCATGAACTGGAACGTGTCGGCGAAGTAGCGATCGTCGTCGTTGGTGCGCGTCGGGATGCGCGCAGCGACCCCCGCCGACAGCTCCGACAGGTCGAGGCCCCATTGCTTGGCGGTGTAGCCGCGGAAGAACTTGTCGCACAGGTCCGGGCCGA
>NZ_JBELMJ010000012.1:48138-82350 GCF_042095875.1 Sphingomonas sp.
CCCCATTGCTTGGCGGTGTAGCCGCGGAAGAACTTGTCGCACAGGTCCGGGCCGACCGAGGACAGCACCACGTCCTCGCTGGTGCGGATCGGATCGCGCGGCACGCGCACGTCCTCGATGAACTTCTGCACGCCCGCCTCGTCCAGGTCGAGGTCGTACAGCTTGTTGATCGTGGTGCGGTTGATCGGGATCGGCACCAGGTCACCCTCGACCTCGGCGAGCACGCGGTGCTCGTAGAAGCGCCAGTCGGTGAAGCGGCTGAGATACTCGAACACCCGCTTGGCGTTGGTGTGGAAGATGTGCGGGCCGTAGGGGTGGATCAGGATGCCGTGTTCGTCGAACTCGTCGTACGCATTGCCGCCGATGTGCGGGCGGCGGTCGATCAACAAGACGCTGTGCCCCGCGTCCGCCAGCTGGCGCGCGCAGACCGACCCGGCGAAGCCCGCGCCGACGATGAGATAGTCAACCATAAGCCTCGTATCGGATAGGAGAGGGAGGATCGCAGCCGCTTCTTGCCTGGCGGGCTAAACGCGCGGGTTAGTGGCGTCAGGGGTCGCCGATGTCAACGCGCAGTACGCCCGTGGCGGCGTGACGGGCCGCGTATGGTCGACGTGACCGCGCTTCCGCCACAACGGAAGCGCGGTTCGGTTGATCAGAACCGCAGGCGGACGCCGGTGCTGATCGATTCCTGATGGTCGTCGCGCCCGGTCTGCGCCGCCACCGTGCTGAACAGGTCGAGCCCGCTCGCCAGGCGGTAGGACAGGCCCGCCGCGGCGGTGCCGACCGCGCGCGCGCGCTGCGCGCCGAACGCGACCAGGTCGAACGGCCCGCCGGCGTATGCCGCGACCGCGTCGGTGCGGCGTCCCTCCACCTGGTAGCGCAGCCCCAGGCTGACGAAGGGGCGGAACGGCGCCGTTGACGCGTCGCTGCGCGCGAAGGTCACCCCGCCGTCGACGAAGCCCGACACGTGGCGGTCGCGCGCGACGTCGAGCGCGAACGCGCCGCCCGCCTCGTCAACGCCGTCGCGCGTGGTGCGCAGGTAGGTGACGCCGGCGCGCGGGCGCAGCGACCAGTCGGCGCCCGTGTCGAGCGCGTAACCGACCGACAGATCGGCGACCCAGCTGTGCAGGTCGTAGCGCCCGGCCGCGCGCGCCGCACCCGGCAGCAGGCGCACCGTATCCGTCTCGCCCCCGTCGTAGAGCACCGACGCGGTGACCCCCAGCCCGCCCGCGGCGTAGCGCGCGTGCGCACCCGCGACGAAGCCGTCGTTCTTGGTCACCGCACCCAGCGCGTCGATCGACTGGCGCGTGTTCAGGTAGCCGCCGAACGCGCCCACCGCGAGCGTCGCGTTGCCGTAGCCGATCCCGCCCAGGAAGCCGTAGCTGCGCGTGCGCGCCTCCGCCGTTCCCTCGACCGGATCGTCGCCCAGCGTGTGCCATTGCCCCACGGCTTGCGCGAAGGTGAACAGGCCCGAATCCTCCTGCACGGTCGCGAACGCCGGGCCGCGCGCCGCGCTCGCCAGCGTCAGCGCATTGTCGACGCCGGCCTGCGTCGCCGAGGCGTAGGCCTCCGGCGTCAGTTGCGCGAACGCGCGCGCGTTCGACGTGCCATCGGCGTTGAGCAAAGCGGGCAGGGCGGCGAACAGGTTGCTCGTTGCGGCCTGCGCCTGGAGGGTGATGTTGGCGTAGGAGATGGCGCGCTGCACCTGCGGCGTGAAGCCTGAGCCGCCCAGGAACTGGCCGAGCAGCTGGATGCGGTCGGCGCGCTGGACGACGAAGCCGAACAGCGCGTCGGGCTTCACCACGGTCGCGTAGCTGCCCCTGATTCCGCCGCTCGCCACGACCAGGTCGTAGGAGGTGCCGGGGCGGATCGCGCCGCTCGTGGTCAGTTGCAGCGTCGCGCCCTGCGCGATCGCCACCGATCCGTTGACGAGCAACCGGTCGGCGCCGGTCGGCGCGATCTCGAACGCCGACACCGACCCGCCCGTCAGCGCGACGTTGCCGTTGACGGTCATGGTGCCGATGTTCGCACCTGGACCCGCACCCGGGCTGAGCGTGCCCGCGACCGCCAGGTTGCCGTTGACCGTGCCGCCCGACCCGAAGGTCGCACCCTGCGCGACGGTGATCCGCTCTGCGTTGATGATCGAGCCGGTGAGGCCGATCAGTCGACCACCCGACATGTCGACAACGCCGAGCGCGGCATTGCCCGACATCGTGGCGACGCCGGCCGATTGCACGTAGCGCTCGACGTTCGAGATGCCCGCGAAGGCGACCGGCGCGGCCGCGCTGCCACCCGTTACCGCGAGCGTGTCGGTGCCCGCACCGCCGTCGACCTGGCCCGCGAAGCGTCCCGCGATCGTGAAGCGGTCGTCGCGCGCGCCGAACTGCACCTGATCGGCGGTCAGCACGCCGTCGCTCGCGATCGCCAGGTCGGTGCCCGCGGCGACGCGCTGCCAGGCTTGCGTGCCGGTCAGCGTCAGCGTGCCGTTGCCCTCGCTGGTGAGCAGCTCGAAGTCGCGCAGCGTGCCGCCGGCGAGCGTACGGTTGCCCGCCAGCGCGATCGTCGCGCTGTCGCTGCCCGCGCCGCCCGAGACGGTACCGGTGAGCGTCGCGCCCGCCGCCAGACGCAGCGCGTCGTTGCCCGCACCCAGGTCGATCACGCCCGCGAGCGTGCCGCCCGCGACCTCGATCGCCTGCGCGCCGCCATCGAAGGCGAGGGGGGCGTTCGCGCTGCCCAATGTGCCCGCGATCACCAGCGCATTGCCGGCGAGCGTCACCTGCTCGAACCCGGTCGCGGTGCCGACCAGCGTGACGGGCGCGTTGGCGGTGAAGCGCAGCGTGTCGTTGCCGGCACCACCCGCGTAGCTGCCCGTCGCGCGCGTCGTGCCGAGCGCCAGCACGTCGTCGCCCCCACCCAGCTGCACCGACGCGACGTCGCCGTCGACGACCAGCGTCTCGGCCGCGTCGCTGCCGATCACCTGCCCGACCGTGAAACCGCCGAGTGCCAGGTCGAGCCCGGTGCCCGACAGCGCGACCTGCTCGAAGCGCTGGTCGAGCATCAGCGACAGCGTGCCGGTCCCCTCGACCGCCAAGCGCTCGAACCCGCTGCGCCCGCCGATGCCGCCGCGGTTGCCCGCCAGCACGACGCGGTACAGGTCGGTGCCCGCGCCGCCGTCGACCGCGCCCGCGCTGCTGCCGGCGTAATCGACGAAGATGTCGTCGCCGTCGCCGAGCGACACCGCGCCTGCGATCACGCCGCGGTTCTCGACCCGGTCGTTGCCGCCGCCGAGCGCCACGCCGCCCGCGATTGTGCCGCGATTGTCGACCAGCTCGGCCGCGTCGCTGCCGGTGACGGTGATCGCGCCCGCGCTGGAAAGCGTCTGCCCCGCCGCGACGGTGATCGTGCCGCCGGTCACGTCAATCGTGTTGAAGCGGAAGTTGCCCGAATAGGCGACATTGCCCTCGCCGACCTGCGAGAAGCGCTCGAAATTGACGAACTGATCGCCGTTGACCGCGCCGCCGCCGGTCGCGTCGACGATCAGGCTGTCGGTGCCCATTCCGCCGTCGACCGTGCCGACCAGCACCGCGCTGGCGCGCTGCAGGAAGGTGTCGTCGCCGTCGCCCAGGAACACGTCGCCCTCGATCCGGCCGAGATTGTCGATCCGGTCGTTGCCCGCCGCCAGCGCGATCGATCCCAGGATCGTGCCGGTGTTGACGATGCGGTCGTCGCCGCCGCCATAGGCTTGAACGGCACCGGCGAGATATGCGGGCTCGCCGTCGCGCACGAACAGGTCGTCCTGGGCGAGCGTGGTGCCGCTGCCGCCGCGAATGGTGCCGCTGTTGGTGAGGTCGAGCGCGGTGCCGCGGGTGAGCAGCGCCACCGAGCGCTCGCCGGTCGCCTCGATCGTGCCGCTGTTGGTGATCGTGCTGGCGATGCGCGGTGCCGCCCCGATGCGCAGCGCGATCGCGGGCGCGGTGTAGGTCGCGTCCTGCAGGTTGGTCGGGTAGGTGCGCGTCGCGCCGCCGCCGTTGGCGCGCATGATGCCGCTGTTGGTGATCGAGATCGTGCCCGAGCCGCCCTCGCCGGCTTCGTTCATGTACACGTTGCCGCCGATGCCGCCAGCACCAGAGGCGTCGACCGTGCCGCTGTTGGTGAACGTGATGCTCGCCGCGGACGTGTCGTTGAAATTGATCGCGAGCGTCGCCGCATTGCCCGATGCCACGTTGCCCGATATCGCGTTGCCCGATGCCGCGGTGATCGTGCCGCTGTTGGCGAGCGAGATCGTCCGCGTCACCGTTGTCTCGCCCGCGGGCACGAAGGGGTTGGTCTGGATCTCGGCGTAGACGCCGTCGGACACCGTGCCGCTGTTGACGAGATCGATCGTCTGCGCGGCGACTTCACCCGAACCGATGGGGAAGAAGGGGTAGTAATCCGTGCGGATCGACGCATCCATCCCGCCGCTGATCGTGCCGCTGTTGGTAAGCGAGATCGTCTGCGCCGCGGCCGGTTCGATACTGGAAGCGTAGGACGACGAGTAGATGTCCGCGCTCATCCCGCCGCTGATCGTGCCGTCGTTGGTCAGCGACACCGTCTGCGTCGCGCCTGTCTCGGGCACGGTCGGCCCGTAGTAATAGGGCGAGATGTTCGCGAACAAACCACCGTTGATGAAACCGCTGTTGGTGGCGGTGACGGAGGTCGCGAATTCGCCGTACAGTGCAACCGCACGGTAGGATCCGCCACTGCTGATCGTGCCGCTGTTGGTGAACGTCAGCGCGTCGCTCGTATACAGGTATACCGCATTGTCGGTCAGCGTATCGCTGCCAAGCGTTCCGCTGTTGGTGAAGCGGCTGACGTCGCCGGCGAAACCGTTCGCGATCGTGCCCTGGTTGGTGAAGGCGAGCCGACGCGGTGAGCTGCCCAGCAGCGCATCGACGTAAGTGCCGTCGTCGGTGCCGACCGTGCCGTTGATCGTGGCGGTGTTGACGATCTCGCCGTCGCCCACCAGCGTCAGGTCGCCGGCGAAGGGCGCGTCGGCGCGCACCGTCACCACCGTGTCGGCGCCCACGGCCGCCACGCCCTCCAGCTCGAACCCGGTCGGCTTCGCGATGCCCAGCGTCACGGTGCCGCTCGCGCGGCGTGCCTGGATCACCGTGTCGTCGCCCTGACCGCCGTCGATCGTGCCGGAGATACCCGCGGTGTCGCCGAACAACACCAGATTGTCGTTAGCGCGGCCGAAGACGAGGTTGCCTTGCAACGTGCCGCCATCGGCGATGTAGGTGGTCGTCGAATAGGCATAATCGCCCAATGCCGCGACGTTGCCGGTGATCGTGCCGCGGTTGATCACCGTGCCGCCGTTGGTCACGTCCACCGCGGTCGCGCCAGCGATCGTGCCGCCCGCCTCGTTGATCACCGAGCCGTAGTAACTGCTGAACAGCGCGGTACCGCGCCGGCTCTCGATCGTGCCGCTGTTGGTGACGGTGCCCGTCGTATAGTTGTTCTGAACGGCGTTGCCGTCGCTGCGGATCGTGCCGCTGTTGTTCAGCGTTCCCACATTGTTGAGGGCAACCGCATTGGTGCCGGTGGCGGTGATCGTGCCGCTGTTGGTCAAAGCGCGCGCGAAGTTGATCGCGCTGCCGCCGCCGGCGACGGTGATCGTGCCGTTGTTGGTGACCCCGTTCCCGTCTCTGATCGCCGCGGCGGTGTAATAAAGGTCGGGCGTGTTGGTGACGGTGATGGTGCCGTTGTTGGTGACATCGGCGTCGCCAGCGCGGATTGCGGCGACGTTGAACGAGTTGAAATTCTGGCCGCCGGTCGTGACGGACAAAGTGCCGTTATTGACGATCGACAGGTCGGGCGTTTCGTTCGTGTCGCCGCCGGTCAGTTGCGCGACCGTCGAGATCGATGCGTCGATCAACGCGGTGTTGGTGGCGGAAAAGGCACCGCTCAGCGTCACGGTGCCATTGCCCGCCAAGCCGACCGAACCCGCCCCGCCATTCGCCGCGGTCAGCGCCAGTGCTGCACCGTTGCTGACCTCGAAGGCAAGTCCTTCGAAACCGCTGACCAGTGCGGTGGTGATGCTCGCATCGGCCTTCACACGGTAGCGCAGCGTGTCGAATCCCGCGCCCGCGTCGACCCCGCCGGCCGCCCCCGCGAAGGGACGCCCCGTGTCGCCCAGCGTCACCACCAGCGTGTCGTCGCCGCCGCCCAGCCGGATCGCGCCGCTGACGCTGCCACCATCGTCGACGAACAGGTCGTTGTTGCTGTCGTAGAAATAGCTGGAGGTGAAATCGACCGTACCGGCGATCGTGCCGGCGTTGAACAATCGCGCGTAACCGCTGCTCGCGACCGCGTTGGTGCCGCCCGTCACCGTGCCGCCGCTCGCGTTGATCAGCGTGCCGCCGATCAGCGCACCGGTCGTCCCGCCCGAGATCGTGCCGGTGTTGGTCAGCCGCCCGCTCGACATCTGCAGGCCGGTGGTCGCGCCCGCGATCGTGCCGCTGTTGGTTGAAGCATTGTACAGGTAGCCCGACAGGCCGATGCCCGCGGTGGAGCGGATCGTACCGCTGTTGGTCAAGGTGCCGGACATCGACGCAGCCGTGCTCGTCGCGGTGATCGTGCCCGAATTGGTGAGCTGCGAGGAAGCGCTGACCCCCGAACCGTTCACCGCGGTGATCGTGCCGCTGTTGGTGATCGTACCGAAGCTGCCGACCGCGTAGCGATAGTCATAGTCGAGCGTCGCGGTGATCGCCGCTTCGTTGGTGACGCTCACGCCGTAGGACGAGAAGTCGGCCGCAATCGCCGTACCGCGCGTGACCAGCGTGGCCTGGTTGATGACCGTGCCCGAGCCCGACAGCGCGACGCCGTCGGGCGCGTTGAAGGCGGACGACAGCGTCGCGGTCGCGCTGTTCGACAGGTCGAGCCCGAGCACCTCGAAATTGGTCGGCAACGGCGCGCTGGTGAGCGTCGTGTCGGCGTCGATGCCGATGAACAATGTGTCGCGACCCGCGCCGCCGTCGATCGTGCCGGTGATCGACGTGACGCGCCCGGTCGCCACGTCGTAGGCCGCGCGCAGCGTGTCGTTGTTCGCGCCGAGCGTCAGGTTGCCGTTGATCGTGCCGGTGCGCGTATCAACGATGCTCGACAGATATGAGGACGGATCGGCGATTCCCGCTGCCGTGACCGAACCGTTGATCGTACCCGTGTTGGTGAGCGACAGCGTGCCGCCCGCGTTGACCGCGGCCGCGACCGAGCCGTTGATCGTTCCCGCATTGATAAGCGACAGCGTCGTGCCAGCGGTGATCGCGGCGCTGCTGCCGCCGATCACCCCGTCCTTGTTGTTGGACACGTACATGGAACCCGTGCCGCTCACCGTCGCGGTCGTGCCGGTCGAGGTGATGCTGCCGGTGTTGTAGAGACTGAAGCTGGAGCGTGAGGTGGTGATGGCGCCAGCATTGCCCGCCGAGATCGTGCCGGCGTTGTCGACAAACGTCACGACCCCGGTGACGCTGCCGTTGATCGTGCCCGTCTTGTTGTTGTTGAGCGACAATGCCCGAAACTCGGTCGTGTCGGCGATGATCGCGCGGCCGTCGGTGCCGGTGATCGTGCCGGCGTTGGTCACGGAAGCGCTGACTCTGCCGACCGTGTTGGCGGGGTCGCGCCGGATCACGATGCCCTGCGCACCCGTGATCGTGCCGCCTGCCGCGACCGAGATCGACGCGTCCGCCGACGGATAGTTCGTCACCACCTCGCCCGGGCGGCAGAAATAATCGTTGATGGTGCAGATGGACGTCGTCGGCGCGCCGTTGGTGACCAGCACGCCCGGCGTGCCCGCGCCGCCGTCGACCAGGCCCGCGACGCTCAGCGACAGGCTGTTCGCGCGCAGCGTGATCGCCGCCGGCGCACCGCCGGCGCGCACGACCGCGTCCTTGGCTACGATCACGCGCGTGCCGCTGGTCGCGACGGTCAGCCCGTTGTCGTCGGTGCCGGTGCAATTGGTGGTGCCGTTAACCGTGGTCGGATCGGGGCTGCACTGCGCCGCGGCCGGCCCGCCCAGCACCATCGCCAGCGCGATCGCGCTCGTGCCCAGCGCATAGCTGCGCACCCGCTGCCCACGCAGCGCACCATTCAAGCTCATGACATCCCCCGACTTAGATCATCGCGGTAGGCAGACGCGACCAACCTTGTCGAGCGGGCGACGTCGAAACTGTAAAAATGTGCACGGCATCGGCGCCGCGCCGCACCGCTGAAGGCGTGCTTCGCGCCGCCTGTCCGGGAGGTTGCACCGGCTTGGCGACCGTGCGGTCGCGGCACCGGACCGGCGATCGCCGGTGCACTGCCTGGCGCGTCACCGGCCGGTCGCTGCGATCATGCCGGATCGGGCGCACAAAGGAACGGGCCGGCCTCGCGGCCAGCCCGTTGATTGAAGGTCGGTTCGTCACCACGGTGTTGCGCCGCACGGTCGCCGGGAGCGTGGCGCTCCCGGCGACCGTGAGCGTTACGCGATCACCAGGTGCTGGTTGGCCGCGTCGATCATGTCGTTGTGCCACGTCGGATTGCTGACCATCACCGCGTCGCCGACGCTGCCATGACCCGCATCGCCGGTGAACGCCGCCGCGAGCGCCGGGGCAGGGGCCGCCGCGCCCGCGGCGGTGCCGAGCGAGCGCCCTTCGGCGAAGCCGTAGGCGACGTAGTGCCGCGCCAGCGCTTCCTCGTCGGTACCGAACGCCGCCGCGAGATCCGCGTTCGCGGCCGCATAGGCTTCGGCATCGAAGGTCACCGCCCGGTTCTCGTTCGCACCGTACAGGATGTAGTGCTCCGCCGCCGCATCCTCGTTGGTGCCGAACGCCCGGATCAGGTCGCTGTTGGACGCGAGGTAGGACCAGCCGTCGAAGGTGACGGCGCGGTTCTCGGCTGCACCGAAGTTGATGAAGTGCGTCGCACCCGCGCTGCTGTCGGCACCGAAGGTCGCCCGCAGGTCGGCGTAGGAGGCGATGTAGTCGAGCGCGTCGAACGTCACCGTGCGGCCTTCGTTGAAGCCGAAGTTGACGAAATGCTCGACACCCGCGCCCGCGTTGGCGCCGAAGCCCGCGCGCAGGTCGGCGTTGCTCGCGATGTAGCTGAGCCCGTCGAACGCCTTGGTGGTGGCGACCATGCTGGCGAACGACTGCGCTGCCGTGTTGCTGAACGATGCCTGCTCGACCCCCATCACCTCGGTCGCGCTGCGCGACGACACGACAAAGGTACGATCGCCCGCGGTGACGACCTGATAGTCCGACTGGAAACCGCCGAGCGCCAGCGTGTCGTTGCCCGCGCCGCCGTCGACGCGGTCGGTGCCGCCCTCGGGCTTGAACGCGGCGAACCCGGTGACGAGGGCGATGGTGTCGTTGCCGTCCCCACCCAGCAGCGTGTTGCGTCCGGCGTTGCCGACCAGGTAATTGTCGCCCGCATTGCCCGTCGCGTCGATCGACGCCGTGCCGGTCAGGATCAGGTTCTCGACCTCGGCCCCCAGCGTGTAGCTGATGCTGCTCAGCACCGTGTCGGTGCCGCCGCCCGGGAATTCGATCACCTGGTCGCCGACATTGTCGATCACGTAGCGATCGTCGCCCATGCCACCGGTCATGATGTCGGCACCGATCCCGCCGTCGAGCAGGTCGTTGCCGTCGCCGCCGTTCAGCGTGTCGTTGCCGGCGAGACCGTACAGCATGTCGTCGCCGCCACCGCCGCTCAGCACGTCGTTGCCGGTCGCGCCGGTGATCGTCTCGTTGGCGTCGAACCCGGTCAGCGTCAGATTGCCGATGAACCCGTCGAAGTTATACGCGGTGAACCCGCCGGTGTAGCCGTTGCTGATCGCGAACAGCGTCACGAACCCGTTGGTCGTCCCGGCGCCGTCGCGGTCGCTCTGCAGCAGCAGGTCGGTGCCCGACTGGAAGAGGCGCAGGTGGCCGCTGGCGAAGGCGTTGCTGTTGGGCGTGTAGCCGGTCAGCCCCCGGTTGAGGAAGTCGGTCATCTCGAACCGGTCGCCCGTGTTGCCGACCTGGAAGTCGGTGACGCGGTTGCCGCGCGCGGTGGCCGCGACCTCGGCCGAGGAGGCCGCGGAGCTGCCGACGCCCAGCTGGATCGTGTCGCTGCCCGTGCCCAGCGTCAGCTGGTAGTTGTTGACGCCGGCTGCACCGCGCATGCTGATGCTGACGATGTCGTTGCCCGACCCGGCGTTGACCGTCGCGCTGGCGACACCGGTCAGGATGATGCGGTCGTCGCCCGCACCGCCATCGACGGTGACGTTGTCGAGCGCGCGGTCGCCGGTCGCGCCCGCCGACAGGTAGGTCGCGGTCGACAGGCCGTCGGCGACCGCGACAGGCGCCGCGGTCAGCGCGCCGCTGCGCAGCTCGATGATGTCGTTGCCGTCACCACCGTCCATGGTGATGTTGGTCGCGACCGTGCCCGACGCACGCGTCACCAGGAGGCTGTCGTCGCCGCCGTAGCCGTACAGCGCGTCGCTCTGGCCAGCGGTCGCGGTGCTGCTGACCGCATTGTCGATGATGAGGTTGAACTCGTCATTGCCGCGCAGCGTGTCGCCGAACGCGGAGCCGGTCAGGTACTCGATCCCGATCAGCGTATCGACGCCCTCGCCGCCGGTGTCCTGCGCGGTGCCCTGGATGCGCAGGTCGACGTTCACGCCCGCGGTGGCATTGACGTAGGTCGCGGTGTCGAGGCCCTCGCCGCCGATCAGCGTGTCGTTGCCGAGCCCGCCCGACAGCGTGTCGTTGCCGTACCAGCCGTCGAGGATGTCGTCGCCCTCGTTGCCGACCAGCGTGTCGAGCGTGCCGCCGCCGCGCACGACGTCGTTGCCGGTGCCGCCGCGGAAGATCACGCGCTCGACGCTGGTGAACGAGCCGATGTTGGTGCCGTCCAGCGTGATCGCGCTGTTGCCGTCGAGGTTGCCGAGGTCGAACGACACGCCGCCCGCGCGCCCGGTGTAATAGGCGTAGGCCGTGTCGGTGCCGTCGCCGCCGTCGAACGTGTCGTTGCCGCCGTCGTTGGTGTAGACCGCGGTGAGCGCGGTGGTGGCGTTGCCGATGCCGCCGACCAGCGTGTCGTCGCCGTCGCCGCCGCGCAGGATGTCGTTGCCCAGCCCGCCGATCAGGATGTCGTTGCCGGCACCGCCCTCCAGCACGTCGTTGCCGTCGGCGATGCCCGCGGTCGAGTTGAACGTGTCGACATAGTCGCCGAAGATCACGTCGTTGCCGGCACCGCCGATCAGCGTGTCGTTCATGCCGCCGCCGATCAGGCGATCGGCTGCCGCGCCGCCGACCAGCCGGTTGTCGGTGGCGTTGCCGCCGATCAGCGTGTTGGTGCCCAGCAGCGAGCCGTTGATGTTCTCGATCTCGCGCAGCGTGTCGCCTGCCGCCACACCCGCGGTCTGCGCGGTGGTGAGGTTGAGGTTGACCGAGACGTTGCCGGTCGCGGCGGAATAATCAACCGTGTCCGACCCCGCGCCGCCGGTGTAGATATCCGCCCCACCGCCGTCGAAGAAGATGTTGTCGCCCGCGTCGCCGGTGACCGTGTCGTTGCCCGACCCGGTGCGGACGTTCTCGAACCCGAGAATGGTGTCGTTGCCGACCCCGGTGTTCTGCGCGGCGGTGACGCTCAGGTCGACCGTGACGCCGGTGGTACCGGTGAAGGCCACGGTGTCGATGCCGTTGCCGCCGACCAGCGTGTCGTCGCCCAGTCCGCCCTCGATGACGTTGTCGTTGTCGTCGCCGAACAGCGTGTCGTTGCCATCGCCGCCGCGCAGGTTCTCGATCCCGCGCAGGGACGCGATCTGGCCGCCGGCGAGCACGGCGACGCCGTCGTTCGCGCCGCGCAGCACGGCGGTGATGCCGGCCGCGTAGTTCGCGAACGAAGCGGTGTCCGAACCCGCGCCGCCGTCGAGCAGGTCGATCGTGCCGGCTGCGTTGCCGCCGGTGCTAAGCGTGTCGTTGCCCGCGCCGCCGTAGATCGAATTCTCACCCGCGTCGCCGACCAGCGTGTCGTTGAACGCCGAGCCGAGCAGGTTCTGGAAGCCGGTCAGCGTGTCGGTGCCGGTCACGCCGGTGTTCTGCGCCGTTCCCTGCAGCGCCAGGCTGACGGTCACGCCCGCCGACGCGCCCGCGTACGACGCGGTGTCGTTGCCCGCGCCGCCGACCAGCGTGTCGTCGCCCATGCCGCCCTCGATCACGTTGGCGTCGGCGTTGCCGATCAGCGTGTCGTTGAGCGACGAGCCGATCAGATTCTCGATCCCGATCAGCGTGTCGCGGCCCGCCGCCACCGTGTTCTGCGCACTGCCCTGAATGTTCAGGTCGACGGTGACGCCCGTCGTGCCGCCGCCGTTGAACGCGTTGGTGAACGCCGCGGTGTCGTTGCCGCTGCCGCCGTTCAGCACGTCGTCGCCGAGCGTGCCCGCGATGTAATCGTTACCCTCGCCGCCGTCGGCGATCAGGCTGCTGTTGTTGGTCGCGGTGGTGGTGGTGGTGACGGCCGCCGAGTTCGCCAGCGAGATGTTGAGCTGGTAGGTCTGCCCCGCGATCAGCGGCTGCGCGGTCGCGGCGCCGTTCCATAGCCCGACGCGGATGTAATAGGTGCCCGCGGTGGCGAAGGTGTAGGCCAGGTACGCGTCGTCGTGGCCGGGATAGGACGGATCGCCCGCGCCGGTGTCGTTGGACGCGATCACCACGCCGGCCGAATTGACCAGCTCGATGAAGCTGTCGTCGAGCGTGCCGGGACCGTCGATGTCGAAGATCGCCTGCGAACCCGGCACCGTCACGTCGATGCGGTAATATTCGAGCGAGCCGCCCGCCGCGGTCGCGTTGATCGTCGCGTGCGGCAGGCTGGTCGAATTGGTAATCTCGGGATTGGCGTCGACGTCGTACGCGCCCGCGGTCGCGACCGCGGTCGCGATGCTGCCGTTGTTGGTCGACTGCGGCTTGGTGATGTCGGCCTGCGACGGCGCCGACACGGTGGTGGTGGTGGTGAAGCCGCCGCCGATCAGCCGGTCGTCGCCCGCGCCGCCCGACAGCGTGTCGTTGCCGCTGGCACCGCCCGACAGGATGTTGTTCTGGCTGTTGCCGGTGATGGTGTCGTTGCCGACGGTGCCCTGGATGTTCTCGATGCTGCGCAGCGTGTCGGTCTCGCCGTCGTGGGTGACGATCACGTCCGCGCCGGTGTCGTTCAGCGTCACGTTGACGCCGGTCGTGTTGGTGAACACCACCGTGTCGCTGCCCGCGCCACCGTCGAGCACGTTGTTGGCGGTGTTGCCGACGAACACGTCGTTGCCCGCGCCACCCTTCGCATTCTCGATCAGCGAGCGCGCGTCGTTGTTGTACAGCAGCGACATCGCGATGTTGCCGGGCGCCAGGTTGGTGAGGTTCTGGTACGCGGTGTTGTTGGCGAGCTGCGCCTGGTCGACGGTCGAGAACTCGCCCGGACGCAGGTCGATCGTGACGCCGTTCGCGTAGTTGCTGGCGTCGATCGTGTCGTTGCCGCCGCCGTCCCAGATGGTGGCGAAGATCTTGTTGCCCGACGGCGCACCCTGGCCGATGCCGTTGATGAACATCTCACCCGTCGTCTGGCTGAAGGTGTAGACGCTGTCGGTCGCGTTGGTGGTGTAGTTGGCGCCGTACATGTACTGCAGCGCGGCCAGGTCGTACTGCATGTAGGTCTGCGGCTGGTTGATCTTGTCGCCCGCGAAGCCGCCGGTGCCCGGCGCCGGGGTGTAGGTCATCAGCGACCAAGCCTGGCCGTCGCGGTCGGGGGTCAGCGACTGCGAGCCGAAGCGCGGGGACGTGCCGAAGTAGAACGACAGGTCGCTGTTGGTGTAATCCTGGTGCCCGTGCTTCAGCCCCATCGTGTGGCCGATCTCGTGCATCATGGTGGCGTAGCCCCACGTGCCCTTCAGCGCGAGGTCGTAGTACGGCTGGTTGGTGCGCCCGAACCAGATGTCGCCCGCCGCGCTCTGCTTGTCCGACGGGAACCCGCCGTAGGCCGAGCCGACGTCGTTGTCCGCGGTCTGCGAGATGCGGATGTTGGCGTGGGTGGTGTCGGTTTCGGTGATCTCGGTGAGCTTGAGGTTGGTCGCGGCGGAGATCTGCGCGAACGACGCGCGCGCGGCCGCCTGCTGCAAGGTGCCGAGATCGAGGTGGTAGCGGTCGACGCCGGCGGAGAGCGGCGTGCTGCCCTGGTAGTTCGAGCCCGCGGTCGGGAAGCTGTAGGTCAGCTCCTGCGTGCCCCACTTCGACCCGATCAGCGTCGCGTCGATGTTGCGGTTGCCGGTGAACGAGCGGCTGCCGTCAGGATTGGTGACGAGGTTGAGCAGCACGCCGAGCGGGTTGCCCTCGGGATTGGCGTCGGTGATCCCGTCGGTCGCGGCGCTGTCCTTGGCCTTGCCGTGCAGCGCTTCCTCGCGCAGCCCCTTGCAGATCGGGCAGTCGCAACCCTGCACCACGGTTTCGTGGGTAAGTTCCGCCAGCGGATCCCAGGTAACGCCGCCGTTGGTTGCACCCAGGCCAGTCTCGGACATGCTCATCGATCGTTCCCCTCTCGGCACGATTGTAAGGTTCCACCCGGCAAAGGCGCACGAAAGCCCCCGGATACCCACAAATCGCGACAATATAATTGTTTATTCATTGTCCTGTAATGTTGGTCAAGCGCTGAACGTGTCGGCTGTTACGATTATATGGCGCCGGCGCCGCGGTTCGATGATAGGGTCGCGACCGATGGCCGATCCCGGGCCGAGCGGAGAAGGCGATGCGGTCGTTCCTTGCCCCTTTGGCCAGTGCGTCCGCCGCACTCACCGCCTGCGCGTCCGAGACGGCCGAGCGGTCGGCTGTCGAGGTGACCAACGGCACGACCGGTAACGCCGCCGTCACCGCTGCTGCGTCGGCACCGGTAGCTGAGCCGGTGTCCGCGGCCGAGAACCCGCATCCCGGCACGTCGGCGAGCGCGCCGCGCGACGCCCCGGCCGAGACCCCGCGCGACGGCGATGCGCAGGGACGCCGAACCATCTCCACCGCGTTCGTCCGCCTGGGTCCGGGCGGCCACCTGCTCGTGACGCTGCGCGACGGCAGCGAACTGGCACTGCGCGACGTGACAATGGAGAAGCGCGCCTTCTGCGGCGTGGCCGTGGCGGGCGGCAGCGGCGAACGGCAATGCCGCGGCTATGCCGAGGTCGTCGCCGCGCGTGCGGTGGATGCGGCTATCGGCGTCGCGCCGGTGCCGCCTGGTTGAAGCGGCGCGATGCCGTGCGCGGGCATGCCGGCCGCGGTCTCGTGCAAGCCGGAGTGGTTCGCGCCCGCGCGCGAACGGCACTCCATTGCGACGGGTCATGGCTCGACAGGCTTGTGCCGGACGGCACGCCTTTGCCAAGGCTGCTGATGCCGCCGACCAGCGCCGCCGCGCCGTTTCACCAAGCGTAGACCCGGATCCTCACACATGCGTTCGTTCCCGATCGTCGCCTTGCTCTGCCTGCTCGCGGGCGCGTGCGACCAACCTGCGGTTTCCACCAAGCAGCCCGGCGGTCAGCCAGCCGACGCGCGGGAGCAGGCCGCACTCGAGCGGGACGTGACCAACATCCAGGCAGGCGTCGTGCGCGACACCAACGCGCAGCGGCTGGACGAGCTGGAGCGACGCATCGCGCGGATCGAAACCAACCCGGACAAGCTCGACCTCGAATTGCTCGCCAGCCGCGTTCAGGCGCTGGAGGTGAAGGCGGGGATGGACAGCCTGGCGGCGACCACGCCGGGCGTCCCCGGCGCGACGCCCGCACCCAGAGCAACGCCGTCGCCCCCGCAATCCCCCGCTAGGGCCTCATCCGGGCCAAAGCCCAAAGTTGCGCCGAGAGCCACGCCCACCAAGCCGGCGCCGCGCCCGCAATCATCGCCGTCGAACGGCGCGACGGAAGCGCTGAACCTCTGACACCCGGACTGGCGGTCCGCGCTCGCCATCCCGCCGTGACACATGATTGTAATAAAAAGGAACTGCGCGGGCAGATGATTAGCGATACGTTACCGCGTGCCGGCTGAGAGTCGGGGGGAGAGGATGATGTTGGGTCTCGATTGGTTTCGGGGGGCGCCTGACCATTGGCGCGAACGCGCCTTCATGGAAGCCGAGGCGCTGCGCATGACGCGGGTGAACGAACCGATCAAATACGCGATCGATCACATGAAGCGCGCGCCCTACGGCACGTTCCAGCGGCGACACTGGCGCTACATCTCGAAGGTGCTGGCGGAGGGCTGAGCCCCGCTTACCCGCCGGGCTCGGCATCGCGCCCGGCATCACACTCGCCGCCGCGTTCCCGCATGGCGCGACCCGTGCGCGGCGGTTAACGCAGTCGCGATGCCCCGCCTTTCCGCCAATGATGCCGCGATCAGTATCGCAGCCAATGTCGCGATCGTGCTCGCCTTCGCGCTGTTGGGCGTGGCGAGCCGGTTGACGTTTCAGACCACCGAGACGCGCTTGCAGATCCTCGGCTCCTGGATCCTCGCGCTGGCGGTCGACCGGATCGGCAAGCCCGCGATCGCGCTGCGACCCAGCCGTACCTGGTGCGCGCTCGCTGCCGCCGCGGCGAGCGCGGGCATGCTCGCGGTGCGCTGGCACCTCGAAGGATTGTGCCCGCACCGCTACGCGCCGCACTGCCTGCCGTAGGTCGCGCGAGCGATGCGCGGCGACGTCGATCGCCGGGGCCGATGGCCCCCGATCCGGTCGCGAGAGCATCCGGCCTCGCGAGCACGCCCTGTCAGTGTCGGCCATTTGATTGTTGCCGGGTAACCGGTTAGGAAAACACCGATAAATAGCCGTTTGGATGGGGGAGAGCACGGATGGTCGACGAGACGGGTTTCGATCGCGATTTCTATCTTCGCACCAACCCCGACGTCGCTGCGGCGGGCGTCGATCCGTACCAGCATTTCCTGCGTTTCGGCTGGCGCGAGAGGCGCAACCCCAACATCCTGTTCGACACGCGCTACTACCTCGACACCAATCCCGACGTCGCGGCCGCGCAGGTCGATCCGCTCAGCCATTACATGAATTTCGGCTGGCGCGAGGGGCGTGATCCTTCGGCCGCGTTCGACACGTCCAACTACCTCGACACGCACCGGGACGTGGCGGCAGCGGGGATCAACCCGGCGCTGCATTACCTGAATTATGGCCAGGCCGAAGGACGCGTGCTGACGCGCGATTACGCAACCGAGCTGCGCGAAGGGTTCGACCGCGCTTATTACCTGAAGGCCAATCCCGACCTGGCGGGTGCCGGGATCGACCCGTACGTCCATTACCAGGCCTACGGCAGGGCGGAGGGGCGTGCGCCCAACGCCTTCTTCGACCAGGCATTCTACCTGGCGCGCAACCCCGACGTCGCGGCCGCCGGCGTGGACCCGTTGCGGCATTTCCTGAAAGACGGCTGGCGCGAGGGGCGCGATCCTTCGGCGAACTTCAGTCTGTCGGAATATCGCACGGCAATGCGCACGCCGGCCGACGACAATCCGCTCACGCGCTACCTCGCCGTCGATCGCTACGCCCAGCTGCCGAGTGACCTGAACGGCCCCAACCCGCCGCAGATCATCCAGGCGCGCGGCCAGGCGCTGGATGCGATCCTCGCGGGCGCGGCGACGTTCGCGATCGACGGCGCGCTGACCCGCGTCACCGCTACCGCGTCGCCGCTGGACGGGCATGATCTGAGCGGCTTCACCAATTACCATCTCGGCCAGTCGATCGCCGACATCACGATCACCGGCAACGGACGCCTGCCGCTCTACATCCAGCTCGGGTCGGGCGACGACCGCGTCAGCGGCACGTTCGACCTGGGCGGACAGATCCTCAACCTTTTCGCGGGCGGGGGCACGCTGTTGCTCGATGCGCAGTTCGACAATGGCTATGCGGCGCTGAACGGAGGCAGCGCGGGCAGCACCGTCTCGACGCGCGGCAGCGCAACGGTCGGCTACACCGGCGGTGCGGGGGCGGACCATGTGACGCTCGGCGCCGGCAACGATTCACTGGAGGGTGGTGCCGGCACCAACTACCTGAACGGGGGCGGGGGCACCGATCTCGCGTCCTGGACGTCGCAGGTGCGCGCCGATCTCTTGACCGGCGAGGCCAAGTCGATCGGCGCCGGAGCGGCGTTCAGCGACACGCTGGTCAGCATCGAGAATTTGGGCGGCAGCGCGTTCAACGACGTCCTGCTGGGCGACGACCGCGCCAACGTGATCTACGGCGTCAACGTTTCTCCCAGCCCCAGCGGCGACGATATCCTCGCCGGACGCGGTGGCGACGACACCTTGTGGGGGATGGACGGCAACGACATCCTGATCGGTGGAACCGGTGCCGACGTGCTGATCGGAGGCGAGGGCGACGACCTGCTGATCGATGCGGCGGATGGCTGGGGCGTCAATTCTCGCAACCCGACCGCCCATGGCGGGGAGGGCAAGGACACGCTGGTCTACCTGCTCGGCGCGACCGGCGAGATCGGCCGCGGCAACTTCATGGACGGCGGGGCAGGCGCGGACACCTACGTCGTCGACGCGAGCCGCGGCGCGTGGGGCGACCTGGGCCTGCGCTTCAGCCAGGTCGACGGCGACAAGCTCGACCTGTCGGCACTGCGCACCAAGTCGGGCGACGTGCTGACGCTCGCCGACGTCAAGGCCGCGGCCTCGACGCCGTTCCAGGGCAGCACCACGATCGACCTGTCGGCGTTCGCGGACGCGAGCGGGCATGCCCTGAGCGGGCGGATCGTGCTCAACGACGTCTTCGCCCCCGCCGACCTGCGCGCCGGCGATTTCGTCTTCACCGGGGGCATCGACTGGAAAGCGGCGGTTCCGACCGATCTGTGGCCGACGATCTGACACGACGCCGGCGTCCGCGCTTACGCACCGGCGCCGACCGCGGCGTCGATCATGGTTCCCGCGTTGCCGCGCGCGATGGCGATGCAAGATTCACGATCGCGCCGTCCACCGATCGACACGTCGGTAAGTTACCATTACCAAGTTGCTGGAACAGGCGAGGGTCACGACGTGGCGATCATCTCGGGTAATTTCGTCGACGCATTGCTGTCGGCCGATTCCACCAAGCTCTACGCGATCGAGAACCAGCGCGTGACGGTGTTCGACGTCGCCAGCGGCGCGACGCTCGCGACCTACTCGCTCGGCAACGCGCTGGGCGGGGCCGACCTGTCGCCCGACGGCACCACGCTGCTGGTCGCCGACCGCGCGACCTATGCCGCCACCGACGCGACCAATCGCTTCTTCTCGATCAATCTCGCAACCGGCGCGGTGTCGACCTTCGCCGACACGGCCGCGCGCGGCAGCGGTTTCGGCGACGTCGCGTTCCTGACCAACACCACCGCGCTGGTGACGGGCGGCGCGACCGCGAACGGCACCACCGTGCGCTTGTACGACTTTACCACCGGCACCTACTCGGCCGCCAGCACGCTGACCGATCCGACGCTCAGCGCGTCCGCCGACCACAGCCACGTCCTGGTCGGCTCGAGCAACGCGCAGCGCCGCGCCGCGGTCTTCCGCGCGGACGGCACGCTGCTGGCGAGCGGCAGCGCGTCGACCCCGGGCAACATGCAGGGCACCAGCCGCGCGCAGGCGATCTCGTCGGACGGCGGGCTCGTCGCCTTCGCGGGCTATCCCGGCCAGTCGGGCCTCGCGCTGGCAACGAGCAGCTTCGGCTTCCTGCCGTCGCCCGCTGTCGCCGCACCGTATCTGGGCGTGTCCGCGCCGCTCGCGTTCAGCGCCGACGGCAAGACGCTGTTCGAGGGGCGCGGCGGGGTGATCATCGCGATCGACGTCGCGACCAGCCAGGCGATCGGCAGCTACGCGGTGAGCGGTGCGCCGCGACTGTTCGACAGCAACGGCGGGGCGATCGGTTTCGGCAACGCGATCCGCGCGAGTGCCGATGGCCGCTACCTGTCGGTGATCGCGGCCGGCGGAGTCGAGCTGATCGACCTGGCCACCACCGGTTACGTCGCGGGGTCGGGCAACGACACGCTGACCGGGTTCGAGCTGTTCGGCTTCGCGGGCGACGACACGCTGATCAACACCGACGCGAGCGCGCGCCCCGGCGCGGTCACCGGATATTTGTACGGCGGAACCGGCGACGACCGTTACTATATCGACAGCGCCAGCACACAGGTGATCGAATATGCCGGGCAGGGAACCGACACGATCTACAGCAGCGTCGGTGGCTATATTCCGGCCAATGTCGAGAACATGGTCATCACCGGCACGGGCGCGAACGGCGCGGCGGGCTACGGCGGGTACGGCAACGATCTCGACAACGTCATCACGGGCAGCGCGCTCGCCGACCGGCTCGACGGGTACGGAGGCAACGACACGCTGATCGGCAACGCGGGCAACGACGACCTGCGCGGCTTCGACGGCAACGACACGCTATCGGGCGGTGCCGGCGACGACGTGCTGAACGGCGGTGCGGGCGACGACCTGCTGGATGGCGGCCCGGGCAACAACCGGATCGACGGCGACGCCGGCAGCGACACGCTGGTGCTGGCGGGCGCGCGCGCGAGCTACACCGCCCTCGTCATCAACGGTCACGATTACCTGATCGGTGCGGAGGGCGCGAACCAGGTCGCCAACGTCGAGCAGGTGCGCTTCGCCGACGCGACGGTCGGCTTCGCGGACACGATCGCCGGTGCCGCGCCGTTCGACGCGCTGCGCTACATCGCCTCCTACGGCGACCTGATCCGCGCCTTCGGCAATGATCCGCAAGCGGGTGCGCGCCACTTCGACGCCTTCGGCTTCGCCGAAGGGCGCAGCCCCGGCGTGTTCGACGGGCGCGAGTATCTCGCCTCCAATCCCGATCTGGCGGCTTTGTTCGGCAACAACGCCTCGTTCGGCGTGTGGCATTACGTCAACTACGGCTTCAACGAAGGCCGCCCGACCACCAGCTTCGACGCGCAGCAATATCTCGCCGCCAACACCGACGTGCTGCGCGCGTTCGGCAACAACCCCGACGCCGGGCTGACGCATTATCTCAGCTACGGTGCCGACGAGGGCCGCGCGACCGGCGGGTTCGACGCGGTCGGCTATCTCCTGTCCAACCCCGACATCGCGGGTGCTGGCTACGGTGCCACCGGGGCATTCGCGCACTGGCTGGTCTACGGTGCCGCCGAAGGCCGCGCCGGCGACGCCGCGTTCGGGCGCGAGCAGGGCGACCACGCGCTGCCGCTCGGTACCGCCGCCAGCCAGGCGATCGACCGCGCGGGCGACCACGACTGGTTCCAGCTCGACCTCGCCGCCGGGCAGCAGACGCGCATCGACGTGTCCGCCGCGTTCGATCAGCGGGTGAGCGTCCACGACGCCGCCGGTCACCTGCTCGCCAGCGCGAGCGGCACGAACGGCCACGTCACGCTCGACCTGGCCGCGGGTGCGACCGGTGCCTATTACGTGACGGTCGAGGCACTGGATGCCGCCGCGCAGGGTAATTACTCGATCATCGCGGGGTAGCGAGGGCACCATAACCCCGTCGTCGTGCGTGGGTACGTATAGAGGCACTGTCCTGCACGCCCTTGCACCTGCAACCCCCCGCGATGTTCCTTGACAGCGCGACACACCGACGCGCGCGCCCGTATAGGAGTGCGACCTTTCGCGACCTTCCGGCACCCAACCGAATTGGAATGTAGCGCCGCAATGTCCGCTTTCGCCCGATTGCGGACGTTACCCTCGTGCGTTCTCTTCTTCCGTCCACCAACGGAGGTCGTGCGCTTTCCCACTCTCCCGAACGACACCTTCGACAGCCGTGGCGAGACGCTCAACAGTGTCCGTAGTAGGCAATCGGCTGAACCAGCGACGAACGTAAGGCGTGCTAGGTTCAATGAAGCAGAGCAGCCCATCATTCCACTCGTCATAGTGGCCGCATCCAACCCAGAGAGGAAATGCTTCGTTCGCGATAGCAACATGCCAACCCCAATCCTCGGCAAACACATCGGTCACGCTGAAACCGTGCTTGGGAAGTTCCTCTCTAAGGACGGCAGCGACGAATTTACCGCCCGGAGTGCCTTCTTCCGAAGCAGGGTCAGACAGTTGAGAGGAGCGAAACTCTAGTCTCGTGCGCACTGGCTACGCCTAGTGCGATGAATGTCCGCTTTCCACCAAAAGCAGACATTCCAGGCTTATCGAAACCTGCGACACGCCGACTGGGGTGACCGCCGCTACTCCCGTAGCGCTTCCTCGCTCAGCCGGGTGAACGGCGTCAGGATATAGGCCATGACCGAGCGCTTGTCGCCGATCAGGTTGACGTCCGCGGTCATGCCGGGGCCGATCGCGAGGCGGCGGCCTTCGGGGTCGCGGAAGTTCTCCGCGTCGGCGCGGACGCGGACGATATAGTGGCTCTCGCCGGTGCGCTCCTCGACGGTCGCGTCGGGGCTGATCGTGACGACGCGGCCCTCCATGCCGCCGTAGATGCCGGATTCGTAAGCGGTGATGTTGACGCGCGCGCGCTGGCCGATGCGCACCGCGGCGATGTCCTTGGGCGCAACCAAAGCCTCGACGGTCAGCGCGTCGGCGCTCGGCACCACCTCGACGATCGGCTGGCCCGCGCCGACGCTGGCGCCGACCGTCGAGACGAGCACGCGGTTGACGCGGCCGTCGACGGGGGCGGCAACGGTCGCGCGGCCGAGCCGGGCGACCAGCGCGGGCATCGCCTGACGCCTGGCGCCCAGTTCCCCTTGCGCCACCGCGAGTTCGGTGCCCGCCTGCGCGCGCCACGCAGCGCGTGCCTGCGCCATGCTCGCGCGCGCCTCGGCGACGCTCGCCTGCGCGCGCGCGATCGCCGCCGACGCCTGCGCCGCGTCGGTGGTCGCGACCGCGGCCGCATTCTCGTACTGGATCAGCGTCATGCGCGGCTCGATCCCGCGCTCGACCAACGGGCGCATGACCTCGAGCTGGCGCCGGGCGCCGTCGCGTGCCGACACGCGCGACTGGTACGCCGCCTGCGCCTCGGCCACCGCGCGGTTGGCCTGCGCCTCGCGCGCGGCCGCTGCTGCGGTGAGGCTCGCGAGGTCGCTCATCCGCGCGGCGTGGAGCGAGCGCTCGATCGCGATCTGCTCGGCGATGTCGGGGCTGGTCGCAGGGGGATAGACCGGCTCGCGCCCCGCAATCTCCGCCTCCAGCCGCGCGATCTTCGCCGCCAGCGCGCCGACGGTCGCCTGCGAGCTGCCGAGCTCGGCGCCTGCCTGCGTGCGGTCGAGCCGGACCATCGGCTGCCCGCGGCGGACGAGATCGCCCGCGCGTACCAGGATCTGCGACACGATCCCGCCCTCTAGGTTGCTCAGCACCTGCAGCCGGCTGGACGGCACGACGCGGCCGGGCGCGTGGACGGTGCGGTCGAGCTTCACCACGCTCGCCCAGATCACGAAGATCACGACGAACGCGACGATCAGCCATAGCAGCAGGTTGGACAGCGCCTTGGGCCTGACGCGGTCGGCCAGGTCCTCCAGGTGGGTGTGGTGCGTGTCGGTCACGGTGGTATCGGTCATCGGATCACTCATGCCACGGCGCGCGGGCGCTGGAGCGCCTGGAGCACCTGGTCGCGCGGGCCGTCCTGCACCACGCGGCCGCCCTCGACCACGACGATGCGCTCGACCAGCCGGAGAAGCGCGGGGCGGTGGGTGATGAGCACGAAGGTGCGGCCCTTCAACTCCGTCTCCAGCCGCCCGATCAGCTGCGCCTCGCTGCCCTGGTCCATCGAGCTGGTCGGCTCGTCGAACACCACCAACTGCGGGCGGCCGGCGAGCGCGCGCGCGAGGCTGATCGACTGGCGCTGCCCGCCCGACAGCCCTTCGCCGCGGTCGGTGAGGCGCAGGTCGTAGCCGTTGGCGAGCTGCCCCATGAAGGCGTGCGTGCCCGACAGTTCGGCGACGCGCAGCATCTCCGCGTCATCGACGTGGGGCCGCTCGAGCACGATGTTCTCGCGCACCGTGCCCGACAGAAGCACCGGCTCCTGCAGCGCGGTGCCGATCAGGCCACGCATCGCTTGGCGGTCGTATTGCCGGATGTCGGTGCCGTCGATCATGACGAGCCCTTCCTGCGGCGGGTAGAGCCCCAGGATCAGCCGCGCGATCGTCGACTTGCCCGACCCGATCCGGCCCAGGAGCGCGACGCGCTGTCCCGCGGGAATGACGAGGTTGAGTCCGTCGAGCGTCTTCTCCGCCGCACCCGGGTAGCGGAACTCGACGCCCTTCAGCTCGATCCGCCCCTCGAACCTGGTCGGGTGGAGCGCGCCCGCGCCGGGCTCCTCCGATCCCGTCTCCATCATCGCGTTGATCTGCTTGTACGCGGTGCGCGTCGCCGACAGGCGGGTCAGCAAGGTCGCGATCGTCGCGAGCGGCTGCACCGCGCGCCCCGACAGGATCGAGCAGGCGACCAGCGCGCCCGTCGTCAATCTGTGGTCGGCGATCAGGTAGACGCCCGCGACGACGGTGCCGGCATAGGCCAGCGTATTGGCCGACACCGACACGGTGGTCGCGATCGTCGACACCAGCCGCTGGCGCACCGACGAGTCCGAATGCTGCTCGTTGGCGCGCTTCCACCGCCGGCCGAGCAGGCGGCCTGCGCCGCTGGTCTTGACCATCTCGAGCGCGCCGACGGTTTCCACCAGCACACTCTGCTTGGTCAGCCCCTCGCTCATCGACTTGGCCGACAGCCGGTCGAGCGCGGGGCGCGTCAGCCAGCCCGCGCCGATCACGAGCGGGATCGCGGCGAGCGGCACCCACACGATCGGCCCGCCCAGGATCGCGATGAACGCGAGCGTCACCAGGATGAACGGCACGTCGACCAAGGCGGTCATGGTGGCGGAGGCGAAGAAGTCGCGCAGCGTTTCCAGCTCGCGCATCATGCCGGTCAGGGCGCCGGTCGATCCCTTCTTCTGGTCCAACCGGATCGCGACCAGCCGGCGAAACACGCGCCCGCCGATGTCATGGTCGATGTCCGCCCCCGCCAGGTCGGTGAAATAGGCGCGCAGGATGCGCAGCAGGAAGTCGAACACCACCAGGATCATCAGCCCGATCGACAGCGCGATCAGCGAGGAAAAGGCGTTATTGGGAACGACGCGGTCGTAGACGGTCATCGTGAACAGGGAGGTGACCAGCCCAAAGATGTTGATCATCGCCGCGGCTACCGCGACCTTCAGGTAGGTGCCCTTGTTGCGCAGCATCGGCTCGATCAGCCACGGCGCGAAACGCGGGCGCGGGTGGTCGACCGCGTGGGTGTCGGTGTCGGTCATCGTTGGTCCAGCGCGGCGGGTTGGATGTTGAGCGCCGGCAGCAGCCGCCCGGTGCGGGCGAGCAATGCGTAGCGCGCGGTGTCGAGTTCGATCGTGGTCTGGATGAAGCGCGCGGCGACGCCGAAGTAATTGTTGTCCGCCGCGAGCAAGTCGAACAATGTCCCGCGCGAGACGCGGAAACGCTCCGCCAGCACGTCGCGCGAGCGCCGGCTGGCGAGGTAATTCTCCTCGATCGCTCCTTGCGCGTCGCCGAGTGCGGCGACGTCGGCGAGCGCGATCTCCGCGTCGCGGCGCACCTCGATCTGGGTGCGGCGCAACCGCGCGTCGGCGCCGCTCGCGCGCGCCTGCGCCTGCCCGATCCGCTGGTCGATGCCGCCGCCGATCCGCATGCTGAGCGTCACGCTGCCGCGGATGTCATAGTCGCGCGCGGTCTCGACGATGCCGTAGCGCCCGGCGTCGATCCCGGCGGACAGCTGCGGCAACCGGTCGCCCTGGAGCGCGCGCACGTCGGCGCGCGCCGCCTGCACGCCCAGCCTGGCGGCGCGGACCAGCGGTAGCCGGTCGGTCTCGCCCGCGAGGGTCGCGGCGGTGATCCCGCCGAGTGCGGGCACCGGCGCGCGCGCGAGGTCGGCGGGCGCGGGCTCGCCGATCACCGCGAGATATTGCGCCTCCGCGCTGGCGAGCTGGCGGCGGAAATCGGCGAGCTGCGCCGCGGACGCGGCGATGTAGCTGTCGACCTGCGCGATGTCGCCCGCCGCCGCCGCGCCCTGGCGGATGCGCAATTCGATGCTGCCGCGCAGATCGCGCTGGCTGTCGCCGAACGCCTCGCTCAGGCGGACCAGCGCGCGGTAGCCGTAGACGTTGTACCACGCCGACACCGCCTGGAGCGCGAGGCGGGTGGCGGTATCCTCGACGCTCGCCTGCGCGCTCTCCAGCCGCGCCTGCGCGGCGCGGATGCGCGCGTTACTGGCGCCGAAGTCGATCACCGGCTGCTGGATGCGCACGAGCCCGTCGGTGCGCGCGCGCGGGCGCGAGCGTTCCAGCACGTTGAGCGGATCGTTGGAGAAGGCGCGATCGATCACCTGAAACGTCGAGATCGACAGATCGGCGGTCGGCAATTGCCGCGCGCGCGCCTCGCCGCGGGCCTCGCGCGCCTCGTCGACCTGCGCCCCCGCCTCGTCGAGCGACGGGTTGCGCGCCACCGCCGCGCCGATCGCGCGCGCGAAGGCGTCGGTGCCGGTCTGCGTGCGCGCCAGTTGCAGGATCGGGTCGCTGCCTGCATCGATGTGGAGCGGATCGCCGCTCGGCACCGGCAGCCCGCCGGGACGCGCGCGGCGCGGCAGCGCGTTGTCGGTCGGGATGGTGGGCAGATCGCCGCGCGGTGCGGTGGGGGCGGGCGCGATGCTCGGCCCGAACGGGATCGGCGCCGGCGCGGGCGACAGCGGCGAGCCCGAGGGCACCTGCGCGGGCGACGACGGGGGCAGGGACGATGGGGGCGGCGAGGATGGCAGGGGACGGGGCGTCGCGCCCTGCTGCGGATTGACCACCAGCGACCCCTGCGGCTCACCGCGCGGCGGAGGCGCGAGCGTCGACTGCGCGAGCGCGGGGGCGGCGAACGCGAGCGGGGCGAGGAGCACGGTGGACAGGCTGGCGCGGCGGGCACGGTGCCGGACGTCGCGCCGCGCGGTGCAGGCGGACGCGTCGCACAGTGCTGCGCGCGTCAACGCTTCACCTTCACCCGGCATCGCGCGCGTTCGGCCGATGCCCTCATCCACTGCCACGTCGTTCCACCCCGATCCCGCGCCGCTGCCACCGTCCGACCGACAGGGCGTGGGGAACATTTTTCCCGGACGCGGGTTCTTTGCGCCGTTTTCCCGCAAAATCTACCATAATAACAATCGTCACCACCTCACGCGTACGAATATGCGGGTGACGAGGCGGTCCGGCGACAGCGGCGTTCAAGGCAGTGGAACGCGTGTCGCTCGCGCGACCGAGAGACGCGCCGGACGCTGACGATCAGCCAGCCGATCGCATGGTCGGGGAGACAGGATTCGAACCTGCGACCCCCTGGTCCCAAACCAGGTGCGCTACCAGCCTGCGCCACTCCCCGACACCTGCGCCATGTAGCGGAACCGCGCGGCGGTTCAATCGCGCAAATGCTTGAGTGGGGAGAGGGACAGGTGAGCGCAGGACGCGGCGGGTGGCCGCCCTTTGACAAGAAAAGGGCACCCGCTGCTGCGGATGCCCTGCGAGGTTCATGCTGAAACAACAGTCTGGCGTTCCTGTCCGCCAACGCAAGTCGTCATTCCCGTGTTGGAAGAAACGGCGATGCCGCGCGTCACGCGATGATCGTGCTGGTCCCGGTCAGCACGCCGTCGGCGTGCGGATCGCGCAGTTCGTAGGCACCGAACTCGAGATAATGGGTCAGCGGGTTGATGCCTGCCTGCGCGACATCGGGATTGTCGGCCAGATACGCCTCCGTGTCGAACGCGCCCGACGGATCGCGCCCTTCGCGCCAGCCGAAGTTGTTGAAATGATCGAGCGGGTTGACGCCGGCCGCCGCGACGTCCGGGTTGGCGCGAAGATAGTCGGACGTGTCGAACAGCGCGTTGGGATCGCGTCCCTCCTTGGCGCCGTAGGCCTGGTAATGCTGCCACGCGTCCATGCCCGACGCGGCGACATCCGGGTTGGCGAGCAGGTAGTAATCGGCGTCGAAAGCGTTGCCGTCGATCTGGTCGCCGATCGCGCCGTAGCTGCTCCGGCCCTCGTACCGACCGTAGTTCAGGTAATGCTCCAGCGGATTGACCCCGGCGTCCGCCACGTCCTTGTTGTTGAGCAGGTAGAGCGTGGTGTCGAACGCGGCCGAAGGATCGCGGCCCTCGTGCCAGCCGTAGCGCTGGTAATGGTACAAGGGTTCGATGTTCGACGCCGCCACGTCGGCGTTGGCGCCCAGATAGCCGCGCACCGAGAAGAAGGCGTTGGGATCGCGCCCCTCGAACGTGCCGTAGAGCACGTAATGCGCGACCGGATCGATCCCCGCCTCGAGCACGTCGGGATTGCGCTGGAGGTAGAACAGATTGTCGATCGCGCTGTGCCCGTTGTCCAGGTTGACCGTGCCGTTGGAGAAACGCAGCGCCTCGACGTTGGTGAGGATGTCGGTGCCCTCGGGACCCGAAATGGTGAGCGCGTGGACGCCGGTGCGCGTGATGGTGGTCGCCGCACCCAGCGTGTAGCCGAACACCACCGTGTCGAACCCGTCGCCGCCGTCGACGCGGTCGTCGCCGCCGAACATCGCGAACACGTCGTTGCCGACGCCGCCGATCGCGCTGTCGTTGCCGTCGGTGCCGATCACGTTCTCGGGGTTCTGGTCGGTCACCGCGACGGTGATCTGCTTGTCGACGAACAGCCCGCCCGCGTCGGTCGCGCGCGCGGTGATCGAGAACGACGGCGTCGCCTCGAAATCGAACGCCACGCGCGTCGTGACGACGCCGGTCGCGGCGTCGATCGCGAAGCGCCCGCCAGCATTGTCGGTCAGCGTGTAGCTGAGCGCGCCCGTGTCCTGCGCGGAAACGGTGCCGACGCGCGTGCCCGGCGCCGCATTCTCGATCACCGCGGCATTGTCGATCGCCAGATCGGTCGGCGCCGCATTGGCGCGCGGCACGTACAGCCGTGCCAGCGGCTGGTCGTGGTCGGTCGCCTGATACACGCCCGCCGGCTGCTCGGCATTGTAGTGGACGACGTCGAAGCTCGCGCCGTCGAGCAGATTGTTCGACACCACGATATTGTCGAACGCCTGCAGGTAACCCTCGAACAGGTAGGAGTAGCGCTCCTCGACCGGCAGCAGGTCGTACAGGTTGGCAAGCTTGCCGTCGCTCGTCAGCCGCTGGAGCGCGGTTTCGTAGTAATAACCGTTGAAGTCGCCCAGCGTGACCAGATTGGCGTCGGGGTTCGCCGCCTGCACGCCGTCGAGATACGCCTTGATCGCGGCGGCCTGCGCGGTGCGCGAGCCGTCGCCGGCCTGCGCGGGCGGCTGGATCGCACCGAACAACGTGTCCGATCCGCCGCGCGAGGTTGAGTGGACGTTGACCACCGTCACGTCCTGCCCGTTGAACTCGAAGGTGGCGACCAGCGGGCGCCGGCTGCCGGTGAACGCCTGGTCCTCGATCAGGCGCACGCTGCTCTCGTCGAGCGTGACGCGCGCGGGATTGTAGAGGTAGCCGTTGCGGATGTTGCCGCCCGGCTCGCCGCCCGTGGTGCCGTAGGCGGGCGCGACCTCGGTGTAGCGATAGGTCGGGCCGCCCGCCGCGACGATCGCGTCGATGATCGCCTGCGCGGTCGCCGCGCCCGACGTGTCGGTGCCCGTCCCCGCGCCGTCGGCGTCCTGGATTTCCTGCAACGCGATCACGTCGGGGTTGCGTAGCGCCGTCGTCACCTCGGTCGCGATCGCGCCGAACTTCTGCGCGCCGTCGCCCGGGTCGGCATTCTCGACGTTGAAGCTCGCGATCGTCACGTGATCGGCGTCGCCCGTCAACGCGCTGGTCTCGCGCGTCGGCGCGGCGCGGTCGGTGGTGACCGACAGCGCGCCGATCGGGTCGATCTCGTAACTCGCCGAGGTGCCGCCGGCGTTGCCGAAATAGGTCAGGATGCCGTTGACGTCCGCCAGCACGTCGCCCTGGTCGAACGTGCCGCCGCCCGGCGCGAAGATCTTGATCTTCTCCGGCGCATTGTCGCCCGCGGAGATGGTGATACCGTAGCGCTCGTTGATGCCGGTCGCGCCGATCCCGCCGTTCGCGACGACGTAGGTCTGGCCGATGCCGTCGGTCGAGCTGACCACCAGCGGCGCGCGCACGGTGACGAGCATGCCTTCGAGCGATTCGTAGAAGTCGATGCCGTCGCTGCTCGGATCGTAGCTCTGCAACCGGTCGTCGTCGACGACCTGCGTCGGGGGCGCGTAGCCGCCCGCCTCGGTCGAGATCAGCGTCGCGGCGGGCAGCGCCGCATTCGCCTCGGTCACGGTGATCGCGGTCGCGCCGGTCAGTCGCGTGACCGTCAGGTTGGCGGCGTTCTGCGTGTACTCGGCAACCGTGCCCGACAGCGTGATCGCGTTGCCGACCGCGACGGTCGGCGACGTGCTGCCGGTCGAGACGAAGATCGCATCCGAGGTGCGCGTGTCGCCGTCGCCGGTCGCGTCCTGCAGGAAGAAGCCGCGGTCGGAGCCCGTCGTGCGCAGCGCGGTGACCACGCCCGCGGTCTGCACGGTCAGCCCTTCGTAAGCGGAGCGGTGGCCCAGCCCCTGGATGTCGTAGATCGCGACGGGTCCGGTGTCGTCGTTGGTGATCGTGACGCGCGCCTGCGTGTCGGGGGCGAGAAAGCCCTGCGCGTCGGAGAAGTTGACGAAGAACGTCTCGTTCGGCTCGTTGCGCGTATCGCCCAGCACCGCGACCTGGATCGTCTTGCTGGTCTCGCCCGCGGCGAAGGTGACGATGCCGCTCTGCGCCTGATAGTCGCTGCCCGCCTGCGCCGATCCGTCCGCGGTTGCGTAGGCGATCGAGGCAATGCCCTCGCCGCTGGTGCGCGTCAGCGTGATCGTCGCGAAGGTGGTCCCGCTATTGCCCTCGGTCACGGTCACGTCGGCGAAGGTCAGCGTCGACGCGTCGGTCAGGGTCGCCTTGACCGACAGATTGTCGATGCCGAATTCGTCGCGGTTGCCGCTGCCCGACGAGCTCAGGTGGCTCCAGCGGAGGTAGAGGTAACCGCCGTCGGCGACGACCAGGTCGGCGATCGACACCATCGCGGTGGTGAGCGAGAAGACCGCGGGCACCGGCGCGGTGGCCGCGCCCGGGGTGGTGAAGGCGCTCGTCGGCGCGGCGGTGAAGGTCACGCCGTCCGACGAGTAGGACAGCTGGAGCGAGGAAGCGCGGTTGCCCGAGTTGCGCCACGCCCAGTCGAAATCGACCGCGAAGCCCGTCGCGGTGAAGCCGCTGGTGTTCTGAATCCGCGCCTCGAACGCGCCATTGCCCTCGACGAAGTCGCTGCCGGTCGCCTGCACCACCAGCGCCGCATTGGCCGACGGCGAGTAGATACCGCCCGAGGTCGGATCGGCCGAACCCTGGATCACGCCGCGCGCGAAATCGTTCGCGCTCGTGCCGGTCGGCGAGGTGAAGCCGTAGGCGGGGGCGGGAAGGTCGCTCAGCCCCAGCACGCGGAACACGTTGGAATCGAGCCGCGTGCCCGTCGCCCCCGGCGCGAAGCCCGCCGCAGCGAATCCGTCGAACCCGGTCTGGAACAGCGTCTGCAACCCCTCGGGCGCGGCGCTGACGATGCTGGCGGTCGCGGACGCAGGCGTCGCTGATTGGGGAGCGGCGCTACGCGTGCCGAGCGTGTCCGCGGCGAGGCGGAACTCGCGCCACGACGCGTCGGTGTAGAAGGTATCGCGCGTCAGCGTGCCGAACGGGGACGAGCTCAGGTCGTCAAACGCGATGCGATCGTCGGCGACGATTTTCTTGATGATACCCATGCAGACACCCCTTGCTCGACGGCCGCTGGCGCGGGCGCGCGTTTGATCGGGGTATCAGCCATTTAGATGACAGCGCAATTACGCCCCGCGGCGAAAATCGACGTAGCCGGCGGGCGGGCAGGTCGGCGGGCGGGAGCGACGACGCGTCGCTCCCGTGCTCCTCAGTAGCGCGCACCGCCCTCAGTAACGCACGCTGATCGTGCCCAGCACGCTGCGCGGCGCGCCGTAATAGCCACCGTCGAAATTGGTCGCGGTCAGGTACTTCGTGTTGGTGACGTTGCGCAGGTTGACCGCGGCGGAGATGTTGGGGGTGATGCTGTACGCCGCCAAGAGGTCGAGCAGCGCGTAATCGCCCTGCCGCCCCAGACCCGAGGGCGAGATGATCCGGCTCTGGTACTGCGCCGCCGCGCCCAGTTTCAGCTGCGGCAGCATCGGCAGCGAGTAGCTGACGTTCAGCCGCCCGGTGTTGCGCGCGACGAAGCGGCGCACCGGATTGCCGTCCGGGTCCTCGATCCGCATCAAGGTATAGCCGCCCGTCACCTGCAGGCCCGGCGCCAGCTGTCCGCCGACGTCGATCTCGACGCCCTCCGACTGCGCGTCGACCCCGACGTAATAGGTGCGGTCGATGCCGTTCGCGTCGGTCACGCGGCCCGCCGCCTCGGCGACATTGTCCTGCCGCGTCCGGAACACCGCAACCGTCGCGTTCAGCCGGCCGTCGAACCACTCGCCCTTCAGCCCCAGTTCCAGATTCTCGCCCTCGATCGGATCGAGATTGCGGTTGTTGATGTCGAGCTGCTCGTTCTGCGGATTGAAGATCGTTGCCCAGCTCCCGTACACGCTCAGGTTGCGCGACAGGTCCACGGTCGCGCCCGCGAAGGGCAGGAAGCGCGTTTCGTCGAAATCGGTGTTCGCGCCGTAGGTGAAGCCGGTGCTCTTCGCGTGCGTGATGTTGCCGCCCAGCATCACCTTGACCGCGTCGCCGGGGTTCAGCCGCACGAGGCCGTAGGCGGTTTCGCGTCGAGTGTGGGTGTTCTGGCTCGACGCCGGATCGGTGGAGAATTCGGTCGGGAAGTTGGGCAGTGGGAAATTACCCGCGAACAGGTCGGGGTAGGGGAGCAGGTTGCCCACCGTGCTGAAATCGTAGCTCGAACCCTGGATGTAGCGCTGCGCGCTGCGGTTGACGCCGATGTTGATCTCGTGCTCACGCCCCAGGATCGTCACGGGACCGGTGACATAGGCTTCCATCGTCAGGTTGCGCGTCTCCGCGATGAACTTGCCGGGATAGCTCTGGATACCGGCTTGCAGCCCGGTCGCGGGATCGATCCCGATCCCGCCCGGTGCACCGCGCAACGGGTTGCCGAACACGTAGAACAAGGTGTTGTTCTCGTCGGTCGCGCGGCGGATCGCGCTCGCGCGCGCGATCCAGCCGTTGCCGAACTTGTGCGTGATGTCGCCGAAGATCTGCCGGTCGATCACGTTCCAGCTCGACCAGTCGGGCGCGACGTTTGAGGAGCGGTCGAAGTTCAAGGGCGTGCCGTCGGTGTAGGTCAGCGGGATCGCGCCCCACATCGCGCCCCGGCTCTCGTGGTCCTGGTGCCCGTAGCCGGCGCTGACCGTCGTATTCGCGCCCAGGTCCGCCTCGACGATGCCGTAGCCGACCCAGCGGCGCAGCCCGTAGCGGTCGAGGTAGCTGTCGCCGTCCTGGTACGCGCCGACCGCGCGGGCGCGGATGCTGCCGTCCTTGGTGATCGGCACGCTCAGGTCCGCCTCGCCGCGATACTGGTCGAACGAGCCGTATTGCGCGGAGGCGCGCAGCTGCAGGTCGCGGGTCGGGCGCTTGCGGATGAAGTTGACGACGGCCGACGGATTCCCGGTCGACGACAAGAGGCCGGGCGCGCCGCGCACCACCTCGATATGGTCGTAGAAGGCGGTGTCGATCGACCCGGTCTGAATCCCGAACGCGAACGGCACGCCGATGCCGTCGACCTGGAACGTCTGGATGTCGAAGCCGCGCGCGGAGAAATACACGCGGTCGGTCTCGCCCGCCTGCACGTTGATGCCGGGCACGGTGCCGAGCAGGGTGTTGACGTCGTTGAGCTGGAAATCCTCGATCTGCGCGCGCGTCACCACGCTGACCGACTGCGGCGTGTCGCGCAGCGACAGGTTCATGCGGGTCGCGGTGGTCTGCCCCGGGATGGTGTAATCCTGGCTCCCCTCGGTGCGCGCGCCGGTGACGACGATGTCGTCGCCCGCCTGCGTCGCGGGCTCGGTCGCAGTACCGACCGCAGTATCGGTGGGCGCGCTCGCGGCCGGGGCGGACATGGAAGCGACCGCGATCGCGCTCGGATCAACAGCGGCCGCGAGCGCGGCGAGCAGGGCAGACATGGGTGACTTCCTCCGGGAACCTTTCGCGGCCCTTTGGCGCG
>NZ_JBELMJ010000013.1:0-76829 GCF_042095875.1 Sphingomonas sp.
GCTCGGTCTTCTCGTCGACCAGCTGCGTCCAGCCGTCGAGCCAGCTGAACGTCGCTTCGCGGCGGTTTTCGGCGCGGATGTTGGTCTTGATCGTGGTAGCGACCAGCCGGTCGAGCGACTGGCCGAGCAGCTCGTAGGCGCGGCCGGTTGTGGGGCGGCCTATCGCGCGGAGCAGGTCGTAGGGCATCAGGTGCAGCTTGCGCGGCACATCGTTGACCCCGCGGCGTGCCATGTCGGCGAGCACGCTGGCGCAGTAGATCAGGATGTCGGCGTCCCAGATCGTCGCCATGCCGTAATCGGGATTTGCGGAGACGTGGACCCAGAGCTTCCCGTCAGGCGCGCGATAGTCGATCGGCTTCACCCGCTTCGACTTGGCGAGGCTGAAGAAGGGGCGCTCCATCATTTCGCGCTGGTCGCGCAGCGGCAGGTCCGCGAGATAGGGGAGGAAGAAGTCGAACTGCTCGGGCACCGCCTCGCGATTGGCGCGGGTCATGGACGCGACCTCGTGTTTCCCCGGGGAAACATCACCGCTTCAGCCCCCGGCCCTCCGCCTCCAGCGCGGCTAGCGCGTGGCGCAGCGCATCGGCGAGTTCGTCGGGCCCCACGCCTGAGCCGGCGTGGAGGCGGATCGTGATGCCCTGGCGATTAATCGACTGAACGCTGAGCGCGGGGCGGCCGTGCGGGGTGGTCCAGACGAAGGATTGGGGTGCGTCCGCCTTCGCGCGGGACGCGTCAAGCAGGCGGCGCTGCACGTCCGCGGCGGGGAGCGTCGGCTTGCCCGCATCGCGCCGCGCCTTCTGCGCCTTTGCCAACACTTTGGCCTGGGCGAGGATCGCTGGCGCCACGGCCTTGTCGTCCATCGCCTGCGCAAGCGCGTAGCCGGGCTTCAGTGCGACATCGACAGGGGAGGCGAAGGCGGCGATCACCGCGTCGGGCAGCGCGGCCACGCGCAGCATCTTGGAGAGCCAGCCCTTAGACAGCTTCAGCCGCTCGGCCATGCGGGTCAGGTGGTTGCCATAATGCGCCTTGAGCGCGGCGGCATAATTGCGCGCACGCTCGAGATCCGAGACGTCGGCGCGGGCGCGGTTCTCAAGATCGGCGAGGCGGAACGCGGCCTCGTCGTCGAGCGCGGCGACCTGCGCCACGAATTGCATCTCGGGATAGCTGTGCGCGCGCAGCCAGCTGATCGACCAGTGCCGGCGGGTGCCGGCGATTACCTCGTAATCGTGGGCCGGGTCGCCCTCCACGCGGCGGACGATCGCGGGGACCTTCTGCCCGCCTTCGGCGACGATCGAGTCGATCAGCTCGCGGCAGCTTTCCTCAGTGAGGTGCGCGTAGGAGCGCGCGTTGCCCGGCCAGATACGGACGCGCGCGGGGTCGAGCAGCAGCTGGGTCACCTGGCGCACCTCGCCCGAAGCGACACGGGCGAGCGCCGATTCGCGGCCGAGCAGGGTGGTGCCGGCGAGGCGCTGGCGTGGCTCGGCGGGCGCGGAAGGAGAGGGAGTAGCTTCGGTGACGGGCGTGCGCGCAGGCTCGTCGTCGGAGAGCAGCGCGGCGAGATAATCGGATTGCTTACGCGCCACAGGGAGCCTCCACCGCGCGGAACATAGACGGAACATGGGCGTGTAGGAAAGGAGCCCCCCGGTGCTCACCGGCGCGGACTGTCACGTCCGCCTTCGCGAACGTGACGTCGACTGGGCTGTCGTCTGGCCGAGCCGGCTTGGGCTGCGCCCCGGCGCTTCGCGTCTCAAGCCGCAGCATGGAGCACATCCTCTTCCCGCGCCGGGGCGACCCGGCCCCATCCCTGCCGCACCAGCTGCTCGATCTGCCCCAGCGCCTCGTCGAGGTTGGCGCGGCAGCGTTTGTGGGTGCGCGGGGTGCCGATCGGCTTCTCGAGCTCATAAACCGTCATCATCCGCATCGCGGCGTGGCTGATCTCGGCTGAATCGAGGATAGGCACGGGCAGAAGCGCGGGGCCGAAGCTCTGCTCCATGATCGCGCGCACCATCGCGTGGCTGGGATCGTTGGCGTCGAACTTCGAGCAGATTAGCCGCACGAAGCTGTAGTCGACTGCGATCCCTGCGCTCTCCAGCTGGCGCAGCACCTGGTCCATCATCGACAGGAACTGCACCGTCGAGCAGAAATCGGGTGTCGTCGCTGCCAGCGGCACCAGCAGCGCGTTTGCCGCCTGCATCACCGCCAAACTGATCGTGCCGAGCGCTGGCGGGGGATCAAGAATTACGATGTCGTAATCGTGCGCGAGGTCGATCAGCCCCTGCTTCAGCTTGCGAAATCGTGCCGCTAACACCGACTGCCCATCCGCTCCCGCGGCGGCGAGTTCATATTCCACGTCAAACAGTTCGAGGTTCGACGGAATCAGGTCGACGTTTGGCCACGGCGTGCGCTTTACCGCGTAGTTGAGGTCCGCTTGGGTCGGATCGATCGAGAGATATGGGTAGAGCGTCTCGTCGCGCGTGATGTTGAAGTGCGGGTTGAAGCCGAACAGCGTTGTCGTGGTCGCCTGACTGTCGCAGTCGACGACAAGCACGCGATAGCCCTGCACCGCAAAATAATGCGCGAGGTGGGTGGTGACGGTGGACTTGCCCACGCCGCCCTTGAAGTTCTGCACCGCGACGATCGCGGGCACGTCGAGCGGCGCGCGTGCGGGGGAGGCGCCGAGCACGTCGCGCATGTGGAGCAGCTCGTCCACGGTATAGCCGACGCGGCGTCCGGTGTCGGTCGCGGGGGCAGGGGGGAGGCGGCCGTCCTCTTCCGCCATGCGGATGCGATTGGTGGAGCAGCCGAGCAGCTGCGCCGCCTCCGCGATGCCGAAGCGCACGTTGAGCCCCTTGCGGCTTTCGGGCAGGAACGCTTTGCGCCTCAGCCGCTCGATCATGCGCTCGCCCGCGTCGGCAAGATCGCCGATCTGGCTGGTGATTGCATCCATTTACCGGCCCCGCGTAGCGATTGAACGTTCTTGCATCGCTCCGTGCGCGATCAGCTTCAATTTTGCAAGTAGTGGTTGTGCGACCAGCTCGCGCGGTTCATATTCGGTCCGAATAAAGGTGGAGACTTGGTCGTGGGCATGCTGGAGCGGATCAAGCCGGTGAGCTGGTTCAAGGCGAACGCGGCCGAGGTGCTGCGCAATGTCGCTGAGGACCGCACGCCCTACATCATCACCCAGAACGGCGAAGCGAAGGCGGTGGTGGTCGACATCGCCAGCTACGAGGCGACGCAGGAAACCCTGGCGCTGCTGAAGCTGGTGCAGATGGGGCGCGAGGATGTGAAGGCGGGGCGGGTGCGGCCCTTCAAGGACTTCATCGAGGACATGCGCTCGCGGCGTTACGACGCAGAATGACGCACCGGATCATCATCTCGGAAGGCGCGCAGCAGGACTTTATCAATATCCACCGCTATCTCGCGGATGAAGCGGGACAGGATGAAGCCGATGCGACCGTCGAGCGGCTGGCCGAGCGTGGCGGTAGCCTCGCCGACTTCCCTGATCGCGGCACACTCGTCGATTTGCCGACCGATGGCGTGCGTGTCCGCTCGATCCTGGTTGCGCCCTTTCGTGTGTTCTACGAGGTGACGGACGAGACGGTGACGATCTTTGCAATCCTCCATACCCGCCGCGACACCGCCGCTCTGCTGGACGAACGCCGCTCGCGCTGACGTTTTCCGGGGAAAACCCGGGTGGTGCGCCGGCAATCATCGTGCAGAATGAGGGTCTTGGCGGCGCACGTCCGATTGTGTCGCATCCTATTCGCACAAGGCTGCCATGCGACGCTATCGTGATCAGATCCTCCATTCCGCGGGCGACCTGAACGCCTTTCTCGGCTGCGCGCACGCGGTGGTGCTGAACGCGCGGGCGCTGGGCGATGCGGCGCTGCGCGCGCGGCGGACGGTGGACGAGGGGAGCGTCAGGCTGACGCAGGACGCGGGCCACGCGCACGAGGCGGCGTATCGCGAGCGGCTCGACGGCGTAGTGACGATCGCCGACACCGGCAGCCTGGAAGGGCGCGCCGCCGCGACCGCGAACGCGATGCGCGCGGGCGCGAGCATGATCTATCAGGCGACCTTGCTGGATCAGCCGTGGCACGGTTTCGCTGACTTCCTGCGCCGCGTCGAGACGCCGTCGGCGCTCGGCGGGTGGAGCTACGAGGCGGTCGACACCAAGCTCGCGCGCTCGGCCAAGCCCAGCCACGTGCTCCAGCTCGGGCTGTATTCCGACATGGTGGCCGAGGTGCAGGGCACGCGTCCGCACGCGATGCACGTGGTGCTGGGCGACGGGCGCGAGGAGACGTTTCGCGCCGTCGAGTTCCGCCACACGCTCGATGCCGCTAAGGCGCGCTACCTGTCGTTCGTCGCCGATGAGGCTGCCTCGTCGGTGGCGGAACCGTGCGCCGCCTGCTCTCTGTGCGCTTGGCGCGACGTGTGTGCGAGCGAGTGGGAGGCGGCTGATCACCTCAGCCTCGTGGCGGGCCTCGGCGCGCCACAGCGGGCGAAGCTGCGTGCCGCCGGGATCGACACTGTCGCCGCGCTCGCCGCCACCGCGCCGGGCACGCGCGTCGCCAAGATGGCGCCCGCGACGTTCGAGCGTCTGCGCGATCAGGCGGCGATGCAGGTCGAGCGGCGTTTGACGGGCGAGCCTCGCGCGAAGACGCTGGAGGTAATCGACGGCAAGGGCTTCACGCGCCTACCGCGACCGCACCCGGCCGACCTGTTCTTCGACCTAGAGGGCGATCCGCTCGCTCCCGACGGCAGTTTGGAATATCTCTGGGGCGTCCACTACCGCGACGCTGCCGGCAACGCGAAATTCCGCCATGCGCTGGCGCACGATCGCGCGGCCGAGCGCGCGGTGTTCGAGGAGATGGTGGACTGGTTCACCACGCACCTCGCGGCGAACCCGGGCGCACACATCTACCATTATGCCGCCTATGAGGTGATGGTGCTGCGCCGGCTGTCGACGCACTTTGCGACGCGCGAGGAGGCGGTCGACAACCTGCTGCGGGGCGAGAAGCTGGTCGACCTCTACACCGTCACCCGCGCGGGCATCCGGACGAGCGAGCCGAAGCTGAGCCTCAAGGCGCTGGAGGTATTCTTCGCGGCGAAGCGCGCGGAGGCGGTGGTCAGCGGCGACCAGTCGATCGTCGAATATCATCGTTGGAAGGAGACGCGCGACGACGCGATCCTGGACGAGATCGTCGCCTACAACCGCGTCGACTGCGAGAATACCGAGGGGATGCGCAACTGGCTGCTGACGCTGCGGCCGGGCGACGTCGACTGGTGGGTCAAGCAAGCCGAGGTCGCGCCGGAGAAAAGCGCGGAGCGCGACGCGGCGGAGGCAGCGCGCGAGGCGCTGCGCCAAGCGGTGCGCGCGAACGCGACGCGGCTCTCCCCGCGCGGGCGCGAGCTGGTGGCGCATCTGATCGACTTCCACGCGCGCGCCGACAAGCCGGCGCACTGGGCCGTCTTCGACCGCTGCGACCGCGAGGAAGAGGAGCTGATCGACGACGTCGAGTGCATCGGCGCGATCCAGCCGTTCGGGACGCAATGGCTGCGCGCCGACAAGCGCAGCTGGATCGCGCGCTACAGCTTCCCCGATCAGGAGACGAAGCTGCGCGAGGGCGTGACCGTGCTCCACGCGCCGACGCGGATGCGGCTGGGCACGATCGTCGGGCTCGACCGCCCGCACGGCTGGGTCGAGGTGAAGCGCGCGCTCAAGGGCGAGGAGGCGTTCCCCGGGGACGGCAGCATCATGCCCGGGTGGCCGCTCGACACGACGCCGCTGGCGGTTGCGGTGGCGCGCGTCGCGGCGACGTTCGCGGCAGAGGAGGGCGACGCCTATCACGCGATCGCCGACCTGATCCAGCGCGCCGCGCCGCGAATGACGGGCTGGGCCGGCGGCGCGCTGGTGCGCGAGGGCGAAATGCTGATCGCGGCCGCCACGCGGGCTGCACTGGCGCTCGACCGCTCCACTCTGTTCATCCAGGGCCCGCCCGGCACCGGCAAGACGCACACCAGCGCGCACGTGATCGTCGCGCTGCTGAAAGCGGGCAAGCGCGTCGGCGTCTCCTCGAACAGCCACAAGGCGATCAACAACCTGCTCGCCAAGGTGGAGGCGGTCGCAACCGAGCAGGGGTTCGACTTCAATGGCGCGAAGAAGGCGTCGCGCGGCGATCCCGAGACGTGCCTGAACGGCGAGATGATCGAGGACGTGTTCGACAACAGCGACATCGAGCTCGGCGGCCATCAGCTCGTCGGCGGCACCGCGTGGCTGTTCGCGCGCGAGGCTCTCGACCAGACGTTCGACTACCTGTTTGTCGACGAGGCGGGGCAGGTGTCGCTCGGCCACCTTGTCGCGATGGGCGCGGCCGCGTGCAACATCATCCTGGTCGGTGACCAGATGCAGCTCGGCCAGCCGATCCAGGGCGCGCACCCGGGCGAGAGCGGTTTGTCGGTGCTCGACTATCTGCTGGAAGGCGCCGCGACGATCGCGGCGGATCGCGGCATTCTGCTCGATTCCAGCTGGCGGATGCATCCCGCGATCCAGAGCTTCATCAGCACAGCGGTGTATGATGGCCGGCTGCAGGCGCACCCCGATTGCGCGCGCCAGACGCTGCTGCTCGGGCCGGGCGCGCACCCGCTGCTGCGCCCGCATGGCCTCAGGATGGTGGCGATGCATCACGAAGGCTGCGCGCAGGTTTGCCCGGAGGAAGCCGCGCTCACCGCGGAGCTGGTCGGCAGCCTGATCGGGCAACGCTACATCGACCGGCAGGGGAAGGAGGGCGTGATCGGCCTCCGCAACATCCTGGTCGTCGCACCATACAATCTGCAGGTGAACGCATTGAAGGCCGCGCTCCCCAACGGCGCGCGCGTCGGCACGGTGGACAAGTTCCAGGGGCAGGAGGCCGAGGTGGCGATCGTCAGCCTCGCGACGTCCACCCCCGACGACCTGCCGCGCCACGTCGAGTTCTTCTATTCGAAGAACCGCCTGAACGTCGCGATCAGCCGCGCGCGGACGCTGGCGATCGTGCTGGCAAACCCGAAGCTGCTCGAACTGGACGCGAAATCGGTTGAGCACCTGCGGCTGGTGAATACGCTGGCGTGGTTGATCGCCGAAGCTGGGGAGGGGATGTGATGAATGACGATCTGAAACGGTATCTCGATCAGTTCGCAGCCAAGGCGCCGGCGGCAGGGCTAGACGTGCGCAAGCCCGGCCAGAATTGGGTCCCGCTCGCGCCTGTGGTGCGGGGCTCGCACATCAGCCTGAGCGTCGCCGCGAACCAAATCCAGGTGAACCTCAACAACGACGATGACGTCGATCGGCGCAAGTTCGACCGGCTCGCCGCCGAGCGGGCAGCGATTCAGTCAGAGATCGGCGAAGGGCTGGTCTGGGACAAGAAGGATGGTCGCAAGAAAACCGTGGTTCGTGCGACCCGCGACAATGGCTACGCCGACAACGATTGGGATGAGCAGCATCGCTGGGCGCTCGCCATGATGAAAGCGTTTACAAGCACCTTTGGTCGTCGGTTGGACGCCTGATGCAGGACACAACGAGTCAGGGGAGTGCCGAGGCCGAGCTGCGGCGGCGCTACAATGATCCATCGACCGATACCGCGAAGATGGTCGGCTTTCACCTGAAGGATGGCCGCGCGATCGCTTTGCAGCGGGACGTGTCTGGCATGCAGCTGTGGCTGGAAGACGATGACACTCGCGGGATGCCGCCTGTGCTTACGGTGCGCCATTACCTGGAAGGGCAACCGCGTCACTCCAATCTGCCGTCGCGGCTCAAGCATTCGCCGCCAAGTGACGCCGTGCCGAGGCCGGTCATGACAGTGTCGGTGCGCAGCGTGGAGGAGCTCAGGGAATTGCTGGACTGGTATGATGGCGGCTTATCGCCGCTGCTTGCACTCAAACAGCGCTTCCTATCTGCTTTTCCCGATTTCGAGATCGTCGGGGCGTTCGCCGCTACCGCCGGCAGCTATCACGACACTTATCGCAAGCGCGTCGACGCACTGCTTGCTGCAACCGCACAGCATCCGGAAGACGGGTCGGCGGTGCTGCAGGACGTGCTTGCCGCATCGCAGGGCGGCCGCGGCGCGCTGCCGCCGTTCTTCGACGGTGACGTGAACTGGCGCGTGCCGCGGGCGCGTGAGGTCGATCCTGCAAGCTTTAATACGGCGCTCGACACGCTGATTGCGATGCAGGACGACCCGGCCGAGGCCGCAGTTACGTTCAACCAGACGTTCCGGCCTGCATTGGAGGCAATCGGCGAGCCCAACACTTTCCGCGATACCCGTGTCGTTCCCTCGACGGTTCTCGCTGCGATCGCACCCGATCGCGCAATCAGCGTGCGCTACCAGCTCTACGTAAATGCCGAGCGGCTGCTGAACGATCGTGCCCTGTTCGCCAACAAACCGATGAGTGCCGACGAATATCGCGCGGTGCTGGCACTCGCCGAGCAGATCCGCGCAGCGATGATCGAGTGGGGTTGGGCGCCGCGCGACTTGTGGGATGTTCACGGCTTCATTCTCGCGACCTGCGGCAAGCAGAAGGAGGCGGAGATGGACGACGCGGCCTTGCTGGCGCGTTTTCGGCGCAGCGCATCGTTCTGTGCGGTGCAGGAGCGCTGGTCGCCGGAGCAGAACGCGGCGTTCTGCACGATTGCGCGAACGGTGCATGCGGCGGGGCTCGACTGGTATTTCGTCAATCTTGCCGACCGCCCGGTGCGGTTCGGACGCAAGTCGCCAAGGTCGAAGAACGCGCAAGCGGTGCTCGGGGTGGTGGAAGGCACCGGCACACCGCGGATGTGGTTCCGGAAGAATGATGCGGCGCTGGAGCTCGGCGTCGACGACATCTTCCTCAACAAGCCTGACGCCGAGCGGTTCGGTGACCTATTCGAACAACATGGCGCCGCGATCGAGGCGTGGTTCCCGCCCGATCCGCCGCGACCCGGCCGCTGGCCTGACGAATATGGTGAGAACATGGTAGAGGATCAGGACGTGGCGGTTAATGCAGGATCATCAATCGCGGCGCCCACCAACCTCATCCTCTACGGCCCGCCCGGCACCGGCAAGACATACGCCACCGCGGCGCATTCGGTGCGGTTGTGCGGTGAAGCGGTGCCTGACGATCGCGCCGAGCTGATGGCGGCCTACAAGCGTTTGACCGACGCGGGGCGGATCGAGTTCGTCACCTTTCACCAGTCGATGGCGTATGAGGAGTTCGTAGAAGGGCTGCGGCCGGAAGTTGGCGGCGTTGCCGCCGACGATGGCATGGCCGAGTCAGGCACAGGTGGCTTTCGTCTCCGCCCCAAAGACGGCATCTTCAAGCAGATCAGCGAGCGGGCAAGATTGACGGGTCTGGGTAGAAAAGCGCGTCTCGATCGACGTCGCGGCGTGTTCAAGATCGCGCTTGGTCGTCCAGGCAAGGAAGAGGACCGCATCGCCGAGGGACTCGAGCGTGGGCTAATCCATCTGGGCTGGGGCGGCGAGATCGACTGGGCGGACGAGAGCTTTGACTCCTTTCAGGCAATCAAACGTCACTGGCAGGAGACGGTCGACCCCCATGCGACGGGCAAGGACCCCAACATCGAAATGATGTATACCTTTCGCGGTGCGATGGAGCCGGGTGACTATGTCATCCTGTCTGAGGGGCGCGATCTGGTGCGCGGCATAGCCGAGATCACCGGTGATTACCGATACGATGCTGATGCGCCCTACCATCCCCACCGTCGTGCGGTGCGCTGGCTGTGGCAAGACGCGAGCGGCATCTTGCGCGACCGCTTCTACCCGCGCCAGTTTCGCCGTCATTCCACCTATCAGCTCGACGGCGACGTCGTCGACTGGGACGCACTCGACGCGATCGTTTTCGGTGCTGCCGCCTCGACCATTGCCGACGACGCGCCCTTCGTCCTCGTCATTGACGAGATCAACCGCGCCAACATCTCCAAAGTGTTCGGCGAACTCATCACGCTGCTCGAGGCCGACAAGCGCATCGGCGCGGTTAACGAGCTGCGCGTGCGGCTGCCCTATTCGGGGGACTCGTTCGGCGTGCCCGCGAACCTCCACATCGTAGGCACGATGAACACCGCCGACCGCTCGATCGCGCTGCTCGACACCGCGCTCCGGCGGCGGTTCACATTCGAGGAGCTGATGCCCGATGCGTCGGTGCTGGGGCCGGTCGACGGCATCGACCTGCCCGCGCTGCTCCGCACGCTGAACGATCGGATCGAGTATCTCTTCGATCGCGAGCATCAGATCGGGCATGCCTATTTCCTGCCGTGCAGAACACGCGACGACGTGGGCGACGTGATGCGGCACAAGGTGATCCCGCTGCTGGCTGAGTATTTCTACGAGGACTGGACCAAAGTCGCCGCGGTCCTAGGCGACGTGTTCCCCGACGACGGCAAGTATCACGAAGGTGGTTTCCTGTCGCGGCGTGCGCTGCCCTCGCCGTTCGGTGCGGGCGAGGGGGAGGAGGCGTATCGCTATCGCTGGGCCGTGCGCGACCCTGCCGACTTCTCCTACGCGAAGGCGGTTGCCGTAGCGTGATTGCGCGCACGCTCGATGAGTGGGCGCACCTGCCGCACGGGCACGGCGAGGGCGAGATCGCCGAGCCGCTCGCGGTGCGGCTGGCGGCCGTGGCCGCAGCCTCGCCCTTGTCGGGGCGTGGCGGTGAGGGGGTGCTCGAACACCGCCGCAAGGGGCTACGCGCGCGCGGCGTTGTCGGCGTGGTGGTGGCCGAGGGCGCGACGCTGGAGATCCTGCCGAAGATCGATGGCGCTGGCGATCACGGTGGGGTGCGCCGACGGCTCGTCCACATGCTCGCGGTTGCGCTCGACATGAAAGTGGAGGCGGGCGAGATCGCGCACCATGACGAGCAGAAGGAGACGCTGCTCGAGATTCTAATCCGGCTGTTTACCACGCGCCTCGCCGATGCGGTGCGCCGGGGCATGCCGCGACGCTACATCGCGCATGAGGAGGACCTGCCTGCGCTGCGCGGGCGGCTCGACGTAATGCGGCAGTTCACGACGCTCGCCGCCAGCCCGCACCGGCTCGCCTGTCGCTACGATGCGCTTTCGCCCGACGTTGCGCTCAACCGCATCATGAAGGCGGCGGTGACGCGGCTGAGGCGCATTGCGCGCGCGGGAGACAACCAGCGGCGGCTGGCAGAGCTCGCCTTTGCCTATGCCGACATTGCCGACGTCCCCGCCAGCGCGCTACGCTGGGACGAGGTGGTGATCGACCGCACTAACGAACGCTGGCGCGCGCTGGTCGATCTCGCGCGGCTTCTGCTGGGCGAGCGGTTCCAGACGACGTCGAGCGGCGGGGGGCAGGGCTTCTCGCTGCTGTTTGAGATGAACACGCTGTTCGAGGAATATGTCGCCCGGATGCTCGCACGCTCGCTGGCGGGAACGGGCGCGCGGGTGGTGGCGCAGGGCGGGCGGCTGTTTTGCCTGGAGCGCGAAGGAAAGGGCGTGTTCCAGACGCGGCCCGACATCCTGGTGAAGCGCGGCGACACGGTGGAGCAGGTGATCGACACCAAATGGAAACGCGTGGCGGCGCGGGTGGACGATACCAAGCAGGGCGTCGCCCAAGCTGATGTCTATCAGATGATGGCCTATGCGCGGCTGTATGCGTGCCCGCGGGTGACATTGCTCTACCCTCATCACGAGAAGCTCGGCGCGATGCCGCTGGCGGAGGCCTATCGCATCAACCTGCCGGGGTGCGATGAGCGGGTCGAGGTGGCGACGGTCGACATGGGGACTGCCGCGGGCATGCGGGAGCGACTGCGCGCGATGTGCGGGGTGAGCTCCTCTCAATTTGAAACTTCGACATAAGACGCAGAAGCGAATGATGACACGCCGTATCGAGCTGAAGGTCGGTAACCTGCGCAACGGCCACATTCATCTGCGGCAGGTTCGCGACCTCCTGCCAGCGCGTGCAATCGGGGGCGGCAACAGGTCCGCTGCAGGAAAGCCCGTTGCGGTGGGGTTTCGACCCGGACAGACGGTCGATACCGACAGAGCGGGCGACAAGATGATTTTCCGCAATCGCGCCGCGGTCCGCGAGTTCTTCGATAAGAGTGGACTTACGGGCGGTCAGGCTATCGAATTTGAGATGGCGACGGCAAGGCACTTCATCGTTCAGCCTGCCTATTGAAAGTCACAGGAAGTCGGCATCGTCCGCGATCAGCTGATCGAGCGCCCTCGCCCGATTGGCGTCCCGCTCCGCCTTATAGGTGTAGACGTCGCGCGCCTTGATACGGCGATCGTCGCCGGTGCCGGCGTGAGCGACCTCGCCCTTGTCGAGCAGCCCAGTCAGGTAAGAGCGCGAGACATTGAGCAGGTCCGCCGCCTGCTGCGTGGTCAGTTCCTCGTCCCTCATGTCAATCATCGGCCCTCTAACATCCCCACCGGCGGATAATGCGGCATTGGCCACTCGTGCCCGGGCGCGTCCATCATCAGATCAATGAAGATCGGGAGCAGGCAGCCGAGCACCGCGCCGCCGTCGCGCACTTGGTTGCGGTTCACGTCGCTGTTCCACGTCGCGCCGCCGTGGACCAGCTGGTTGCGCAGCACGTAGAGCCGGTCAAACAGATTTGACAGGATCGTTGCGGTATCCTGCTGGCGCAGCGCGTAGCCGATGCGGGTGCGACTCTTTTCCAGCCGATCGCGCCAATCCTCGTTGCCCGGCACACCGTTGTGGTGCGCCCAGAACGGCAAGAAGATGTAGGGGTTGTCGAGCAGCATTCGTATTTCGTGCGGAAACCGCTGCCACACCATGTTGTAGATGCGCTTCGTGCTGTCGAACCCCAGCAGCGTCTCGAAAAAGCCGCGGAACGCTTCGCGCTCGCTCGCCACCTCGCGCGCGACATCACCGGCATAGGCGCCGTTGAAGCCGATCCACAGGAGGATGAAGTGCACATCGCCGTCCTCGGGTTCATCTTCTGCGCGGCCGAGCCACGAAAGCGCGCGGTGGACGCGCAGGGTCAGCGGCATCAGAAAGCCGTCGCGCAGCACACGCTGCTTGTCCTTCAGGTCGACGTAGAGGAGGTTGGTCATACAGGCTCCGCTGACGTATCTGGCGCGAGGATCACCTGTGGTGCGGTTAAGCGCAAGTCCTCAGGCTGCACCAAGCGATTTGCCGGGGCCGCGCCCCGCGGATCCTTGGTGTCCTGCACCGCCGGATCGTCGCTCATATCTCCGCCGCAGCAGCGCGCCAGCCGTCCCAGGCGGTGAGGATTGCGTGACACCCGGCATAGCCGGGATCGAGCGTATTGAGCTCGTCGCGGTGGCATTCTACCATCGCCAGCCATCGTGCGCGCACTGCGCCTACCTGGTCGGGTAGAAGATATCGGTGCCACAGTCGCGCGACGCGGCGTTCCTCCCACAATCTCACCAACACTCGGCTTACGCGTTCGGGTGGCACAGAGGGCGCGCGGCGGCGGAGCTCACCGATGAGGTGCGAGGGGTAGATCTCGGTGCGCTCGGCCAGCACGCCCAAGATCGCGAGCTCGATTAGCGTTTCGGGCAGGCAACTAGCCTCATGATGCTTCATGCAGCCGTCCTCCAGTCAACCAGTCTGTCTTGATCCTGATGCGGGTGGGCAATGGTGGGTAGCATAAGCGCGCCTTGGCGCCGGAAGAAATCAAGCCGGTAAGCCTGCATCCAGCAAAGGGCGTCGGCAGCGAACGGTGCGTGCATCATCGCCCCGTCAGTTCGATGGCGTATGCGACGCTTCCTGGCGTGTTCTCCCTCGATTCCGTTCACCGCGAAAGCGCGATCAGCGCGGCAAGCCCACTCGCCCCCGTTTTCGCGAGCACGGCCGCACGATGATCTTCCACGGTCTTTGGAGAAAGGCCAAGCCGGTCCGCCACCACCTTGTTCGGGTGACCCTCAACCAGCAGGTCGAACACCTGCCGCTCGCGCACGGTGAGCCGTGCCGTGCGCTCGAGCGCCGCGCGCCGTCCAGCGCTCCACGCCACGCCCTCGGTGACGGCGGCGAGCAGGCGATCCTCGTCGATCGGCTTCTCCAGATAGTCGAGCCCACCATAGCGCCGCACCGAATCGACCGCGTTGGCGGTGGTGGGCCACGCCGTCATGAAGATGATCGCGACGCCCGGATCGATTGCACGCATGCGATCGGCAAAGGCGAATCCGTCGATATCGCCCATCATCACATCGGTGACGATGCAATGTGCCGCGCCGGTGACGCACGCATCGGCATAAAGAGCGAGCAGCGGTGCGGGATCAAGGAAGGGCTCGGCACAAAAGCCATGACGCTGGAGCAATCTGGCAACGCTGGCGCCGAGGTCGCGATCATCGTCGACGACATAGATCGTCGGCGTAATGGCGGGAGCTTCGCTCACGTTTCCGCTCCGATCAGCGGAAGAGTGATGACCGCACGCGCCGCATGCTCTGCGCGCACGAGCGAGAGCGTGCCGCCATGCGCCTCCACGATTGCTCGCGCCACCAGCGTGCCCACACCCATGCCGGGGTGTGTAGGAGTGGCGGAAACGCAGCGGTTGGTGACGGCGATGCACGCCGCCTCGCCTTCGTGTGCGACCGACAGCATCACCTCGCCGCCTGCGCCGCATGCCTGCAGCGCGTTGCGGATAAGATTCACCACTGCCTGCGCCAGCTCGACCTCCTGGGCCATGACCGCGAGTGACGGATCGACTGGGGCGACGGCAATACCCACGTCCGAGGCCTGCACCTCCGGCTTCGCGAGTGCGACCACGCTCTCGATCAGCGTCGCGAGCGGCAGCGGCGAGGGTTCGTCTACCGCCCGTCCACCATAGCGGCGCAGGCGTCGGACCAAGTCGGACAGGTGCGCCGCTTTGCGGTCGATCAGCGCAGCCGTCGTTGCTACTTCGGCTGGCGCATCGACCGTCAGCTCGTGCAGGTGCCGCGCTTCGATCGCCAGTGTCGAGAGCGGCTGAGAAATCTCGTGGATCACCGCCACCGACATCGCACGCAGCGTCTTTAGTCGTTCGGCCTGGAACAGCAACCGATCGCGCCGCTCCATATCGGCGCGCGCCCGCGTCTGCGCATCGTGAAAGCTGCCAGCGAGATATCCCGTCATTACCACGCTCGCCAGCCCGAGATGGAATTGCAGCCGATCTGCCGTATCCATCACGCCGACGGTGCGAGGCAGCACCATCGCGCACACGAACAGCAGCGCACACCATGCCGGCACGCGACCGAAGCGCAAGCCGATCCACGCGACCGCGATCAACGCTGGTGCGGACTGTGACCCAAGCCCCAGCCAACGCAGCATTTCCCCTGCCAGCGTGGCCAGCGCAAGCACGGCAATGCTTTCCATCACGGCGGTGACGCGCGGGCGTGCGAGCTGGCTGTGCGGACGTCCCGAAATGCGATCCGCCGCCCACAGCACAGGGGGAGCGATCAGCAGCGTGCCGAGTACGTCGCCCACGGAAAACGCCGCTATCGACAGTGTGACATCGCGCGCGGACTCGACTCCGGTCAGGTCTCCGCGCAGCAGCGCCTGCGGCAAGGAGAAGAACGCTGCAAGCACCGGGGCGGCGATGCTGACCAAGGCCAGCGGCATTGGCGGCGCCAGCAGCGTGACGCCCGCCGCGCCTTCACGCGCCGCCAGTCGCCGCACTGCCCAGGTCGCGGCCCCATAAGCGAGCACGGGCCGAACAACGCCGAGCCAACCAATCGCCGCGTCTACGCCCCACACTGGAACAGCGCCGAGGATGAGATCGACGGCCAGTTCGGCTGCGGCAACCGGCAATGTCCAGCGCGCGCCCATGTGCCAAAGCAGCGCCAGCCGTAGTCCGGCCGCAGGATACCACAAAGAGTAGAAGCCGGCGCCACCCCACGCCTGCGCGATTTCGTGCGCCAGTGTGAAGCCGAAGACGTAGAGCCCCAGCAGCGCGGTCGCATGCGCCTTCGATCGATTGCGCACACCTGATGGTGCGGCATGGTCGGAGAAAATTGGGACGGCAATCGTGGTCACGATGCAGCTTGTGCGCGGTGCTCGTGCGCATACCAATCCGGAAAATTCCCGGAGACCGAGCGTTGCTACCGGGAATTTCCCGGATGTGCAGCTTCGCCGATGTGCGGCAACCATTGAAGCAACGATAGTTGGGTCGGGGGCGTCCGCTTCTGTCGTTTTCTGATGCGATCAGCGGCATCGAGGGGGGAAGATCCAATGAAGCATGGTTTTTCGCGGGTGATCGCGGCACTGGCGGCGAGCGTTCTAGGGTGCGGCATCGCCACCGCGCAGACCGCGAAGCCGGTGGTGGCCGTGGTCCGCATCGATGATCTAACGAACAGTGGTCAGTCCGCCAATCTCACCGCAATGATCGAGAGCGCGGTGGCGAGCACCGGCCGCTTTCGACTCATGGAGCGAGAGCGGATGGGCAAGCTCGTCAGCGAGCAGACCCGCGCTGCCGGCGGCATGGTGACCACCAATCGCCCCGGCAAGGCCGGCGGGTTCGAGGGGGTCGACTACCTCGTCTACGGTTCAATCACGGCGCTGTCGTCAAAATCGGGCGCGGATGCAGCGGGCAATCTGATCCACGGTCTGCTTGGCAACAAGAACGCCGGCTGCAACGAACGCTCGGTGACGCTCGGGCTCGACGTAAAGATCACGGACGCGGACACCGGTGAGATCCGCTACGTCAACCGGCTTGACGAGACGCAGAACAATTCGGCCTGTGGCGGGCAGGCGCAGATCGACGCGACGGCTCTGCTCCGCTCGGCCGCGCAGAAGATCGCTACCGGGCTCGTCACCTCCATTTGGCCGATCCAGGTCGCGGCGGTGATGCCCGATGGCGCTGTTGTCCTGAACTATGGCGAAGGGTCGGTGACCGCAGGGCAAACAATGGTGCTGTTCGCCAAGGGCGCGGAAATCCGAGATCCGACGACCGGAGAGGTGCTCGACAGCGCATCGGTGCCGCTCGGTCTCATCAAGGTAGTGAGCGTAACGCCGCGCACGGCGCGCGCGATGCCCGCCAGCGCCTTCGCGGCAGCAATTCCCGTTGGCACGCTGGTGCGCGTCGCCAGCAAGGATGACGTTCGCACGTTAGGCAAGCGCAAGTGATCGCGCGTCTGATGATCGCCGGTGTGATGGCATTCGCCGTCCCTCCGGCAAGCGCGGCCCCGGTGGTAAAGGTCGCAGGCGTCGATGCCGAGGCGATGCCCGATCTGCGCGATCGAATCATGTCGCTGCTGCTGTCTGCTGGCATTCCGCTATCCACCACGCGCAACGGACGCGACGTGACTGCGCCCGCCTTTGTCATGTCGGTCAGGGTTCAACCGCAGGGCGCGACCGCCAGCGTCGCTAGTGCAGCCGGCTATTGCGTCGGTGGCACGCGGCTTGCCGCCGCCGCCGACCTCCGGATGCGGGACGCCGCATCGCAGGCTGTCGTGTGGGGTGCCAGCGTTACCAGCTCGGTCTCGATCGGGCGCGACATCGTGGCCGGCAGGGGCGTTGGCGCAGGGGACTGCGGCAGCGCGACGCCGTGGACTGCCGATTACGGCCGCCTTACCGACGCGCTGGCGCAGGCGATCGTGCGACAGATCGCGTTTCGCCTCGATCCCTTGCGCGTCGTCGCCGTCGACGGGCGCGCCCTGGTGTTGAACCATGGCGGCGCCTTGGTTCCACTGGGCGCGATGGTGCAGGTTGCCAGCGTCACCGGCGCGCCGGCGCTTTACCGCGTCTCGGCCTCCACGCCTGCGAGCGCCACCGCCGTGCCCTATGGAACTGCCGCTGCGGTCGCGCCCGGCGCCATCGCGCGCATCATTGAGGAAGACGACCCCGCCGCCAACGCGCGGCGTTTCGATAAGGTGGACCTGCCATGATCCTTCGCCACTCCGGTCGCGCGGCCGGCTTTGCCATATTATCGGCACTGTCGGGCTGCAATTATCTGAACGACGCGGGCTGTTCGTCCGAAATCTCGCAGGCAACCGTGATCGACCTCGTCCGCTCGCAGATCGAGCAGGCGGTCAGCAATCAGGTGCGCGGTGATGACGGCGTGCGGACGGTGGGTTCCTCCAAGATCCGCGCCGCGTTGGCAGAGCTGGTGATTGCGTTGGACGATATTCGCACGTCCAAATCCGATCCCAACTCGACCAAGAAGTTTTGCACCGCGACGTTGCGCGTGCGCTTTCCTTCCGATGCACTGACCGACGCCGACAAGGCGCGGGCAGCAGCCGGGGAGAACGACGTGTCTGACCTCGCGTCCGATCTCGACGTGGAGCGGGCGGCGGACAGCTTCACCACCAGCATCGAATTCAACGTTCAGCCGACCGACGACCGATCCAAGGTGTTTGCCGAAGCCGAGGGCAGCAACGCCATGTATGGCTTCGCGGCGCAGGTCGTTGCCTCCAGCCTGCTGCGCTCCGCGATTGAAGGAACCAGGCGTGAGCAGGATCAGGCGGTGGCGCAGCAGGCCGCAGCCGAGAATGCGGCAGCGGACGAACAGAAGAAGGCCGGGGTCGAAGCGGCGCGCGCGGACAACCAGCTCGCGGCGCAGACGATCGCGGCTTCGTGGAAGGCGATTGACGACGGAACACGCGCGCGGCTGCTGCCGGCGCAACGTGCGTGGATCCGCAAGAAGGATGCCGACTGCGGCGTGGAGGCGGCAAGCGCATCGGTCGACCCGACGGAGCGCGAAACTGCACGGCTGCAATGCGATACGCGAGTCACGCAGGATCGCACGTCCTGGCTCGCGCAATTCCGAAGCGATAGCGGCTCCACGACCAGCATCGCTCCCGAGCCTGTCACCCCGGTGTCACAGCCGGTGCCGGTCAGCCGGGACGACTTCTGACGCGCGATCGCGACCAGGCCGAATTGGTAATAATTATCAGCCTTTACGCCAGTAAGTCGAGCCGCCATGCTGCGGCAGCCGTGGTCGTAGGGGTGCGATCGTGGCATGCTTCGGGGGAAGTGCGAGCGTGACAGATCGCATGGCGAAGATGAGCCGGATGCTCGCGCTCGTCCACCTGCTCGCCGACAGCGGTGAAGGGCTGACGCTCGACGAGATGGCGCGCGAGTTGGGCGTCAATCGTCGCACCGCGGAGCGGATGCGCGACGTGATCGCGATTAACTTCGACCTCGACGAGCGGCAGGATGATCGCCACAAGCGCTTCCGCATCACCGGCTCGCTGCGCCGGGTCTACACCCGTCCCAGCGCCACCGAGGTCGCCGCGCTGCAGGCGGAGGTGGACGCGCGCACGCTGGAGAAGGCACCGCGTGCCGCCGTGTTGGAGAGCCTGCTTCACAAGGTGAAGGGTGCACTGGACGACCGCGAGAAGCGCCGGCTTGACCCTGATCTCGACGCGCTCGCTCGGCTCCAGCGCACCCGCGTGCCGGCGGGGCCGATGGTGGAGGCGGACCCGGCCGCGCTGGCGCACGTGCAGCAGGCGATCCTAACCGGTCAGTGCCTCGAGTTCGATTATCTCGGCGAGGGTGCGAGCGAGCCCGCGTGGCGGCGCATCGCGGTTTACGGTCTTATCCACGGCCCCGTCACCTACGTGGTCGGCAAGATGCCGGCGCACGACAAGCCTGCAGTGCCGTTCCGGCTCGACCGGATGACGAACGTGCGTGCGAGCAATTTGCCGGGCTGCCCGCCCGACGACTGGGACGTGGACGCGTGGGTTTCGCAAAGCTTCGGCATCTGGCGTGAGGACGACCACGAAATCGTGCTGCGCGTGACGTCGGGGGCAGTGGCGCGCGCGAAGGAGTGGCGCTTTCACCCCGCGCAGGTAGTAGAAGTGGACGGCGACGAGCTGCTTGTCCGCTTCCGTTCCGGCGGGCTGCGCGAGATCGCGGAGCATCTGTTTACTTGGGGCGGCGAGGTCGCGATTGAGGCGCCGGAAGCACTGCGGGTGGTAATGCACGAGCGACTAGAGGCTGGGCTGAGAGCGGTGCGACCGGACTTGTCGTGCTAGGAAAGGAATGCGGCTCTTCGCCCGTGCCTGCTTGGAAATGGTTATGAACGTCTTCGACCTCGATGCCGAGCTGATCGGCCGCTACAAAAGTTTTGCGCGGTCGTTCACCGAGATTCGCAGCACCGATCTGAAGGAACAGATCGACGCGATCTACGACAGCGACGTGTTCTGGCCCGAGCCGCTGATCGGCCTCAATCCGCGCTATCGCTCGGGTGGTTCGGTCGCGTCACTCGGGGGCGATCCGGCGCTCGCCGACGTGTTCTCGCTCGGCGCGCCGCGCGCGCCGATCACCTTGCACCGCCACCAGGAGCAGGCGTTCCACAAGGCCAAGCAGGCGAAGAACTACATCGTCACGACCGGAACCGGCTCGGGCAAGTCGTTGTGCTTCTTCGTGCCGATCATTGATCGGGTGCTCGCCGCGCGGCGTGCGGGCGAGGCGCGGCGGACGCGCGCAATCATCATCTATCCAATGAACGCGCTCGCCAATTCGCAGCTGGAGGAGCTGGAGAAGTTCATCGGCGGGAGCGGGCTCCCCGATCATCTCAAGCCCACGTTCGCGCGCTACACCGGTCAGGAGGGCGACGCCGAACGCCGCCGCGTCGCGGACAGCCCGCCCGATATCATCCTGACGAACTTCATGATGCTCGAGCTGCTGATGACCCGGCAGGACCCGCTCGACCGGCAGGTGATCGCCAACACGGACGGACTCGAATTCCTCGTGCTCGACGAACTGCATACCTACCGCGGACGGCAGGGCGCCGATGTCGCGATGCTGGTGCGGCGCGTGCGCGCGCGAATGGGGTCGGCGCAGATGCTGTGCATCGGCACCTCGGCGACCATGTCCTCGGGCGAGGCCGATGGAGGGCGCGAGACGGTGGCGCGGGTCGGCACGATCCTGTTCGGCAGCGACGTGTCGCCCGATGACGTGATCACCGAAACGCTCGCCCGCGCGACGGAGGGCGCCGCCGACGGTGCGTCGTTCCTCGCCGCGCTGAAGGCGGCGGTGAAGGATCCCACTACGTATGGTGACTGGAAGACTGATCCGCTCGCGGCGTGGATCGAACTCAATATCGGGCTGGATGCGGGCGAGACGCTGAAGCGAGCGCGGCCGGTCACGATCAGCGATGCAGCGGGGAAGCTCGCCGCGGCAACGGGGCTCGACGCGGGGGTGTGTAGCGATGCGCTGCGCCAGCGGCTGATCGCCATGAGTGATGCCGCAGGCGGCGACAGCGCGTTCATGGCCTTCAAGCTGCACCGCTTCCTTGCCGGTGCCGGCCACGCGCATGCTACGCTGGAGTCCGCGGGCGTGCGCCGGGTGCAGCTCGCCGCCGAGCAGTTCGATCGCGAGAAGCCGGATGCGCGGCTCTACCCGTTGTTCTTCTGCCGCCAGTGCGGGCAAGAGGTGCACAGCGTCTCGCTCGAGCGATCGGGGCAGGTGCTCGCGCGGTCGATTGACCAGACCGCGAAGGACGAGGCCGACCATGACGGCACGCGGCACGGCTTTCTGGTGCCCGATGCCGCGGGCGACCTCGCCTTCGCCGGCGATGTCGACAGTTATCCCGACGACTGGATCGAAGAGGGTAAGAATGGCCGTCGCCTGAAATCCTCGCATCGCGGCAAGCATGAGGGCGAGCGGATGGTGCTCGGCATCGGTGGGCAGCGTGCGCAAGACGGCGTCACCGCGTGGTTCTTCGCGGGTCGTTTCCGCTTCTGTCCCCACTGCGGCTATCAGCCGGCGGGGCAGGCGCGCGACATCAACAAGCTGGCGAGCCTGTCGGCCGAGGGGCGCAGTTCGGCGACCACGCTGATTACTACCGCGGCGCTCGACTGGATGGAGCAGGCGAACAGCCCGGAGGATCGCTATCGGCGCAAGCTGCTGGGGTTCACCGACAATCGCCAGGACGCGGCGCTGCAATCCGGCCACTTCAACGATTTCGTGTTCGTCACGCTGCTGCGCGCCGCCATGCTGCGCGCGGTGCGGCAGGCAGGCGCGGAGGGGTTGTCGCACGAGCAATTCGGCGATGCGCTGCGCCGCGCGCTAGGGTTCGATCCCGAGAACGTGACCCGGCGCGAGGAGTGGATGGCGAACCCCGAGCCGAAGGGGTTTGCCGCACTGGACGAAGCGAAACGCGCGATCAATCAGGTGCTCGCGCATAGGCTGTGGAACGACCTGCGACGCGGCTGGCGCTTCACTAACCCGAACCTCGACCAATTGGCGCTAATCGACGTGCACTATCCCGGCGTGCCGATGCTCGCCGCTGACGAGGCGGAGTCCCGGCGTGACCCGCACCTTGCCGCGGCAACGCCGGAGAAGCGCGCCGAGCTGTTCCGCTGCCTGTTCGACACGATGCGGCAGGGGCTGGCGATCCAGGTCGACGCGCTCGATCGCACCGCCTTGGAGCAGGTGGCGCAGCGCTCGCGCGAGCACGTCAAGGCGCCGTGGTCGATCGCGCGCGAAGAGGAGGAGCGCGACCTCGCGCGGCAAGGCCAGCTCGTGATCGGCAAGCCCGACGGCAGGATCGACCCCGGCACGATCAAGGCATCGGCGCAGAGCGGCCTCGGCCGTTCGCTCAGCAAGCTGCTCGGCGGTGTGCCAGCGAGGGAGCGCGAGCCGCTGATCCAGGCGATGCTGGAAGCGGCCGCGACGCACGATCTAGTGCGCAGTTTCGGCGAAGGCGGCTGGCGGCTGGCACCGGTCGCGATCCGTCTGCACGCGGGCGACGGGAAGGCGGAGAAGGGCCAGAACAACCGCTTCTTTGCCGAGCTTTACGCCGGTGTCGCCGAGCGACTTGGCGAGAGCGGGCGGCTTCCGTTTGCGTTCGAGGGCCGCGAGCATACCGCGCAGGTGGAGGTGAAAACGCGGCAATGGCGCGAGGATCGCTTCCGCTATCAGGAGACCGATAAGAAGCGGATTGAGGAGCAGCGTGGCGACATGATCGCGCGCGGCGAGCGCACCGACTTCCTGCCGCTGATGTTCTGTTCGCCGACGATGGAGCTGGGTGTCGACATCTCGCAGCTCAATCTCGTCTTCCTGCGCAATGCCCCGCCGACGCCGGCCAATTACGCGCAACGTGCGGGCCGCGCCGGACGGAGCGGACAGGCGGCGCTGGTCGTCACCTACTGCGCCGCGCAGAGCCCGCACGATCAATACTACTTCCAGCGCAGGACTGACCTAGTCGCGGGCATCGTGAAGGCGCCGGCAATTGATCTGGTGAACGCGGATCTGCTCGCGAGCCATGTGCAGGCGGAATGGCTGGCGAGTGTCGCCGAGCCGATTGGCACCGCGATCCCCGACAACCTGCAGATGGATACGGACGAGCACCCGGTCGCTGAGCGGTTGCAGCCCGCACTGGCGGCTGCAACCGCCGATGTGGCGGCACGTGCGCGGGCGATTGCGGTCGTTCAGTCGGCGCTGCCCGCCGATCCGCCGGAAGAGCTGGCCGACGTAGCCGCGTTCGTGGAGGCGCGATGGTTCGGGGCCGAAAGCGCCTTTGACGGCGCGTTCGAACGCTGGCGCACGCTCTACCGGTCCGCCGTGACCGAGCGCCAGGCAGCGAACGCGATCGCGCAGCGCACGGGCCTGTCGGCCAAAGATCGCGCCGAGGCACGCAGCCGCTATCTCGCGGCCGACCGGCAGGTGCAATTGCTGGAGACCGGGACCAGTTCCTCGGGGTCGGACTTCTACACCTACCGCTATCTGGCGACCGAAGGCTTCCTGCCGGGCTATAACTTCCCGCGGCTGCCGCTCTACGCTTTCATCGATCAGGAGAAAACATCGGCGGTGCTCCAGCGGCCACGCTTTCTCGCCATCGCGGAGTTCGGGCCCAACGCGCTCGTCTACCACGAGGGCAAGGCGTATCGCTGCCATCGCGCCAAGCTGCCGTCGGGGTCGCTCGACGAGCAGCAGCGGCTGGCAACGCAAACCTTCATCTGCTGCCAGTCGTGCGGCGCGGCGCACGAGGAAGCGACGCAGGAGTTGTGCGCGGTGTGCGGCGATCCGCTCAGCAGCGAGGGGCGGATCGCCGAGCTGTTTCGTGTCGAGAATGTCGATGCGCGGCCCGGCGCGCGGATCACCGCCAACGACGAGGACCGGCAGCGGCGCGGTTTCGAGATCCGCACCGTGTTTCGCTGGCGCGAGAAAGGCGAGAGGGAACAGCGCCTATCGCTCACCGCTGACGGCATGCCGTTGCTGGAGGCACGTTACGGCCCGCAGACGCGACTATCGCGCGTCAACCTCGGACTGCGGCGGCGCAAACAGAAGGAGGTGTTCGGGTTCGACATTGATACGGTGACGGGTCGCTGGGTCAAGAACGAGGTTCAGGGCGACGATGAGGGCGCCGATCCGGTCAAGGGATTGCGCAGCCAGCGCATCGTGCCGATGGTGGAGGATACCAAGAACGCGCTGCTGGTGCGTTTCGCCGACGACCTGGGCCTCTCCGACGAGCAAATGGCGACGTTGCAGCACGCGCTCGTCCGCGCGATCGAGGCGGAGCATGTGCTGGAAGCGGGCGAGCTGCTGGGCGAGCCGCTGCCCACACGCGACGATCGACGCGCGCTGCTGCTCTACGAGGCGTCTGAAGGCGGCGCCGGGGTGCTCAAGCGGTTGATGGAAGATGCGGGGTGCTGGCAACGGCTGGCCGAGGTGGCGCTCGAGCTGATGCACCTGCATCGCGAGGACGGCGCACTGGTCAATGACCCGGATGCCGAGCCGTGCGTGGCGGGCTGCTATCGCTGTCTGCTGTCCTACTACAATCAGCCCGATCATCTGCTGATCGACCGCCGTGACGACGGCGTTCGCGCGGTACTCGATAGCATGACCCGCTGCGGTGCCGGTATGGCGGTGTCGGGAGGCGATGACCCTTGGCTGAGCGCCCTCGCGACATGGAAGGTGCCCGCGCCATCGGCGGAGACGATCGACAGTGCGACTTACCCGCTGTGCTGGCCTGACATGATGGTGATGGCCATGACCGCGCCACCGCCGCCGTCGCTGGTGGCGCGCTGCCGCGACATGGGGCGTGACCTGATCGTGTTGCCGGCAGCGCCGCCGCCAACGATCCCGCAACCGCTCGCCGACGCGCTCGGAGTTACCGCATGACACCTGCCCAGCTTCAGACCGGCGATCTGGTCACCGCGCGCGGGCGCGAGTGGATCGTGCTCGGCAAGCCGGGCGAGGGGCTGGTGCGCGTGCGTCCGCTGTCAGGATCGGAGGAGGACGCGATCACCTTCGCCCCGGCGCTGGAGGCAGTGCCGATGACGAGCGCTTCGTTCACGCTGCCGACCGCGGAGCAGCGCGACACGCAGGATGCCGCGCGCCTGCTCGCTGACGGCCTGCGCCTGTCGCTGCGCCGCGGCGCCGGCCCGTTTCGCAGTGCCGCGCACCTGGGGGTTGAGCCGCGCGCCTATCAGTTGGTGCCGCTGCTCATGGCGCTGCGTCAGGACGTGAAGCGCCTGCTGATCGCGGATGACGTGGGCATCGGCAAGACGATCGAGGCAGGGATGATTTTGCGCGAGATGGTGGATCGCGGCGAGGTCGATCGCTTCACCGTGCTGTGCCCGCCGCATCTGGTCGAGCAGTGGGTGGAGGAACTGGCCACCAAGTTCGACATCGACGCGGTTGCGGTCACCTCGGCGCGCGCGCGATCGCTGGAGCGCGGGCTGGCGCTGTCGGAGAGCATCTTCACCGCTTACCCCGCCACCGTCGTCAGCCTGGATTACATCAAGGCCGAGGGGCGCCGCGCCGAGTTCGCGCGCGCATGCCCGTCGTTCGTGATTGTCGACGAGGCGCACAGCTGTGTCGGCGGCGGCGAGGGTGGCACGCAGCAACGCTACGCCCTCCTGCGCGAGCTGGCGGACGATCCCGCGCGAAACCTGCTGCTGCTGACCGCGACCCCGCACAGCGGCGACCAGAAGGCGTATCAGCGGCTGCTAGGGTTGCTCGATCCCTCTCTCGCCGTGCCGGACAGCGGCGAGCCGTGGCGGCGGCGGCTGGCGCGCCACTTCGTCCAGCGACGCCGGCCCGACATTCAGGATGGTTGGGGCGAGGCGCGGGCGTTCGCCAGGGCGCAGACGAAGGAGCTGCCGTTCCAGCTCACCGGCGCGCACCAGGCGTTTCAGGAAGACGTGCTTGACTATTGCGTCGGCGTTGCCACGCGCGCGGACGGCGAGCGCGCGCGGCGGCTGGCGTTCTGGGGCACGCTGGCGCTGATGCGCTGCGTGGGCTCCTCGCCCGCCGCGGCGGCGAGCGCGCTGCGCAATCGGCTGGGCGGCGTGGCGCAGGAGGCGGCGCTCGAGCCGATCCTGAGTGACGAGGACGAGGGCATTTTCAGCGACACCGACGTCGAGCCGGCTACCGCACTCGATGTCGAGGAACGCACCGCGCTGGAGGCGCTGGTCGCCGCGGCCGACGCGCTCGCCGCGCAGCCGGCGGACGACCCCAAGCTGCGCGGGCTGATCCGCGAGGTGAAGGCGCTGATCGGCAAACGCGCGCGGCCGGTGGTGTTCTGTCGCTTCATCTCGACTGCGGAGGCGGTCGGGGCGGCGCTGCAGTCCGAGTTCAGGAAGCATGATGTGCAGGTCGTCACCGGCCGCCTCACCCCGGAAGAACGGCGCGCGCGGGTGGAGGCGATGGCGGACAGCCCGCAGCGCATCTTGGTTGCCACCGACTGCCTGTCCGAGGGCATCAACCTGCAGATGCTGTTCGACGCGGTGATCCACTACGACCTCAACTGGAACCCGACGCGCCACCAGCAGCGCGAGGGGCGGGTCGATCGCTTCGGCCAGCAATCCGAGAAGGTCTGGTCGGTAATGATGTTCGGCGAGAACTCGATGATCGACGGCGCGGTGATCGACGTCATCACCGAAAAGGCGAAGCGCATTCGCGAGGCAACCGGTGTCACCGTGCCGGTGCCGGAGGATAGTGCGAGCGTCACGGCCGCGCTGATGCAGGCGATGCTGCTCCGGTCGAACAGCCCGCGCGCGCAGGGCGCGTTCGATTTCGGCGGCGCGGCCCCCGCAGCCGAAACAGCATGGCGCGATGCCGAGGAGAACATGAAAAAGAGCCGCGCGATTTTCGCGCAGAACGCGCTCAGACCCGACGAGGTGTTGCCCGAGTGGCGGCGGATGCGCGCGCTGAACGGCGGGGCGGACGAGGTGGAGCGGTTCACACGGCGCGCGCTGAGCCGGATCACGCAGGGCGGCATCGCGCCCGAGGGACAGCACTGGCGCGTCAACTACGGTGTTCTGCCGCAGCGTTTGCGCGAGCGGCTGGAGCCGCGCGGGCTGACCGGCACGCGCGCGATCAGCTTCGCCGACCTGCCGCCACCCGACGTGGCGCATGTCGGGCGGGTCCACCCGCTGGTGGCGATGTTGGCGGAGATGATGGCGGAGGGCGCGCTCGATCCGGGCGGTGTGGACGGCGACGTGCCGCTCGGCCGCGCGGGAGCGTGGCGCACGCGCGGCGTCTCCAAGCTGACGACGGTGCTGCTGCTGCGGCTGCGCTTCACGCTGGTGACAAGCGGGCGGCGCACGTTGCTGGCGGAGGAGGCGACTGCGCTGGCGTTCGATGCGGACGGCGAGGTGGCGAGCGGCACCGACGCGCTGACGCTGCTGGAGGCGGACGCGTCGGGTAACCTCGACCCCGCGGTCATCGCGCGGCAGGTGGAGGGCGCGCGCGGGCGCGTCGACGGCTACCAGCGCGCGATCGCCGCTTATGCCCAGGCGCGCGCGGGTGTGCTGCGCGAGGATCACGATCGGGTGAAATCCGCCACCCGCGGCGAGGGCGCGACCACGGAGGTGACGCCGGTGCTACCCGCCGACGTGATCGGGCTCTACGTGCTCGTGCCCGAGGCGAACTGATGGCGCGCGCGTTCCGCAAAGCGGCCGAGCTGGGGCTGGAGGCAGTTGCGATTGAGGGTGGGCTGATCGCGCCCGAGCAGGTGGCCGCGATCGCCGCCGCGCTGCGCGACGCGAAGCTGGCGGCGAGCTACGAAGTGCCCAAGGGGCTGACGCTCGCCGACGAGATCTCGCGCTACTTCCGCATCGGGCAGGGCATGTGGCGTGATTACGCGCGGATCGACGCGCCGACGACGACGCAGACCGCGGCGTTCGTGCGCGAGCTGCTCGCCAAGGCATTCGGGTTCGACGACCTGACCGGGCCGGCCGAGCATCACGAGGGCACGCGGCGCTACCGCCTAGCGCTAGAGGCGAAGGACGGGCGCGTTCCGATCGTCGTCGCACCGCCGTCGTGGGAGGGCACACGCTTCACCGGCTTCACCCGCGCGCTGCCCGAGTTCGGTGATGGTGCAGAGGGGAGGGCACGGCGTAGCCCCGTCGTGTTGCTGCAGGACTGGCTTAACGCAAACCCCGGCTTCTTTTGGGGCCTTGTCTTCGCAGGCGACCGGGTGCGGCTGATGCGCGACAATGCCAGCCTGACGCGCGCGGCGTGGATCGAGGCGGACTTGGGCGCGATGTTCCGCGACGAAATGTTCGCGGACTTCACCGCCTGGTGGCTGCTCACCCACGCTACGCGGTTCGGGCCCGCGGGCGCGCCGCCGTCCAATGCCGCGCTGGAGCAGGCGCGCGAGGCGGGGCTGAAACAGGGCACCGCCGCGCGCGAGCGGCTGCGCGAGGGCGTCGAGACGGCGTTGCAGGAGCTCGGCCAGGGGCTGATCGACGCGAACCCGGCGATCCGCGATCAGCTCGCAACCGATCCCGCCGCCACGATGCGGCTGTTCGAGGAGCTGCTGCGCACCGTCTATCGCCTGATTTTCCTTGCGGTGGCAGAGGAGCGCGACCTGCTACACCCGCGGAACACCGGGCAGTCCGCGCGCGCGCTCTACGACGCGGGCTATTCCTTCGCCTTCTGGCGCGAGCGATCCGCGCGCCGTGCTTCCTATGACGCGCATCACGATGCGTGGGAGGGGATGAAGGTGACGCTCGCCGCGTTGGAGCAGGGGCAACAATTGCTCGGCCTCCCCGCGCTCGGTGGGCTGTTCGCGCGCAGCGGCACGCCGACGATGGCGGCGGCGCGTATTCCCAACCGCCGCTTCCTGCGCGCGATCTGGAGCCTGGGGTTCATCGAGGTGAACTCGACGCGCACGCGCATCAACTGGCGCGACATGCGGACGGAGGAGCTCGGCAGCGTCTACGAGAGCCTGTTGGAAATCCGCCCCTTCCTCGCACCCGACGGCACGTTCAGCCTGGATGCGGGCGCGAAAGGCAACGCACGCAAGACCAGCGGCAGCTATTACACGCCCGACAGCCTAGTCGAGACGCTGCTCGACAGTGCGCTCGATCCGGTGCTCGACCATGCTGAGGCGAACGGCGGCGCGGACGCGATCCTGAACCTGAAGGTTATAGACCCCGCGTGCGGATCGGGCCACTTCCTGCTCGGCGCCGCGCGGCGGATGGCCGGCAGGGTGGCGGCGCTGCGCAACCCCGACGCGCCCGACGAGCAGGCGGCGCTGCGTGATGTCGTCAGCCGCTGCATCCACGGGGTCGATCGCAACCCGATGGCGGTCGAGCTCGCCAAGGTTGCGCTGTGGATCGAGAGCGTTTCCCCGGGGCAACCGCTCGGCTTCCTCGACGCCAACATCCGCTGCGGCGACGCGCTGCTCGGCGTGTTCAGCCTCGACGCGCTGGAGGAGGGCGTGCCCGACGCCGCCTACAAGCCGCTGACCGGCGACGACAAGGGCACCGCCAATGGCCTTAAGAAGCTGAACAAGGCCGAGCGCGACGCCGGGCTGCTGCGTCTCGCAATCGAGTCCGATAAGCTGAGCCGCGCCTTCCGTCGTTTTCATGCAATGCCCGAGAACACGCCGCGCGAGGTGGCGGCGCGCGCGGAAGAATATGCGCGCATCCGGCAGTCGCCCGACTGGATGGCGCTGCGCCAGGCGTGCGACGCCTGGGTCGCCGCATTCCTGCTGCCCAAGCCAGCGTTGCCGAGTCCGCAGGCGAAGCCGCTGGTGCCCACCACGCGCAACATCCGCGACATATTGTCGGGCGGGATGACGCTGGGCACCGGCGCGATGCAGGGACAGCTCGCCGCCACGGTCAACGCCGCCGCCTTCACCGCGCGCGCTTTCCACTGGCCGATCGAGTTTCCCGATGTGCTGTTGCGGCCGGAAGCCGGGTTCGACGTGGTGCTGGGCAACCCGCCGTGGGAGGTCGTTCAGCTAAGCGAGCAGGAGTATTTTGAAGCTCGCGCACCAGAGATTGCGAATCTAAAGGGCGTGACGCGCAAGCGCGCGATCGCTAAATTGGCAGTCGAACGCCCCGAGCTGCACGCCGAGTTCGCGCGCGACAAGCGTCAGTTCGAAGCTCTGAATGAGTTCGCGCGCTCAAGCGGCCGCTTCGAACTGACCGCACGTGGCAAGGTCAACACCTATGGCCTTTTCGCCGACCTGTTTTCTCAAGCGATTAGCATAAGCGGTCAGGCAGGTTGCGTGGTGCCACTCGGCATAGCAACCAACGAAACTCTTTCTGGATTTTTCCAGTCCCTAACAGATGGAAAGCGCTTAGTCTCACTTTTCTCTATGTCAGAGATTAAGGCTTGGTTCGTTGGAACAAAGGATAATCAATCCTTTTGTCTTCTAACGCTTGGGAGCGCGGAGGCGGCTAAGTATGCCTTTCGGGTTGAAAAACTAGAAGAACTTGAGGATGTTAATAGAGTTTTTTATTTGTCCGCCTCTGATATTCGGAGAATTAATCCGAATACTAAGACCGCACCAGTATTCCGCGCTCGCGAGGACGCGCGCCTAACCGCCGCAATCTACGACCGCGTGCCGGTGCTGATTGACGAGGCGAAGGGGGCAGCGGGCAACTCGTGGGACATCGAGTTCCGCCAAGGCCTGTTCAACATGACGAGCGACAGCGCGCTGTTCCGCACCGCCGCGCAGCTCGGCCACGACGGCTGGGTGCGCGAGGGGAGTGCCTGGATTTCTCCCCGTGCCGGGGAGGACAGGATGGTCCCGCTCTACGAAGCCAAGATGATCCACCAGTTCGACCATCGCTGGGGTTACTATCCACTTGGCCAGATTGATGACACGAGAGCGCTGCCACGCCTAATACCAGAGGAGCGTGACGATCCTGGTTTAGAAGTCTCTCCGCGATTTTGGATACCCAATTCGGAGGTCAACACCGCGCTCGCTGGCGCAGACTGGCAGACCGGATGGCTTCTTGGGTGGCGCGCTGTAACAAACACGACGAACCAGCGCACCATGATCGCTGGTGCATTCCCTCGCGCAGGATGTGGTGACACGTTCCTTCTTTGTTTCTCCCGGCAGCGCCAGACGCTTTTGTCTGCGCTACTGGCGTGCTTGAACTCCCTCACGGTGGACTATTGTGTGAGACAGAAGATGGGGGGCACTTCGCTTAAGTATTTTACTGTTCAGCAACTCCCCATTCTCCCCCCCACCGCCTACACCGAAGCCGATCTGGCCTTCATCGTCCCGCGCGTGCTGGAGCTGACCTATACCAGTCACGCCATGGCCCCCTTCGCGCGCGATGTGGGGTATGACGGCGCGCCTTTCGCCTGGGACGAGGATCGCCGCGCGACGCTGCGTGCCGAGCTCGATGCCTGGTATGCGCTCGCCTATGGCCTAACCCGCGACGAGCTGCGCTACGTGCTCGATCCGAAGGACGTGATGGGGGCCGACTACCCATCCGAAACCTTCCGCGTCCTCCAGAAGAACGAGATGGCCCGCTACGGCGAATACCGCACCCGCCGCCTCGTCCTCGCCGCCTACGACGCGCAGATCGCCGCCGGCGCGCGCCCGCGGGTGGAGGGGTATCGATGAGCGCCGCGGCAGACTGGCGCGCGGCGACCCGCATCGCTGCGCCGCGCTACGACGCGGCGGCGCTCACCGCCTGGTTCGCGCGGGTCGATCCAGCCCCGCTGATCCGCAGCGGCATGCCGATGATCCCCGCGCCGACGTGGGATCGCGGTGCGCTGTCTGCGCTGTTTGGGCTCGATAACCCGAACCACTGCTTCCACGTCGCGCCGCATCGCTGGGCGACATTTCACGAGCCACAGATCACGGGCGGCTTCGCGCACTTCTTGAACTCGGGCGATCACCGCCAGCGGCTTGCTCGTGCGGTCGCGTTCGTCAAAGCGACCGCGACGTGCGCAGGGGCAGACCCAAAGTTCATTGATGATTTTGACGCGACATTCGCCCGCTGTGTTGCAGAAGAGAACCGCACCGATCTGCTGGTGGAGCTACGCCGCGGCGAGCAGCGAATCGGCGCTGCGGTTGAGGCAAAGTTCGGGCATCTGCTGACCACGGGGCAGCTGCCCAAAGCGGAGCAGACCATTACGGACCTGGGTGCCAAGCCCGAGGACTTCATCCGCCTCATTGTCGCACCGGATCCGCTGCACGTCGATAAGGTCATCTTGCGCGACGAGGGCGAGAACTGGACCACCATGTCCTGGTCGGGGCTGCTCGGATCGCTTGAGCGGCACATTGCTCCCGGCACAGCGGATTGCGCCGACTATCGACGTTTCCGGCGGACGGTGTGGCATCGGGCATACTGAAGGACAGGTCATGATCATCGTCCCCGAAAGCGTTATCGACTATCACCGCGACGCGCACATCCGCGCGGCGGTCGATAGTCTTCTTGCGGGTCGGCGGGGCACCGTGCCCGGCGACCTGTCGTGGGAGGAACTAGGCCGTTTCTACGATGCCGTTGCGGCGGCTAGGCGCGTGCAGAGCGACTTCGCACGATTTCTGAACGATTTATGGCGGGCCACATGGCAAGGCGTGCCAGGCTGGAAGGCTCTTCCTCCGGGGGCGCCAGAACGTAGCGACATGTCGGTGCTGGTCGACAACGTCTGGGAATGGAAGTGCTTCACTCGCGGGTTCAAGCGAGATCAGCGAACGCTTGAGCTGTCTGTCTCACTCGATGAGGACTCTGTGCTTCAACTGGGTGTCGCGCTCTTGGATTCGAGAGGTCGTAACATACTCGCGTCAGCAGGTCTGGCGGGTTGGCAGGAGGAAAAGAGTGGCGGCTACCTCTGGACCTCACACGAGATTACGTCGTTGCAGAGCGAGATTGATGCCGCTCACTTTGCCAAATGGGTCAAACAGGCATTGGCGGCCGTTCAGCCGGTGAACAGGTGATCGACACCACCAACCGGCTGCGCACGCTGCCGCCCGCGTTCGCGTCGGAGCTGGCAGAGGCGGCGTGGAACCATGGCTATCGCCGTTCGGGTGGGCAGGCGGATGGGTGGCTCTACTTCGCGTCCGACATCAACGTGCCGGGCGAGATCGGGCTGGCCGTGGCGGACGGCGGCGCGGCGTGGTTCCTGACCGTCAGTCATCCCGGTGTCGCGGCCGAGCTGGACGCGCCCGCCGCCATGCCGGTGCCCAACGGCATGCGCGCGGCGTTCGGCTTCGCCGAGCAGCGCGCTCTGCGCGACGCGCTGCACCGCGCCTATGTGCTCGCCACCACGCTGCCGACGCTGCCGCTGCACGAGTTCGAGGCGGCGGTGGCCGGGTTAAGCGATACCGAGACCGACCGGATAACGCGCGTGCGGATCGGGCAGGACCACTTCCGCCGCGCGCTGCTGCGCTACTGGGAGGGGCGCTGTCCGCTGACCGGCATCACCGAGCCCGCGCTGCTGCGTGCCAGCCACATCGTGCCCTGGGCAGAATGCACGACTGATGCGGAGCGGCTCGACGTGCATAACGGCCTCTTACTCGCGGCGCACTGGGACGCGGCGTTCGATGCGGGACTGGTGACGTTCGACGACGACGGGGCGGCGCTGTTCTCGCCCCTGCTCGGCGATGCGGCGCGCGTGGCATTGGGGGTGCCGCCCTCGCTGACGCTGGTGGATGAACACCGCGCGAAGCTCTCGTGGCATCGCACGCGATTTGGGTTTGAGACGCCGCAATGATCAGTCGCGGCTAAGGGGAAATTACATGGGAGCGGGACAGAAGATCAATTTCCTGAACGCCATCGTCGTGTGGGTATTCGGCAATTCCAACACCGCGTTGTGGATTTCTGCGGCGATCCTGGCGGTCTGCGCGGGGATTATCCTCCGCAATCGCTCGCGGTTTCACATACCGGTCACGCATGAACTGACGGCGCGTCTGGCTGCCCTGGCTCCGGTGCGTGCGGCCGACAGCGTCGACGAAGCGCAGGACGCGTTTGCTGCGCACTTCCACGACATCAACGAGGCAATGACATCAGGGGGCCAGCGCGCAGAGGAAATGCGGTTGGCATGGAATCAGTTCCGCGAGACCATCCTCGATGAGAGCGAAACGCCGATGCGCGCGACAGCCCGCGCGGAGAACTACTTCTTCCACCTTGGGGATGACACCCGTATCCTGGCGTGGTGGGCGAACATCTTCGTCGCAGTCGGCCTTACGTTTACCTTCCTTGGCATCGTCGCCGCGTTGACTGCGACGGTGATCGCGCTGCAGAGCGGACAGGGCACGGGCGCGATGACTGGCGCGCTCATCAAGCTGCTGGAGATCACATCGGTCAAGTTCTGGACTTCGATCGCGGGGGTCGTTGCCTCGATCATCTTGCGCGTGGTCGATCGCCGCTGGCACGCCGCAACCCAAGCGAAGCTGGAGAAGATCGCGGAGCTGCTCGATCTCGGCACGCTATTCTCGCCGCCGCAGCGTATAGCCGCGCTGCAGCTGACCGAGGCGCGTGAGCAGACCACCGCATTGAAGACCTTCAGCCACGATCTGGCGCTCGCGATCGGTGACAATCTGGAAAGGCAAATGGCGCCGATGATCGGCGCGCTGAGTGGCATTCAGGGAAGCATCGACGACTTCAAGAGCGGCAGCTTTAATGAGATCGGTCGCGAGTTCGGGAAAGCGCTAAGCGAGCAGGCCGGGGGCGAGATGCAGGCGCTCGCGGGCGCGTTGACGGGCATGACCGAGAACCTTCGCCACGTGAACGATCGGCTGGAAGGGAGCAGCCAGGCGGCAAGCGACCAGATCGCCGGAGCAGCGCGCGACTTCCTCGTGGCGTCCGAGGGCATCAGCCGCGTCTTCGCCACGCTGAACGAGCGGATTGAGGGAATGGGCTCCCGGCTGGTCGAGCAGTCGGAAGCGGCTGCAGGTCGTGCGGCCGCCCACGTCGCCGACGAACGTGCCGCCTATCAGGCGATCGCCGATGAGCAGCGCGACGCAATGCGCGCCATGGGCGCCGAGGTGCGGCACGCGTCGTCGGTCGCGACAACCGAGCTGGTCGACGCGGTGCGCGCGGCCGTGCGTGAAGCGACCGCCGAAAGCGGTGCCGGCGTTCGCGAGGCGATGACCGGGTTCGGTGAAGCCAACGCCGGCATTCGCGCGTCGTTTGATCAGCTGCGCGGGCAGGTGGCCGAAATGGGTGCGGGGCTGAGTCAAGGCGCTGCGGCGGCAGCGGAGCGCAACGCCGAAGTTCTGGCTCGTGCGGCAGCGGCGCTGGAAGACGGGACGACACGGGCCGCGGCGGGCATGGGGCAGGCGATCGATGCCGCGGTCGCCGGCGCGGCGGATGCCAGCGCCCGCGCCATGGCGGAGGCGTTCGCCGCCTTCGGTCAGCGGTTCGAAGCGGCGAGCAGCGGCCTGACGACGACGCTGCATGCGACGGCGGCACGAATGGAGGAGCTTGCCGGCAGTTTCGAGCGCTCCGCACGCGCATCGGACGACCACGCATCGCGGCTGACGCAGGTCGGGCAAGATACGCAGGGTGTCGCAGCGACTCTGACCAGAGCCGCCAACGACCTGCAGGTCGCAGCAACGCCGATCCGCACTGCCAGCGAGACGATCAACACCGCGATCGGACGAACTGGCGAAGCACTCGCCACGCAGGCTGAGGCCGCCGAAGCGCACCGTGCGGCGATCACCACCATCGGCGATCGATTGGGCGAGACGACGGCCAGCGCGACGCGCGCCTGGAGCGACTATCGCGAGCGGTTCGAGGGCGTGGATCGCGCGCTGGCGGCGACGCTGGAACAGATCAAGGCCGCTTCGACCGAGCACGCGACTCATCTGAACGAGCATGTTGGCGGGATTGATCTCGCGCTCGGACGAGCAGTGGAGCAGCTATCCAGCGCGCTCGACCCCCTGCGTGATCTGTCGGACCGGATCGACGATCTGCTCGGCCGCATGCCGAAGGCGGCGTGAGATGACCGATGCACGTGGTATCCGCCGCTCCCGCCACGAGGAGGAAGAAGAGAGCTACTTCGTCTCCATGGCCGACATGATGGTCGGGCTGCTCTTCATCTTCATCATCCTACTGCTCTATTTCGCGCTTCAGTTCCGGCAGACGACCGACACGCTGACCGGCGCCGGACAGACGCGAACCGAGCTGCTGCGCACCCTTGAACGCGATCTGAAGGCACGGGGGTTGAAGGTGACGGTGGATACCCGCACCGGGGTGCTGCGCCTGCCCGACGACATCCTGTTCGACACGGGCGCCTATGAACTGTCCGCACAGGGGCGACAGGCGGTCGGCATTGTCGCCGGCGAACTCGCGTCGGTCCTGCCCTGCTATGCCGACGTCCAGCCCGGCGGCCCCAGATGCCGTGGCAGGCAGGCCGCGCACCGCGTCGATTCGATCTTCATCGAGGGCCACACGGACCGCGTCCCGTTGAGCGGTGTAGGGGCGGTGCGCAGCAATCTCGACCTCTCCGCCTTGCGCGCTACCCGCACCTTCCAGGAAATAATGACCGCGCGCACCGACCTGCAACAGCTCGTCAGTGTCAACGGCGCAGAGCGGACACCGATCTTCGGCGTCTCCGGATACGGTGATACGCGCCCGGTTTCAGATGCGTCGGGCGACGATGAAGTGGTCAACAGGCGCAATCGCCGCATCGACCTGCGTTTCCTGATGGTCACGCCGCAGGGCGCCGACGAGGCGGCGCTTAGCCGCAGCCTGGTGCGTCGGCCGTGAGCGCGCTGCGTCAGGCGTGCGATATCGATCGCGTCAGGCACGCGCGGATGCCGGAGCGCACGGTCGTGTCACGAGCTGCCGACCAGCTCGCGTCAGTGCCGACAGGCGCGCGACGAGAGGCAGAGCCGTGGGAGGCGATGCTCGCACGGCTCGACCTGTCAGCACCCGAGGACATACGCCCGCGCGACATGCGTCGGCTGCTCGGGGACATGTGGGTGGAGGCCGGATGCGATCACCACGAGCAGCAACTACTCAGCGAAGCGGTGCGACGCGATCGGATGAGCATGGATCGCGCGATCCTGCATAGTTATCTGCTGCGCTTCCCCTTGGCGCATTACGGCTTCGATGCCCTGCTCTGGGCGGCGCAGCTCGTCGCAAAGCGTCGCGAATGGCCTTGGCGCACGCGCGGCGACGACTTTGCCCTGTGGGACAAGGACGTCGGCCCCAGTCGGCTCGCCACCGCGCTGCTTGACACCGCGCGTCCGTCCGAGGTGCTGCGCGCGGCAGGACTCGACGGCGATCTCGCCACAGGCGCGTTCGTGCGACACGCGATCCGCGCAGCCTGCGCGGTCGCGGCAACGCGGCGCGGCGCCGACGCGGTGACCAGCGGAGAGCGGCTGATGGCGCTAGCGTCCGAGGTCAAGGGAGCCGACGCGATTGACGCGTTGCTGGCGTTGGCACTGCTTGCACCGTGGGTTGGGACGACGCCACCTGCCGATCATCAGCAGCGTATCACCGCGCTTCTAGTTTCGCGCATCGGTGATCCGCGTCTCGCACCGGCCCGTTGGACTGCCTTGGCGGCGGAACTTCGCAGCGAAGGTCTGGACGTATCTACCAACGCGGCGTTCGCGGTCCTTCGCCGGTGGCTGGTCCAAGCAACGGTGCGCCAATTCTTCGCCATTGTGGCGAAAACAACGGACCGGCGCGACCAGTGGCGCGAACGCACCGACTTCTGGCTCGGCTATCTTGAGGCCGGACACATTAACGAAGCCTGGTTCGCGTTCGGTAGCCAAGCGGAGCGCGAGGCGCGACGATTTATGAAGGATCAGGGGATGGCGTTTGCCCGGATCGAGGGTCAAGGTGCGAGCGCGAGCCAATCGGCGTTGCTGCTGACGATCGGCGACGTCCGTATCGCGGAGTGGTCGGACAATGGGTCATGCAGGTTCTGGCCGGCTAACAAGCCCAAAGCACCGCCAATGTATCAGTCAGTCTATTACGGCTTGGTGCTTCGCACGATGGATGCGGAGCGTGGCTATGAACCGCTGCCGCACATGGGCGGAACGTGGCAGAACCGTTTCGCGCGGCGCATCTACGATCGCACCGGGATCGCGCATCCGTTGCACGGGCACGGCTGGTGAGTGCGCCCACCACGCAGTTCGAGGCGCAACCCGAGGGCGATCGGGAACGCATTACGCTTCTTCGCGTCACGCCGTCGCGGCTGCCATTCGGCAAGGCGGTGCGGCAAGCCATCGCTCACGGTGACTGGATTCTCGCTTCCTCTTCTTCAGCCGGTGCAGCGGTCGCGCGACTGATTCAAGCGATGGGTGATGGCGAGATCGCGACCGATGGACGCCCGCTTGTCGAGGCCGACGCCGGCGACCTGCTGGTGCATCCTGCGCTGGTGGCCTCGCTTACCGAAACCGAGGCATTGGCACTCGGTCTGCCGCCGGCTGCGCGCCTGTCGCTCAACATTCAGTCGGTCGGCGTTCCGAACCAGTCTGGCTTTCACGTCGAAATTCGCTGGACGCGACCGAACGGATTGCCCGCCTCGGTGCGTGTAAAGGGCGCGCGCATTCAGGCAGAAGGCAAGGATTGGCGGATTGCGGAGCCGATCTGGTCGGCGCTCCACGCCGCCGATGGGCTAAATCGGGTGGGTGATGACGCGGAGCGGCAGGCGGCGCTCGCTGCCTTGCGACAGGCGATCGGCGACAAGAATCGCGCGCATGTGCGCGCCGATGGCTTCATCGAACGGCTGCGGCTAAGCTACGCGACCGGCTTTTCGCTGGCACTTAAGCCGGACGCGAACGGTTTCGACTTCGATCCTGTTGTGTTCAGCCCCGAGCGGGTTCGCGAGGCCGAGGACGGCACGATCATTGACGAGACAGCGGATAGCCTGCTTCCTCCTGCCCAGCAGGCGGCGTTCGCGCGCCGCTTTCGCAGCGGCGATGGACGGCGCGGCGCATATCTCCTCGACGACGGATCAATCCTGTTTTTGGATCCTGGCTTGCAGCGCGCGCTGAGTGTCGTGCGCGAAGCGCAGGCTGGTGGGGCCGAGGCACGTCGCGCATTCGCGCGCAGCCCGCAGCGCCGTCTTGCTGAAGCGCTAGGAAGTGATAGTTCGACCGATAACGCGCCATCGCTGTTCATCGAAACCCAGCAATTCTCCGATCGTGTTTCGGGCATCGACCTTTGGCGCAAGCCCGTGCTGCCGTGGATCAAGCCCAAGCCCAACAGCTGGCTGCCGGAAGCCTTTGGGTTGCGGATCGGCGACCCACCAGACGCGCAGAGTATCGAGATCGCACCGGAACGCGTCGCCGACGCGCTGGATGCGGTCGAGCAGGCCGTGCGCGAGGACCGCTCAACTTTCTTCTTTGACGGCACCGAGCTGCCCGCGACCGAACAAGCGCGATCGGCGCTGACCGATCTGCACGACCTGATGTCATCCGCGGCCGAACACGAGGCCGGCGAACAGGACGCGGCAGACGACGTCGAATTGCCGAGCACCAATCGATATTTCCTGCAGGTGCGCGACAATCTGGAGGATGTCGCCTACGCGCCGCTGGCAAAGCAGGCTCCGGTCAAGGCTGCCCCGCCGCCGCCCTTTCCTGCGACGGTGCGCTCGTCGCCCAAGCCGCATCAGATGGACGGCTTCAATTGGCTCGTCGCATGCTGGCGCAGCGGCATGCCGGGCGCGATGCTTGCCGACGACATGGGACTGGGCAAAACGTTTCAAGCTCTGGCGTTTCTCGCGTGGCTGCGCGAACAGGAGGCGCAGCCAAAGCCAGTGCTGATCATCGCCCCGACCGGCCTTCTCGCGAACTGGCGCGCCGAGATCGAGCGGCATCTCGCCCCGGCTGCACTCGGCCCCGTGATCGAGGCCTATGGATCGAACCTTCAGCGGATGCGCGGCCAAGGCGTGCGCGATATCGAGAGTGGCAGCGCGGGGATCGATGTCGACGGCTGGAGCCAGGCTGGCATCGTGCTGACCACGTTCGAGACGATGCGCGATTATCACCTGAGCTTCGCGCGCGTGCCGTTCGCCGCGATCCTCTACGACGAAGCGCAGAAGCTGAAGAACCCCGCGAGTCAGATGACGCGCGCCGCAAAGACGCTGAATGCCCGCTTTCAGCTGGCGATGACGGGCACGCCAGTGGAGAACCGGTTACAGGACCTATGGTCCGTCTACGACGTCGTGCACCCGGGCCTGCTCGGATCGAGCAAGGCTTTTGAGCAGAGCTATCCGGCGAGCGAATCTGACCGGCTTCGCACGCTGCACGACCTGCTTACCGAGCCGCATGACGCAAGGCCCGCACTTCTGCTGCGGCGAATGAAGGACGATTGTCTCGACAGCTTGCCGGCGAAGCACATCGTGGCAATGCCGGTCGACATGCCGGCGGCACAGGTCGCGGCTTATGACAAGGTGATCCAGCGCGCCCTAGCGCTGCGCGGAACGGGGAAGCCGGGGCACATGCTGGAGATCCTGCATGGGCTGCGGGGCGTATCGCTCCACCCGGTCGCACCAGAGCAGGCGGGCACAAGCTATTGGGACGACTCGGCCCGACTGCGCGCAACCCTCGCGGTGCTGGACCGTATCCATGTCGCGGGTGAGAAGGCGCTGATCTTTTGTGAGAGTCTCGCGATGCAGGCGCTTCTCGCGGTCGAGCTTCGCCGACGCTATGCGCTCGATCACGATGTCGCGCGCATCCACGGCGGCGTCGCAGGCGAGGCGCGACAAGCGGCGGTGGACGCATTCCAGCACCGCCGCTCGGGATTTGACGTCATGATCCTATCTCCAAAGGCGGGCGGCGTAGGTATTACCCTGACGGCGGCAAACCACGTCATCCACCTGTCCCGCTGGTGGAATCCGGCGGTGGAGGACCAGGCGACCGACCGCGCCTTTCGCATTGGACAGACGAAGGATGTCCACGTCTACCTGCCGCAGTCGGTTCATCCGGAGCCCGCCACTCGGCCGTCCAGTTTCGATCTGAAGCTAGATGCCCTGATGCGGCGCAAGCGTGAATTGAGCCGAGGCCTGCTGCTACCGGGCTCAGACGAAAGCGACGCCGCCTCGCTGTTCGAGGACGTGCTGGGCAGTGCGGACGGCGGCGACAAGAGATCCGCTTCAGACGGATCGACCGCCGCTGGCTTGCCAACGCCGTCATCGATGCCGTCGCGTCCGGTCCTGACGGCAAGAGCCTCGCCCTCAATCGCGGCGCCGCCACGCGACTGGCCGACGCGCGTCGCCTTTCTCCCACGCGTGCAGCGCAACCTCGACATCTTCGAGAAGCCGCTTGCCGGTGAGCAGGTGACGGAACTCGCGATCCGCGATCCCTACGGCTGTGCGGACGGGCGCAATCGGCAGTTCCTCGTCGACTTCATGACGGTGCTGACCAACTCGGCACGGCAGGTGAAGACGATCAGCGTCATCAGCTTCGATGCCGAGAGTGTCGATCGCTACGCGGCCGAGACATCGTCGCACCAATATGACGATCTGCAGCAACGGTGGCGCACTGCGCAGCCGGACGGCCCTGACCTACGCTTGATCCAACTATCGCGGCGTCAGAGCCGGAGCTTTCATGATCGAACGGTGCGTGCGCAGACGGCGGCGGGCAAGGAAATCATCTGGGATGTTTCGAACGGCGTCGACGGAGTGATGCGGACCGACAAGGAGTGCACGGTGCACGTGACGATCAACTGATCGCTGCTATCGTCACAGCTTTCCCACTACCTTCGCCGCCGCATTCGCCTCCACCGCTAGCGCGGCGGCGTAGCGTGCGGGCTGCGCGGGGCTTTTCCAGCGCAGCGCGTGCATGATGCCGGCGAGGTCCTGGCCGCTGGCGAACAGGTCCTGCGTCAGGCCGACACGGGTGGAGTGGGCGGTGAGTGTGCGGCGCCAGGCGTCGAAATCGGCGGCTTCGAGCGCGCCGAGCAGCCCCGCCGCGTGCGCCTCGTCGAGCAGCGCTCGGTAGACGAGCGTCACCGATTGCGCAGAGAGGGCGGCGCCGATGCTCCACACCTCCGCGCCCGTCTTGTCGCGGGTGCGGTGGAGGCGGCGGAAGATCAGGCCGTCGCAGGGGCTGCCGCACGCCGCGCGCCACGCCTCGAGCGCAGCCATCGTCCGCACGGAGAGATAGGCGTAGGCGCCGGCTCCCTCCTGATCGGCCTTGGAGCGGGGCACGAACAGGCGGCCGCCGCCCGCGCTGCCGCGCTCGACGTGGGGCCAGCGCGCGGCAACGACTTCGGACCGGCGCAACCCGGTGTCGAAGGCGAGGCTGAGGAGCGCGCGGTTGCGGGTGCCGGCGAGGCAATCCCCGGCGCCGGCGAGCATCGCCTCGACGCAGACGCCGACCGGGCCCGCGGCGGCGAGCGGATCGGCGACCTCGCCGCGGAAGCGAAGCCCGCGCGCCTGGCGCTGCCGAACGCCAAGCGCGCGGCGCTGCGCCTTTAGTTCGAGGCGGACGAGCTCGGCGCGGGTCGGATCCGGCTGATCGGCGAGCGCGTGGAGCCGCGCGATCGAGGCGGTGTAGCGCGCGAGCGTCGCGGCTTTCTTACCCGCTTCGGCCTGCTCGCGCAGGAACGCGGCGACCGTGGCAGGGAGCGCGGGTAGCACGGCGAGGCCGCGCGCGTCCGTCCATTGGCCGAACACGCGCAGGTCGGCGCGGAGCGCGCGCCAGCTGTTGTCGCTCATCGCGCGGCGCGCGGCATCCAGCACGGCGGCGTCGAGCGGGACGGGCGTGGAGAGCGGGATTGGTAACGTCGTCATGGTCGCGCACGCAAACTGCCCTACCCGCTCCACTCTGGCAAGCGTAGTAGTGATAGCGGACATTATCGCTAGTGCGGCATCGGGTTCGGCAACCATGTTTGCTCGCCATTTGGCAAGCCGCTCGTCGGCATCAAGGTCCGGACACGTAGGGAGATGACGATGCTGGTGATGGCTCTTGGCTTGCTGGTGCAGGATGCGGCGGAGTGGCGGCCGGGGCCGTCGGACATGCACCAGTCGAGCATGGACGCCGATGCCGAGCGGATGGCGCGACGCGTCCGCGGTGATATTTCGACCGGTCCGAGTGAACCGCTCCCGTCGCGCGTTTCCGGTGCGGTCGCGAGCGTGCGGGGTTGGCGGCCGATCACGGACGCCGAGATGCGGGAATGTTCGGGCTACTACGCCCCGGTTGGCTACCACTTCCGCCGCATGGCACGCACCGATCTCGACCGGGACGGCCGCGCCGACGTGATCGAGATGGTGACCGACGAGCGACGCGGCGGGCTGCGCGTCACCTACGGCGCACGAGTCAAGCCGCCGCGGCTGATCGCACGATTCGACAAGCCGTGGTGTGACCAGGCGCTGCTTGCGGCCGGGCCGCACGCGGTGATGATCAACCAGCCCGAGGTGAACGTCTATTTCGTGTTCCAGCGCGGCGACGCGATGCGGGCGCATTTCGTTGGTGACTGACACGGCAGGGGCGAGCCGGTGCATTCGACGGACCAGAGCCCTTGGCTTGTAACTACCTGTAAAGCATCGGTGAGAACGCGTTCTTAGCTCGCGACAGCATAACCCGAAAGGATGCGGGGAAGATTTAACGTTCTGATGTGCGGCGTCGCGACATGCGCGCTGAGTGCTTGCGGCGGCGCGGGATCGCAGGCGGTGAACTCAGCCGGGTCGATCGCGGTGGGTAGTGGCAGTGGGGGTGCGCCCGCGCCCTCACCTTCGCCTAGTCCGGCGCCAGCACCCGGGCCGGCTCCGTCACCGAGTCCGACGCCGGCGCCCGCACCCACTCCAAGCCCAACACCGTCACCAATCCCTTCTCCGGCTCCGAGCCCCGCGCCGACGCCCGCGCCTGCTCCGATGCCTACCCCTACCCCGACGCCCAATCCAACACCCTCGCCAACCCCAACTCCCACACCCACGCCCGCGCCGTGCACCCTCACCAACCCGTGTGCGGCGCTGCCGCCGCCGGCGGGCTACCTCATCACGCCGTCGACGATGCAGCCGATCCGATCGGGCAATGATACGGCCGAGTTTCGCCGCAACTATGGCGCGAACGAGTTCGTGAACGCGCTCTACGCGCTTGACAGCGGGCACACCGGACAGGGTGTCACGGTCGCGGTGATCGACGATGGTGCGCTCGACGTTGCCGGCGAGCTGACCGGACGGATCAGCCCGTTGTCGAAGGACTTCGGCTACGTCACCGCAGGTGGCGTCAAGACGAAGCGGGACGAGCTGGGCAGCAGTCAGTCGGACCACGGCACCGCCGTCGCCAACATCATCGCGGGCAATCGTAACGGCAATGGGCCGATGGGCTACGCGCCCAATGCCATGATCGCGGTGCTGCGCATCGCTGACTGGGATGCCGACGCGAAGAAGGAGACCCTGACCCACGTCGTGGAGGCACTCGACTATGCCGCGGCGAACGGCATCAAGTTGGTCAATCACTCGCTAGGTAGCGGCGGGGGTGCCTATATGGCGATCGTTCTCGACGATTTCGCCAAATCACGTGCGCTGTTCGTTTCGTCAGCGGGAAACGAGACGGGCGACAGCCCAGGGGACGCCAGTGAGCTTACTGATCGCAACAGGCGATCGATCCTGTTTGTTGGCGCGCTGAGCCCTGCGATCACCGGCGTCTACCAGCTTGAGGCCTATTCCAACCGCGCGGGCACGGCAATGGATCGCTATGTCGTCGCGCCCGGACAGAACGTTACGACTGGAGTCAACGGAAGCACCATCGTCTTCGGCGGCACCAGCTCCGCCGCGCCGGTGGTGAGCGCGCTTGCCGCCACGATCCTGTCGAAGTGGCCGCAGCTGACCGGACAGGATGCCGGCGATATCATCCTAAACACGGCCAAGGATCTGGGTGCACCCGGAGTCGATCCGATCTTCGGCCACGGCCTGGTCGACTTCAAGGCGGCGCTGTCGCCGGTCAATCCGACGCTGTCGAACGGCGTGGCGAGCGGCAGCATCGACGGCGCGGTTATGGCGGTGCCGGCGCAGGTCGGCATCGGGGCGATCCAGACCGCATTGTCGAGCGTCACCGTGCTCGACGACTTCGGGCGCGACTTCCGCGGGTCGGTCGCGGGGCTGGTGGTGCAGCCGCAGGTGCGGCGCGGACACTGGCTGCGCCGCCGGGTGGAGGACATGAACGCCGGCGCCTATCTGACCGCCGGCGCGTTCTCGAGCACGCTGGGCTATACCTCGACGCGGGTCGGGCCCGACGCGGGCGACGTGCGCACCCGCGCGACCGCGGGGAATGTGGCGTTCATCGGCGGCGGCTGGAGCGCGCGCGCGGCGTGGAACCGCACGGATGCGTCGCAGTCCGACGTGATGGGGCTGGCCGCCCTGTCCGATGGCGTGCTCGCCTACGCGCCGTTGGCGAGCAATTCGTTCGGCATCGACCGCTACCGCGGCGATGGATCGCGGATCAGCGCGACCCTGTCGTTCGGCGGTTATGACGGCGCACGCGCATCGGCGGCGACGCTGGGCTGGGCGAAGGGCGCGTCCGACCTCTGCTTGTCGTTGATCGACGAGGACGGCACGTTCCTGGGCATGCCGACCGGCGCTGGCGCGCTGCGGCTGGGCAGCGGGGCGACCACCGCTTTGCTCGAGGCGCACCGCGTTGTCGGCGGCGGGCTCGGCTGGACGCTGGAGCTCTACGGATCGGCGGGGATCACGCGGTTGAAGATCGCGCGCGCCAGCTTGGTCACCGGCGCGACGCCGCTGCTGGGATCGCGGTTCGGTGTGCAGGCGGGACGCGACATGCTGCACGGCCGGGTGACGCTGGGCATCGCGCAGCCGCTGGCGATCGAGGCCGGCGCGGCCCGGCTGACCTTTGGCAGCGGCTACGATCTTGCGTTGCAGCGGCTGACCTACTCCACCACGTCCGCGAGCCTCGCGGGCCGGCGCCGCGTGCAGCTGAGCGCGGGTTACGCCACGGGCGGGGTGCGCTCCAGCCTGCGCATGGGCGTAGCAAGCGACGCCGATGACGGCAGCGTCTCCGCACTTGCCGGCTGGCGCGCGACATTCTGAAGAGGGGAAGCGTGATGAAGAAGGCAACTCTGATCGCCACAATCGCACTGGCCTGCGCGCCGGCAGGGGCGCAGGCGCAATCGTTCGGCAAGATACTGGATGGCCTGTCCCGGAAGCTGTCGGCGATGACGGGCAGCACCGCCGGTGTGGCGAGCGACGGGCGCCCGCCCGTGAATGCGTCGGGACACCGTGTCTCGGCGGCTCCGGCCTTCGGCTCGATCGCGCGCACCGACGTGGCGGGCGTGCGGCTGGGGATGACGCCGACCGCGGTGCGCAGCGCGCTGGCGACCGCCGGCTACGACGTGGACGGGACAACGAAGCACTTCACCTTCGAACAGATGGTGATGCAGAAGGCGGCGAGCCGCAATCCTGCGCTGCACGCCTCCTTCCACGAAGAAGGTATCGGCGAGATCACCGCGCACAATGCATCGGGCCAGCGCATGTCGGTCCGGTTCGTGCAGATGCCGGCCGGTCCGGTCGCCTCCTACATCTACACCACGATCGACGATCGCCGCATCACCCGCGCCTCATTCGCGCAGGCGATCCGTGAAAAATATGGCCCGTCGACCGACGCCCAGACGGGCATGATGTGGTATTACTGGTGCAATGGCGGAACGGTGGACTGCGCCGAGCGGATCATCGGCGGAGACTTTCCGTTCATGATTTATACCGCGGGTCCCGCGACGCCGTATCTCGAACTGTCGGACGAAAACGTCAGCGGCAAGCTGCAGGCGGCGCTGCTCGCCACCGAAGTTGATCGGGTGGCGCCGATGCAGCGTGCGCGGCTCTGACCCGCGGGTTCATTCAGCACAGCAATGGCACGCCGTGGCTCTCGCGCGTGCCGGACACAATAGGGATGATCGCATGAGACTTCACTACGCCGCCGCCATTCTGGTGCTCGCCGCGCCGCTCGCCGCGTGCAGCAATGCCGCGGAGGACAGCGCCGTCGCCTTCGTGAAGGCGGCAGACGAGGGACGCACCGCGGAGGCGCTGGACCATCTGGACCCGACCCTGCGCCAGATGGGCGGCCCCAAGCTCGCCGCGGGGATAGGCAGCGCGCAGAAGAAGACCGCCGCGAAGGGCGAGCTGAAGGGTGTGTCGGCCGACAACAGCAAGGTCGATGGCGATTATGCCACTGTGGTTGTGCGCGAGACGTTCACCAAGTCGCCGGACCAGATCAACACGATGAAGATGCGCAAGGTCGACGGGACGTGGTTCGTCACCATGTGATGCTCTGCCTCGTGGCGCTGCTCGGTGGCGGCGCAGCGCCCGATGGTGGCGGCGTGCCGCCGGCCGACGCGCCGACGCTGCCCCCGGCGGCAATCGCGGCATTGCAGGCGCAGGCGCGCACGGGCGACCTGGTGTTCCGTGCCGGGCGCGGTTGGCGTGCCGACGCGGTGCGCGCAACATCGCTCTCCGGCTGGACGCACGTCGGCATCATCGACATGGATGCGCGCGGGCGCGTGTTTGTGATCCATGCCGCTCCCCCGGAGGACGGGCACGGCGGCCGCGTCGTGCGGGAGTCCGTTGCGCGCTTCGCAGCCCCGGCGGAGGCGGAGCGTATCGCGGTGCAGCGCCTCGCCGTGCCCGATGCGACGTTGGTGCGAATGGTGAGGGCCGCACGCGGTTTTGCGGCGCGGCAGGTGCCATTTGATGACGCCTTCGATCTCGCGGACGCGCGTGCGCTCTATTGCACCGAGCTTGTCTGGCGATCGTTGTGGCGGGCCGGCGTCCAGGTGCGGCCGCGAACGCGCGCTGTGCCTGTTCCGCTGATGCGCGGGCGCTACATGACGCCCGATGATCTGCGCGCGATGCTGCCGCTGCGACCGGTGCTGTCGGACGTGGTTTCCTGAGCGGCAAAGTTCTTCTGCGCCTTAACCGAGTTTCCTTCCGAGTTCACAAGTTTCCGGTGCGAGGCTGCGTGAATCGCGGCCCTACAGGGAGAATTTCACGGCCATGAGCATCATCATTCTTCTGGCGCTGGTCGGGCTTGGCGTCTTTGCGATCAAGACCTACAATCGCCTGCGTCTGTCGAGTGAGGAGGTGAAGCAGGCACGCGCCGACATCACCGCGACGGTGAAGAAGCGCGTCGATATCGCGCAGCGGCTGTCCGACATCGCGTCGCAATATGGCGAGCATGAAAAGCTGTCGCACTTCACGCTGGGTGAGCTGGCGAATGACGGCAGTCCCGCGCGCACGGACGGCGCCATCGGGCATATGGTGAGCGAGATCCGCACGCTCGCGACGCATTACCCCGATCTGAAGGCAAATCAGGCCTATCAGAAGCTGATGGGGCAGCTGGATGCGATCGAGGACCAGATCCTGGCGGCGCGCAGCCGATACAACCAAGCGGTTAAGACCTACAACACCGAGCGGTCGGAGTTTCCGCAGGTGCTGATCGCCTCGCACATCGGCTTTCCCGAGGCGCCCTATTTCGAGGTGAACGACGACGGCATGGATCGCCTTGCCAGCTTCGTCACCGACGACGGCACGATGCTGCGCGAAGGCATGGGTCGGATCGCGAACCGACTGGGCAATGCGCGTCCGGCGACGGCTGCCGCAGCACAGACGGGCGTCCGGCAACCGACGCTGACCGCCACCCCGACGCGGCCACAATAAGGTGTTGTCGCTCCTGATTGCCACGGCGGTGGCGGTATCGCCCGCCCCGCCACGCGATTGCGCGCCCGCACGGCTCGACGCCTGTGACACGACCAACTCGCTGATCTGGAGCAGGGCGTTCACGCGCGACCTCCATGCCTTTCTGGGTGATGGCACGGCAAGCTATCTCAATCGCAATCGGCCCGTGTTCGACCAGGCGCAGGAGGTGCTCGGCGGGCCGCCGGACGATCCGGTGCGGCTCGCGGACCGATCGTGGATGTTCACGGCGTGCCGGGCGCACAGCTGCGCGGAGAAAGGCGCGGTGGTGCTGACACCGGCGGGGCGGATCGTCGCGGTCGGCATCCTCCATTTCGGCTGCGGCGCGTCAACCAATCCGCGGCGCTCCTGCACCGGTATCCCGCGCCTGGCGCTCTACCTACGCGGTGCGGCGCCGTCGTCGACTGCCATTGCAAGAACAGAGATCGAGACGTGGGCGCGCGGGAACGAGCCGACACTTGCCGGGGTGGATGTGACGATGCGCTGAGATGGGCGCAGCTGTGTCGGCCCGGGCCGGACGTCACAAGTCGCAGCTTACGGGACGACAAGCAGCCCGCGTGCCGCCTACCCCTCCCGCACCCGCGCCCGGGCGTGGTTGGTGCGGGTGGTGAACAGGTCACGGCGCACCTTGCGGATGGCGGCGAGGCGCACGTCGGCTTCGGCGATGATCGCCTCAAGGCTGGCGGTGAGATCGGCCGCGACCGCGGGCCTTTCCGCGGCATCGGCGTCGTCCCATACATCCTGCGCGCTCGCGATCAGATCGGGGACGCGGCGGCGCCAAAAGGTGAGCCAGTCGGCGGCGGGCACCCCGATGGCATCGCGCGCGGCATGGGCAAGCGCGGCTTCGGTGGTGGTGAGGCGATCGCGCAGCACGGGGGTGAGGAGGGCCGGCGATGCAGCAGTCGATCGCGCCTCGCCCGTCTCCTCGCCATCGGGCGACGCGGGATCGGCGCACTGCGGCGGCGGCGCGGCGGGAGCGATGACGGGTCGTGGCCGGGACTGCGGCACCGGCGGACGTCCAAACATCTCCAGCGCGTCCACCTCTACGCCCCAGGATCGCGTGCACCACAAGGTCGCCGCGCCGGCCGCCAGTGCCACGGCGAACCCGGCGGCGAGCGGGAGCGCGGTGTGCTCATCGGTGGTTAGCACCGAGTAGGTCGCAACACCGCACCCCGTCGCGGTCAGTGCCGCCAGCGCGAGGCGGACCAACAGCACAAGCCCGCGCGCCATCGCGGCGGCGACCCGCTGCGCTACCCAACGCAGCCGCCACAGCAACGCCAGCACCAGCGGCAGAAATTCGATCAGAGCGACGAGAAGACGGATCACGCAGCCACTTTGCCGCATCCACGCGACAGGAACGGTCGTGCGTGATCTTTCCTGCTGGACACCCCCGCGGCTCCCCTGCCAGCCTGTGATGCGTGAGCGTAGCGACGATCGAGACGGGAGCAAGCCGTGCCGCCATCATGGCGTGGCGCGACGAGGCGACGCTGAGCGCGATGGCGTTGGTGCATAAGGCGGCGGCGGCAGCGATGCAGGCGCTGGAGGTCCGGCTCGACGCGATCACCAATGCCGAGGCGATGATGAACGCCGACGCGACCGCGCGCGCGATCGCGCGGCCCGCGATGTGCGACCTCGTCGGCGCGACGGCGGATCAGTGGTTCACGACGCAGGCGCGCGCGTTGCGGCAGGTGGACGCGCGGGTGGAGCCGCTGGCGCTGCGATTCGCCGCGATGAGCGAGCGGCCGATGCTGCCGCAGGACGACGCGCCGCCGCCTGCAGGCTGGCGCGCGCCGGCGTGGCTGCGCGGCTCGTTCGAGGCGATCGGCGAGACGCTGGACCGCGGAAGCGAGGTAGCCGCCCGGGCGGTGCCCGACCTGGTGCGGCAGGGTGCGGAGCAGGTGAGCGCGCGAATCGGGCGCGAGATCGGCGAGCGCAGCGGCGCGCACGAGCGGGTGCGCGCCGCCGCGCGCGCGGAGCTGACACGGGTGTGGTTTGGGCCGGCCGCCGCGGAGAGCGAGACGCGACCGTATCTGACGCAGCTGCTCGACATGATTGATCGCACGGCACGTGACGCCAGGGAGATGCTTCGATGATCGCCGACCTGTTCCTGCGCACCGTGCCGCCCCTGCTCCAGGCAGCCTATGACAATGGCGACGTGAAGCTCTACGGCTCCGTCCTGCGCCACGCCAACGGCCAGATCGCCGGCTTCCTTCAGGAAACGAGCGGACTGTCGAGGATCGTCTCGTTGGCGGGCAGCGGACCGCTCGCGCCGCTCAAGCTGGTCGGCCAGGGCATCCAGATCGTCCAGAACGAACAGATCAAGAGCGGTATCTCGGTGGTGCAGCAGGGGATCGCGACGCTCAACCAGCTGCAGATCGCGAACCTGGCGCTGGGCGCGGCGGGGATCGGGGTGTCGGTGGTGGGCTTCGCGGTGATGAACGCGAAGATCGACGGGGTGCGCGACGAGGTGCGCGGGCTGGGGGTGAAGCTCGACCGGCTGCTCGACGAGTTCGCGCGCGACCGAACAGAGCGGATCGACGACATGATCGACGCGCTGCGCGGCCTTGCGCACCGGATCGATTCGCGCTGGGCGATGAGCACCGACAAGGCCGAGAGCGGCTGGCACCGCGACGCCGACGAGGCGGACACGCTCGGCAACTTCTTCAGCGGGCGCGCGCGGCGGCTGCTCGATGCGCGGCCCGACGCGGTGGCGGAGGCGGCGCCGCTGCTCGATGCGAGCGCGATGGCATCGGGGCTGCGCGTCGGCGCGCTGGCGCTGTCGGGCGAGAGCGCGGCGGCGATCAGCGTCGCGCGCGACGATGCGGCGCGGCTGGAGCGGCTGACCGGCGCGATCGGCGCGGCGGATCTGGCACGAGCGTGGCTGGCCACGCCCGAGTGGCAGCGCGCGCCAGGCAGCGAGGACACGGGCCGCGCGCTCGCTCGCTCGAGTGCCGAGGCACGCACGCTGGCGGCAGGACTGCGCGCGCGCGAGGCAGTGGCGGCAACGCGCGCCGCACCGCTGCTAGCGCTGGAGACCAAGGGGTTGCACCCGCGCGAATGGCTGGGCGTGGCGCGGGCGGAGGAAGAGGCGCCGGTGCTGCTGATGGCGGTGTGATGACCGATCATGGCGCCAAAGAACACGTGCATGCTGGCATAGCCCGGGAGATCGAACTCTGTTCGCAAGTGATCGTCGGCTTACAAGCGAACGTCTCACTCCCGCACGACAAGTTGCCGACACTGATCAACGGCCGGCTGGTTTCCGAGCGGGTCGCAACCGCAATACGGGAGTTCGGCATCGCATGGGAGCAGCGGCAAATAGGTCTCGCCGAGGCACTCAACGGCAAGGATCGAGATGCCCTCGTTCGCGCCGCCTTCGGCAACGCATGGCCAGAGCGTAGCGACGTTGCCGTAGAGGCAGCAGCGAAAGCGCTACATCAGCGCGTAACCACGGCGCTCGAGCAAGATATAGAGGCGTTGGCGGGCGCGCGCACCTTCCATTTCGGTGCGTGGCTCGTTCGTGATCAGCAAAACCTGATCGAGCTTGGCCCCGTTCGCATAATTCCAAGAGAAGACTGGCTGGCGGAGCTGGAGCATCTCAATACCATTGATGCCGTCGCCGCTCGCCGCGTGCGACGCTCCTGGCAAGGCAAGCGTCCGCGCAAGAGAAAGGCAGGGCGCAGCGAGGAAGTAGAATGGACTGTTCTGAAGACCGTCGGTGAGTGTCCTGACGTCTGCACTGTAACGGTTGCGAATATGTCCGGGACCGTAGGGGAGCAAAAGGCGCTGCTGAGTGCCCGCTTGGCTCTGTGCGCCCATAGCCTGCTATGGGAGCGGCCCTCGACGGCAATCGAGGGATTCGGCTTGCTCGTCGACGGCAAGCATTGGAACGCTACCTTCTTGGCAACGCGCGATAGCGATATCGTGATGACCTATCATGGTCGCTCCAGGCGTATGCCCGGCACGACATGGACAAGCGATCGGATGGATCAGATTTGGCAGGAAGCCGATTGGTTGCGCCAACCAGCAGGCAAGGCTCTTACGGCGTTCGCGAGCGGTCGCCTTCCGCACGAGCGTGACGCCATCGATCGCGCGGTATTTCTAGCCTTGTGGTGGATGCACGAGGCGATCGTTTCCGACACGGCCCTTATGGCCACGGCGAAGTTCGGTGCGGTGTTGGACACGCTGGCGGGGGGAAGCGGCAAAGATCACAGCATCATGAACATGCTTTCCGAGCGCCTCGGCATCCCGGTGCATGGTCCTGTGACCCAACGCGGTAAAACGCTCAAACAGATCGTGCGTCAGATATACGGGCGAGGACGCAGCACCACTCTCCACGGCTCGAATGATCAGTTCGGAAGCGACTGGAGCGACACACGTGGTCTTGCCGAGAAGCTCGCCCGAGATGCGCTGTTAGCGACGCTGGGCTGGGTGCACGATAACGATGCTGATCGGTTACCCGATTACGCGTAAGCGATCACTCACCCTCCTTGCACACGGTCCTGTTTGCAACCTCGCTAAGCCGCATGCTGCCAGACCGTGCCGCCACGCGTGTCCACCAACCAGCGCCCGACATCCAGTTTCAGCTGCAATCCGTTGACGTTCGATTGACGCACCTCCGCGATTGGCGAGGGGCAGCAAAAGGGCAGTTCGGCCACGGCGTCGAGACGCTTGCCCACAAGCGCCGCGGCCACCGTGTCGGGAAGTCGTGCCTCCGGAAGCTCAACCGTGTTCGCATAGACGTAAAGGCGCCCGGCGTGCCCAACGTCGACCTTAATGACGCCATCGCACCAGAAGAGCGATGCATAGAGCGGGCCATCCCGCATCGGGATGACCACTCGGGTTTGCTGCTCCGTTGAAAGTGATTTCAGAACTGCCGCAATGCCGTCCGGTGCAATGCGGGCAACCGCCAAAGCGAGATCGTCTATCTCACCGTCGGCGCCTTTTGCGAGAAGTTCCTGACGCCGCGCCAGACGATCCTCTGCCATCAAACCCGGGGAGAGACCTTGTGCAATGTCAGTGTGCCTAGGCAGACACTGCGACACCCGGCCCATTCGCAGGGACTCATCTGGCGCCACAAACTCGAGCTCGAAGAAGGGGAGCCGATCAGGGAAAATAGGATCGCGCTCCACGGCAATGCCTGCAAGCGCGACGTCCGTTTTCTCGCCGAAATCTTTCAGGATGCCCGCTTCAGCCGCGCACCTGATTGCGGCCGACGACCTCGCGATTTCCTCTCGGTGCGTCCAAAGTATACGCATGCCTTCGATCAGCTGGTCAGCCATCGCATCGATTTGCGCACCGCTCGCCGCGCAGAAGCGATCGGCACCCGTTCTCGACGCCGAGCACTGGAGCGTCACACCGCCTGCGGGGGCAAATGGGGGGAAGCGCAGCAGCTGTTTTTCATCCTCTTCGTATAAGGTGATGGCCGCGGGGAGGCCGATGCGACGACATGCCAGCCGCTTCGTCTTGCGCGCGATACGATCGTGCAGACGTTCGAGGTTTGGCCCGTGCGCGTCGCGGCGCGTGCTTTCGAGGTGGTGGAGTCCTGCCCGTCCCGCATCCAGCACGTATAACTGTCGTGCGATCTCGATGCTTCCGAAGTCGGCCGACTTCGCGACGGTGCCTAAGGGAAGCGTCACCTCGACCGATCCTTTGCTGCCGAGCGCATAGTCCAGTTCGAAATAGATGTGACGCAGAACGTCGTCACTGTGCTGAGCGAGCGCGTTGGCTGCTGCCTTCTTCGCCTTTGCGTCCGCCAGCAGCGCTGCCGTCACCGCTTCGGCGGCAGTCGTGCCGTTGACCATCCGGAAGTGCGCCAGAACTGCGCGCGAGCGGGATAGTAGCGCAGCCTCGGCATACTGATATTGATCGTCAACGATCATCCTTGCTTTTCCTCTAGTGCTTTCCGACACCTGCCGATCTCTCCGGAAATCGTGAATTTAACGTGATGCCCTCGGCGTGGCAGTGGCTTGCCGATTGACGTCCGCCACGTCAGTCTGCCGCGATGTCCCTTCCCTGGTCCGACGCCGAGAACGACGCGATCGTGGCGGATTACTTCGCGATGCTGGCCGACGACGCGGTGGGACGGGCCTATAGCAAGGCGGCGCATCGGCGCGCGCTGGTGGCGCGGATCGGGCGGGCGGAGGGGTCGGTCGAATACAAGCACCAGAACATCTCCGCCGTGCTCAAGGGCCTGGGGGAGGACTGGATCACGGGCTACAAGCCGGCGTTCAATTTCCAGTGGTCGCTGGTCGATGCGGTCGCGCGGTGGCTGGCGCGGCATCCCGACTGGGTCGCGCGGCTGCCAAGAGCCGGATCGTCCGTGCTTCGTGAGGGCGCCGACCGCGCGACAGCCGCGCTGCGTGACGAGGCGCCTTTGTGGATCGGGCCGCCGCCGACGCACTCCAACGCGCCGCCGCCGGGCGAGCTGGAGCAGATGATGGCGGTCGCCGCGAAGTTCGACGTCGCCGAGCGCGACGCGCGCAACCGCGCACTAGGCCGCGCGGGCGAGGCGCGGGTGATGGCAAGCGAACGTGCGACGCTCGCCGCCGCGGGCCGCCACGATCTGGCCGCCCGGGTGCGCTGGGTGGCGGACGAGGACGGCGACGGTGCGGGCTACGACATCGCCAGCTTCGAGGCCGACGGCGCCGAGCGATTGCTCGAGGTGAAGACGACCAATGGCTGGGAGCGCACGCCCTTCCACCTCACCCGCAACGAGATTGCGGTGGCGGAAGATCGGCGCGAGGCGTGGCAGCTGGTGCGGCTGTGGAACTTCGCGCGCGAACCGCGGGCGTTTGCGATCCGCCCGCCGCTCGATGCGCATGTGTCGCTCACGCCGACCAGCTTCCTCGCGGCGCTGCGCTGATTTACGCCGCCATGAGGTAAGGACGCGGATACAGGCCGCTGTGCGCCCACCAGCGTTCCGCCATACGCTTGCGCGCCTTGTCGGTGCGCAGCCACGTCTGGCGAAGCCGGCCGATATCGGCGAGCCCCCGATCATATACGCGCGTCGTGATCAGCAGATGGGCGTGCGGCAGAATTTCACGCGCCGCGTCGCTCCCCGGACGATGATGGATCGCCCAGTCGGTGATCATACCCTGCGCGCTCAGGTGATCCTCGCAGAACCCCTCGATCAGATTGCGCCAGCTGTCCGCGTCGCCCCCCTGCGGTAGCGAGCCGACCGCATGCGCGCAGACCGGCTCGTCGGGACGAAACGTGCGCGCGTGCTCGTCCGCCTGCGTCCACAGCGCGACTTCATCAAGCGACGGGTCCGCGGCACGCTGCGGCCCGCAGCGGCCAGTCGCGATCAGGTCGTCACGGCGCGACCAGTCGGGCAGCGGCCCGACGGCGTCGATGCCGTGCTGCCGTGTGATGTAGAGCCAGCTGGCGCGCGCGGTCCGATGCGTGCGCAGCAGCTCGGGCGCCTGCCGGCCGCTCGCCTCCCAGACGACGTATCGGGTGTTGAAGGGACGTTCGTAGTAGAGGATCGACATGGGCGTGTTCCTTTCGTTGCTGGTTTCGGTTAGTGTCAGCGCGGTGGACGCGCGACGTCGGCGCGCTTGCCGGCGCGGGAAGCTCCTTTCTTGGCGTGGTGAGGTGAGCGGGCAGGAAGGCCAGCGGACGCTTGGCCTACCCTGGAAAGGGGTAACTGCCCGACGGCGCGGCTGGCCCGTCGCGCTGGAACTTGTAAATCTTAACTAATTAGAGACGGACTGCGTCTCACCGTAGCCCGATGGAATCCTGGGTCGACGAGAGTGACGCACGCGGCGCCGAAGGCGGTCGCGTGCGGCGTTCGGGCGCATTGAGGCTGGCGTGGGACCTGCCCGACGATGCGCAGGTGCAGCATCTGCTGGCAATGCTTGAAGCACGGCTTGCGGATCCGGAACTGTCGTCTCGACAACTCGAAGCGATCATCATGCTTCTTCTCATCATGCAATCGGGAAGAGAGGCAAAGAATTGGTATGACGCCATCCTCAGCATCGTCGGCACATTCGACAATGTCCGGACTATGCCGGAGGGTATCGCACTGCATGGGAAGGAGGCGCTTCTCATCCTGCGTGACATATCCGCGGACGAGCCGAACAGCATCCTTGTGCCCGCCTTATCGGCATTGGCCCGAGCCGCGGCGCGTGCCGCAGCAACGATGCCAATGGGCGGTAAGCTATTCGCTTCGTCCAGCGACCTTCTCACGGAGGAGATTGCGCGGCTTCTGAGGCTCCAAGGAGCCTTTGCAAAAGCGACGGGGGGAGACTCTGCGTTGCGTCGCTGGCTGCTTCGCCGCCTGCGTGACACGAGCCGGGGAGATCCCGCCTTTGCCTCCATCGTCGCTCCGGAAAGTCGCACGGTCGCGAAGACCATATCGGCCTATTATGCCGTTGATGCCCAGTCCGCGTGGAGCAGCTTCAGCAAAGCCGTCGCGCCGCTGCGCGGGCTATCGGTCAACACCCTGCCAGCCGCTCTTACTACTGCCAGACATGGCAACCGGCACTGTCCGAACGATACCTCGCTGAGGAAAGCGGTTTCCCACCTTCGGTGGATGCTTCAACAGCCTGCCATTGATCCGCGACTTCGAGGCACGCCGACCTCCGACGCTCCGGCTCCCCTTGGTCCGCTTCCGATCGCACGTTCGCGACATATCGCCATGATGATTTACACTTTCGCATTGGTGAGCTTCGGCACGGGTCAGCGAGGGCAGCAATCCTTGCCTGACACCAACATGATCGATCCGGAAACCGGATTTGCATGGGTAGAGGAGAAGGGCCGGATCGGCGAAGGCCACGACGGAGAAAGGGGTGTTTTTCACTCCCCCTTAGTGCGTCAACAGATTGCGCAGTATGAGCGATATCTTGATCGGCTGGCGTCGAGATTCGATGGCGTCGATGACGTTGCAGCCCGTGCGGTTCGCGAGATTATTGCTCGGCCAGGCCTTCAGTTCGTCGACTTTCAGGACGGCAAGATCATCCGGCTGAACCACTCGACACTGCACACGGAGGCCAAGGCGCACTGTGACTGGCCGTTTCAGCCCGGATCGGGTCGCAAATGGCTGCGTTCGAACCTCGGCGGCATGGTGCCCTCCGACGCAATAGCGGCTCAGTTCGGCCATCATCATGACGGTTTCAGTGTGTGGTCGAGATACTCCGGATTGCGTCCGGACAAGGTTGGCGCTTCGCTCAAGAAGGCAATCGATCCCTTGATCCAGGCGGTCGGCTTCGAGGCAATTGGTGGGAAGGACATACGTGTTCCGCACAAGGTCGCAGACCTTCCGGATTTCGATCTCTTTCCAGACAATAAGCGTAGAGCGCAGGCTGGAAGGATTCTCGCATCCGCCATGTGGCATGGCGGGTTGCTGAATCCCGATCAGCAGTTCGCCGTCCCCGCGGCCGCTACGGCAGTGGTGAAGGCGCGAAAGACGCCCGACTGGCTTGACCTGGACCGCACAAGCTATGCCTCACAGCAACGTTGGTTTATCGATCCAGAAACTCGGGCGCGGTTGGACGAACAGCGACGCCGCGGGTTCACCGATCTTAATGTTAACGTCGATATTGACGAAGCATTGTTCGATTACTTCCGCTTTCTCAATCCTCGGCCGCCCGGGCCGACTTCCGACAAAGCGACAAGAGCAGAAATAACATCCTTTCGCGCGGCTGTAGATCGCCGCTGGCGCTTCAAACTTCCGCCTATCCTCTACGCAGCCGCTAAGGCGCAGCTCAGCAATCACTCATTACGGGCGGAAACGTTTGACCCCGCAATGGATAGGCCAACTCCCGCGCCCGATAAACGGCCGCGACGGCGCGCTTACGAGCGGCGTGACAGTTATGCCGAGCTCAAACACTTCCTCAAGCGATGTTGGCCTGGGCGGAAAACCACTGCCACAAGCAAGAAGATTGCGCGAACTCAGGCGGCTACGATTGTGGAGCAACCGTTCTACCATCGCATGTCGCCGCTTGAGCGGTCGCTTGCGCACGCCTTGATTGGCAGCCTCAATGCTAAGCGGGGATTGTCACCGCCAGGTGACCATATGGAAATCGTTCTGCGTCGAGCCGGACGGCTGTGGCAGCACTTCGTTCCACGCGATTTCGCACGATGGGAGCACCAGCCCTTCGACTTGCTCAGCGTTGACGAAATTTTTCAGCATCTCCCTGAACGCGCACCCTGGCGAGGCGATGTGGCCAGCGATCTCGCGACCCTTCTGATCGACGTCGGCGCACATGACAAAGCCAGTGAGACGATCAAACGGCTTCGTCGCACGGATCGCAGTCACATCGCGAGCTGCCTGCGCGCGCACGAATATGCGACTCTGTCACAGAGCGCGTCCGAGGAGGTGGCCGTTGCCGCCATGCTGTCCTACCGCGCGGGTCTGCGGATCGGTGAATTGCGCTGGATTGGCTCATCAGATGCCGATCTCCACGAGCATCACGGCGTTACAACACTGTCGATCAATCATTCGCATTATCGCAGGTTGAAGACCGACGAGAGCCGACGGCACATCCCGCTTCAGCTTCTTCTTACCCCAGAGGAGATGAAGCGCTTCGAGCGTGCGAACAGGAGCCCAGAACTGATCGCCTCGGTTACCGAACTCGAGAGCGCGTATGACCCAGCGCTGGTTAATGCCTTACGTGCGGTCACCAGCGTCAAATTCAATTTCTTCCCTCTTCGGCACTCATTCGCGACGAACATCTACGCCGCGGTGTTGTGGCCTGACGAGGGGGATACGAGCTTGCATCGATTCTTCGACCCGCTGCTGATCGCCCGCCGTCGCAAACTGCGCCGCCATCTATGTTCCGATGACTCCCTCGGCGCGACTGCACCGCATGCTATCGCGTTGCTGATGGGTCATACGCATCCGTGGCGCGCGCTGTTCAACTACGTCCATAATCTGGAGGTGGTCCTTGCTGCTCACGTGCGATCGGTCACCCGCGTGCCGAAGCAGCAGGTGGCAGCGGTTGGAGCAGCTCTAGCGGCCTGATCCCTACCAGCGAAACGCGCCGCTTTTCCTCCTGAGGCGAGATCGCGGCGGCCGGTTCACGCAGAATTTAACTTTTTAATAACCATGTCTGCCAGCGCATATGTGCAGCGACCTGCGCAGTTGCGCACCGCCCCTGCGCAAATGCGCAGGTTGACGATGCAATGCGGAGTCACGTGCAGGCCGTCACTCGGCGTGTCGCTGATACCGATCGATCACCACCGTTTCCGGCCGAATCATCGGGTCCAACGAGCGCAGGAAAGCGTCTTCATGCCCGATTTTCTCCTCATCACCCTTGATCCGCCAAACGCACTGCTTCGCGATAGCGCCGCGTCGAGCAGATGTGCGGCCACCGCCCCCCTATCACGCGAACATACGGTTCAGCGCCCGCATACCCGTGAAACCCGTCGATTCCCCTCTTTGCGCGGGATCCCAGCAGCCCATCCGCGCAGAACTTAACCTTTCCGTAACCGTGTTTGATCGACGCATATGCAGAAGCGATCTGCGCATTTGCGCACCGCGCCTGCGCAAATGTGCAGGTTCACTGTGCGAATGCTGCCCCGCGCAGAGCATCACTCGGCGTGTCGCCGATACCAATCGATCACCACCGTTTCCGGCCGAAGCATCGGGTGTAACGAGCGCACGAAAGCGTCTTCATGCCCGATTTTCTCCTCATCACCCTCAATCCACCAAACGCGCTGCTTCACGTTCCAGCGATAGCCCGCCGCCTTGAGCGCGTCGCGAGTGGAGAATGGCGCGTCCCACGCGATAAGCCGAAACGTCGGCCGACGCGCCGTGTCGAGCAGATGTGCGGCCACCGTGCGGCCATCGGGCGCCTGCCGTGCGAGGAGACAGGTCAGCGCCCAGCAATCCTCGCCGGCGCGGTGGCTGTCCGCGATGAAATGGCCTGCGGAGGCCACGAGGTGTCCGAGTGCCTTGCCCTCCAGCCCGAACCGCCGCCAATCCAGCTCCTTCACGGAGCACGCCCACGGGAGATCGATCCACGGGAAGCGGCGCACGAGAAAGCCGCGATCGAAGGCGGCGTGGTGGCTAACGATGACATCGGCCTTCAAGAAAAGGCGCTGCAGGCTCTTCTCGTCGAATCGCTGTCCCGCGACCATCCGGTCGCCGATGCCCGTCAGCGTCTCGACCTCCAGCGGGATCGGGCGCGAAGGTTGCTCCAGCATCGTCACCGGTCCCGTCACGTCGCTGAGTAGACCAGTCCCGTCCAGGCGCATCAACGCTATGCCCAGCTCGATCGGATCGTGCCGTGTCGGATCGAGCCCGGTTGTCTCGAGATCGACGACCGCGATCGTCGTTTCCTGCTCATCTCTGCCCGACGTGGCAAGCCACATCTCCGAGGGTTTTGGAAGGCGGCGTAAGACGCGAAAATCGCCATGCTGCTCGAGCTTGCGGGCATCAAGCTCCGACCGGCGGCTGCCGGAATAATGGTAATAGTTCATTCAAAGCCTCGCTGAGGTGAACGGGCGAGCAAGAGTTCAAGGGATTTTCCCTCACCCTTCCTGCTCAACTCTCAATCCACCTCCCCACTCAGGCCTGACGTGCTGACCATCGACGCTGGAGAGTGACGGCAACCTGATGGCAACGACATCTGAGTTATCACGCCAGTATGAACGTCGCTGTCGGCACCCTACTCGATCCCGCCGCCGCCGCGCATGAGGATGCGACTACACGGGTGAACGCATGGCGCGGGCGGTGCCTTGCCAGCTTCGCGCGGGCCGAGATGGCGGTGAGCGAGGCATTGTTGTCGCTGGCGGCGACGCGCGAGGACATCGCGCTGCCACACATGTTCGGGCAGCGGGTCACCGCGCTGCGATCGGCTGTCGCCAACCGCGACGAGGGGCGAGAGCTTGAAGCCGCACTGGCCGCGTTCGCCATGCGTCTGCCATTGCGCGTCTTCCTAACGCACGGCGATGTGCAGGTGACGGTCGATCGCAACGGGCGGTGGCAGGTGGTGCTCACCGTGCTGGCGCTGAAGCACGGCGGCGGGGAGCGCAGTTTTCTGGTAGTGGACGAGGAGGAAGCGCAGGAGATCGCACGTGCGCTGGGTCGCGATCGACAACGACTCGTGACGCGGCTCGTGCAATGGCGCACCACGTCCCCTGCCAAAGCGGAGCTGATAGGCCTGCGCGCCGGAACAATTCGGCGCTAATCAACCGACCTCACTTGCGATATCGACACCAGGCGTAGGCTCCGACACCAGCAACGCCAACCGTTGCCGCCCCAGCGATCACGGCGGGCGCGCTAGCCACGCCGAGCGTGGTCGCGCCAACGCCACCGAGCGTGCCGGCCAGATATCCCGTGCCGCCTGCACCGACCGAGGTAAGGATCGCCGCGCCGCTGCTGTGTGCGACTGCGGCGACGCCGGCGGTGCCGACAAGCGTGCTCGCGCCGGCCACCGCAGTCCCGACGCTCATAGCCGCGACGCCGGCGCGTTCGCACCACGTCTTGGCCTTTGAAGGCGGCAGTGTTCCGGCGGACTTCGCAAGCGTCGGTGCACTTGTCATCACCAGCGCAGCTGCGGCTAACCCTGTTGCGATCCGTCGCATCATCATCCTCCCGTTGTTGCGCTAGCTGGTGCGCGATTACATCCCGAACACCTTCATTCCGGCATCGATCATCCCCTCCAGCCCGCGGCGCACCTCGCCGCGGCGCGCGGTGAGCGGGGCTTCCTCAATGATGAGCACGCCCTCCCCGGCCATGACGCGGTCCTTAAGCAGCTGCTCGCGGCCGAAGAAATATGGCCAGAACGTCTCGGTGCGGGTGACCGAATAGGCGAGGTCGGCGGAGAAGCCCACCAGCTGATCCTGTCCGAAGACGCGCCCCTGCTCGGCGCGTTCGACGCGCACGCCGCGGCCGCCCTTCAGCACCAGCCGCGCGGGACCGTGGAAGACGAGGTAGCGCAGTTGCAGGGTGAGCCAAGCGTTTAATGAGCCGAGTCGCCAGTGATGCGTGATGCGCAGCCGCCGCCGGATTGGCTGGGCCACCGCGGCGAGCGCGCGCGGCTGGAGCACACAGGAGGCGCCCTCGGGCAGTGTCAGGATCGTGACCTCGGCCAGGCCGTCGCGCACCGCGGAGACGGTCGTCACCTCGCCATCACCACGGATGCGGGTTAGGAAGGTGAGGCCGGTAGCGATGCTGGTGAAGGGCTTGCGCCACGTCAGCAGCCACTTGGTCCGCTTCGCGCCGGCGTGACTGCTGGTCTGGAGATAGTCCCGTCGCACGAGAAGCTCCTCGCCGGGATCGAGCCGCACCGCGACCGAGGTGGCGGACGACGCCGCGGGCGCGATCGCGATACCGCGGCCGTTGGGCACGCGGAGGCGGATCGCGGTGCGACGCATGGCGAGCGGCGCAAGGACGAAGAAGCAGACCAGGCGGATGAGGAAGGGCGTGGCTATGATGAGGGCGAGCGCGATGGCGGCGGTGCGGAGCAGCCGCGATATCTGCCAGTCCTCGGACCAAACGCGCGCCTTTTCCTGAAAAGTGCCGGAAAACTTAACGCGCGCTTCTTCAACCTGCGCGGCCAGTTCGCGGCCCGCGATGATGGTGGCGCCAGCGGCGCGGTCATAGGCCGCCGTCGCCGCCCGTCGCATCTGCGCCGCGGTGCCGACCAGCGTGCGCGCGCCATCGCGCCGGCGCCTGAGGCTCTCGACACCGGCGCGGCACCTTGTCTCGGCCTGCACCAGCCGCTTGTGTTCGGCGCTCTCGATCCACCTGCCACCGACGCGCCAGCGAAACGCGCGCTCGTTCGCGCGGACTTGTCCGATCACGACGTTGCATTGCCGGATCGCTGCATCCAGCCGGCGTTGCTGCGTGCGCAGGTCCGCGAGCGCGGAAAGGCTGCTGGCGTCACGTTCACGTAGTGACAGCGCCGCGTCGATCACCGCAAGCTCTTGGTCGATGAACGATATTCGCAGCTTATCTCGTTCGAGGCGCAGCAGGGCTTGCTTGTCAGTGATTGCCAGCATCCAGATGGGCTTTGCAGCCGCGACCTGCTGCCTCAGTTTCACACGCTCGCCGGACAAACCGAGTCGATGGCTTGTCAATTGGGCGACAGTCTGGCCGCTCAGGTTCCTCGCGCCAGCACGAAACGAAGCCTGTGCCGCGTCGCGTTCGGCGAGGATGGTCTTCTTCGCGTCAGCAAGTGTTTTGTGGCGTAGCTGTGCCTCCCGGCCGCCTGTGACAGCCTGCTTAACCCAGGGAACGACAAAGGTACTGGCGGCGATAGCGGCAACCAGCACCACGTAGAGCACCGCCTTGCGCCCCAGCCATCCTAACACGTTGCCAATCGCGTTCATGCGCTCTCCCTGCCTTGCGCGATATCAAAGCCGCGGCGGCGGTGAGTAGCAAGCGATCGATCCCACGGCCGACGTGCACGCGACCGCCTTTGTCGTAAGGCTTTACACCAGCACCGGCCGAGAGCGGATCGCGTTGAGCACCGGGGGCTCGACCGCGTAGACCGCCAGTCTCCGTCCCCCGCGGTTCACGTGGTCGGTGACGCGGCCGGCATAGTGGCGGCGGACGAGGCCCGCGCGGACGAGGTCGGAGACGGCGCGGCTGACGTTGGCGCGGCCGACCGCGAGTGCCTCGGCCGCGAGCGCCTCGTCGATCGCGGCATCATCGTCGCTGCCGATCCGCGCTGCGACCTTGGCGCGCAGTGCGGCGCGACGACGATCGCGTGCGGCGAGCGGCACAAGCTGGCGCGCGAGCCAGTCGCGCAGCGCCAGGCGCTCGCCCTCCCCTGCCCGCACCCAGGGACCGGCATGCCCGTCAGCACGCGCCGCCTCCGCGATCAGGCCGAGCACGAGAAAGGCGTAGCGCGGGCGGGTCGAGGCGGCGGCGAGCGCGGCGAGGATCGCGCCGACGTTTCCGGGCGGGACGGGGTGCGGCGGCGTGGCGGGCGGCGGGAGGGGGCTGCTCATGTGTTGGAGTCAAGCACAGCCGGAACACAAGGTGAATCCCTGGCGTGCACCGCGGCGTCGCTTTGTCGCGGGTGACACTTTGCCTGCGAGCGCGCGCGGCAGAGTGTCACGGGCGACGCCCCAGCCGCCGAGCTGCTGCGCCACCCAAGCCATCGCGAAGAAGAAGATAACCAGACCGACGATCGGCACCGCCGTCCTCCCCTCAGCGCCTGAACAGCAGGCGCAGAACCGCAGCGAGCATCCGCAATTCGATCACCTGCACCAGCGCGCCGGTCCAACCGAGCGTGCCGACGAGCCAGACGGTGAGCGCAAGGCCGAGGAGGAGCGCGAGCGAGTTCATGCGCGGTGGGTGGCGCGGCAATGCGACAGGAGCGGACGCGTCAGCCCGCCGCGTCGCTGTCCGCGACGATCCGCGAGACGCGCCACGTCGCGCACGGGAACGCCGTCGCCCTCGAATGTTGGAACGCGGGATAGACGCTAAGATGGTGGACGAAGCCGGGCGGGAGATCGAGTGGCAGGCGATCACGGCTGCGATCGACGGGCGTGCAGGCGGCGAGCACGGCGTCGGGATCGGGGCATTCGTAGAGCGTGCCGACGAGCGTCGCCTCCTGCAGCAGCTCGGCACCGCGGTTCTGCGCACGAATCGCAACACGCCAGGTGCGGGTGTCGTCGGCGAACACCGGCTGCGGCTCGGCGCCCTCGAGCGACCAGGCGAGCACGGGGGTGTCGTCGGGAAGCGTGTGCTCGCTCCACCGATCCTGCACCCACAGGAACGCGCCCCAGGCGAACAGCGCGTAGACCGCCAAGCGGAACGGGCGAAACTGCATCAGCAGCACTAACAGGATGCCAAGCGCGATGCCCTCGAGCGCGGAATGTCGGTTGTCGGTCAGGTGATGGCGCCTCCGTGCAGTTGAAGCGGCGGGATAAAGCGGGTGGGCGACAGGAACGGTCGCGTGGGGCAAGCGCCCGATCCTGGCGGGTGGGCGTGCCAGAAAGCGCGGCTTTGGCGAGGAGATGACCCCTGACGCATGACGACGAACACAATTACGCGCTAGCGGACGATTATGCCGCACGCTGCCTGAGCGCCGCCCTGGCGCTCGGCCTCTTGTTCGAGATGCGCCTCGGGCCGGCAGCGTTCCGGCTGCGGTGCGGCGACGCGGCGACGCAGGTCACCGTGCTGCTGTCCGACGCGCTCGCCCGTTGCCGCCACCACGCCCGCGCGGTGCGCTGAGGCGACCAGCCCGCGCGCACCGGCTGGACCTACCTGTCGCTGCCCGCGCTGGCGGTGATGCTGGCGCAAACGGCCGCGCGGATCGCATCGACCTGGTGGTCCGTGGGTGGGACGAGACGTATCCCGACGTGTCGGTCGCGTGAGACACGCACCCGTTATGATCGGGTGAAGGCGGCGGGCCGGGAAATGCCCGGATAGCCGCGCGCGGCAGTGGCGAGCACAATATTGACGGTCACAAGAGTGGAGCCGTCATGCTGAATCCCCTGCCGCCCCTTTTCACCAGCGAGGACGCGGTCGCCCTGCACCGCGCAACGTCGAGCGAGCGCAAGCGTCGCAACGCGGAAAGCCCAACCATGGGCCGCGACGCCACGTGGGCTCAGATGATTGCGATCTACGAAGGGGTCGTGATCGACACGCTGACACGGCTCGCAAGCGCTCCAAAGTGGAGCAAGCTGGAGCTGATCGGCGCGAGGCGGGTGATCGACCATGCCTTTCGCTGCGCCAGTGAACCGCCCTCCTTCTACGCCGGGGCGCTCTATGTCAGTGGCGGCCGACTGGCGCAGATCGCACGGTGGCGCGCAGCGTGCGGTGAAGGGCCGGGCGGCCCAGCGATTCCGCGCGGCATCGTCGAACACGTCCTGCCGCTCGCCACCTTCGCGTCGGGAACGCGCGTGCTCAAATCGCCCGCCGCTGAATTGCCGCAAGCAAGGCGCGCGCTGCTTGGTCCGGTGTGCGTGATCACGCGCGAAGAGAATGCGCGCTTGGCGACCAAGACGCATCCCGATCCTGAGCGGCCGTTCCTTCGCTACGCCGGGATTGCCGATGTGTATCGCACGACCGATGGCACGCGGCTCGATCCCGACCACTACACCTTTGCCGATCACGCCGCCCTCATGCGAAGCGTGCCCGCTTACGCCTCGGGCGCTGCCCTCTTGGATACCGCCGCGAAGGATTGGGCCGCAGCCCTGAAGCAGAGCGGGTATACCGGCACAATGCGAGACCTCTGACGCCCGCTCAGGCGCGCGTCGCCAGCACCGGCTCGCGCGCGGGCAGGTGGAAGCCGGTGCGGGTGCCCTCTGCCCCGCGTGCCTCTGCCTCCGCGCGGATCCAGGCAGAGAGCGTGGCGGGGTCGCGCTCGCCCAGCACGGCGGCGCGCTTCGCCACCACGCCGACGTCGCCGGGGGTGACGCCCTCCAGCGGCGGGGTGCCGGCGGGGAGCGGCGCGTCGAACGTCGCGGCAAACAGCGCCGCGGCGCGCGCGGGGGTCAGCGCGCGGAAGCGGACGGTCAGCGTGAAGCGGCGCTGCGTCGCGGGGTCGAGTATGTCGGCGAGGTTGGTGGTGACGACGAACGGCGCGGGATGGTGCTCCATCCAGCGCAGCATCTCGTTCACCATGCTTCCCTCCCACGATCGCGTCGCGGTGCGGCGGTCGAACAAGAACGTGTCCGCCTCGTCGATCAGCAGCATCGCGCCGCGCTCACCGGTATCGCGAAACGCGCGCGCGATGTTCGCCTCCGTCCCGCCAACGAAGGGGCTGAGCAGGTCCGAGCCGCGTTTCTCCTCCACCTCGATGCCGAGCACCTGCGCCAGGTGGCGCGCATAGGCGCTCTTGCCGGTGCCGGGCGCGCCGGCAAGCAGCAGACTCCACCCACGGCCCGGTGCGGCCGCAAGGCAAGTGGCAAGTTGCGCGAGATCCTGGTCCGCCTGCGCCAGCGACGGGTCGTAGATGGCGGGCCGCGGGGCGACGCGCAGTGGCGCGTGGCCGAGCGCCTCCAGCAACCCTTCGCCGATCTGTCGCGCCGCTGCGCCGCCGCCGCCCGACAGCCGCGCCGCCTCCACCGCGCTCGTCAGCACCGCCGGCGAAGCAGGAAGCTGCGCCACCGCGGCGATCTCGTCCGCGGATAGCGTCATGCCCCGCGCCGCAGCGGCGCGCGTCACCACCCGCGCACGGACCCGCTCAGGCGGCAGGTCGAACGCCACCGCCAGATGCATCCGCCGCACCACCGTTGCCTCGAGCTGATCGAGACTGTTCGCAATCCAGATCGTCGGCACGCGCACATCCTCGACCAGCCGATTGAGCCACAGCTTCGACCGGCCCTCACGCCCGTCGGTCGGGATAAGGTTGAGCACATCCTCCGCCTCGTCGACGACGATCACGTGACGGCGCGACGTGCGGGTGAGGCCGCGCAGGACGTTGAGGTGCGCGAGCCGCTCACGCCGGGTCGGCTCGCCACCGTCGTCATCCGCCAGCCCGGCGAACACCGCGACCAGCCCGGTGCGGTCGGCGATCGCGCGTGCGAGCTCGCTCTTTCCGGTGCCCGCGACGCCGTGCAGCAGGACGTTCACGCCGCAGTTTTCACGCGCCGCGGCGGCGATCGCGTTGGCGGCGAACTCACGCGCGGCGACGTGCGTGAAATCCTTCCATCCGAGTGTCGAGGCGGGCGCCGGCGGCAGCATGCGCCGCGCGAGCGCCTCGGGCGCACTCGTGTGCATACCGGCGACACGGATGAGGAAGCGCCCGGCATCGAGATCACCGTCGCTATCGCAGCTCACAAGCCCGCTCGCAACCAATCGGCTCCCCGGCGACACGCGCGAGTCGATCACTCGCGCAGTGAAGTCGCTCAACAGCGACAGGACACCCGGCGATAGCCCACGCCCTCCCCCAGGCAGCGCGCGCACGAGGGCACGCCACGCCTCGAACCGCGCATGTCGCGCGAACAGACCAAGCAGCGCGCGATCAACCGCGTCGAGCGCGAGGGTCGTGGCGAGCCAGTCCATTCGCCGATCAAGCGCAACCGCGCGGCGCGGAGCCGGGGTATCGGAGAGCGCGGCGCAGATCTCGCCCAGCACCGGGCTGGATAGATCGCCGATCGGGTCGCGCTGATAATCGAGCACGTCAAAATCATGCGCGCCGAGATCGACATCAAGCCAGCCCGCCTGGTCCCGCACGAATTCGAGCACGGCCGGCGCAACGAGGCGGAGCGCCCGTTGCGGCAGGCGCGACACCGCCCGAACGAGCGCGCGCCGCAGCAGCGCACGCTCGGCGGCAGAGGCTTCGGAAAGATCGGTGCCGGCACGGAGAGGATGGAAGGACGAATGACGACGCGACATGCGCGGCTCCTTTGCTTGCGAGAACATCGGGGCGCCGAAGAAGCGCCCCGACGGAACCGCGCGAAGGCCGCCGGTTAGGTGCAGGGTTATGCCGGAGGTGCGTCAGATATGGTCGTTTGTAGGCCTCAAAGTGTCTACCGTGGCCTTTAACGCTGCCGCAACTGCACGCTTGGTTGGTTCGACCGGTGTGAACTGTGGATGCGGAAATCCGAAAGCGATCGCCTCTCCATCCTCGTGCGAATATGAACCCGCATCGAACTCTCCTCCCTCATCAACGAGAAGGGCGCCGTTCTGCAGACTGCCGGTGTAGTGCGGCCACAAAGACCAAGCACGCCGAGAAAAGACAAAGATGCGATCAGGCTTTAGTTGCTCGATTAAGCCATAGGCGCGATCCGGAATGGCGTCACGCTGCTCCTTGGTGCCCTCTGCGTAGCGCTGATCCGCCTCACCCACCAGCGTGGGCAGCGTGTTCGCAAAAGCCACGCTGTGCCAGAAGGTCGAAGGGTCGACGTCACCGAAATAGCTCCGGATGCGGGGACAGAACGGCACATTTTCCTCACCGCGAGCCCAAGCACTCACCACTTCCTTCGTGATCATTGGGTTGTCTTTCTCCAGCTCTCCCCAGTGCGAAAAGCCGACGATCAAAACCTTCTGCCCATCCAGTCCGACCGCGTAATTCGACCCGACCCATGGTTCGTGCTGCATGTCATGCTCCTTCGGTGTTAAGCGTTTCAACCAACGCCCGCGCCACAATGCGCATCGCTTCCACGTCCTGCCTGCAATAGGCCCTGAGCGCCGCGTCGAGCGCCGCCCTACGCGCGGGCGTGCAGCCGTCCGCCGCCGCCTCGGCCCACGCGTCCTGTGCCTCGCCGCCGTGTTTCACCTCGAGCATCGCGTAATCCATGTGCGGGGCGATCGTCGGGAGGACCGCCTTGATCGACCAGCTACCGCGCTGGTCGCGGTGATACCAGTGGGTGCGGGTGACCGGGAGCAGGTCGACGAGCCGTTCGGACAGACGCTCCAGCGCGGGCGCGAGATCAGGGAAGGCGGCGGCGAGCTTGTCGATGACGCCGCGCTCGAACGACGCATTGTAGGCGATCACCGCGCCCTCGCGCGGCAGGCGGCACAGCGCCTCGGCGCAGGCGCGGCGCGGGTCGGTGCCGTCGAGGCTCAGGAACTCGTGGAGCGTGTCCCCTCCCCCATTTTCCTCGACGATCGCGGTGAACTGGAAGGGCACCTGCTCGTAGGGGCGCGTGCCGATCCAGCGCGGGATGACGTGGGCAATCGTTTCGAAGTCGAGCCAGGTGCGTGGATAGGCCCAGTCCGCCATCGCGGCGCGTGCGCCGGCCGCGTCGTGATCGGGGGCGCCCGAGACGGTCGCAGCGTGGACGCGGCGCGCGTTGCCCTTGAGCTCGCCCGCATCGACCGCGAACACGTCCGCGATGCCGGCCGTGCGCCACTTCTTGCCCGCGCCGTTCGGCAGCACCTCGACCGGCCACTCGGGGCCGGGGAGCAGCGCGGCGCGGCAATAAGCGTCGAACTCGCACGCGAAGGGCGCATCGCACTGGTCGCCGGGCACCGCGGCCGGCTCCGCGCCCGCCAGTGTCGCACGCGCACCCGCGACCAGCGCCGGGACGGCGGCGAGCTCGTCGGCCAGATCGTGCGTCAGGTCGGCGTCGGCGAACAGGCCGTCGAGCTCGCCCTCGCGCTGCAGCACGAACGACGTGTCGACGTGGCGCACCGCGGCGTAGCTGACCGCCATCCCGTTCGCGCGGGCGACCCATAATTGCGTCGCGAGATCGGCGCGGTGGTAATCCCTCGCGCGCGTGGAGGACTTCACCTCCGCCATGTGCCAGCCCCCTGCCCCGTCGGGCTCCAGCACGTCGCAACGGACCAGCACGCCGTCATGCTCGAACGTCGCCTCGTAGATCGGTGCGTCGTGGCCGGCGGCGAGCAGCGCCGCAGTGGTGGCGAGCGCGGCGGCGAGGGTCGGCTCGGCCTCGACCATCACACCCGCGCCGTCATGCCGCGCGGAGCATTGCCGGCACGCCTCGTCCCCGATCGCATGGCCGGCGGCGAAGCGCGCTTCAGCACCATCGTCATATGCCGCCGCGTCGGGGCGATGCACCTGGAGCCAGAGCCGCTTGGGGCATTGCGCGTAGGAGGTGAGCTTGGACTTGGACAGGCCGTGGCGGCGCATGATGATTCCCCTGATGGCCGAGTGTTGCAGGGGTCGATGCGCGGCACCAGCGACAGGATCGGTCGTGCGCGTCAGCGGCGACCACGGCGAATTGCCTAGCGGTAACCGCACGCGAGGCACTGGCGCTCGGGCTCGCCGATCAGCGAAAGGCCGCACCCGCCGATCACCGCCTCGCCGCGCTCGGCGAGGTCGAACAGCTCAGGCGTCGGATAGCCGAAGTCCATTTCGACGCCGCGGCGCTGGCGATAGGCGGGGCAGATGTAGCGGCGGGTCATGCGCGGGAGCGGTCGTAACCTATAGCGATCAGCTGCCGGTGAGCGCGGCTTCCGGGTCGAGCAGGGTCAGCGCCGCACCCTCCCTGCCTTAACAGCGGCGTGCCAGTGCCACAGAACAAGGTTCACCCCGCCGTCGCGCTGCACCGGCGAAATCAACGCCCCATCCGCGCCCGTACCGATCAGCGCATCGATCAGCGGCCAGGTGGGTGGCGTGCCCTGCTCGCCTAGGTGGATCCGACGCCACGCGCACCGTGTTAGCGCGGGGTCAGCGCCGGTCAGGTCGGCGATGCGGGCAGCATCCACGTCGAACGCGACGAGCGTGCCCGGCCGGATCAGCAGCTGGTGCATCTCCTCGATCGTGGTCGCGTAGTCCGCCGAGAGATAGAGCGCGCGAACGTCCGGTCGACTCCACCGACCGCCGGTGAGATGCGAGCCGCTGTCCAACGGCCGCTGCTGCCAGCGCACGTTCAACACCCCCCAGGAGCGGCCGGTCAGGGGGGCGAGCGGACGCGCCAAGACCGTCAGCCCGCGTCAGGCGTAGACGCCCTGGTCCACCCCTTCGAGCGTCTCCATCACCGCGTCGGCATAGTCTCCCTCGGCCAGCTCTTCCGCGGTCTTGCCCCAGCCGGGGATCGGCTGATGCCGGAACCAGATGATCGCGCGGCCCTCGTCCCCTGCCAGCTCCGCCGCACGCGCGATGATGCGCGCGATCTCGCCCAACTTCGCCTGCACCGCGGGGCTCTCAGGCTTGGCAGTCATGCTGTTGCGATTGACGTGCGCGAGCCTGGCGAGGCGCGACATGGGAAGGCGCAGCCGCTCGGCCATGCGACGCGGCGCGATCATGTCGTGGTCGCAAATGCTATCCAGAAAAGCGGCAAGCATGGGTGCACTTCTTGCCTGTTATATGCACCTGAATGGTTGATGGTTCAATCATTCCGCTTTCGCCAGTTGAGCCAGGCGGTCCCGAGCTCTGCCGCTCGAGCATTGCGAGCGCGCGTTTCTGGCGAGAGCTGCGGGTCATGCGCGGCCTTGAGTGCAATGGCGGTCTTGGCGGCGAGTATCTAACGTTCTCGTTCGAGCCGGAGCCGATAATCCATCTGCTTCGACCTTCAGCAGCGCCAGCGACATGCCTGCGATGCGCGGCTCCCAGGCGATCTTGCTGCGCCAGTCTTCCGGAATGCCGCTGGCGCCGTAGAGCGCGCAGGCGAGCTGGCCGGTGATCGCGGCAGTGGTGTCGGCGTCGGCGCCGAGATTGGCGGCAAGCAGGATGGCGTCGCGATAGCTGTCGGTCTGGTCAACGAACCACAGGGACGCCTCGAGGCTGTGCGCGACATAGCCCGAAAACTTGGTCGTGGCTGGTGCGGGCGGTCATGCCTCTGCCGCCTTTCGCGCCATGTCCCGCAGCAGATCGGTGATGCCGTTCTGCACCGCGACATCGTTGAGGCGGGTCGCGGAGAAGCTGGGAAAACCGATCGTCGACGTGGTCGAGAGCGGGCCGGCAATCGCGGCAAATCGGTTATACAGTTGCTGACGCACCGCGTCGTCCTTGAACGCGTCATGCGCCTTCAAATACTTGAAGGTTATCGCAACCGTGCCCTTGCCTGCGCGCTGGAACAGCAGCGGAAAAGTGGTGCGCGCCGGGCCTTCGAACACCGCGACGATAGAGCCCTGCCGATCGGTCACCTCGGCATGGCCGCCGGCGTTGGCGACGCACTCCGTAAAGCGATGCGCCGCCTGCACGACCGTGTCGCCGAAGGGAGCGATGAACGTCGCGATCCACTCGTCTCGCGTCATGGGCGGCGGCAGCTCGCCCTTCGCCTGTGCCTTGGCCGCCTGCGCGCGCTCGGTTTCGCCGATCACGCGCGGGGTGAAGGCACGGACCCCGTGCCCCTCGAACCACGACAGCTCCACCGCGCGCACGTCGGCGCGCATCTGTTCGTTTAGGAACTCGACAATGCGGGCGAGCTCGCGCGGGATGACGTCGGCGACGAACACCAGCTTGACGCGGCCGGCGGAGAAGTTGGCGTCGACCTGCGCCCAGAAGGCGTCCGCTTCGACACCTTCGGGCAGAAACTCGGCAAGCAGGGCGTCGGACTCCTGCCCCGCCTCCTGCGCACTCGCGGCGAAGTTGGCGGCAATCGTGCCGGCCTTCCAGTAAGCGGTGGCGTTGGCGGCATAGTCGAGCATCTGCCCCACCACCTCCCGCCGCAGCCGCGTGTCGACCGCGCGCTTCAGCTCGACCAGAACCGGCACGCCCGCGCGCGTCACGAACAGGTGATCGAGCGACCAGCGCCCTGCCCCCTCCTCGCTGTCGGCAATCGGCAGCTCGCGCCGGATCAGCAGCAGCGCGCCATCTGCGTCGGCAATGATCTCGGGGTAATCGGCGATTAGGCGCTGCATCGTGTCCTCGTTCTCGGGGGCGGCGGGGCTCATCGCGGTCAGGCGGTTATCGGCGTCGACGGTGTAGATGACGGGTCGGGTCATTGGGGCTCCGATGGTCAGGGCTGGTAGCGGTCAATCACGCGCTTTGCGTGGAGTGCGGCGGGGCCGGTGAAGGTCGCGAGCCATGCGCGCCAGGTGCAGGCGGCGAAGCGGACGGCGGCGCCCTTCACCAGCGTCGATAATCGTGCCACCTCCTCGCGGTGCTGCGCGAGGGCGCCGGCGGGAACGCGGGCGGGTTCGGCGTAGAGGTAGAGCAGGACCGGCGCCTTGCCGATGCGCCGCGCCTCGGTGACGAGGCCAAAGGCATGCTTGACGAGTTGCGCGGCATCAACGCGGCAAAACAGGTAGGGGCTGGCGCGAAGGTCGTCGCGCAGTTGGGTCCACGGCTGCATGCCCTCTCCCCACACACCGCGGTCATAAGCGTCTGAGAGCTGCGGGCGCTTGGCGTCGCGGAACGGCTCGAAGCGCTTAGACTCAACGCCGATGAGATGGCGCGGGGTTTCGACGGCTGTGTCGAGCCAGGGGTGGCGTCCGCCCAACCAGGGGAAGCGCATCTGGCGCTCGACATCGACGCGCGTCGCGGGCCAGTCGAGGTCGGCGTGCGGAGGAAAGGCCGGCAGCTGGTCGGGGCGCTGCAGGAACCAGCCAAACGCATTCGCGACGAGCGCGGCGCTGCTGTCGGTGCTCGCGAGCTTACCGCTTGCGATCTCGTTGCCAGGGGAGCGGGCGAAGGCGGCGCGGACGAGTGGTTCGGGAACGTCGGGGAGGAAGAGGTTGGGCATGGCGGCGGTGTTATCCGTCGGGGTGTCAGATCCGGTCGTGCTGTTCATCTACTCCTTCTCCACTTCCCTTCTCACCAAGCGAAGCATCGTATCTTGGTTAGAGAGTTTCGATTCTAGGTTAGGAGGTTAGCGGTGCGCTGGGTGTGTTCAAAGCGGCGGATGAGCGCGATTCGGTTGCTTCGGCGCGTTCCCGAAGTGTCGGGAGTTTGTTCCCGATGGAACGAGGAGGGCGTTCCTGAAGGATCGTGGACGCGTTCCCGAAGGTGCGGGTGGCGTTCCCGGAGTGTCGACGAACGCGTTTGGCAGACGCGCGATTGAATCACTTCCAACAGAATGGAAGCCGTCGACGTTCAAATATTTTGTCGGGCTGGTTCGCCAACGATGTCGTGCCTGGGGTGAGGGCTCCAACCCGACACATCGGGAACGCTGATCACAGCAGGCCACGGCTCTCGAGCGCGGCGCAGCCGATCATTCCGACGATCAATCGCGCCTGCTGTGCGTCGAGCACAAAGATCTCGTTCCGTGGATCTCGACTAGGAACTAGCGTCGCGACGCCCGCCTTCAGAATGTCGCGCGCAACACCGTTCTCGATGATGGCGTCGACACCGGTATAGGTGAAGCACCGCGGGATGCGTGCGCCCGCCTCGATGCGGACACCGTGAACGGCGGCACTCGCCACCAAAGCATAGGCGTTACGCGGCTTCGGTTTCCGGGCATTCGGGTGCGGGGTCGTGGGGCGGACGGGGCGGAGCTGCGACAGCGGCTTCACCGGCACGCTGTCGACCGGGCCGATCGACAGCAAATAACGGTTGAGCGTGGCGCGTTCGGGGTTGTCGTCGGGCTCGCCCGACAGCGTGGCGCCGTGCCGGGCGAGGCTTTCAGGCGCGGCGCCGCTCAGGTTGCCGAGCCCGCCCGCCAGGTTGGTCAGGCAGCCGCCCTCGTGTAGCCTCCTGTGCTGCATGATCAGCTCGGCCTCGCGCTCGAGACAGGCGAGCTGGTCCTCCGCGGTGTAGTCCGAGTCGATCCTGTAGCGGACCGCGCCGCCCTCACGGATGATCTTTCGGATGACGTTGCACTTGACCGGATTACTCTCGCCGACGGGGTGATGGCGGCGCGCCTCTGCCTCATGCTCCAGCGCGTGGCGGTTCAGCCCTTGCCGACGTAGAATGAGCGGCCGTCGGGATGCAGCAGGATGTAGACGTAAGAGCGGCCGGTAATGCTGCGCAGCTGCGCGTCGGCTTCGGTGCGGGTGCCTTCGAACATGGCAGAGCGTCTCCTTCCGTCTGACCGTCACCGAGAACCGCGACACAAGGGGACGCGCTACCGCCCCAGCTCGTGGCGGTGCTTCGCATCCCAGCGCCGCACGAAGCCGATGAAGGCGCTCTGGTAGCTGACCGGGGTGCGCGCGGGGTCGGCGGCGAGCCAGGTGCGGAACTCCTCGTGGAGCGCCTGATAGTCCCAGCCGGGGCATTCCGCGCGCAGCGTTGCGAGGGTCGCGTCGGCGAGATCACCGGCGGATCCGCGGGTGGCGAGGCCCTTAACCGAGCGGCGGATCATCGCGGCGACGGCGGAGAGCTCCGCGACGCGCGCGGGGTCAAGCGGGTCGGCGTGTTTCCCCGGGGAAACATTCGACTCAAAATTGTCCGTGCGACGATTTCGTGCGGATGTTCGGCTCGGCGTCGAAGGCGTCGTGCCGGCTGCGGCACCTGCCGTGGTTTGCGGCGGGGTAGGGGGTGGGGGCAGCCCCTCGCGCTTCTCAACCCGCGCGCCCTCCGCGCGGCGGCGCATCCGGACGCTCGGCTCGCGCTTGCCCGCGGGCTGCTCGAGCGTGAGGGTGTAGCCGGGCAGGGGATCCTTCTCGACGATCTTGGCGATCTCGAACTTGAAGCGGCGATACTGCCCCTCCGCGCCCGACTTCTCGAACAGGGTCGGCATCGAGATCGCGAAGCCCGCCTCGCCCGCGCCGCCGGCGTGCTTCCTCGCGACCTTGTAGAGCCAGCGCTCGCGTCCCCCGGTCAGGTCGAAATAGGCGCGGTCGATGCTGAGCACGCCGCCCGTCATCATCACGCCTTCCCAGAACCAGTTGGAGAGCTCGATCGTCATTCCGCGCGATCGCTCGGTCTTCTCGTCGACCAGCTGCGTCCAGCCGTCGAGCCAGCTGAACGTCGC
>NZ_JBELMJ010000014.1:0-74561 GCF_042095875.1 Sphingomonas sp.
CGCGCCGATCCGCTGGCGCTCGCCGCGCTGCTGCCGGTCGCGGGGCATCTGGCGTTGCAGGTCGCGACGCTGGTGCCCGACAACGGTGCAGGCGCGCTCGCGCGGTTCCGCTCGAACCGGTTCGCGGGGCTGCTCATGTTCCTGGCGTGCGTGGTGGTGGGGACGCCGTTGTAGGTCTGCGGCAATCAAGAGCGGCTGGTGAACTAATTCGATCCGGCGCGTGTAGCACGGGACAAACTCCCCTCCCTGCAAGGGAGAGGTCGGGGGTGGGTCGAGGCGCGCGCCGCCGCTTCGAGGATTGCCGACATAACCCCGTCCGAATTGGCTAGCACGTCGTTGTTCCAGAAGCGGAGCACCGTCCAACCCTGCGTTTCCAAGTAGCAGGTTCGCTCCGCGTTGGTGACCAGCGTGGCGTGCTGACTGCCGTCGAGTTCGACGATGAGCTTGAGCGAGCGGCAGGCAAAATCGGCGATGTAGTGGCCGATGACGAGTTGGCGCGTGAAGCGCGGGTGGAGCGTGCGTAGGCAGTCAGCTCGGGTAGGATGCATTGCACATGGGGAAGCTTAGGACAGGGCAGCACGAGCCGCTACCCACCCCCGGCCCCTCCCTTCCAGCGAGGGGAGCTAGATCTGCATTCGGCTAATCCGTTAAGCCTCCAGCCCACACCCTAGCATCGCAGCGCCCTGCCCCCTAAGTCGCTCCGCATGCTTACCCCGGATCAAGCGCAGGAGCGCGCTCAGGATATCGTTCGTCGCGCCACTGCCGCGGGGGCCGACGCGGCCGACGCGGTGTTCGCCGCTGACGCATCGAGCGAGGTGTCGATCCGGCTCGGCAAGCTGGAGGATGTCGGCCGCTCGGAGGCGGAAGAACTGGGGCTGCGCGTCTTCGTCGGGCAGCGCTCGGCGAGCGTGTCGACCTCCGACCTGTCGTCGGCGGCGATGGATGAGCTCGCCGAGCGTGCGGTCGCGATGGCGCGCGAGGCGCCGGAGGACCAGTGGGCGGGGCTCGCACCTGCCGAGCGGTTGATGCACGGCGCGCCGCCGCTGCTCGACCTCGCCGACGACGGCGCGGTGACGCCGGCGGAGTTGCGCGAACTGGCCGCGCAGGCGGAGGAAGCCGCGCGCAGCGTGCCGGGCGTTACCAACAGCGAGGGCGGCGGCGCGGGCGCGTCGTCGGCCGTCTGGGCGCTCGCCACCAGCCACGGCTTCGCGGGCGCGTACGCGACGACCGGGTACAGCGTATCGGCGAGCGTGATCGCCGGACAGGGCGGCGGGATGCAGCGCGACTACGCGTTCCACTCGGCGCGGCACCGCGCGCGACTCGACGCGCCGCACGAGATCGGCCGGCGCGCGGGCGAGCGCGCGGTGGCGCGGCTCGACCCGTGCAAGGTGGCGAGCGGCGCGGTGCCGGTGGTGTTCGATCCGCGCGTGGGATCGAGCCTGCTGGGGCATCTGATCGGCGCGATCTCGGGCTCGGCGATCACGCGCAAGACGAGCTTCCTGCTGGACGCGCTGGGCACCGAGGTGTTCGCGCCCGGCGTGACGGTGTGCGACGATCCGCATCGCCCGCACGGGCTGCGCTCGCGCCCGTTCGACGGTGAGGGACTGCCGGTATCGCCGATGTCGATCATCGACAACGGGATGCTGGAGGCGTGGCTGCTCGACTCGGCCTCCGCGCGGCAATTGGGGCTGGCGCCGACCGGCCACGCCGCGCGCGGGGTGAACGGCGCGCCGGGCGTGACGACGAGCAACCTGTTCATGCAGGCGGGCCACGTGCCGGTGGCGACGCTGATCGCGGATATCGCGTCGGGCGTGTACGTCACCGAATTGATCGGACAGGGCGTGAACGGCGTGACGGGCGATTACAGCCGCGGCGCCGCGGGGTTCCTGATCGAGAACGGCGAGATCACGCGCCCGATTGCCGAGTTCACGATCGCGGGGAACCTGAAGGACATGTTCCGCGCGCTGGTGCCCGCGAACGACCTGGAGTTCCGGCAGGGGATCAACGTGCCGACGGTGCGCGTCGACGGCATGATGGTGGCGGGTGGCTGACGCCCCCACCGACACGAGCACGACCACCGGCGCCGACGCCCGCCACCTGCTCGCCGATGCCGTCGCCGACGCGGCGCGCGAGGCCGCGGCGATGGCGATGGCGCGCTGGCGCACCGATTTCGCGCGGACGGAGAAGAGCGACGGCAGCCCGGTGTGCGAGGTCGACTTGGACGTTGACCGGATGCTGCATGCGCGGTTGCGCGCGCTGCTGCCCGACGCCGGGTGGCTGTCGGAGGAAACGGCGGACAGCGCCGAGCGGCTGTCGGCGCGGCGGGTGTGGGTGGTCGATCCGATCGACGGCACGCGCGACTATATTCGCGGGCGCGCCGGATGGTGCGTGTCGGTCGCGCTGGTAGAGGACGGGCGCGTGGTGATCGCGGTGCTCGACGCGCCCGCGCGCGGCGAGGTGTGGCGCGCGGTCGCGGGGGGCGGTGCGACGCTCAACGGAGCGGTGCTGCGCGCGGGCAGACGCGACGCGATCACCGGCGCGCGGGTGCCTGCGGACGTGCTGCCCAGGGTTGATCGCGACCTGGTCGCGGTCGAGAAGCCCAATTCGATCGCGCTGCGGATGGCGATGGTGGCGGCGGATCGTGCCGACCTGGTCGCGACGATGCGCTGGGGCAACGAGTGGGACATCGCCGCCGCCGCGCTGGTGGCGCAGGAGGCGGGCGCGCGGGTTAGCGACGCGCTGGGTGCGCCGCTGCTGTTCAACAAGCCCCAACCGCGCGCGTTCGGCGTGCTGACCAGCACGCACGGGCTCCACGCCGCGGCGGTGGCGCGATTGGCGGAGCGGGCGAAGGCGGTGATCCGGTAGTCTTCGCGGTGCGGTTGGGTTGGCTGAGCGGCCGCTTTGCTAAGACTTGGCGTCTATCGTCTGGTCGCGGTCGCGTAGATGCGGTCAGCCTTCGTCCGAGTGTCTATTCGCGTTTCCTGGTAAATCCGATCCACACCCTTCCGTCACCCCGGACTTGATCCGCGGCCCTGCTTCTTCGCTAGAGCAGGAGAAGGCAGCGGGGTCCCGGATCAGGTCCGGGATCACGATAAAGGATCAGGTGGAAGCCGCCCTAGCCGACGATGATCGGCGGGTGGTCGCGCTCCGGTAATGAGCTGGCGGCGGTCGTGTGCTGCGCGACGTCGCGGGCGACCATCGGACGCAGGCGCACCGCCAGGCAGATGACCAATGGCCAGAACAGCGTGTTGGCGACGTCGCCGAGCGTGTCGGTCCAGCGCCACGAGCCGTAGTGGATGCGGTCGAGCAGCTCATTCGCGCCCTCTGCCGCGACCACGACCGAGAGCGGGATCAGCGTGCCGAGCGAGCGGCCGGTGACGAGCCGTGCGACGAGCAGCACGGCCAGCCCCGCGTGGACATGGAGGATGGTGTCGGGCAGGCCCGTGCCGTCGCCGACCCACACGGTGAAGTCGGTCCACAGCTTCGCCAGGTCCACGCGGATGCGCGCCTTATTTCTGGCAGGCGACGATCGTGGCGATCACCGACAAAGTGTCGTGCGGGTCGCGGACGCGGACGGTGTCGAGCCCGAGTTCCTTTGCCGGGTAATCGTTGCCGCCCGGGAAGATCGCATCGCCGATGAACATCATCTTGTCGAGCGCGATGCCGCTCTCGTCGCGCAGGCGCTTCAGGCCGTACGCCTTGTCGACGCCCTTCTGCGTGATGTCGATCGAGGTCGCGCCGCCCATGTTGATCGACAGCTCGGGCAGGCGCTTCTTCAGGTCCGCCTGGATCACCTTGCGCTTGGCGAAGTCGGGGTCCCACTTTTCCTTGGCCTCGACCGGCGCCTGCTGGCCGAGCGCGGAGAAGGTGATCTGTGAGCCGCGATCCTCGATCCGCTCGCCCCAGGTCTGCTCGGGCTTGAACCCGGTTTGATGGAGCGACGCGTCGAAGGCCTCGATGATCTTCTTCTTGGTCTCGTCCTCGAACAGCTCGGCGTAGACCGCCTTCCACGCGCCCGACTGGTGCGTGTAGAGCTTGGTGCCGGTGGTCGGCATCAGCCACAGCCGCGACAGGTCGGCGCGCGCGGGCAGGCGGCTCGCCACCTGCTTGTCGAACTGCGGCCAGTCGCCGCCCGAGATCACCGCGACGTGCGCGACCTGGAGCAGGTCGGCCATCGCCTCGGCCATGTCCTCCTTCATCGCCTGCTTGCTCTCGGCGAGCGTTCCGTCGAGGTCGAAGGCGACGAGTTCTTTCACTTGGATGTCTCCAGGCTGGGGAGGATGATCGTTTCGATGGCGTGCGCTACGCCATCCGCGTCGTTGTCGCGAGTGACATTGTGCGCCGCCGCCTTCACCTCGTCGGGCGCGTTGCCCATCGCGATCGGCAGCCCGGCGCGGGTGAGCATCGGCAGGTCGTTGCGCTGGTCGCCGATCACCGCGGTGTCGGCGAGGTCGACGCCGTTCGACCGGGCAAGCGCTGCGACGCCGTCGCCCTTGTTCGCTTCCAGCGCGGTGACGTCGAGGTAATAGGCCTGCGACTGCGCGATCGTCGCCTGCTCGCCGTAGCGGCCGTGCGTCTGCTCGTAGAGCGCGCGCAGCCGGTCCTCGTCGTCGCTGACGAAGGTGATCTTGTCCGCGCGCGCCAGCAGGTCGTCGAAGTCGGGGCGGACAACGGGTTCCTGGTTCGAGCTGACGCGCTCGCTCGCGGTATGCGGCCCCTCACCGTCGGTCGCGAACCACTGGTCGTCGGCGAAGACCCAGGTGTCGACCTGCGCGTCCGCCGCCATGTCGATCACCCCGCGCGCGACATTCTCCGCGATTGTGTGCCGGCTGACGACCGTGCCGTCGCGGCGGAAGATGACGCCGCCGTTGAACGCGCCGACATCCTCGTCGAGTTCGAGCGGTTCGAGCAGCGGCTGGACCCCCGACATCGGCCGCGCGCTGATGACGGTGAAGGCGATGCCAGCGTCGCGCAGCCGCTGCACCGCGGCAATCGTGCCGTCGGTCAGCTTCTTGTCCGCATCGACGAGCGTGCCGTCGACGTCGGAGACCACGAGGCGGATCGCGACCGCCTTCCTGTCTGCGTCGGCCATTACTGCGGCATCTCGACGTGCCCGCCGAAGCCGAAGCGCATCGCGGAGAGCACCTTGTCGCCGAACGTGTGGTCCACGCGGCTGCGATAACGCGCAAACAAGGCGGCGCTGAGTACGTTGAGCGGCACCGCTTCCTCCATCGCGGCGTCGATCGTCCAGCGACCCTCACCCGAATCGGCGACGTGGCCCGAGAAGCCTTCGAGCTTGCCGTCCTTGGCGAGCGCCAGCGCGGTCAGGTCGAGCAGCCAGGACGAGATCACGCTACCGCGGCGCCATACCTCGGCGATGTCGGTGAGGTTGAGGTCGTAGCGCTGATCCTCCGGCAGCTTGTCCGACGCCTTGCCCTTCAGCACGTCGAACCCCTCGGCATAGGCCTGCATCAGCCCGTACTCGATGCCGTTATGGACCATCTTGACGAAATGGCCGGCGCCCGCGGGACCGGCGTGGATATAGCCGTTCTCCGCGCGCGGGTCGGTCGCGTCGTCCAGCCGCCCATCGGTGCGCTCGATCGAACCGAGACCGGGTGCGAGCGTCGCGAAGATCGGGTCGAGCTGGCGCACGATCTCGTCCGGACCACCGATCATCATGCAATAGCCGCGCTCGCGACCCCAGACGCCGCCCGAGGTGCCGACGTCGACGTAGTGGACGCCCTTGCCGGCCAGCGCCTTCGCGCGGCGGATGTCGTCCTTGTAGAAGGTGTTGCCGCCGTCGATGACGATCTCGCCCTCGCCCGCGCCCTTGGCAATCGAGTCGATCACGCCGTCGGTGATCTCGCCGGCGGGGACCATCACCCACCAGACGACGGGCGAGCCCGCCTTGGCGCGCGCGTCGTCGATCGAGGTCGCGGCTTCGGCTCCCGCCTCGACCAGCTTCGCGACCGCGTCCTCGTCACGGTCGAAGGCGACGATCTCGTGCCCCTTGTCCATCAACCGGCGCGCCATGTTGCCACCCATTCGGCCGAGGCCGATCATCACCATCTTCATACAGCGCTCCTGACTTTACCCCGCCCAAAGCGGCAGCGTCGGCAAGGTTCCGCGGGCGGGCGGTCGGGCGTGGCGAAGGGTGGCGCGGTGTCGGCGGCGCGAAAGGTGAGGCGAAGGTGAGGCCAACGCGCGTCGTGGCGGGCCGTCCGATCGCTGGAAGGTGAGGCTAAGGTGAGGCCAATACGCGTTGTGGCGGGCAGGCCGATCGCCGGAAGGTGAGGCTAAGGTGAGGCTAAGGTGAGGCCTATACGCGTCGTGGCGGCGGGCGCTGGCGGCGGTGCGCGCGAGGAGTCGACGGTGTGAAAGAGCGGGCGCCGGGGCGCGTCGTGGGGCGTAGCGTGGGAAGCTCGTGTAGGACAGCGTGGGGGTGGGTCGGTTCTTCGAGGCTGGTTGGTCGTCGGAGGATGGATGGATGCTGAAACGAGTTCAGCATGACGGCGCTTGATGGGAGCTGGGTTGCTTCAGCCGTCGCCCCGGACTTGATCCGGGGTCCCGCTTTCTGGCGAGCTATGAGAAGGTAGCGGGATCCCGGGTCGAGCCCGGGATGACGGTGGGGCGGGGTGGCGTCAGCGCTTCACCGAGGCGGAGAAGGGGCGCGCGCGGCGGTCGGTGGCCCATTTGTAGTTCGGCTCGGCCGCCATCGCGAAGCGGAGCTCGCCGCCCGCCATGATCTCGTCGTGGGTCAGGTAGCTGCGCTCCAGCGCACGACCGTTGAGCGTCACCGCGCCGATATACGGGCGCGACTGGCCGACATTGTCGGCGACCATTGTGAAGCGCTTGCCGTTCGGCAGGGTGAGCGCGGCGCGGCGGACGAACGGGCGCCCGATCGCGTATTCCAGGCTGCCCGGCGTCACCGGATAGAAGCCGAGCGCGGTGAAGACGAGCCAGGCGGACATCTGCCCCAGATCGTCGTTGCCGGCGAGCCCGTCGGGCGCCGGCTTGTACTGCGAATTGACGATCTGCGTCAGGCGGTACTGCGTGCGCCACGGCTGGCCGGCGTGGTCGTAGAGGTAGGCGACGTGGTGGCTCGGCTCGTTGCCGTGGATGTACTGACCAATCAGCCCGGCGATATCTTCCGCGTGGGAGTAATCGAGCTTGGAATTGTCGTAGTCGAACATCCGGTCGAGCTTGGTCACTGCGGCCTCGTCGCCGCCCATCGCCTCGAACAGCGCGGCCTGATCCTGCGGCACGAACCAGGAATATTGCCACGCATTTCCCTCGGTATAGTCGGAGCCGTAATTGATCGCGGTGGGATCGAACGGTTCGCGGAAACTGCCGTCGGCGAGGCGCGCGCGGACGAAGCCGGTCTTGGAATCGAAGGTGTTGCGCCAGTAGCCCGAGCGCGCGTCGAACCAGGTGGCGACGTCGTCGCGCCCCATCGCGCGCGCCATCTGCGCGATCGTCCAGTCGTCATAGGCGTACTCGACCGTCTTCGACGCCGCCTCTGGCTCGCGGTCGATCGGCACGTAATGGAGCACGGGCAGGTCGGCGAGCCCGCCATAGGGCGCGTAGGTCGCGCTGCGGATCATCGCGGCGAGCGCCTCCGTCGCGTCGAAGCCGCGGATACCCTTCAGATACGCGTCGGCGATGACGGGGACCGAATGATAGCCGATCATCGTCCACGTCTCGCGCCCCTGGAACTGCCACACGGGAAGGATGCCGTCGGGCGAGTAGCGCTGGCTGGCGATGAGCGAGCGGATGATCTGCGAATTGACCTCGGCGGGCTGGACGAGCGTCAGGAGCGGATGCTCGGCGCGGAACGTGTCCCACAGCGAGAAGGTCGAGCGCTGCGTGTATCCTTCCGCGCGGTGGACCTGGTTGTCGGGGCCGCGCCAGCGCCCGTCGACGTCGCTCGTCACCGACGGCGCGATGAGGCTGTGGTAGAGCGCGGTCATCACGTTCTTGCGCATCGACGCGTCGCCGTCGACGTCGAGCACGCCGAGCGCCTGGCGCCACGCCGCGGTCGTGGCCTTGCGCACCGCGTCGAAGCCGCCGCTCTCGCCCTTGAGGTTGGCAACCGCGCCGTCCTCGTCGACGCTGGAGATCGCGACGGTGACCTCCAGCGGCTCGCCGAGCTTGCCGAAGTCGAACCGTGCGACGATCGCGCGCCCTGCCCGGTCCACCACGCGGTCGCTGCCGCGGCCGGGTCCCTGGAATCCCTTGTAGGTCACGTCCGCCTCGGTGCTGACGAAGGCGTGGCTGGTGATCGGACGCGAGAAGCGCATCGCGAAGAAGAGCTTGCGGTCGGGCGCCCAACCGCGCGTCTGGCGGCTGCCGGTGATCGTGCCGTCGGGGCGCAGCCGGATCGAGGACCAGAGCGTCTTGCCGGGGTAATTGTAGAGGCTGGATCGCAGGTCGAGGATCAGGTGCGCCTCGTCGCCGCTGCGAAAGGTGTAGCGGTGGACGCCGACGCGCGTGCCCGCGGTCAGCTCGGCACGGACGCGCGCGTCGTCGAGCTGGACCGAGTAATAGCCGGGCGTCGCCTGCTCGTTCCGATGGCTGAATCGCGAGCGGTAGCCCGAGCCGGGCTGTTTCGGGTCGCCCGGCTCCAGCTTGACCGCGTCGGCCGCACCGGTCGCGGGCATCAGCAGGAAGTCGCCGAGGTCGCTGTGCCCCGCGCCCGAGAAATGCGTGTGCGAGAAACCCTGGATCGTCGGGTCCTCGTAGCGGTAGCCCGCGGCGTGCGGGTAGCAGTCGCGCAACACGCAGGTGGTGTCGGTGTCGGGCGACAATTGCACCATGCCGAACGGCGCCACCGCGCCCGGAAAGGTGTGCCCCTGCCCGCCGGTGCCGATGAACGGATCGACCGACGCCAGTGGGTCGGCCTCGCGCTGCGCCGCCACCGGCGTGGCGAGCGGCGTCGTCAGCGAGAGGGCGAGGATGGCGGACAGGCAGCGGCGGGCGAGCGTCATGGCGCGCACTCTGCCCCGCCGCACGCGAGCGCGAAAGGGCCTCCTGCGCGGGCGTGAAGGTGTCGCGGCGCCAACCGACGGGTTTGTGCGAAACACGCACCCCGGTCGGCGCGTTGGGTGGATCAATCAGCACGAGTAGAGCCACGATGACCGACCCCAGCCGCCCGATGCGCCTAGGCTTCCCCGTCAAGGTGATGGGCAAGCCCGGCTTCAAGAGCAACGACACGCGGCGGTGGCAGAAGGACCCGCACCTCAAATGCTCGCTGGAGGAGGTGTCGAAGATCCTCGACTATCTCGCCAAGGAGAAGCTCGACATGTACCGGCTGTCGTCGGACCTCGCGCCATACGCGACGCACCCCGACATGCCGCAATTCCACAACATGGTGGCGGAGAGCGACGCGGAGCTCGCCGCGTTCGGCAAGAAGGCGCGCGAACTCGACATCCGGCTGTCGTTCCACCCGTCGCAATATGTGCTGCTCAACAGCCCCGACGCGGCGCTGACGGAGAAGAGCATCTGGGACCTGTCGAGCCAGGCGGAGATGCTCGACCGCATGGGGCTGGACGACGAGGCGGTGATGATCACGCACGTCGGCGGCGTGTACGACGACCATGACGCGAGCCGCGCGCGCTGGATCGAGGGATGGGAGAAATGCCCCGAGCACGTCCAGCGGCGGTTGGTGCTGGAGAATGACGATATCCGCTTCTCCGCCGCCGACGCCTTGTGGATCCACGAGCGGACGGGCGTGCGCCTGGTGTTCGACTACCAGCATTTCTGGTGCCTGAACCCCGAGCGGCTCGACATGCGCGCGACGTTCGAGCAGTTCCTGGCGACCTGGCCCGAGGGCGTGCGCCCGAAGATGCACTTCTCGTCTCCGCGGACCGAGATGCGCGAGGTGAAGCAGAAGATCACCGCGAAGCAGCGCGCGAGCGGCAGGACGACCAAGAAGGGCGAGCTGACCAAGGCGCCGGTCAAGGCCAACGCGCGCGTGAAGACGGTGCTGCGCCCGCCGATCTGGACCGGCCACGCCGATTTCACCAACCCGTTCGAGTTCGCGACCTTCATGCGGATGGCGGAAGGGCTCGTCTTCGACGTGATGATGGAGGGCAAGTCGAAGGACGTCAGCCTGTTGAAGCTGCGCCCCGACCTGCTGCGCTTCGCCCCCGACGTGGCGGCGCGGTTCGGCATCTATCCCGAGGACGCCGACGCGCTGGCGGCGGACGAGGCGGAGCTGGAAGGCGGCGTCGACGCGGAGGATACGCCCGACGTCGACGAGGGCGACGGCGAAGGTGGGAGCGGGGCGATGCTGGAGGCGGCGGAGTAAGCCGCCTCTCGGCTGGCGGCGGCGGAGTAGTCCGCCTCTGGGCTGGAGGCGGCGGAATAGCCCGCCTCCGGCGCGCTGGCGGCGGCGGCGTGACCCGTCGCTCGCGCGCTTACTCCGCGGCCTCGCGCACGCTGACCTCGGCGCCGACTTCCTCGGCGAACCATTCCGCGGTCATCGGCAGCCCTTCGCGCAACGAAACGCGCGGCGACCAGCCGAGCAGGCCCTGCGCGCGCGCGATGTCGGGGCGGCGGCGGCGCGGGTCGTCCTGCGGCAGAGGGGCGTTGACGACCTTGCCGGTGGTGGGGACGAGTTCGAGCACCATGTCCAGCAGCTCGTTGATGGTGAATTCGTCGGGGTTGCCGATGTTGACCGGCTCCAGCCCGTCGATCTCGCTCTCCATCAGCGCGATCAGCCCGCGCACCATGTCGGACACGTAGCAGAAGCTGCGCGTCTGCGTGCCATCGCCGTAGACGGTGATGTCGCGGCCCGTCAGCGCCTGGCAGATGAGGTTGGAGACCACGCGGCCGTCGTCGGGGTGCATGTGCGGGCCGTAGGTGTTGAAGATGCGCGCGACGCGCACCTGCGCGCGCCCCAGCCGCGCGAAGTCGAACGTCATCGCCTCCGCGGCGCGCTTGCCCTCGTCGTAGCAGGCGCGCGGGCCGGTGCAGCTGACCCAGCCGCGATAGCCCTCGACCTGCGGGTGGACTTCCGGGTCGCCGTAGACCTCGCTGGTGGAGGTGAGCAGGAAGCGCGCGCCGGTACGCTCCGCCAGCCGCAGCAGGTGGTTGGTGCCCACCACGTTGGTCAGCATCGTGTGCTCGGGGTCCGCCTGATACTGCGGCGGCGAGGCGGCGCAGGCGCAATTGTAGATGCGCGTGAGGTTCGCGGCCTCGGTCACGCTGGCGGGCAGCGCGTTGACGATATCGCCCTCGACGAAGGTGAAGTTGGGCAGGTCCTCCAGCAGCTTCAGGTTCGACGGCCGCGCGGTCTGGAGGTTGTCGAGGCAGATGACGCGGTGGCCGGCGTCGCTCAGCGCGCGGCACAGGTGCGATCCGATGAAGCCCGCGCCGCCGGCGATCAGGATGGTGTCCATGTTGTTCTCCCTCATGCCGGGACGCGCTTTCTGTCGCGCGCGTGCTCGGCGGCTTCGTGCAGGTGGCGCTCGAGCTCCTCGGCCCGGTGCGCGGCGGTGTGTTCGGCGAGCACGCGGGCGCGCCCGGCCTGCCCGATCTGGTCGAGGTCGCGGCGCGCCAGCGCGGCGAGCATGTCGGCGCAGGTGTCGACCAGCAGGATTTCGCGCCCGTCGCCCAGTATCTCGGTCAACCCGTCCCAGCGGTCGGAGATGATCGGCGTGCCGCACGCCGCCGCCTCGAAGATGCGGACCGAGGGCGACCAGCCGGCGGCGATCATGTCGGCGCGCGTCACGTTCAAGGTCGCGCGGCTCGCGCTGTAGAAGGCGGCGTGCTCGGCCGGAGGCAAATGCTCGATCCGCTCGACGTTGTCGGGCCACGCGATCGTGTCGGGATATTGCGGCCCCGCGACCGCGAAGCGGCGGTTGGGCGCGGCGCGCGCGACGTAGAGCAGCAGCCGCTCGAGCGTCGGCTGGCGATCGTCGCTGTAGGTGCCGAGATAGGTCAGGTCCCACTTCTTCGCCGCGCCGGTCGGCACGTAGGCATGCGCATCGACCGAGCAGTAGAGCGCGCGCGCCATCGGAGAGCCGTAATGGTCCTCCAGGTGGCGCAGCGTCGGACCGCCGGTGAACGACAGATAGACATCGTAACCGGAGATGACCGCGGGCGAGAGATACTCGAAATCGCCGCGCTCGAGCTTGGCGAGCGTGACGGGGGTGTCGATGTCGTAGAAGGCGGTGGTGCCCTCCGCCCAATCCTGCACGAGCTGGCCGACCGCGACGCCGTCGGGAACGTAGCTGCCGACGATCACCGCGTCGGCGGCGGCGATCTCGTCGCGCCACTCGGCCAAATGGTCCAGGTCGGAATAATAATCGAGGCGGCACCAGTCGGGGTCGACCAGGTCGCGGTGCGCGCCCGCGTACCACGGCACCTCGCGTTCGAGGAACACGATTTCGTGCCCGCGCGCGGCGAACGCCTTCAGGAGCGCGCGGAAAGTGGTGGCGTGGCCGTTGCCCCAGGACGAGCCGAGGCTGAGGCCGAGGACGACGAGCTTCATGCCGCGGTCACCTCGCGCGCGGCGTGGACCTTGAACAGCGCGTCGACCTGCTCCCCACGCAGATCATAGGTGTGTTCGGCGAGCACGCGTTTGAGCGCCGCCTGCCCGATCGCCGCGGCGCGCTCGGTGGTGAGCGCGGAGAGGTGGTCGGCGACGTCCTGCCCGTCGCGCGCGACCAGCACTTCCTCGTCGGGCTTTAGGAACAGCTCGATCCCCTCCCACGCGTCGGTGATGAGGCAGGCGGCGGCGCCCGCGGCCTCGAACACGCGGGTGGCGGGCGAGAAGCCGATGTGCGCCATCGAGTCGCGCGCGACGTTCAGCACCGCGCGCGGCGTGCAGTTGAACGCGTTGTGCTCGGCGGTGAAGACGTGGCCGCGGTGGCGGACGTTGCCGGGCATCGCCTTCGTCTCCCAGCCGTTGCCGCCGATCAGGAACTGCTGCTCGGGCAGGAGCGACGCGGGGCGGAGGAAGAACTCCTCCACGCGCGCCTCGCGGTCGGGCAGGCGGTTGCCGAGGAACGCGAGGTCGCAGGCGAAGCGCGGGTCCGGCTCGACGGGGTGGTGCGTCTGCGGGTCGAGCGCGTTATAGACCGGCACGCAGTCCTTCGCGCCGAAGCCGGTGTACGCGTCGACGACGGGCGCGCCGCCGCCGTAGGTCAGCACCATGTCGAGCCCGGGCAGCGCGGCACGTACGGGATGGCTCTGGTCGGCGCGCATCTCGTCGAGCGTTGCGGCGGCGTCGACGTCCCAGAAGATCTTGAGCGCGCGCGGGTTCGCATGGGCGATCACGCCTTCGAGCAGCTCGCGGTCGAACACGCCGACGCCGTTCGCCTTGACGACGATGTCGGCCGCCGCCGCCTCGGCCAGCACGCCGCGCATCGCCTCCTCGGTCGCGGGGTAGACGACGACCTTGGCATATTCGGGCGGGTCGATGTCGCGGTGCTGCTGCCGGTCGAACGCGTCGGGTTCGTAGAAGGTGATGTCGTAGCCGCGCTCGCCCAGCGCGCGCAGGATCCCGCGATAATAAGTGGCCGCGCCGTTCCAATAGGACGACAGCAGGCTCGATCCGTAGAAAGCGATCTTCATGCGGCAACTCCCACGCCGGTGTCGGTGCCCAGCGTGTCCAGGATGGTCATCAGTTCGTCGACGCGGTGCGCGCAGGTGTGGCGGGCATTGATCGTCTCCAGCCCGGAGGCGATCAGCGAGGCGCGCAGATCGGCGTCGTCGCGAATTTGGCGCAGCACGTCCGCCATCTGCTCGCCGTCGCGGGCGTAGAGGAAGTCCTGTCCGGGGCGGAACAGCCCCTCGGCATCGTCCCACGGTGCGCTGGCGAGCGGGATGCCGCAGGCGAGCGCCTCGAACACGCGGATCGTCGGGATGCCGGGCAGGATCGTGCGATAGTAATTGCGCGGGACGTGGACGGTCGCGCGCGCGCGCGCGAATATTTCGGGCGCGCGGGCGTTGGGCGCCCAGCCGTGATAGCGCGCGCCGTAGCGGGCGAGCATCGCGCGCGCCTCGTCCGGGTAGCGCACTCCGTAGATGTCGAGCGGCAGCTGCGCGGCCTGTGCGGGGCGGAGCAGGTAATCCTCGATCTCGCGCGTGCGCTCGCCGTCGCCCCAATTGCCGATCCACACGACGCCCTCGTGGCGGTCGCTGTCCAGCGGCTTGAAACGGCGCGTGTCGGCGGCCTCGTGCCACGTCCAGACGCGCTTGCCCCAGCCGCGCGCGCGATACTGCTCGGACAAGGTCTCGCCGAACGCGAGCACCCCGTCGTAGCCCGACAGGTCGTAGGCATCCATCTCGTGGGGCAAGCTGACGATGCGGTGGTGGGTGTCGTGGAACAGCAGTGTCCAGGGGGCACCCGCCTTGCGCAGGCGGCCGACCTCGGCGACGACGTCGTGCGCGTTCCACTCGTGGACGATCACCAGGTCGGCACCGTCGACCATCCGCGCGACGTCGTCATCTGCGCCGTAGCTGCGCGACGACAGTTCGGGATAGGACGCGCGATAGGGCGCGAGCGCGTCCTCGCCGCCGTCGGCGAGGAGGTTCTGCAGGCTCCAGCTGTCCGCCGGCTCCCACGCCTGCACGTCGTGGCCGCACGCGATCAGCTCCGACAGCACGCCGCGGACGAAATGCGCGTTGCCGTGGTTCCAGCACGAGGCAAGGCTGTGGGTGAAGTAGACGACCTTCATGCCGCGGCCCGGCGCTGCGGCGCGCACGCCTGCGCGTAGACGTCCGCCATGCCGCGCGCGTTGGCGGCGGGGGTGTAGCGCGCGGCGCGCGCGCGCGCGCGCTCGCCCGCCTCGCTCCGCCCGACCGGATCGGCGGCGAGCGCGTCGATCGCGAGCGCGAACGCGGCGTCGTCACCGGGTGCGACGAAGCGCGCCGCGCCGTCCCACAATTCACGGAAGGTCGGAATGTCGGACAGCACCAGCGCGCAGCCCGCCGAGGCGGCCTCGAGCACCGCGAGCCCGAACGGCTCGTAGCGCGCGGCCGAGGCGAAGATCGGGCGGGCGGAAAGGTGATCGGCGACGCTCTCGTCCGACAGCGCGCCGAGCGTGTCGAGCTGCGCGAAGGTGACCTGCTCGCCGTGGGGGCCGGCGAGCGGTCCGGCGGCCCTGACGGACGAGCGCGCGCGCGCGGCGGCGCGGTCGAGCGTGGCGACGTCCTTGCCGCGGTCCCACAGGCGGCCGGCGGTGAAGGCATAGTCGGCTAGCGCGCCGGTGCTCGGTATCGCGGTTCGGCCGTTGTGGACGACCCGCGGGCGGCGCGGCAGCGCGTAGACGCGCTGTATCGTGTCGGCGAGCGCGGCGGAGGGGCAGACGGCCACGTCGGCGCGCGCGAGGCCGTCGCCGGTCAGTGCCGCCTGCCACGCGAGATCGGCGGGGAGCGGCCCCTGCTCGACCGCGTCCCACCACGACGCGACGCAGGAATGCGCGACCGCGACGACCGGCATCGCGTAGTCGGCGAGCGCGAAGGCGGGCTGGTTGAGCTGCACCACGTCGGCGCCGTGCAGCGCGGCGGCGCGCGCGACCGCGGCGGCGGTGCGGCGTACGTCTGCGGCATCCTGCGCTAGCCAGTCGAGCGGCAGGCCCATCTCGGTGTACGTGACCCCGAGCGCGGCGGCGCGTTCACGCTGCGCGGGCGACAGCGCGGGGCCGATCAGCGCGAGGTGCGCGTCGACGCCGAGGGGGCTAAGCGCGGCGGCGAGTTCGAGCGCGTACTGCCACACGCCGCCGACCGCGTCCGCCGTCATCAGCAGGCGCAAGCTCACGCGGCGACCTCGAGTGCGGCATGCTCCTTGCGCAACCAGTCGGCGAGGCGGGCGACGCCGTCGCGCCAGTCGGTCCGGCGCTCGAGGCCGAGCGCTTCTTCCGCCGCGCGCGTGTCGGCGACGAAGTAGCGCTGGTCGCCCGCGCGCCAGTTGTCGTGGCGCACGTCGACCGCGCGGCCGGTCACCCGGGCGATATGGTCGAGCAGCAGGCGCAGGCTGACCGCATTGTCCGGCCCGCCGCCCAGGTTGAACGCGCGGCCCGAGATGTCGTCGATCCGCCGCCATGCCGCGAGATAGGCGTCGACCGCGTCCGACACGTCGAGGATGTCGCGCACCTGACAGCCGTCGCCGTAGAGCGTGATCGGGCGGCCCTTCAGCGCGCTGATCAGGAAATGCGCGACCCAGCCCTGATCCTCGGTGCCCATCTGGCGCTGGCCGTAGATGCAGCTCATCCGCATCACCGCGGTCCTGAGCCCGTAGCTGCGCGCGTAGTCGAGCACGTACTGGTCGGCCGCGCCCTTCGACACGCCGTAGGGGGTGTGGAAGTCGAGCGGGCGTGCCTCGGAGATGCCGTGCGCGCGCACCTCCGCGTCGACCGGCACGTAGCGGTCGCCCTCCAGCGCGAAGTCGAGGTCGGTCAGGTCGCCGTAGACCTTGTTGGTCGAGGCGAAGATGACGGGCGCCTCGGGCGCGTGCTGGCGCACCGCCTCCAGGACGTTGAGGGTGCCGGCGATGTTGGTCGCGAAATCGTCCATCGGGTCGGCGAGGCTGGTGGTGACCGCCACCTGCGCGGCGAAGTGGAACACCGCCGACGCGCCCTTCACCGCTTCCTGCACCCGGTCGGCGTCGCGCACGTCGGCCTCGACGAAGCGGACGCGATTGCCGTGGCGGCTGCGCAGCCAGTCGAGGTTGCGCCGCACGCCCGCGCGCGCGAGCGCGTCGTACACGATCACGTCGTGCCCGGTGTCGGCGAGGCGATAGGCGAGGTTCGCCCCGATGAACCCCGCGCCGCCGGTGACGAGAACCGGACCCTCTGAGATCGGCCCGGAGCTTTCCTCCGGCTCCGGCATCACGCGACCAGCCCGCGCTTGTCGAGCTCGGCGCGCATGGTCTCGACCTTGTCCTCGGCGGTCTGCTGCGCGACCCACTCGGCGAGCACGGCGAGCCCGGCCTGGAAGTCCTGGGTCGCCTCGAAGCCGAGCTGCTCCTTCGCCACCGTGGTGTCGCAGAAGCAGTGGCGGATGTCGCCGATCCGCGCCTTGCCGACGACCTGCGGCGAGATGTCGTTCTTGCCCATCGCCTGCGCCAGCTCGGTCGCGACCTCGCGCACCGAGCGATGGTGGCCCGAGCCGATGTTGAACGTGCCGCCCGCCGCCTGCGGCAGGGTGAGCGAATCGGCGAAGGCGCGCGCGACGTCGGAGACGTGGACGAAATCGCGGCGCTGCTCGCCATCCTCGAAGATCATCGGCTGCTGCCCGTTGAGCAGCCGCGAGGCGAAGATCGCGAGCACGCCGGTGTACGGGTTCGACAGCGCCTGGCCCGGACCGTAGACGTTGAACAGGCGCAGGCAGACGCCCTCCATCCCGTAGGGCGCGGCCATGATGTGCGTGGTGCGCTCCTGCACGTATTTGTTGAGCGCGTAGATCGAGGACAGGTTGGGGCGCTTCCACTCGGGCGTCGCGATCGCCTCCAGCGGGCGACCCTCGCCGTCGACTGGCTCCCAGTTGGTCAAACCGTCGCGCAGGCCCTTGCGCTCCGCGTCCTGCACGAGGTTGCCGTCGGCGTCGCGGTACAACCCCTCGCCGTAGATCGACATCGACGAGGCGGTCACGACGCGGCGCACGGGATTGTCGATCAGCTTCTCGAACAGCACCGCGGTGCCGACGTCGTTGGTCGAGGTGTAGCGCTCGACCTCGTACATCGACTGGCCGACGCCGACCTCGGCCGCGAGGTGGACGACGCTGTCGACGCCCTTCAGCGCCTTTGCCACCACATCGCCGTTGCGCACGTCGCCGCGGATCAGCTCGACCTCGTCGTTGAGGAGCGGCGGACGATCCACGTCGCCGTGCACCTGCTCGATCAAACTGTCGAGCACGCGCACCTTGTTGCCGCGCTCGAGCAGTTCGTCGGCGACGAAACGCCCGATGAAGCCCGCGCCACCCGTAATCAGAACCGTTTCCATCTTTCCCACCCCGCATTCGGTCGATGGGCGAAGCAGCATTGATCTGGATCAATGACAAAGCACGGCCATCGACGCCATGACATGAGGAGAACATCTTCTACTTAGCTTTGTTCCGCAAGTCGTTCCGGTGTCGTAATTTGCTCGGGGCCCGGTTGCCGCTCCGGCCGCGGCGTGGTTGAGCGATCGGCATGACCCGCACCATCCTGCTCGCGCGCCACGGCATCAACGCCGAGGTCGGCCACGTCCTGAGCGGCCGCTCCGAGATTGCGCTCGCCAACGAAGGGCGCGCGCAGGCCGAGCGGCTGGCGGTGTGGCTCAACCGTATCCGGCTGTCCTCGATCCACACCAGCCCGCGCGCGCGGACGCGGCAGACCGCGGCGCCCGCCGCCGCGCGCGCCGGGCTGGTGCCGGTGGTCGCGCCCGCGCTGGACGAGATCGACTTCGGCGCGTTCACCGGTCGCGACTTCGCCTCGCTCGACGCGGACGCGGACTGGCAGCGCTGGAACGCCGAGCGCGACACCGCGCGCTGCACGGGGGGCGAGACGATGGGCGAGGCGGTGGAGCGCGCGTGGCGCTACATTCACGCGATCCCCGCCGGCGACGCGCCCGCATTGTGCGTGACGCACTGCGACGTGATCCGCGGGCTGGTGGCGCGGCTGCTCGGCGTGTCGTTCACGCGCATCTACGCGTTCAACTGCGATCCCGGATCGGTCACGACGCTGGAGCTGGGTGCCTCGAGTACCAGGCTCGTCGCGCTCAACGAGCGGCCATGAGCCCTGCCCCGTTCGCGCGCGCCGGCGTGGCGACCGGCACCGGACGCATGTCGGCGTAGCTCTTCTCCTCGATCAGGTCGGAGCCCATCACCTCGTTGATCGCGCGCTTGATCGCCGCGCGCTCGTCGTTGCGGTGGTAGACCGCGCGCGCGAGGCCGATGAACTCGGCGCCGAACGTGCCTGCCGCCTCCTGCTCGCGGATCGCGTCCTCGATCTCCCACAGATCCTCGTTGACCGCCTTGAGCGTGGCGAACAGCGGGGCGACCCCGTCGCTGCGCAGCGCCATGTCGCCGAACTCGCTCAGCAGCCGGTGCTCGTTCATCACGTTGGCGCGCGCGTCGGGGCGCACGATCCGCTCGCGCTTGATCTCGAGGATGCTGATCTTGTCGAGCAGCTCGCCCCAGGAGACGGGAACGGTTGGGCTAATGCGGGAGGCCATGCGCTGCTTTCCTGTGGGGTGCTTGGAAGTCGGATAGGTCGCGCGCGATCGCGGCGACCACGCTCGCCCAGTCGCCCGCGCGCGGTTGCGCGTAGAGGCGCATCGTCGGGTACCAGGGCGTGTCGCGCGCGCCGGGGGTCCAGCGCCAGTCGGGCTCCGCCTTGAGCATCAGCCACGTCGGGCGGCCGAGCGCGCCCGCGAGATGCGCGATCATCGTGTCGACGGTGACGACCAGCGCGCAGGCCGCGACAAGCGAGGCGGTGGCTTGGATGTCGAACGGGCAGCCTGCGGGGTTGAGGACCGCGAGCTCGGTCGGCTCGGCAACGAGCGACAGGCAGCGGGCGCCGTCGCACAAGGGCGCGAGGAGCGTGGGCGGCACGCGACGGTCGTGATCCCAGTCGCCGGAGGAATAGCACAGGCCGATCGTGCCCGCGGGCAGCGCCGCCGGGCTCGCGCGCAGGTACGGTGCGCCTGCGTCGGCGGGCGTCGCGCGCAGCGCCTGCGGCAGCTCGGTGATCTCGAGGTCGCAGGCGAATGGCTTGGCGGGCGCGGCGTGATCGAAGGCGATCAGCCGGTCGACGCCGGGGATCGTCGCCAGCAGATCGTGCAGCCGCGCGGGCGCCTCCACCGTCACCGAGCGCGCGCGTTTGCTAAGCAGCGGGAGAAAGCGCGCGAACTGGATCGTGTCGCCCAGCCCGTGGTAGCAGCGCACCAGCACGTCCTCGCCGTCGAACGCGCGGCCGTCCCACACCCAGCGGCGGTAATAGTCGACGCTCGGATCGTCGCGCTCGGCGGGGTCACGCGCGGCGATCACCGCGTCGCCGATCGCGAACGCCGCGGCATAGTCGCCGCGGCGCATCGCGGCGGTCCACGCGTCGACCGGGACGGGATCGGCAGCATCTACCATCCCGGTGCAAATCCCCGGCGGGCGGCCGTTGTTCCATCGTTGCGGAGGCGTAATGCAGCTTTGTTGCTGGCGCTCCGGAACGGCACTGTGGCAGGATCGTTGGCCGACCGATTGCGAAGGGGGACGAATGAGCGAGACCGAGGAACGCGCGGGCACGCGCGAGGCGTTGCGGCAAGAGGTGGCGGCGCTGGCGCCGTGGTTCCACAACATCGACCTGGGCGGCGGGTTCCACACCGCGCCCGAGCATTTCCTGGGCGATTACCCCGCTTTCAAGTTCGCGATGTTCCGCGACTGCGTGCCCGACGACCTGACCGGCAAGACCGTGCTCGACATCGGGTGCAACGCGGGCTTCTACTCGATGGAGATGAAGCGGCGCGGCGCGACACGCGTCGTCGGGATCGATTCGGACGAGCGCTACCTGGCGCAGGCGCGGGTCGCAGCGCGCGCGCTGGGATTCCAGGACTCGGTCGAGTTCCGTAATCTGTCGGTCTACGACGTCGCGAAGCTCGGCGAGCGGTTCGACCTCGTGATCTTCATGGGCGTGCTCTACCACCTGCGCCACCCGCTGCTCGCGCTCGACCTGATCCGCGAGCATGTCGCGCGCGACCTGATGCTGTTCCAGACGATGCAGCAGGGATCGACCGAGGTGGCCGAGGTGCCCGAGGACCACCCTTTCTTCCTGCCCGACAGCTACACGCCGCCGCCGTATTTCGACGAGCCGGGCTACCCGAAGATGCACTTCATCGAGCGAAAGTTCGCGGGCGACTGGACCAATTGGTGGGCGCCCAACCGCGCCGGCTCGATGGCGATGCTGCGCGCCGCCGGCTTCGCGGTCGTCGAGAGCCCGCAGGACGACGTCTTCCTTTGCCGCGTCACCGACGTGCCTTATGCGAGCCACGGACCGGCCGCGGTATACCCGGCCAAGGGCGACAAGAACGACATGGGGGTGAACACGTGATCGAAGCGGCGATGATCTGGAACGAGCCGAACAACAAGTCGCACTGGGACCCGGAGGTCGACCCCGACTGGTCGAAGTTCGCCGACACGGTAAGCCGCACCGGAGCCGCGATTCACGCGGTCAACCCGGACGTGACGCGCGTGCTGGGCGGCATGTCGCCGATCGACCCAATGTGGGTGCGGCGACTGGAGGGGCACGGCTGTCTGGACGCAGTCGACGTGCTGGCGGTGCACGGCTTCCCGCTCGACTGGAATTTGTGGTCGATCCACGAATGGCCGAACAAGATCGCCGAGATCGAGGCGGTTACGACCAAGCCCGTCTGGGTGACCGAGGTGGGCGTCGGCTCGTTCGGCGCGGAGGAGGTGCAGGTATTCGGGGTCGAGAAGACCGCCGAGCTACTGATCGGCCGCGTGCCGCGCATCTACTGGTATTCGCTGTTCGACCTGCCGCAGGAATGGGGTGCGACGACGCGCCACCGCGAGGCGGAAGGGTCGAGCTACTACCGCCATTTCTACATGGGGCTGATCCGCGCCGACGGGACGCCCAAGCCGTCGCTCGACAGCTACGCCAAGGTCGCGAGCGAGATGGGGCTGATGCAGTGGTTCCACTACCACGATCCCAGACTGGACGACGCGGTCGCGTGGATGAAGCGGCTGGGCACCACCAAGCTGCGCACCGGGCTGTCCTGGGCCGACAGCTTCCGCCCCGACGCGATCGGCTGGTTCGACCGGCAGATGGAGGCGTTGCAGGATTTCGACACCACCGTCACCTTCTGCTTCACGCCCGAGCATCTCGGCATCCAGCCGCACCACACCAGTGCCGCGCGCGAGCCGCAGGCGTTCGCCGACTTCTGCGCGCAGATGATCGAGCGCTACGCACCCAAGGTGGCGGCGCCGAAGGCGGAGACGGTCGCGGCGTGATCGCATCCTGGTCGTCCCGGACTTGATCCGGTACCCCGCTTCCTCCGCGACCGGGCGGAGGCAGCGGACCCCCGGATCAAGTCCGGGGTGACGAGGCGGTTAGTCTACGGGTGGCGGCACGACGCCGTCGCCCAGAGCCTCCGCGCGGCGGACCGTGATCATCACGCCCAGGTCCGCGTAGCCGACGCGGCGCTTCGGGTCGGCCGCGTCGTCGGGGGCGACCGCGAGGCGGCGATTGACCTTGCTGCGGTGGTGCATCCGCGCGGTGTTCTCCTGACCGACGTAGCAGCCCTTGGTGAAGCTGACCCCGTTCAACTCGCGCGCGTTCGCCTCCAGCCACAAGGTCTCGCCCGAGCCGAGCTCGGCGACCCCCTCGGTCACGCCGAGCGACAGGCGGTGCGCGTGATATCCCTCGGCCGGCGCGCCCGGCGGCGCGATCCAGCGATGGCCGAGCGCAGCGAGCCGCGGGTCGGTTGCCGCGCCCGCGACCGGATCGCGCGACCAGTGCACCGCCAGCCCCTCGTCGCGCGCGATCGTCAGGGCACGGCGCAGGCGATAGATCGACAGGCGGCGCGCGAGCGCGTCGGCCTGCGCGCCCTCGACGTCGAGCAGCACGTCGTCGCCGTCCGCCCACATGATGAAGTCGAACAGGGCCTTGCCCTGCGGTGTCAAGAGCGCGGCATAGGCGGGCAGCCGCGCCGTATCGTTGGTGACCAGCCCCTGCAGGAAGCCGCCCGCATCCTCGCCCGAGACGCGCAGCACCGCGCGGTCGGCCAGGGTGGTGGCTGTATCGGTCGTCGGGGTGGCATCGCTCATGCACCCAAGTTAGGAGGGCGCATCACGCGACGAAAGGGCTGGCGATGGCGACCTGTGACCTGAAACTGACGGGCGGTACCGTCCACACGCCGGGCGGGCCGGTGCGCGCTGACGTCGCGGTGAGCGGCGGGCGGATCGTCGCGATCGGCAAGGCAGGCGACGCGGGGCGGACGATCGACTGCACCGGGCTCGACATATTGCCGGGCGTGATCGACACGCAGGTCCACTTCCGCGAGCCCGGGCTCGTTCACAAGGAGGACCTGGAGAGCGGCAGCGTCGCGGCCGTCATGGGCGGCGTGACGGGCGTGTTCGAGATGCCCAACACCAAGCCCAACACCGACAGCGCGGAGGCGATCGCCGACAAATTGTCGCGCGCCAAGGACCGGATGTGGTGCGACCACGCCTTCTACGTCGGCGCGACGCACCACAATCCGGCAGCACTCGCCGAGCTGGAGCGGATGCCGGGCACCGCAGGCGTCAAGATCTTCATGGGTGCCTCGACCGGCGACCTGCTGGTCAGCGACGACGCGACCCTGTCGCAGGTGCTCGCCCACGGCACCCGCCGCGTCGCGATCCACGCCGAGGACGAGGACCGGATGAACGCGCGCGAGAACGAGCGCGTGACCGGCGATGCCTCGTCGCATCCCGTCTGGCGCGACGACGAGAGCGCGATCCTCGCCACGCGCCGCATCCTGGGACTGGCGCGCACGGCCGGGCGGCGCATCCACGTGCTGCACGTGACCACGCCGGCCGAGCTCGAACTGCTAGGGCAGAACAAGGACATCGCGACCTGCGAGGTGACGCCGCAGCACCTGACGCTTGCCGGAGAGGAGGCGTATCCGCGGCTCGGCACGCTGGCGCAGATGAACCCGCCGATCCGATCGGGCGCGCACCGCGACGGATTGTGGCACTGGCTCAACCAGGGCGTGCCCGACGTGATCGGCTCCGACCACGCGCCGCACACGCTGGAGGAGAAGTCGAAGCCTTACCCCGCCTCGCCCAGCGGCATGCCCGGCGTGCAGACGCTGCTGCCGCTGCTGCTCGACCACGCGGCGAACGGACGGCTGACGCTGCAACGCGTGATCGAGCTGACCAGCGCGGGGGCGCAGCGCATCTTCGGCATCGTCGGCAAAGGCCGCATCGTCGCAGGCTACGACGCCGACTTCACGGTGGTGGACCTCAAGAAGCGCTGGACGATCGAGGACAAGTGGCTCGCCTCGCGCAGCGGCTGGTCGCCGTTCACCGGCATGGAACTGACCGGCAAGCCGATCGGCACGATCGTGCGCGGGCAGGTCGCGATGTGGGAGGACCAGCTCGGCGAGCGCGCACAGGGCGCGCCGATCCGCTTCGAGGCGACCGCGTTCGGGCGTTAGCGTTAATTCGCTGGGGTGCGCGCCCCAGCGACGTGCTACGCGCCGCGACGAAGGGGACGACGGTGCGCGACGAACGGATCACGCCGCTCACGGCTCGGCAATATGCGCTGGTCCTGCTGGGCTTGCTGATGCTGTGGCCCGCGGCGATCAACCGCGCGCCGTTCCTGTTCCGCGACACCACCGCCTACGTCCACGGCGCCGATGCCGCGATCATGCGCGCGACCGGCGCGACAACCGCGTGGAGCAACGAGGCGGTGCGCGCGACCGCGGCGCCGGCCAGCGCTGCTGAACCCGCCGGGTCGGTCGAGGAGGCGGCGGACGCGCCGGTGCTGCTGGGGCGCTCGATCTTCTACGGCGTGTTCGCGTGGCTGGGCGCGCTGACGGGAACGTTGTGGACGGTCGCGACCATGCAGGCGCTGCTCGTCGGCGCGGTCGTGCTGGGGCTGGTGCGGCACGTGGTCGATCCCGGCTCGCCGCGGTTCGCGCGCGCGGTGGTGATCGCGACGCTCGCGCTCGCCACCACGCCGCTCGCCTGGTTCACCGCGATGGTCATGCCCGACGTGCTGACCGGACTGGCGCTGGTCGCGGCGGCGGTGCTGCTGGTCGGGTGGCGGCGCGAGCGGGCGGGCGCGCGCGCGCTGTGGTTCGGACTCGCGAGCTTCGCCGCGCTGGCGCACAGCAGCCACGTGCTGATCCTGCTCGCGCTCGGGATCACCGGGCTGGCGGTCGAGCGCGCGCGCGTCGGCGCGGGCGTGCTGATCCTCGCCGCGCTCACCGGCGTGGCGGGCGAGGTCGCGTTCGCGCGCGCGGTCGAGATGCTGACCGGCAGCGCGCCGATCCGCCCGCCGTTCGTCACCGCGCGACTGGCGGAGGACGGGCCGACGCGCGCCTACCTCGACCGGCATTGCGCGACGGTCGAGTTCCACCTGTGTCGCTACGCGACGCGACTACCGCTCAACAGCGACCTGTTCCTGTGGAATGCCGAGCCCGCGCGCGGCGTATTCATGGCAGTGCCCGCGGCGGAACGGCGCGCGCTGGCGGCCGAGCAGCCGCGTTTCGTGTGGGCGGTGATGTGCGATCAGCCGCTGGCGGTCGCGCGCGTGGCAATGTCGGCGGTCGGGCGGCAGTTCGCCGCGTGGCGGTTGAGCGAGTTCAACCACGATCTCTACCCCGACGACGCGCGCGCGATCGCCGAGCGTTTGCCGCCGAACGAGCGCGCCGCCTTCGTCGCCAGCCGCGCCTTCGCCGGCACGATGCCGATTCACGTGGCGCAGGCGGCGGCGCTGCTGTGGGCGATCGCCGGCGTCGCCGTGGCGTTCTGGTCATGGGCGCGCGATCGGCGGTCGGCGCTGTCGACGACGGCGGCGGTGCTGGTCGCGGGATGGGTGCTCGACGTGGTGATCTGCGGCGCCTTGTCGACGCCGCACGATCGCTACCAGGCGCGCGTTCTGTGGGTGCTGGCGCTGCTGCCGGTGATGCTCGCGGGCAGGCGTCTCGCGCGGCGCGCGCCGGCCGCGTGACGGGCACCGCGGCGGCAGAACGCCGTCAAACCCGCGCCGCATCCTCCATGCCGTCGGTCACGAACGACAGTTCCGCCGCGCTGCTGATCTTCTGTTCGCCCGCGAAGATGCGGTCGATGCGCGCCTCGACCTCGCGGCGCTCATCGCGCGCGCAGTAGCGCCGGCTCGGGCCGATCAGCAGTTCGTCGGCGATCGCCTGCTTGATATTGGCGAGCGCGCCCTCGCTCAGCACCTCGGCGCGCCTCAGCTCGATGCACAATTGCACCAGTCCGACCGCGGTCGCCTGCGCGCGCAAGCCGACGTTGGTGACGTCGTGGTGCAATTGCTTCTGCCTGTCGATGGTCATGATCCGCTCCTCGCTTCGTGGCGCTTCCCGGCGCCTTGCCCGCCAACCTGACTCGATTCCGCCCGCCGATCAAAAGGAAACGTGCCGAACTCCATCAACGCCCCGCGCGCGGATGTCGGCGCGCCCGAGACCGCGCACCCGATAAGTACTGGCAGGCGCGCGGCGCGCGTGGCACATCGGACAGCCATTCGAGTTCAAGGTGTAAACGAATGCGCCTCGGTGCCTGCCTCATCGCCCTTCTCGCCACCGCTGCCACCGCGCAGACGCCCCCGACCACCGATGGCGGCACCAGCTACCACCGCGCGCCCGACGCGATCGCGCGGGCGCTGGAGGCGCCGCCGACCCCCGCGGTGCTGGTCAGCCCGAACCACGACACGCTCGCGATCCTGGGGCGCGAGAGCCTGCCGACGATCGCCAACCTGTCCAAGCCGATCCTGCGGCTCGCGGGCTATCGCATCGACCCCGCGACCAACGGCCAGGCCGAGGTGCGCGTGCAATGGCTGAACAAGCTGAGCTTCACCGACGTCGCGAGCGGTCGCACGGTCGAGGTCGCGCTGCCGGCCGGGCTGCGCTTCGCGGGTGCCGACTGGGCGCCTGACAGCCGCCGCCTCGCCTTCTACGCGCAGGAGCCGGACGCGCTGTCGCTGTGGATCGCGGAGCGTGACGGCCGCGCGCGCAAGGTCGCGACCGGGTTGAACGGCACGTTCGGCACGCCGTTCACCTGGATGCCCGATGGCCAGGCGCTGATCGCCTACACCGTTCCCGCCGGCCGCGGCGCGGCGCCCGTCGCTGCGACGACGCCGACCGGCCCGATCGTGCAGGAGAGCGCGGGCCGCACCTCCGCGGCGCGCACCTACGAGGATCTGCTCGGCGACGCACACGACGAGGCGCTGTTCGACCATTATTTCACCGGGCAGCTGACCCGCGTGTCGCTGGACGGCGGCACCCGGCCGATCGGCACGCCGGGCCTCGTGACCGATTTCAGCGTCTCGCCCGACGGCCGCTACCTGCTGACCGAGCGGCTGAAGCGGCCGTATTCCTACCTGCTGCCCGCCGCCTTCTTCCCGACCGAGATCGCAGTGACGACGATCGACGGCCAGCCGGTCAGGACCTTGGTCGACCGTCCGCTCGCCGACGACCTTCCGGTCGACTTCGACGCGGTGGTGAAGGGACCGCGCGAGGCGGCGTGGCGGTCGGACGCGCCGGCGACGCTCGTCTGGGCCGAGGCGCTGGACGGCGGCAACCCGCGCGCGCAGGTCGCCTTCCACGACAAGGTGATGATGCAGGCCGCGCCGTTCGACGCCGCCCCGGTCGAGCTGGCGCGAACGCCGGCGCGCTACGCGACGACGTGGTGGGGCGACGACGGGTTCGCACTGGTGGTCGACCGCGAGTGGCGGACGCGCACCGAGCACCGGCTGGCGGTGGCGCCGTCGCGGCCGGGACAGGCGCGCACGCTGGTGACGCGCAACTACCAGGACCAGTATAACGACCCCGGCCGCCCGATCCTGGAGGAGAATGCCGCGGGCAAGCCGGTCATGCGCTTCACGCCCGCGCACGACGCGGTGTTCGTGACCGGCGAGGGCGCGACCAAGGCGGGTGCGTTCCCGTTCCTCGCCACCATGCCGCTCGCCGGCGGCGCGCAGACGCGGCTGTGGACCGCGCGCGCGCCTTACTACGAGCCGGTGGTCGCGCTGCTCGACGCGGAGGGCAAGCGGATGCTGACGCGGCGCGAGAGCGCCAAGCTGCCGCCCAACTATGTCGTGCGCGGCGTGACGGGCGGCAGTGCCAAGGCGATCACCGCCTTTGCCGACCCGGCGCCGGTGTTCGCGGGCGTGACCCAGCGGACGATCACCTACGCGCGCGCGGACGGCGTGCCGCTGTCGGGCACGCTCTACCTACCCGCGGGCTATGACGCGCGGCGCGATGGGCCGCTACCGACCTTGCTCTGGGCCTATCCGGCCGAATATACCGATGCCAAGGTCGCCGGGCAGACGGTGGACCAGGGCAACCGCTTCGTTCGCCCGCGCGGGATCAGCCACCTGTTCCTGCTGACGCAGGGCTATGCCGTGCTCGACGATCCGGCGATGCCGATCATCGGCGAAGGCGGCGCGGAGGCGAACGACACCTACGTCAAGCAATTGCGCGAGGACGCGCAGGCCGCGGTCGACGCGGTGGTCAAGCTGGGCGTCGGCGACCGCGCGCGCATGGCGGTGGGCGGGCACAGCTACGGCGCGTTCATGACCGCCAACCTGCTCGCCCACACCGACCTGTTCCGCGCCGGCATCGCGCGGTCGGGCGCGTACAACCGCACGCTGACGCCGTTCGGGTTCCAGGCCGAGCAGCGCACCTACTGGCAGGCGACCCCGACCTATACCGAGATGTCGCCCTTCACCTACGCCGACCGGATCAAGGCGCCGGTGCTGCTGATCCACGGCGGCGCCGACGACAACAGCGGGACCTTCCCGATCCAGTCGGAGCGGATGTACGCCGCGCTGAAGGGCAATGGCGCGACGGTCCGCTACGTCGTGCTGCCCAACGAGCCGCACGGCTACCGCGCGCTGGAATCGACCGGGGAAACGCTGTGGCAGATGACCGACTGGCTGAACCGCTACGTCAAGCCGCAGCCGGCGGCGCAGAAGGCCGCGGCGGCGAACTGACGCGCGGCGAACCTAGGCGCATTTGGCATCCAACCCGTCGCCCCGGACTTGATCCGGGGTCCCGCTTCTTGAACCGGCACGAAAGGCAGCGGGATCCCGGATCAAGTCCGGGATGACAATCACTCAAATCGGTCGGAACTACTGGTCGGCGCGCAGCCGGTAGCCGACGCCCAGCTCGTTGGCGATCACGCTGCCGACCGGTGCGGGTGCCTCCAGCTTCTGGCGCAGGTTGCGGATCACGATGCGCAGGTACTCGACGCGCGGGTCCTCGTCCGCGCCCCAGCACGCCGCGAGCACGCGCTCGTGCGTGATCACCCGCCCGATATGGCGCGCGAGCAGGCCGAGCACGTCGTGCTCCTTGCGGGTGAGGTGGAGCTCTACCCCGCCGCGACAGACGACCCGCCGGTCGAGATCGATGGACAGGTCACCGCGCCGCACCAGCTTGGGCGTCGCGTGGCCGACGTGGCGGTGGCGAAGCGCGACCCGCAGCCGCGCGAGCAGTTCCTCGGTGTCGAACGGCTTGGTGACGAAATCGTCCGCGCCCAGGTCGAGTGCGGCGACCTTCTCGTTCACCGCGTCGCGCGCGGACACCACCAGGACCACCGCCTCGCCCTTCGCGCGCAGCTGCGGGATGATGGCGAGCCCGTCGCGATCGGGCAGCCCCAGGTCGAGCAGCACCGCGTCGGGATGCTCGGCGGCGTTCTGGTGCAATGCGGCCTTCGCGTCCGCTGCCTCGACGACCGCATAGTCCGCGCGCAGCAACGTGTTGCGCAGCAGCCGCCGGATCGCGGCATCGTCGTCCACCACCAGAATCTTGGCCGGCATGTCAGGCGTGCTCAGTCACGAGATCGCGAACGATCAGCTTCGGGGGAAATACCAGCGTGAAGGCGGCACCATTGGCGTCGGAACGGTTAGTCGCCTCCACACTCATCCCCATCGCATCGGCGAACGCCTTCACGATGGCGAGCCCCAGGCCGGTGCCGCCAACCGCGCGGTCCGACCCTTCCAGCCGCCTGAACGTCTCGAACACCTCGCCCTCGCGCCCCGGCGGAAGGCCAGGGCCGAGATCCAGCACCGCCAGCCGCAGCTCGCCGAAACGGTTGCGCCCTTCGATCACGACCGTCGAGCCCGGCTCGCCGTAGCGGCCGGCATTGTCGAGCAGGTTGAGCAGGCAGTGGTGGAGCAATTGCGGGTCGGCGCGCACCAGCGGCAGGTCGGGCGGCACGTCCAGGCGCACCGCGTGCCCCTCCAGCGCGCGCCGTGCGTCGTGCGCCGCGCCCGTCACCGCGTCGCTCAAGTCGGTCGCCTCGATGTTAAGCTTGAGCGCGCCCGCCTCGACCCGCGCCATGTCGAGCAGATTGGCGACGAAGCGGTTGAGCCGCTGCGCTTCCATCTCGATCGTGCCGATCAGTTCGGGCGTGGCGCCGTGGTGTAGTTCGGCCGCGGCCGCGATCACAGCGGTGAGCGGCGTGCGCAGGTCGTGGCTGACCGACGACAACAGCGCGGCGCGCAGCCGGTCGCGGGTGCGCACCATCTCCAGGTCGCGCATCTCGCCCTGCAATCGCAACCGTTCCAGCACCAGCGCTGCCTGGTCGATTAGGCTGCTGAGCAGCGGGAGCTGGTCGGCACGTACCGGGCTGCCGGTCCGGTCGCTGGCGACGCCCAGCACGGCGACGACGCGGTCGCCCGCCTTCAGCGGCTGGAACAACCACTCGGACGCGGCGAGCGTGCCCGATCCCTTGCCCGCGGGGCTGCCGGTGTCGAACGCCCAGCTCGCCGCGGCACCGTCCATCGCGTCGAGCCGGTAGGCCGGGTCGCTGGCGGCGAGGATCGACAGCTCGGCGCCGCTCGCGCGGTCGAGCAGCACGACCTGCACGTCGAGCAGCCGGCGCACGTCGTCGCAGATCATCTGCGCCGCGGTGTCGGGATCGTTGACTGCGGCGATCTGGCGCAGGAAGCCGGCGAGCGTCGCGTTGGTGCGCGCGCTGGCGGTGGCGAGGTCCGCCTGCGCGCGGACGCGCGAGGTCAGCTGCCCGGTCGCGACCGCGATGCCGAGCAGCACGATGACCGAGACGACATTCTCCGGATTGCTGATCGTCAGCGTGCCGGTCGGCGGCAGGAAGAAGAAGTTGTACGCCAGACTCGACGCGATCCCGGCGTACAGCCCGGTCCTGAGCCCGAACAAGCTCGCCGCCGCCATCACCGGCAGCAGGTAGAGCAATGCGACGTTGCCGAGGTCGAGGATCTGGAACAAAGCGCTGGCGAGCGCGGTGACGCCCGCCACCATCGTGGTCGTGACCGCGTACCCCGCGGCCGTATCCCGCTGCCCGGCGCGGCGACCGGTGCTGCGCGCGCCGCTCCGATCCGCCACCTGCGCCGGCATCGGCAGGACGTGGACGGTGACGTCGGGCGTGTCGCGCACCAGTCGGTCGACGACCGAGCCGTGGCGCAGCTCGAACCAGCGCGACCGGTTCGACTTGCCGAGCACGAGCTGCGTCGCGCGCAGGTCGAGCAGCACCGACTGGATGCCCGCTACGACGTTCTCGGCCGGCACGGTCGCGACCGCGCCGCCCAGTTGCGTCGCCAGCGTCATCGTCGCGGCGACGCGGGCGTGCTGCGCGTCGGTGAAGTGCGCCGCGCGCGGCGTTTCCACGAACACCGCGGTCCACGGGCCGCGCAGTCCGTCGGCGACGCGCTTGGCCGCGCGCACCAGCGCGTCGCATCCCGGCAGCTCGCTGATCGCGACCACGATCCGCTCGCTGCCCGCCCAGGTGCCGCCCAGGCCCAGCGCGCGCACGTCGTCGAGCATGCGCGCGTCGACCGCCTGCGCCGCGCGGCGCAATGCCAGCTCGCGCAGCGCCGACAGGTTCGATTTGGAGAAGAAGTGCCCCAGCGCACGGGTCGCCTCGGCGGGCAGGTAGACCTTGCCCGCCTTAAACCGCTCGATCAGCTCGTCGGGCGGGATGTCGACGACCTCGATCTCCGCCATCTCCAGCACGCTGTCGGGCACCGTCTCGCGCACGCGCACGCGGGTGAAGCTGGCGACGACGTCGTTCAAACTCTCGACGTGCTGGATGTTGACAGTGGTGTAGACGTCGATCCCGGCGGCGAGCAGTTCCTCGACGTCCCCGTAGCGTTTCGGATGGCGGCTGCCCGGCGCGTTGCTGTGCGCGAGCTCGTCGACGAGCGCCAGGCGGGGCGCGCGCGCGAGGATCGCGTCCAGGTCCATCTCGTGCAGCGTGCGGCCCTCGTACGGCACCGCGCGGCGCGGCACCGCCTCGTGCCCGCGGGTCAGCGCCTCGGTCTCGGCACGGCCGTGCGTTTCCACCACGCCGATCACCACGTCGACGCCGTCGCGCCGCCGCACCGCACCTTCCGACAGCATCTCGTAGGTCTTGCCGACGCCCGGCGCCGCGCCGAGAAAGATCTTGAGGCGTCCCCTGCCCTCCTGCGCGGCGGCGCGCAGCAGGGCGTCGGGATCGGGCCTGGCGCCCCCTGGTCCTGATCCCGCTGCCGCCATCAGCGCCCCGGTGAGCCCGCCTGCGCGCGCGCCAGCGCGTCGAGCGCGCGGTTGAGCGCCAGCACGTTGACGAATGGGTCGCCGAGCAGCGGCCGGACCGTCAACTGCGCCACCAGCGCGCGCACGCGGGCGAGCGGCAGAGCGCGGACGCGTGCCACGCGTGCCGCCTGCGCCTGCGCGGCCGCGGGCGACAGGTCGGGGTCGAGCCCCGAGCCGCTGGCGGTGACGAGGTCGGCGGGCACCGGCCCGGTCACGCCTTCGCCCTGCCGCTTCGCGACGTCGGGCTTCACGCGGTCGACCAGCGCCTGCGACGCCGGGCCGAGGTTCGAGCCCGACGAGGCGAGCCCGTCGTAACCGCCCTTGTCACTTGCGCCCGCCGCCGAGGGCCGTGTCTGGAAATAGCGGTCAGCGGTGAACGCCTGCCCGACCACGCTCGAACCGATCACCTGCCCGCCGGCATCGTGCACCAGGCTGCCGTTCGCCTGGCGTGGGAACAGCAACTGCCCGATGCCCGTCATCGCCAACGGGTAGGCGAGCCCCAGGAGGGCCGCGAACAGGATCGTCATGACGATCGCGGGTCGCAGTGCGGAGGAGAAATCCTTGCCCATCATCTTGTCCTTACGCGAGGCCGAGGCCACCGACCACCAGGTCGATCAGCTTGATGCCGACGAACGGGGCGAGCAGCCCGCCCAGTCCGTAGACGGCGAGGTTGCGCGCCAGCAGCGGCCCGGCCGCCATCGGCCTGTAGGCGACGCCCTTCAATGCCAGCGGCACCAGCAGCGGGATGATGACCGCGTTGAAGATGATCGCGCTGAGGATCGCCGACTGCGGCGTCGCCAGTCCCATCACGTTCAGCACGCCGAGACCCGGATAGAGCGCCACGAACATCGCCGGGATGATCGCGAAATATTTCGCCACGTCGTTCGCGACCGAGAAGGTGGTCAGGCTCCCTCGCGTCATCAGCAGCTGCTTGCCCAGCCCCACCACCTCGATCAGCTTGGTCGGGTCGCTGTCGAGGTCGACCATGTTGCCCGCCTCGCGCGCGGCCTGCGTGCCGGTGTTCATCGCCACGCCGACGTCCGCCTGCGCCAGCGCGGGCGCATCGTTGGTGCCGTCGCCGCACATCGCGACCAGCTTGCCGCCCTGCTGCTCAGCCCGGATCAGCGCGAGCTTGTCCTCGGGCGTCGCCTGCGCGAGGAAGTCGTCGACGCCGGCCTCCGCGGCGATCGCGGCGGCGGTCAGCGGGTTGTCGCCGGTGATCATCACCGTGCGGATGCCCATCTGGCGCAGCTCGCCGAAGCGCTCGCGGATGCCCGCCTTGATCACGTCCTTCAGGAAGATCGCGCCGAGCAGGCGGCCGTCCTTCGCGACCGCCAGCGGCGTGCCGCCCGCGCGCGCGATCTCGTCGGTGATGCGGCGCAGCTCGGTCGCCGCCGCGGTCGCGCCCGACCCTTCGTTGGCGCGCAGGATCGAGTCGACCGCGCCCTTCTGGATCAGGGTCTCGCCGAAGCGGACGCCCGACACGCGCGTCTGCGCGGTGAAGGGGATCACCTCCGCGCCCGCGGGCATCGGGCGTTGCAGGTCGAATTTGTCGCGCGCCAGCACCACGATCGAGCGCCCTTCCGGCGTCTCGTCGGCGAGGCTGGCGAGCAGCGCGGCCTCGGCCAGCTCGGCCGCGCTCGTGCCGCCGACGCTACGAAACTCGCTCGCCTGGCGGTCGCCGATCGTGATCGTGCCGGTCTTGTCGAGCAGCAGCACGTCGACGTCGCCCGCCGCCTCCACCGCACGGCCCGATTTCGCCAGCACGTTGAAGCGCACCAGCCGGTCCATCCCCGCGATGCCGATCGCCGACAGCAGCGCCGCGATGGTGGTCGGGATCAGCGTGATGAGCAGCGCCGCCAGGATCGCGACCGGGATGCTGCCGCCCGCGTAGGAGGCGAAGCCGGAAATCGTGCCGACCGCGATCAGGAAGATGATGGTGAGCCCGACGAGCAGGATCGTCAGCGCGATCTCGTTCGGAGTCTTCTGCCGCTCCGCACCCTCGACCAGCGCGATCATGCGGTCGAGGAAGCCCTTGCCCGGCTCCACCGTCACCTGCACGCGGATCTCGTCGGAGATGACGCGCGTGCCCGCGGTGACGGCCGAGCGGTCGCCGCCCGCCTCGCGGATCACCGGCGCGCTCTCGCCGGTGATCGCGGCCTCGTTGACGGATGCGACGCCCGACACGACCTCGCCGTCCGACGGGATCAGGTCGTTCGTCTCGACCAGCACGACGTCGCCGACCTTCAGCTGGCTGGCGGGGACGTCGTCGTACTGCCGGCCGTCACCCTTCAGCCGCTTGGCGGTCAACTCCGCCTTGGTGGCGCGCAAGGATGCGGCCTGCGCCTTGCCGCGGCCCTCGGCGAGCGCCTCGGCGAAGGTGCCGAACAGGACGGTCAGCCACAGCCAGACCGCGAGCTGCGCCTTGAACGCGACGCTCAGGTCGTCCTGGCCGATGACGAGCAGCACCGTCATCAGCAGCGCGACCGCGGCGGTGACGAACATCACCGGGTTGCGCACGAGTTCGCGCGGCGCGAGTTTCAGGAACGACGCCCGGATCGCGGGCACGACGAGGTCGGCCGTGAACAGGCTCTTGGCCGAAGTTTTCTGGGATTGGGTCTTCGCCATGATGGCCCCCGGATCAGGAAAGCTGGCCGCGGATCATGTTCAGATGATCCGCGATGGGACCGAGCGCGAGGCTCGGCAGGAAGGTGAGACCGCCCAGGATCAGGATGATCCCGACGAGCAGCCCGACCCAGAGGCCGCCGGTGGTCGGGAACGAGCCCGCGCTCTCCGGCGTGTACTTCTTGGCCGCCAGACTCCCGGCGATCGCCAGCATCGGCACGATGACGAAGAAGCGGCCGAACCACATCGCGACGCCCAGCAGCCCGTTGTAATAGGGCGTGTTGGCGGTCAGCCCCGCGAAGGCCGAGCCGTTGTTACCCACCGCGCTGGTGAAGGCGTAGAGGATCTCGGAGAAGCCGTGCGGCCCCTCGTTGAGCGGGCCCGCCAGCCCCTGTTGCAGCACGCTCGACAGCGCGGTGAACCCCAGGATGACGAGCGGCAGCACCGCGATCGCCAGCACCGCGAGCTTCACCTCCCGGCTCTCGATCTTCTTGCCGACATACTCGGGCGTGCGCCCGACCATCAGGCCCGCGACGAACACCGCCAGGATCGCGAACAGCAGGAAGCCGTAGATGCCCGCGCCGACGCCGCCGATCACGACCTCGCCCAGCTGGATGTTGAACAACGGGATCATGCCGCCGAGTGCGGTGAAGCTGTCGTGCATCGCGTTGACCGCGCCGCACGACGCGGCGGTGGTGACGACGGAGAAGAGCGCGGACGCGGCGATGCCGAAGCGCACCTCCTTGCCCTCCATGTTGCCGCCCGCGACGCCGAGCTGGTGCAGGATCGGGTTGCCGGCTGCTTCCTGCCAGTAGGTCACAGTGACGCCGGCGAGGAACAGGATCACCATAGCGCCCAGGATCGCCCAGCCCTGCCGCGTGTTGCCGACGGCCTTGCCGAACGTCCACGTCAGGCCGAAACCGATGACGAAGATCGACAGCATTTCGACGAAATTGGTCAGCGCATTCGGGTTCTCGAACGGGTGCGCCGAATTGGCGTTGAAGAAGCCGCCACCGTTGGTGCCGAGCATCTTGATCGCTTCCTGGCTGGCGACGGGGCCGAGCAGGATCGACTGGCGGACACCTTCCAGCGTTTGCACGTCAACCACGCCCGCCATCGTCTGCGGCACGCCGCAAGCGACCAGGAAGATCGTGTACACGACGCAGATCGGCAGCAGCAGGTAGAGCGTGACGCGGGTCACGTCCGCCCAGAAATTGCCTACCGTCTTCGCCTCGCGCCGCGCGAACCCGCGGAACAGCGCGAAGGCGAGCGCGATGCCGGTCGCCGCCGACAGGAAATTGTGGATCGCGAGACCCAGCATTTGGGCAAGGTTCGACATGGTCGCCTCGCCGCCGTAGCTCTGCCAGTTGGTGTTGGTGGTGAAACTGACCGCGGTGTTGAACGCGAGGTCGGGCGACAGGCCGGCGAGCCCCTGCGGATTACCCGGCAGCACGCCCTGCAACCGCAGCACCGCGTAGGTCAGCAGCAACAACCCGACATTAAAGACGAGCATGTGAAGCGCATAGCGGCGCCAGCTTTGCTCGGCGCTCGGATCAATGCCCGCCAGCTTGTAGAAACCGCGCTCGACGGGGGCGAGTACGACATGGATGGGCGTGCGCCGCCCCTCGTACAGTACGTGGAGCCACAGCCCCACGGGCTTGGTGAGCGCCAGCAGGATGCCGACGAACAGGAGGATCAGGAACCAGCCCTGCATGGTCATGGAACCGCTCCTTTCAGAAGCGTTCGGGGCGGATCAGCACGCCCACGAGATAGACGAGAAGGCCAAGCGCGGTCAGCGCCGCGAGCCAGAGATCGAGCGTCATGGCCGGGCCTCCTTCACGCGTTGTCGCACAGGCGGGCGTAGGCGAGCGTCAGTGCGAACAGTCCGACGATGATCGCAATCCACAGCAGGTCCTGCATGGATGTCCCCTTTTCTGCTCAGAAGGCCGCGGTCAGCGACACGACGATCGTGCCGTTGGCGATGTTGCCGGTGCCGTCCTGGCCCTTGCTGAAGCTCGGGCGCAGATAGCCCGCCTCGCGCGCCGAGATGTCGGTGTCGACGTAGCTGACGTTGAAGGTGAGGTTGCGGTAGGTCGCGTCGGCGCCGAGCGACCAATCCCAATATTCGCCGGTCGGCGACACCGCGGTCGCGTTCGGGCCCAGGCCGTTTTGCCCCCAGCTGTGGCCGACGTGCGCCCTGGCGGTGATCGGCGCGCCCGCGAGCGCCAGCGCGCCGTCACCCCACAGGTAGAGGTTGTCGTCCTTGGCGCCCGGATCATTGTACACGCCCGCCGCCGCGTCGGCGCCGCTGTTGTACCATTTGCCGATCGCCTGCTGTTTTGGCGCGTAGGCGACGCCCGCGGTCAGCGTCGCGGGCCCGGCGGTGCCCGTCAGCTTGGCATAGGGTTCGGCGAAGTCGGTGTTGTCCGCGCCGCCCGGGTACATGTACCAGGTCAGACCGACGTCGATCGTCGCGTTGTCGGCGAGCTTCGCCTTGTAGCCGCCGATCAGGTCGAGCTCCATGTTGGCGCCACCGAACGTGCCCCAACCGGCGAGGTTCGACGCCCAGGCGCCGGCGTAGACGCCGCTGTCGTGCGCCACGGTGATCCCGCCCTGGACCGCCATCTCGCGGTCGGACTGCGACACGCCGCGGAAGCGGTAATCGGACGCGATCGCGGCCGATCCGCTGACGGTAATCGCGGGTGGCGGCGTCGTCTCCGCCGTGTCTTGCACCGTCGATTGCGCGTGCGCGGCCATCGGCAGCGCGGATAGCGCGGCGGCAACGACGGCGTGATGAAGCTTCATGTGTGCACCCTTCAAGGTGCGATCGTCCCATAACGGTCGCGTTCCAGCGCCACGCGATTAGGCGCACCGCGCGTTTGAATCCGAGAGCGATTCCGGCAAATCGCATAGTGCGCGCGTATGTTCGTCGCTTTTTCCCGGGCGGCACCGCGCCCCTGACAGCGCGCGCGGACCTGTAAGAAAATGCAGTTGCTGTGCGGCGTGGCGCGTGCACACTCGCGCGGTCGATCGGGGGGTCGATGTAAATGGGGGAGGAACAATGACGCTCGCGAAGCTGCTGGTGGCCGTGCTGGCCAGCGCCATGGTCGTCACCGCACCGGCCGCGACCGCGCAGGAGCGTACCGCGGTTCGGAAGGGCTTCGATCCCGCCGCCGCCACCAACAAGACGATCCTGCTGCTGCGCCCGACCGTGCGCGTCGGCGCGCAGTCGACCGGCGGCATGTTCGAGCCCAACGGCGAGTGGACCGACCAGTCGCGCAAGAACATCGACGCCGCGCTCAGCAAGATTCAGGGCAGGATCGGCAACCGCATCGTCGTCGCGCCGGAGAGCTACGGCGCCGACGCGCGGCTCGCCGACGAATATGCCGCGCTGTTCGCCTCGCTGTCGCAGTCGGTGATCGCGTACCAGTTCTTCCCGGGCAACCGCCTGCCGACCAAGAAGCGCGACAACAAGGCGGAGGTGTTCGACTGGTCGCTCGGCCCCGGCGTTGCCGCACTGCCCGGCGCGAAGGACGCCGACTACGCATTGTTCATCTACAACAAGGACGCCTACGGCTCGACGGGACGCAAGCTGCTGCAGATGGTGGCGCTGCTGGGGCCGGGCATCGCGGTGAAGTCGGGCGAGCACGCCGGCTACGCGGGGCTGATCGACCTGAAGACCGGCGACGTGCTGTGGCTGAACGCCGACGGCGCGATGGGCGGCGACGTGCGCACCGCCGAGGGCGCGGACAAGCGCGTCGGTCAATTGCTCGAAGGACTGCCCGGCAGCCGGCTCGAGCCCGCCGCCACCGCAGTCGCGGCGGCGAAGCCGTGAAGCGGCGACTGTCGCTCGCCGCGCTGGCAACGATCGCCGCGGCCTCCGCCAGCGCGGCGCCGCGCGCGGTCGTCGCACCCCCGCCCCCTCCCTACGCCGGCGCGTACCAGCCGCAGGGCACCGACGAGATCGGCATGTGGCGCGACGCCGACGAGGACGAGCGCCGGCTGGCGAACGCGCCGCTGGTGCTCCGCGACGAGGCGCTGAACGGCTACGTCCGTGAAACCCTGTGCAGCGCGGTCGGCGCCGATCGCTGCAAGGCGGCGCGCATCTACATCCTGCGCACGCCCGTCTTCAACGCCACCATGTCGCCCAACGGCACCATGCGCGTCTTCACCGGGCTGCTGCTCCGGATGCGCAGCGAGGCCGAGCTCGCCGCCGTGCTGGGGCACGAATTCGGCCATTTCGAGCGCCGCCACAGCCTCGCCGGCTTCAAGGCGCAGCGCAGCGGCTCCGACCTGCTCAGCTGGGCGGGCGTGCTGACCGCCATGTCGGGCAGCTACCAGGCGCAGTCGAGCTTCAACAGCGTGCAGATGTCGATCTACGGCGGGCTGTACCGCTACCAGCGCGACAACGAGCGCGAGGCCGACCTGCTCGGGCTCGGCTATCTGAACGCCAGCACGCTGCGCCCGCAGGCGGCGGCGCAGGTGTGGCGCAACGTCATGGCGGAGGCCGAAGCGTCGGCGAGTGCGCGCGGGCTGAAGAAGCCGCGCTTCGACGCGATCGCCTTCACCGCCTCGCACCCGCCCGACGCGGAGCGCGCCGCCTATCTGGGCGACCTCGCCGCACCCGACGGTGCCGCACGCGACGACGGCGCGGCGCGCTACCGTGAGGCGATGGCGCGCTGGATGCCGCTGTTTCTCGACGATCAGATCAAGCTCAACGATTTCGGCGCCAGCGAGCATATCATCACGAGCCTAGCGGCGGACGGCTGGACCGCACCGCTGTGGCTCGCGCGCGGCGACCTGTACCGCGTGCGCGGCAACCCGCGCGACCTGGTCGCGGCGGGCGAGTTCTACGCCAATGCCGCGGCGCTCGACCCGGCGCTCCCCGAGGCGCAGCGCGGGCTGGGGCTCTCGCTGCTCAAGACCGCGCGCCCGGCCGAGGGGCGCGCGGCGCTCGGCCGCTACCTGGCGCTACGCCCCGACGCGCCGGACGCGGCGATGATCACGATGCTGACCAAGGGAGAGAATTGATGCGGCCCGCGCTTCGCACCCTTACCCTCGCGGCGACGCTCGCCGCCTCCGCGCTGCTCGCCTCGCCCGGCATCGCGGGCAATGCGCTGCGCGAGCAGGGCAAGCCCGCTGTTATCGCCGACACGACGCTCACCGTCACGCCGTCGCGCGACTGGAACCGCCTCGCCTTTGCGCCGGGCAAGAACACCGAATTGTGGACGCTCGACGGCGAGAATCTGAACGACGTGACCTTCTTCGCCGGGATCGAGCCGGGCAAGCCGCTGATCCGCGAGGTGAGCAAGAAGCGCAAGCCGCTGCCCAAGTTCACGCGCGAGACGTTGCTGGTCGAGGTGCCCGAGCTGCTGGAGGGCACCTATCGCGCGAGCAAGGAGATCGCGACCTTCACGATCACGGGCGCGAAACCTGATCGCTTCCTGGGCCAGGAGGGTATCCGCTTCACCTTCGACTACGTCGACCAGGATGGGCTGGGGCGGCTGGGCGAGGGGCGCGCGGCGCTGATCGGGGGCAAGCTCTACATGGCGACGTTCAGCGCGCCGCGGCTGCATTATTTCGAGCGCTCGATCGCCGACTTCCGCGCGCTGACCGACGCCGCGACACTCGCCGCCCCTCCCGCACGCTCGTGACCGGCCACGCGCGGCGAGGCTGACCACCCGCCGCGTTGGCGCTAGGGCATGATCGACAAACAGCGACACGTCCGACCGCCCCGCACGTCTGTTTGAACGAATCGCGCGCCCTCACAACCGGGTGACCACCGACGATACGCCGTTGTAGCCTCGCGTCGATCGGGCGCGCCTGGCCCGCCCCGGATTTCGCGGGTCGCGCGCGCGCGCTGCCCGCGCGACCGGCTTGGCGGCGGCACCTGCACGCGGTAAGCGCGCCGTCATGGACCGTATCCTTATTCGCGGCGGCAATCGCCTGTCGGGCACGCTGCCCATCTCGGGCGCGAAGAACGCCGCGCTCACGCTGATGCCGTGCGCGATCCTGACCGACGAGCCGCTGACGCTGCGCAACCTGCCGCGGCTCGCCGACGTCGACGGCTTCGGCCACCTGCTCAACCAACTCGGCGCCTCGACTCGGATTGAGGGCTCGCGCCCCGACGAGTTCGGCCGCGTGATGACGATCCGCGCCGGGCAGCTGACCAGCGCGGAGGCCCCCTACGATATCGTGCGCAAGATGCGCGCCTCGATCCTGGTGCTCGGCCCCATCCTCGCGCGCGCGGGCGAGGCGCGCGTGTCGCTGCCCGGCGGCTGCGCGATCGGCAACCGCCCGATCGACCTGCACCTGAAGGCGCTGGAGGCGATCGGCGCCAAGCTGGAGATGAGCGCGGGCTACGTCACCGCGTCGGCGCCGGGCGGACGCCTGTCGGGCGGCGTGTACCGCTTCCCCGTTGTCTCGGTCGGCGCGACCGAGAACGTCGTCATGGCCGCGGTCACCGCCAGCGGCCCGACGCGGATCGAGAATGCCGCGCGCGAGCCCGAGATCGTCGACCTGTGCCGCTGCCTCGTCGCGATGGGCGCGCAGATCGAGGGGATCGGCACCGAGACGCTGGAGATCGAGGGCGTGCGCGAGCTCCACGGCGCGACCTACTCGGTCATGCCCGACCGGATCGAGGCGGGCAGCTACGCCTGCGCCGCCGCGATCACCGGCGGCGACGTGACGCTGACCAACATCGGCGCGGACGAAATGGGCGCGACGCTCGACGCGCTGCGCGAGGCGGGCGTCGAGGTCGAGACGGGCCGCGGCACGATCCGCGTCGTCGCGCCCAATCGCCTGCGCCCGCTCAACATCACCACCGCGCCCTTCCCCGGCTTCGCCACCGACATGCAGGCGCAGTTCATGGCGATGCTGTGCCGCGCCGACGGTGCCAGCGTGCTGACCGAGACGATCTTCGAGAACCGCTACATGCACGTGCCGGAGCTGGCGCGGATGGGCGCCGACATCCAGGTCCGCGGCCGCACCGCGGTGGTCCAGGGCGTCGACCGCCTCGTCGGCGCGCCCGTCATGGCGACCGACCTGCGCGCCTCGATGAGCCTGATCATCGCCGGCCTGGTCGCGGACGGCGAGACGCAGGTCAGCCGCATCTACCACCTCGACCGCGGCTACGAGCGGCTGGAGGAGAAGCTCTCCGCGGTCGGCGCCGACATCGAGCGCGCCGGCGACGGGTGAGGCGCTAGGAAGCAGCGCCCGACGCACGAGAATCTAGCTTCCATTCCTCTCTCGTCATCCCGGGCTCGACCCGGGATCCCGCTTCTTCTCACGCCGCCACCATCACCCGATCCGCTCGTACAGGTCCTCCCACGCCGGATTACCACGCTCGATCAGATCGAACCTCCACGCCCGCGCCCACCGCTTCTCATGCGCGATGCAGTCGAGCATCCTCGCACCGCGCTCCGCCCACACCAGCCGGCGCACTCCGTAACGCGCGCAGAAGTCCGACCCCGCACCGGCACGATGCTGCGCAAACCTCGCCGCCAAATCGGCCGTCACACCGACGTACATGGTCCCACGATACCGGTCGGCCATGATGTAAACCCACCCGCCGCGCTCATCCATCGGCGCAGGAGAGAAGAAGCGGGACCCCGGGTCAAGCCCGGGGCGACGAGAAGTTGTGGAACCTCACCCCAGTCATCCCGGCCTTGAGCCGGAATCCCGCTTCTTCTCTCCTACTTGGGGCATCCTCAACAATCGCCAGCCTCTCTCATCTCGCCAGCCCCCCCTCACTCACACCGCCTGCGCCGCGGCCCAGCCGCTCGCCCAGGCCCATTGGAAATTATACCCGCCGAGCCAGCCGGTGACGTCCACCGCCTCGCCGATCGCGAACAGGCCGGGCAGGTGGCGCGCTTCCATCGTCTTGGACGACAGGCCGGCGGTCGCGATGCCGCCGACGGTCACCTCGGCCTTGGCGAACCCTTCGGTGCCGTTCGGGTGAAATTGCCAGTCGGCCAGCCGGCGCTCGGCATCCTCCAGCGCGCGGTCGGTGGCACTGCCCAGTTCGCCGACCCCGATCACCTCGGCCAGCGCGTCGCCCAATCGTCCCGGCAGCGGCAGTGCGGCGGCGAGCGTCGCGCGCGGGCGCGCGCGCTTCGCCGCGCGCAGCCAGCCCGGCGCCGCGCCCGGCACTAGGTCGATCGCCACCGCTTCGCCAGAGCGCCAGTAGGACGATACCTGCAGGATCGCGGGGCCGCTCAACCCCTTGTGCGTGAACAGCGCCGCCTCCGCGAACGAGGCGCCGCGTCCCGCGCCGTCCTTGCCCTTCGCCGGGCGCGACGCGGCGACCACCGGCGTCGCGACGCCCGACAGCGCGCGGAACAGCGCCTGCTCGCCCGGCAGCGTCAGCGGCACCAGCGCGGGGCGCGGCTCGACCACCTTCAACCCGAAGCGCCGCGCGAGGTCGTAGGCGAAGCCGGTCGCGCCCAGCTTGGGGATCGACGGCCCGCCGGTCGCGATCACCAGCGACGGTGCCGTGTAGCGCCGCCCGTCGTGCTCGACCGTGTAACGCGCGTCGGCGTGCGCGATCTCGCCGATCTCGCCGCCGAGCCTGAGCGTCACCTGCCCCTTGTCGCACTCGTCCAGCAGCATCGCGACGATCTGCCTGGCCGATCCGTCGCAGAACAATTGCCCCAGCGTCTTCTCGTGCCACGCGATCCCGTGCCGCTCGACCAACTCGAGGAAATCCTGCGCGGTGTAGCGGCCGAGCGCGGACTTGGCGAAATGCGGGTTGGCCGAGACGTAGCGCTCGGGGATCGCCTCGCGGTTGGTGAAATTGCACCGCCCGCCGCCCGAGATGACGATCTTGCGACCCGGCTCGGTGCCGTGGTCGAGCACGACGACGCGCCGCCCGCGCTGCCCCGCGACCGCGGCGCACATCAGCCCCGCGCCGCCGGCGCCGAGCACGATCGCATCGAACTGTTCCATGACGCGCCGCCTGCCACACATCGCGCCGCGGCGCGAGCGACGATCCGCCCGGCCCGGCCGCGCCGCATGTTCACACCAGCCGACGCACATTCTCCGTCACCCCGGACCTGATCCGGGGTCCCGCTTCTTAGACGAAGCAGGAGAAGGCAGCGGGATCCCGGACCAAGTCCGGGATGACGAGGTAGCAGGAAGAGGATTGCTCCGGCTTCACACCGAAGCACCAAGCCCTTCGCCGCATCGTCGCTCTGCGGGACGAGCGTCCCCTGCCCAGCCACCACGTCGCGCGCGCCAGTCGCGCTGTCCTACACTCGGGCGATGCTGTAGCGCCGCGCGTCCAGGCTCTTTCACATTATCAATCAAGCAATTGCGCGCCACCCCGACCTGCCCCCGGTCGGGCAGCGCATTGGCCTCGCCTTTGCCTCACCTTCCGGCCCGCGCCGTCGGCTCCGGCGAAGCTACTCCCGCTCGCCACGGCGCGCGTTGGCCTCACCTTTGCCTCACCTTCCGGCCCGCGTCGTCAGCCCCGGTGAGGCTAACCCCCGCTCGCCACGGCGCGCGTTGGCCTCACCTTCCGACCCGCGTCGTCGGCCCCGGCGAGTCCAACCCCGCTCGCGACCGCGCGCGTTGGCGTGACCTTCGCCTCACCTTCCGTGTCGCGCGCGGCACGTTCGCGTCGCCGCACGCCCCGCGCGGCAGAACGATCGGGTCGCCGCCGCGCGCCGGTTTCGGAACGCAGCGGCGACCGCGCCGCAGTTCAGATCGCCGCCAGCGCCTGCTCGAAGTCGGCGATCAGGTCGTCGGCGTCCTCGACCCCGATCGAGATGCGCACGAGGTTGTCGGTGATGCCCAGCGCCTGCTTGCGCGCGTCGGCGACCGACAGGTGCGTCATGCCCGCCGGGTGGCTCGCCAGCGTCTCGGTCCCGCCGAGCGACACCGCCAGCTTGGCGATCTTGAGCGCGTCGAGGAAGCGGAACGCCTCCGCCTCGCCGCCCTTGAGGTACAGCGAAAAGGTCGAGCCGCCGCCGGTGCAGTTGCGGCGATAGATGTCGGCCTGCCGCCCCTCCGCGCCTTCGGTGCTGCCCTCGGCCAGGAAGCCCAGATATCCGACGCGCTCGACCTGCGGCTGGTCGCGCAGCCAGGTGCACACCTTGGCCGCATTCTCGCCCGCGCGGCTCATCCTGAGTTCAAGCGTCTCCAGGCTGCGCAGCAGCATCCACGCGGTGTTGGGGTCGCAGATCGTGCCGATCGTGTTGCGCATCGCGCGGATCGTGTTGATCTGCTCCTTCGACCCCAGCACGCCACCCGCGACGAGGTCGGAGTGGCCGCCGGCGTACTTGGTCAGCGAGTAGACGACGATGTCGGCGCCGTGCTTGAGCGGTTGCGACCAGAGCGGCCCCAGGAACGTGTTGTCGATCGCGATCGGCGGCTTGCTCTCGTGGTCGGCGAACACCGCGTCGCGGCTCGCCGCCACCACCTCGACGTCGACCAGCGCGTTAGTCGGGTTGGCCGGGCTCTCGAGGTAGATCAGCGCGACGTGGCCCGCGTCCGCCGCCTTCTGCATGACGGCGTCGATCTCCTCGCGCGTCGCGCCCGCCGGGAAGTCGAGCCAGTTGATGCCGAACTTGCCCAGCACGCGCGCGATCAGCGTCTCGGTCGCGGCGTAGAGCGGTCCCGAGTGGACGATCGTGTCGCCCGGCTTGACCATCGACAGGAACAGGGTCGCGATCGCCGACATGCCGCTGGAGAAGGCGAGCGCGTCCTCCGCCCCCTCCCAGATGCCGAGCCGGTCCTCCAATATCTCCTGGTTCGGGCCGTTGAAGCGCGAGTAGACCAGCCCCTCGGCCCCGCCCGGACGCTTGCCGGTCACGCCCTCGAAATGCCGCTTGCCCGCCGCCGCGTTGGGGAACACGAAGGTCGAGGTCAGGAACACCGGCGGCTTGAGCGAGCCTTCCGACAGAGCGGGATCGTAGCCGTGCCCCATCATCAGCGTCGCGGGCTTGAGCGTGCGCCCGCCGATCGCATCCACCTCCGGCTTGGGGCTGATGCGCTGTTCGACGCCGGTCATGTCGGCTTCGGTCTGGTCGGGCATTCGTTTCCTCTCTCGTGGCGGCGAACCGCTCAGGGCTTGGTATAGGGCGTGAACATGCCCAGCGCGCAGCTGCCCGTCGGGACGTTGGGCGGCAATTGCACGGTTTGCGCGATATCGCCGCTGCACGCGCGGGTCTGATACCGGCGCGAGATCAGCGCGTCACCCCGCGCGACGCCCTGGCACCCGCCGTTGGTCTCGTTGACGTAGACCAATTTGTCGCTGACCCGGTAGATCAGCTTGTTGCCGTAGGCGCTCAACTGCGGCTGGCGGAAGCGCGTGTCGATGCACGATTGCGGCTTGCCCGCCACCTTGCCCGCGATCAGTTTCCGGTACGCCAGCTCGGGCGTGTCGCGCTTGGCGAGCGCCGCGCCACCCGCGCCCAGCCCGACACCCGCGACCAGCAGCATCAACGGCAATTTGCGCATCGCATCCACTCCTCATTCCGATAGCTGCTGAACGCAGCTAGCCGCGAAAAGAATCCTTCGCCTCGCGCAACCGCTTGAATTCGGCGGCGTCCGCGGCGCGCATGAACGGGTTGGTCGCCCGCTCCTCGGCGATCGTCGTCGGCACGGTCGGTTCGCCGCCGGCGCGCAACCGGTCGACGTCGGCTATCCGCGCGACCAGCGCCTCGTTGTCGCGGTCGATCGACAGCGCGAAGCGGCCGTTCGACTGCGTATACTCGTGCCCGCAATAGACGCGCGTCTCACCGGCCAGGTCGGCGTAGCGGCGGAAATTGTCGAACATCTGCTCGGGGCTGCCCTCGAACAACCGGCCGCATCCCAGCGCGAACAGCGTGTCGCCGGTGAAGATCGCGGCGTCGTCGGCCATGTGAAAGGCGATGTGCCCCGACGTGTGGCCGGGCACGTGCATCACGCGCGCCTCGTGCGCGCCGATCGACACCGTGTCGCCCTCCCCCACGCCGCGGTCGAGCGCGCCGATCTTGGCGCGCTCCGCCTCGGGGCCGATCACCGTCGCGCCGGTCGCCGCGACGACGGCCGCGTTGCCGCCGACGTGATCGGGGTGCCAGTGCGTCGTCCAGATCGCGCCGATCGTCCAGCCGCGCGCGGCGGCGGCGTCGAGCACCGGCTGCGCCTCGCCCGGGTCGACCACGATCGTCGCGCCGCTGTCGGCATCGTGGACCAGCCACGAATAATTATCCGACAGGACGGGAACGCGGACGATCTCCAGACCGCGCGCAGGCGACCCGGCCACCCTCACCAGCTCCCGGTGTTGGGCATCGACTTCCACGGCTCGGCCGGCTCCTTCGCCCCGCCTTCCTGCAGCAGCTCAATCGAGATGCCGTCGGGCGACTTCACGAACGCCATGTGCCCGTCGCGCGGGGGGCGGTGGACGATGTGCCCCGCGTCCTGCACCCGCTGGCACGTCTCGTAGATGTCGTCGACGTGATAGGCCAAATGGCCGAAGTTGCGCCCGCCGCTATACTCCTCTGGCGCCTCGCCCTCCTTCGGCCAGTTATAGGTCAGCTCGACCTCGGCACGGGCGCGCTCGCCGGGCGCGTTCATGTCCTCTGGCGTCGCGAGGAAGATCAGCGTGAAGCGACCCGCCTCATTCTCCATCCGGCGCACTTCCTTTAGGCCCAGCACCTCGAAGAAGGCGATCGTCTTGTCCGGATCGGCGACGCGGATCATCGTGTGGAGGTATTTCACTGCTTCGGGTCTCCTGCGAACTGCGTGAGTGCGTTGGCGGCTGAACGCCCGGCAGGCGCATCGGGTGCCAGCCGCGCAGCTTGCGTCCACGCCGCCCGCGCGCGCTCCGCCTCGCCGCCCGCCGCGGCGATGTTGCCCGCCTCCAGCTGCACCGACGCGTCGTCGGCCGAGCGCCGCAGCGCCTGCGCGATGTCGAGTTTCGCGCGCGGCAGGTCGCCCATCCGCCTGGCCAGCGTCGCCGACAGCAGCCAGGCGAGCGGATCGTCGGCCGCGTCCTTCACCGCCAGGTCGAGGTCGACGCGCGCCGCCTTCAGGTCGCCGGTCGCGACCAGCGCGCGCGCGCGGTCGAGATACGCCTCGCCGCGGTTCAGGGCGGTCAGCGTCCCCGCGGCCAGCGCCGCGTCGAGCGCCGCGCGCGCCTTGGCCGCGTCGCCCGCCGCCAGCCACGCATTCCCCGCCTGCGCCCAGTAATCCGCCGCGCGCACCTCCTTCGCCAGCTCGGCATTGCGCGCCGCCGCTGTGAAGGCGGTTGCCGCGCCGGCGTAATCGTCCTGCCCCGCGAGCGCCACGCCGCGGCACGCCTCGCCCGCGCGGCCGAGCGTGCGCGCGACCTGCTCCGCCCCGGCTGGGTCGCGCTGCGCCTGCGCGACGCAGGCCTCGAGCTGCTCCGCAGGCGACGTTGGGGGCCTGCCCGCGGCTTGCGCGGCGAGCGCGGCGACGAGCAGGAGGATCACGGCAGCACGTCCTCGACCGCGCGGATCAGCAGCGCGACGTCGCCGTCGCGCGACAGGCGGTGGTCGCCGTCCTTGACCAGCCACGTCTGCACGTCGCTCGATGCCAGCATCTCGGCCAGGCGGCAGGTGCGGTGCCACGGTACGTCCGTGTCCTTCTGCCCCTGCAGGAACCGCACCGGGCAGGTGATGCCGATCTCGCCGAACATCAGCCGGTTGGCCTCGCCCGACTGCCAGAACCGCCGCGTGTAGACGGTCGGCTCGGGGCCGTAGGGGTTGGGGCGCTCGAGCCGCCCGTGCTGGAGCAGGTACATCTTCTCGTCCGACGAGAAGCCCCAATCGGTGAAGTCGGGCGCGGGCGCGATGCCGACCAGCGCGTGGACGCGCTCGGGCCGCGCCTTGGCCGCGAGCAGCATGATCCACCCGCCCATCGACGACCCGACCAGCACCGCTGGCCCTTCCACCGCATCGTCGATCATCGCCAGCGCGTCGTCGCGCCAGTCGGCGAGGCTCTGTTCCTCGAACTTCCCCTCCGACGCGCCGCAGCCGGCATAGTCGAAGCGCAGGAAGGCGCGACCGTTCGCCTTCGCCCAGGCCTCCAGCGCGACTGCCTTGGTGCCGGACATGTCGGACGCGTAGCCCGGCAGGAACACGATCGCGGGCCCGCGCCCCTCGGTCAGGTGGTAGGCGAGGCGCGGCCGCTCGGGCGCGTGGTGGGGAGTGTCCGGCATGCCCGCTGCCATAGCGGCGCGCGCACCCTCGCGCAAAACACGGCTGCCGCGGCGATCGAACGCTCAGTCGCGCCGTGCCAGCGACTCCACCATCTCGGCCGCGAGCAGGCTCAGCGTGTCGTCGCGCGCGCCCATCACGACGATGCGGTCGCCCGCCCTCGCCTCTGCGACCAGATGCGCCGCCGCCGCCGCGCGATCGGGCATGTGCAGCGCGGCACGACCGCCGAGCGTCACGTCGCGGACGATGTCGGCGCTCGTCACCTCGCGGCTGGTCGTGCCGCCGTGGTAGACGGGGTCGGGCATGACGAGCAGGTCGTCCGCCGCTAGCGCGCGCGCGAAGGTCGCGACGAGTTCGCGGCTCATCACCTTGAGCGGCCCGAAACCGTGCGGCTGGAAGAGCACCAGTAACCGCCCCGGAAAGGCGTGCAGCGTGTCGAGCGTCGCGGCGATCTTGTCCGGATTGTGCCCGAAATCGTCGATGACCGACACGCCCGCGGCCTCGCCGACCAGGTCGAAGCGACGCCTGAGCCCGGTGAACCGCTCCAGCGCCGCGACCGCCTCCGCCAGCGGCACCCCCGCCGCGCGCACCGCGCCGAGCGCCGCGAGCGCATTGGACACGTTGTGCCGCCCCGGCACCTGCAAGCGGACCGGCACCGCGCCGCCATCGTGATGCAGCGTGAACGCGATCCCGAACGGCGCCTCATCCAAGTCGCGCGCGACCAGATCACCTGCGCCCTCGACCGAGAAGCGCGTCACCCTTGCCGCGGGCAGCGTCATCGCGAGCGCGGCCGCGTCGGTGTTGTCGGCGTTGACCACCGCGTGGCGCGCGTGGGCGATGAAATTGCCGAACAAGCGGTTGAGCTCGTCCAGCGCCTTGTGGTCGAGGCTGACGTTGTTGAGCACCGCGACGCGCGGGCGATAGAGCGCGATCGATCCGTCGCTCTCGTCCACCTCGCTGACGTACGCCTCACCCGCACCGACCAGCGCGCTGGCGAACGGGCGGTCGGCACGCGCGAAATCCTTCATCACCGCGCCGTTCATCACGGTCGGGTCGCCGCCGGTCTTGTGCAGGATCGCCGCGATCATGCCGGTGACGGTCGACTTCCCGCTGGTGCCCGCGACACCGATGCCGAGCGGCGCGGCGTTGAACAAAGCCGCGTTGAGTTCCGCCCGCGTCATCCGCGCGCAGCCGACGCGCGCCGCCGCGACCATGTCGGCGACCGTGTCCTCGACCGCGGCCGAGGCGACGACGATCTGCTCCGCGGACACGATGCCGCTGCCGTCCTGTGCGAACAGCTCGATTCCCAGCGCGCGCAGCGCGTCGAACTTCGCGGGCACGCGCCCTTGATCGAGCCCGCGGTCCGAGCCCGCGACCACCGCGCCGCGCTCAGCGAGGATCATCGCGAGCGGCATCATCCCCGACCCGCCGATGCCGACCAGGAAGAAGCGTTTGCCGCGCACCGCATCGATGGTGTCGCCTGGACCTGCATTGCCGTCTCGCATAGCAACGCGCTATCGGCGCTCCGGTTGATTGGGGCAAGCCGGGGAGCGGACGAGAACATGCGGATCGGCGTCGTAGCGGCCTCCAGCGTCGCCAATCCGGACGTGGTCGCTCCCGTCTCCGCGCTGGCGGCGATCGCCTTTCCGGAGGTCGACCTCGTCTTTCATCCGAGCGCGTTCGCGCAGGACGGCCATTTCGCCGGATCCGACGCGGTGCGCGCCGCCGCCTTCGTCGAGTATGCCAACGACCCGACGATGGCGGCCGTCTGGTTCGTGCGCGGCGGCTATGGCGCGAACCGCATCCTCGCCGAGGCGATGCCGCGGTTGAACGACGCCGCGCGCGCGAAGACGTATCTAGGCTATTCCGACGTCGGCTTCCTGCTCGGCGCGCTCTACGCGCGGCGCATCGGGCATCCGGTGCACGGGCCGATGGCGAGCGATATCCGCCGCAAGGGTGGCGACGAGACGGTCGCGCGCTCGCTCGGCTGGATGGCCAGGCGCGACCGAATCGCGCTCGAACCCGGGCTGGCGGGGCACCCGTCCGCCGCGTTCAACCTGTCGATCCTCTCCGCGCTGATCGGCTCGCCCTACCTGCCCGACCTCGCCGACCACGTGCTGATCGTCGAGGAAGTCTCGGAGGCAATGTACGCGATCGACCGGATGCTGTTCACCATGGCCAACGCGACCCAGTTGCGCGGGATCGCCGGCGTGCGGCTCGGCGCGGTCACCGCGGTCAAGCCCAACGAACCCGACTGGGGCGAAACGCTGGAGCAAATGATGGAACGCTGGTGCCGGGACATGCACGTGCCGTTCCTCGGCCGTGCCGAGATCGGGCATACGCAGACCAATCGGGTGGTGCCGTTCGGCGTTGCCTGAGGCAGTGTGCGAAGCTTATCGCTGCCGAGTCGCGGCCGTGGAATCTATTATCCCGCTTGATCTGCCTCGCAGCACCTAGCAGGCTGGGACGATGATCGGCGGCAAACGGCTGTTCGAGAATGGAGCGGGTGAAGGGAATCGAACCCTCGTCGTAAGCTTGGGAAGCTTCTGCTCTACCATTGAGCTACACCCGCATTTCAGCAACTCGGCGCTGAAATGGCCGCCTCCCACCCCTATTTGTCGTCGGAATGGCAACCAGTCGGGCTGGCATTGCCATGAGCATCATACTGCCGTCAATACGCGTAAAGATACGGATGCGCGAGATGGTCGGCCTCCTTTCGCTGGAGGCGGCGTGCGCGACCGACCTGCTCGGCTATTTGCCGTCCGAACATCGCGATTTGATCGCAACGCAAGCCCTGCCCAATGCGGTGCGCGACGGCTATTGGGAGGGCAAGGTGGCCATTTGCCGCTTCGGCGACACGTGCCAGTCCTCTACAATCTTTTCCCCATCCGCGACGCGGACGGCGCGAGCACCCATTTCGCCACCGTCACCCGCGACCTGACCGAGCGCAAGGCGATCGACACGACACTGCCCGAGACGAAGGAGCGCTACCGTCTCCCCACACGCGCCACCAACGACGCGATCTGAAAATCCAATCGCGACCGCTCGGCGGCTATTTCCTGTCGCATCGAATCGTCGGAGCGCCCGCGTACGAGACATGAACAGCGCTCGCCCACTCGCGTGCAGCGCCGGATCGGGGGGAGGAACGTCAGCAGCCCGGATGCGCTTCCGTAGACCGGGAAGATGTCGGCACGCGATGAGCGAGAATTTGCCGTCGGTGGTGATCAAAGCTCAGCATCCGAGCGGCAGACCCGCAGCCGTTCCCGGCAGACACCCGCCGAAGGCGATCGGCACGACATGAAGGAGCGACCGTGATCGACAGCGAAGCCTATTGGATTCACCTGGTCACCCGCGTGGTGGAGATCGCGGGCACGGCGATCATCGTCGTCGGCGCGTTCGGGTCGCTGGCAGTCTTCCTCTCACGCCTTCTCCGGCGCGGCGCCGACCTCACCCCCCTCATGGCGGCTTTCCGTTCCAGCCTCGGCCGATCGATCCTCCTCGGGCTCGAATTTCTCGTCGCCGCCGACATCATCAACACGGTCGCTATCGAACCCACGGTGCAGAGCCTGATCGTGCTCGCCGGAATCGTGCTGATCCGAACGTTCCTCAGCTTCTCGCTGGAGGTCGAGATCGAAGGTCGCTGGCCGTGGCAGAAGCCCCGACCGGGCGAGCCGTCGCGCTGATCCGTCGGCGGATATCAGCCGCCGGTTCGTAGTCACGCCCCGCTCGACCATATGATTTCAGGTCATCGCGGCGACCGGACAATCACCGCCGCGTCCGGTGCGACACCCGTCGCGAACCGCCCCGTGACCTTCCAGGCGCGCAGGTCGACGATCGCCACGCGGTCATCCTCCAGCGACGCGTAGAGCGTGTCGTCGGCGAGGTTCAGGCCGGGCGCACCCGTGCCGAGCGGCAGCCGCCCCTCCTCGGCGAGCGTGACGGGATCGAGCCGCGACAGGCTCTTGTCGGCAAGGTTCGAGACGATCAGACGGCCGTCCGCCTGCGTCACGACGCGGACCGCCTCGCCGCGCATCGTGCGACGCCCCCGCTCCTCCAGCGTCGCGGCGTCGAGCGCGTGGATCGTCCCGCTCGGCCGGTCGATGACGTAGAGCGTCCGCTCGTCGCGGCTGAGTGTCATCCCCTCGGGCGCGGTGCCGATCCGCTTGCGCCGCGGCAGCACCTCCATGTTGTCGGGATCGACCATGATCACCGCGCCGCTCAGCGTGTCGGCGACGTAGGCGCGCGCGCCGTCGCGGCGTACGACCAGATAATGGCTGCGCGCGCCGCCGACCGGGATCAGCCGCGACGGCGCCTCGTCGCGCACCGGGTCGTCGAAGCGGATCAGCATGCTGTCCTTCTCCGACAGCACGTACAGCCGGCCGCGATCATCGACCCGCACCGCGTGCAGGCGCCCGAACGGCGCGAGATCGATCGTCCGGGCGAGCGTTTGCTGCGCGAGATCTACCACCCAGACTTCGCTGCCGCCGGCACCCGGCGCCTTCCAGCTCTTCACGCCGTAGTGGCCGACGAAGGCGTAGCGCCCGGTGCGATCCGCGACGATCTCGTGCGGTTGCGTGCCCAGCGCCACCGCGCCCAGCCGAGTGCCGCCGGGAAGCGCGTAGAAGGCGACGCACCCCGCCCCTTTCTCCACCAGCGCCAGCGTTTCAGCCGTGCCGCTGGACGGCACGGTGCGGGCCACCGCGCGCGCGCCGACCGCCATTGCCGCGACGACCCCGCCGGCGAGCATCCACATTCCTTGGCGACGATCAACACGTGGCATCTGCTCCCTCTCCATCGGCGCTCGATCGCGCGCTGCCCGCACGGTCAAAGCCGAACCTCCAGCGCGCACCTCGCACGCAGACGAACGATGCGGCGCCTCGATCGTTGCCCGGCGTCGTAGTTGCTCCCGTGCGGAGCGATCAGGCGGAAGGACGTTTGGCTGGATCGCGTCAGCTACAGCAATGCTTCTGCTTTTTCCCCGATCCGCACGGGCACGGGTCGTTGCGACCCACCTTCGCCCTCGTCACCGGTCCCGGCGCGATCTTGGCCACATCACCATCGCGCGTGCCCGCGGCGTAGAGGAGCTGGACGGCGTTCGTCATCTCTTCCACCGCCGCATCCTCGATCGCGTTGATCTGCACGCTGTCGAGGTCGCTCTCCTCGCGCGCCACCGCGATCAGCAGCTGGAGGCGCTCCAGCGGCGCGGCCGCCCTGCCGTCAGCCGCGAGCGCCTGCCACGCGTCGGGTCGCAGCGCCATCGCCGCAGCGACACCGTCGATCCAATATGCCCACAGCACCTCGCCACTGCGTTCATCGATGTCGAGGATCGGCCGCAACCTGCCGCGACCCAGATCGCGGGCAATCTCGTGCCGCCGTGCCGCGACGGCGTCGGCGAACCACTGCACGTCGAGCGGATCGTCGAAGGGCGGGACGCCGTCCGTCTCGGCGCCCCAGATGACCGACATCCACTCGTCGGATGGGATCGCTTCCGGGCAGACGAGCAGCCCGGTGAGGAAGCCGTCCAGCTCGGTGAGCAGCATCGGCTCCTCGACCGGCAGATCGGCCAGCGCGCCGTCGAGGCGGCGGAAACGCGAGGGCGCGCGCTTCACAGGCCGATGCTCCGTCGCTGCATCTCCGCCGCCGCGATCTCGCGAAGCGGGGTCGGGTTCCCTTCCGCGAAGATGTCCGCGAGATCGAGCAGGTCTTCATCACCCAACGCCGCGACTGCCGCCTCGATGGCATCGAGCCGGCTGAGCGCGCGAGCGGCCTGCGCGGCGGCGCGCTTTTTTCTGAACTTGAGCATGATCTCGCGCTAGCAGCCTCGGCGGCGGTTGACAGGGCCTTATACTGGCGCAGTGCGGCACGAGCGCGCCGGACCACCGGATGAGCTTGACGCGCGCGTCGCGGATGCCGACCTGCCCGGTGAACAGGAGGCGCACATGGTTGAAGCAAGATGGAACGGTTCGCGCATCGCCAGCAGCGACGACACCGTCGTCGTCGAAGGCAACCATTATTTCCCGATCGAGAGCGTCGACGCGGCACTGCTGCGACCAAGCAACACGACCAGCATCTGCCCGTGGAAGGGAACCGCGCATTATTACGGCCTGCACGTCGACGACGCCGACAATCCCGACGCCGCCTGGTATTATCCCGATCCCAAACCCGAAGCGGAAACGATCCGCGGCCGTGTCGCCTTCTGGAAGGGCGTGACCGTCGAATGAGACTAGCGCCTGTGCGTCGGGGCTGATGATCAAGCCGCGTGATGAACTTGGCGGCTCACCCAACCTGGATTACCGGGGCAGACGGCAGCCTCCGCCATGACGCCCGTTCAAGCAGTTGAGAGGCAGCTCGCCGGGCGTACGTGGTGAGATGCGGGTCGGTTGCGAGGTCGAGATGCGATATACGCGAGAAAGACGTTGCTCGATAGGCGCAACTACTCCGACCAAATGGCGTCGCGGCATATCGCGTCGCGGGCAAGCCGACCTTCGCGCAGTCCATGTCGCCTTCGACAAGCATCTGTCCGGCACCATCGCCGTTGCGCATCCAATGTCTGACGAGGCATGGCAGGTGGTCGACAGCACCATTCGCGCTGCGTAATGCGCGCGCTGCGAGACGAGTGATCGTGCGCGCAACCGAGCATGAGGGACTGTCGCTGATCGGCTGGGTGGACCCGATCGCCTGCCCGCTTCTAACCCACGGGTCACGTACCGCGACATCGCGATCTGTCACGGTCAGGATCGCGGCGTCGATCAACGGCGGGCCGCTCGCGAGGAAGCGGAGCGCGACCGGGAACGTGCCCTGCAAGGCAGCGAAATCTATCGACTCCGCGCCGTGGCGTCCGCGACGGTCACCGGTCGGGGAACGCCGATCGATCGCCGTCGTCGCCGCGCGGAATGACGCTGAAGCTGCCGTCGGTTTCCAGCACGACGGCAGCCATGGCGCCGACGTCGCCGTGGCCGCCCTTGCGGATCGCGGCCGCGACCTCCTCCTGCGTCACCCGCTCGTCGAGCAGCGCCTGCTGGTCGATCTCGCCGTCGAGCAACAGCACGCGCGGTTTCGACTTGATCGCCGCCTCGATCGGCGACGCACGCTGCGCCGCCCAGGCGATCGCGAACTGGAGCGCGGCCAGGACGACGAAGGCCAGCATGCCCTCGGCCAGCGCCACGTCCTTGGACAGCAGCACCGTGGCGAGCGTCGACCCGAGCGCCACCGTGACGACCAGATCGAACGCGTTCATCTTGGCGAGCGTCCGCTTGCCGCTGACCCGCAGCACCGCGATCAGCAGGAAATAGGCGAGCGGTCCGACGATCAGGAGGCGGAGCAGGCCGTAGAAGCTCTCGAACAGCATGGTGTCCATCACTCCGTCATCGCCCGCGCCGTAGCGCGAGCCTGGGGGTCTACAGCTTCGGGGGCGCCGTTCCGCGCGCGGGCGGGAGCGCCGCTCAGGCAGATCGTCGCGGCGAGCGGGCGATGGTCGGAGCCGACGCTACCCAGCACGTGCAGGCCCCGGAAGGTGAACGCGGGCGACAGGAACAGCTGATCGAGCGGCCAGCCGAGCGATGCGTGGTCGGCGGGGAAGGTCGGGTAGCTGCCGCGCCCGATACGGGGATCGAGGAAGCCGCCGACCTGCTTGAACAGCTGGGTCGTGCGCGACCAGGCGACGTCGTTGAAGTCGCCCATCGCCATCCGGGGCACGTCGTGGTCGGCGAGCGCGAGCGCGGCGCGCTCGATCTTGCGGTCGCGCCGGTCGGTATCCTGGCCCGGCACCGGCGGGCGCGGGTGCAGCCCGACATAGTCGAACGGCTTGCCGTCGCGAGTCGCGAGGCGCGCGTAGAGCGTGGGCGTATCCTGGTCGGTGATGTCGCGCGTCTCCGCGGCGCGCACCGGCAGGTTGGTCGCGAACACCATGCCGTAGGTGTTGTCCAGCGGCCGCATCACGCGCGAGCGATAGCGCGCGAGCGACGGTGCCAGCGCGTCGACCCAGCGCCGGTCGGTTTCCATCAGCAGCAGGATGTCGGGCCTCATGCGCTCGATCATCCGCCGGGTCGGCACGTAATCGCGGTTGTGCTGATAGACGTTGAGCCCGAGGACCGAGAAGCACGACGCGCCCAGACCGCGGTCGACCTCCTCGGCATCTTCCATCTCGACCGGCGCGAACCAGAAATACGGATACATCCGCCACGCCTGCAGCCCAGCGGCGAGCGCCAGCATCGCGATGACGCCTATCCCCCAGCGCACCGGCACGGTGGCCGCGACACCGATCGCGATCACCCCGATGACGACCAGGATCAGCAGCCGGGGAAAGTTGAGCGCCTGGATCCACCACAGGTTGGAGTGGATCAGGCTGAGGAGCGTCGCGACGAGCAGGACGAGTGCGAGAAGGGAGAAGACCCAGGCGAAGATGGTGCGCATCGGCTAGCCATACACCTCGGCTCGCCAGATGACGGATCATTTCGTTCGAACGAGTCGCTCCAACGCGAATGCTTCGTGCTCGGCCGCACCGTTACACCAACCATGATTGCGCAGACCCTCGTGCGGTCACGATCCGGTTGTCGCAGCGCGCGCCGCTGATCCGATGGCCGGCTTCATTCATGATCGAGAAACATTGGCCTGCGCGCGATATGTGCTAGGCCGCGGGGCGCGCACGTCGCGCCGCTCAAACTCGAACGGGGAATTTTCCATGCGCACGTCACTGATCATCCTGAGCGCGCTGCTGCTCGCACCCCTCGCCGCTTGTGGCGGAAACGGCGACGACAAGCTCGCCGAGCGCGTCGAGGATGCCGCGGACAACCGCGCCGACGCACTCGAGAGCCGCGCCGACGCGCTCGAAGAGCGCGCCGACCAGGTCCGCGCGACGGGCGAGAGCCGCTCCGACGCGATCGACGCCGCCGACCTAAACGCCGAGGCGATGACCGCGGAGCAGAAGAACGCGATCGTCGCCAACAACGCCGCGGCGGTTCGCTGATCTTCGGGGCGGGTTACGGCGGCGATCCGTCGCCGTACCCGCCACCGTCATGACCATCATGGGAACGCCGCCGATCCGCCTCGCCCTGATCCTGACGCCCGCGCTGCTGCTCGCCGCGCTGCCCGCCGCCGCGCAGGATGCGCCGCTCTGTTCCGACCGCCCGGGCAAGGCGACGCCGAGCTGCGTCGTCGCGCCCGGCACCGTGCAGGTCGAGACGAGCGCGGTCGACTGGACCCGTGACGAGGCGGGCGGCGTCCGCAGCGACACGCTGCTCTTCGCCGACACGCTGCTGCGCTACGGCGTCGGCGGCGACACGGAGGTGCGGGTCGGCTTCACGCCTTACGTCCGGGCGCGCACCCACACCGGCGCGGGGGGGACGCGCAGCGTCTCGGTCGACGACGGGTTCGGCGACGTCGGCCTCTCGCTCAAGCACCGCTTCGTCGATGGCGGCGACCGCGGCGTGTCGATCGCCGCGCTGCCGTTCGTCATCCTGCCGGTCGGCAGCGACGCGGTGAGCGCGGGAACCGTCTCCGCCGGGCTGACCCTGCCCGTCGACATTCCGCTGCCCGGCGGCTGGTCGCTGAACGCGACCCCGACGATCGCCGCGGCGGCGGACGGCGACGGCGACGGGCGGCACCTCACCTACGGCAATGTCCTGGCGCTCTCGCATTCGCTCACGACCAATCTCGGCGCGACCGCCGAATTCTTTGTCCAGCGCGACCGCGACCCTGCCGGCCACAGCACGCAGGCAACCGCGGACTTCCTCCTCGCCTGGTCGCCGCTGGCGAACTGGCAGTTCGACGTCTCGACCTATGTCGGGCTCAACCGGACGACGCCCGACGTCGAACTGATCGGCGGCTTCACCCGGCGCTTTTAGGCGCTCGGTCCCGGGCAAGTTTGTCATCGACCCGGCATCGCGCTTGCCGGCGCACCCCGCCTCGGTGCGTGGCACCTCCTGGGACATGGACTGGTTCACGAGCGCGATGTGGCGCAGGGGCAGACGATCCGCTGGTTCGCGCTCGCCGGGCCAGCGCAATTTAGGTGGTGACCGCGGTCCACGACATCCCGAACCGCGAAGTCTGGCCGCGCGTGAATTGCACCCCCACGCCGCCAGGTTGGTCGCAGCGGTCCGCGCCAGCATCGATCACTGCCTGAGCTCGCACATTGTCGTGAAGCCGTACTCCGAGCATGGCAGCCGAAACATACTCGAGTCAGCCGCTCCCCGCAGCGGCTCGGGTGCCCAGCGGCAGCCCGCTTTTCCGAGCAGCGAGCCTGTGCAGGTTCATTGCGCCACCGAGCTATATCTGCGAGCGAGGTGGCGTTCAGGGGTTACCGTCCCCTCGCGTTCGACGCTTTGCTGAGCCGCGACCGTTGCAAGCCCAGTATACTTCCATGAGGATCGCCACGACCACCGCGGTGTTCCCACACCCGCTAATGCCGAGGCGGCCGACCGGCGCGGCAGTGGCGCCACCCGCGAATCACGGCAAGCTCAGCTTGTTCCTCGCCGCGATGGGCGTGCTGGTTTGGCTGGTCGGACAGCCGCGATCTGGTGCGCGGCGTCCGGTTCGTCACGCAAGAGATATAGCGGTCGGGCCCGGCGGCAGTTACGGGCCGAGATCGATATCGTCGCTACGCGCCTTCTTTGCCGCGCCGCCGTCGAAGCCGAGCCGCCTGGCCACCGTATCGTTCCAGCCATAGGGATCGGTGCGGAACACGACCTCGCCCTTCTTGTCGATGAAAGCGTTCTGATACAGCAAGCGCACCGGAATGGGCGCGGGCAGATCGACGAAGGTCTGTTCGCCCGATGCGCGCGCCTGCTTCCACTTGTCTGCGACGCCTTCCTGCTGCGCGATCATCTGCGCGAAGCCGAGCGCGTCCTGCACGCGCACGCAACCGTGGCTGAGGTCGCGCTGCGTGCGGTCGAACAGCGATTTGTCGCTGGTGTCGTGCAGGTAGATCGCCTGCTTGTTTTGCATGTCGAACTTGACCAGGCCGAGCGCATTGTCCGGCCCGGACGGCTGCACCCAATAGCCGTTCACCTTGTGCATGTTCTTCGCGCGGACCGTGGCGGAGGACACCTCGATCGACTTGGGCACCGTCCAGGTCGGGTTTGCCACCAGGCGGTAGAGCGGAGAGCCCAGCGGCGGTGTCTCGCGGTCGGGCTGTCCGACGATGACGCGGCGCTGATCGACGAGCTTGCCGTCGCGGTGATAGTCGAGCGTCGCAGCGGCGGCATTGACGTCGATACGCGTTGCCGGAGGAGTGCGCGATAGCCAGCGCCGCCGCTCCAGCGCCACGGCGAGCGCACGCGCCTTGTCGGCAGGGCCAATGTTGATGACCGCCAGCGTGTCGCCGCCGAACAGGCCGTCGGTCTTGATTCCGTAGTCCGCCTGCAGCCGCTTCACGCCCTCGGCGATCGGCTGGGTATATTGCGCGGCCTGCTCCCCGCCTGCTGGTACGTTATCCTGCGACAGGTAGCCGTTGGCGGCGAGCTGCCGGGCGATCTCCGATACCCTCGGATCGCGATCACCGACGTGGATCGTATCCTTGTCGTCCAGCTTGCTGGAGGATGCCTGCCGCCCCTCCCGAGCGTAGCGGACATAGGCCTCGGACAGCCGGCGATAGTCGTCGTCCTGCGGCACCAGCCCGGCGAAGAAGTGCGCCACCTGGTTCTGCTCAAGCGCCTGCGCCAGACCGGCCGCCACGTCGACCTGCGACTCCTGCAGCGTGTAGACCTCGTGCAGGTCGCTCGGATCGACCCGGCCGCGCGCGAGCGATTTGGCGTAGGAGAGCGCCGCTTTAGTCCGCGCCACGTCCCGATCGGCCGGGCTCATCGAATCATCGACCTTCCCGTAGTCGACCCGGTCGAGCCCATTGCGGATTCGCGATCCGAGGGCCTGATCCAGTGCGGTCGTGGTGGCGGGCGACCACAGGCCTTTCCACTGCATGCGCTCGTAGAACGCCCTCACGTCATCGTCCGAGACGCTCGCCTTCAGCGCGTCCGACGGAATGCTGGGCGGTGTCGTATCGAGCTGCGGCTCTTCGATCGCGGCACGATCATTCGTGTTGACCATGGCGGCAGGGGCTTCGTTCGAGCATCCTGCGAGCCCGACCATGGACGCCATCAAGAGCGGATGAGTAGAGCGCATAGAGACGCCTTCCAGATTGGCGGACTGACCGCGATGATGCGTTCATGGCCGAACGCGTGTCGGAACATACCGCGAGAAATTGGAGCCGCGCGAACGCCTGTTTGATCCGCCCCGGCGGCGCGCCGGCATCAGGAATCGTCCTCCGGGCTGGTGCGCCCGACCGTCACGTCGAGGCGGCGGAGGGTGACGGACTGATCGAAAGGCTCAGTGCGGAATTCAGTTATGAGGTGAACCTCCTCGACGAGGCGGAGGCGTTTCACCATTACCTCCTCGACCACCGACACGACCGTTCGGCCTGGCTCGGTCCGGATCGGCGGCACGGCGTCGACGAAGTCGCCGATCGGAACACGCTCGACGCGGACCGATCGGCTCTCCAGCATCTCGTGCACCGCCACGTCGTCGGTGCGCACCGCCGAGCTGACGGTCACTCGCCCGGTCTCGACCGCCACCTTGTCGACGCGAAGGGTTTCCTCGACGAGCGGGATCCGGAGCGCATCGTCGTGTGACTGATCGACGGTGTCCGACATGAGCGGAATACTCCGGTAAAAAAAGGGGTGCATCGCTGCACCCCGGAGAGCCCTGATCGTAGTGCGCGCGCGCGACGATCAGCGGTCGGTCGACCCGTCCCGATCGACGTCGACCTCGGTGCGGCGCACGGTGCCGTCGACGCGCTCGGTGCGCGTGTCGACGTTCTTGTCGACCACGATCTCGCCGGTGATGACGGCTTCCTTGGTGACCACGGCCTCTTCGCCGGTTTCGGTGATTTCCACCGTGCCCTCCTGGAACAGCGCGTCGGCGTCGGCCGCGCTGATGCGCTCGTTCAGCGCGCGGCGATCGACATTCACGTGCTCCTCACGGAGCACCACGTTCTCGCTGACGTCGTCGGAGACGACCCGGGTCCGCACGCGCACCGTTCCAAGCTCCACGAGGCGCTTGCCAATCACCATCTGCTCTTCGACGATTGGAATGTGCTCGCTGGTGACCTCGCCGCGCGCGACGCCGGCGGGCGGTGGCGGAACCTGCGCCTGGTCGACGAGCAGCACGGGAGCGCCATCGCGGATGTCGACGGAGTCGACGTTGACTACCCTGCCATCGGCGAGCCGGAGCCCGACCACCCGTTCCTGATCGGTATCGGCCAGCATGTCGTCAATCTCGCCGATGTCGCGGCCATCAGCCGTCCGCAGCATCTTGCCGCGCAGGTCCTGGTCCGAGTCCTCAAGCTGCCAGTCGTCGAGACCGGCGAGCTTGCGGATGCCATGTTCGTTGCTCATCGTCATTCTCCAGAAAAAGGGGGTGGTTCAGCGAACGACCTTGGCCGACTCGGCGTAGATATACTGCGTGATGCCGGCCGGGAGCGGATCGGTCTTGGTACCGACTGCTGCCCCCTCGGGTGCGCCCTCGCTGGCGGCACGCATCGTGCCCACGACGTCGACGCTGTCGCCCTTGTCGACGTCGACGCGCCCCTCGATCGGCGTATTGGGTGTGGCAACCTCGTTCAGAACCACGTACACCTTCTTGCCGTCGGGGCCGTTGACCCAGAAACTGGCATCGCCCACGACGTCACCGACCGGCACGTTGCCGAGCCTCACGTCGCGCCCGACCAGCGAACCGTCGGTGTTGCCCGTGATGGCTACAATGTCGGTAATTGGCCCAGCCGCGGTCGAACCCGCGGCCATCGCGCCGTTGTCGATCGGGGCCATGTCCTGCTGCATCGGTGCTGCCGCGACCGTTGCAGGAGCGTTGGACACACGCTTGTCGTCATCGTTGCCCAAGAAAAGCCAGAGCAGCAGGCCGATCACAATCAATGCGATCAGCGCCCAAAGCCACCACAAAGAGCCACCTTTTTTCTCGATTTTGATGTCAGCCATGAGCTGAGCTCCCCTTCAAAGCTAATATTCGCGCTATTATAAGTGAACAAGCCGCATGGCCTTTAGTTGCAATTTTTCCAATGTTTTTCTCTGGTGACTTCTATAAAGCCAAACGAGTACTTGTAATAAGAAGTGCGCAAGTTAGTACTACCAACTTAGGATATTTGGCGATAAGCTGTTTATTATAGATGCCACCTTGTCATGACATTAACTAAAATATACCACGCTGGAAAACTGGATTCCAATGAAGTTTCAATGATAGAACGCCTCTCATGTAACGCTCACGTGCCTCTGCCATGCTGAAAATCAGGGAATAGCTTAACTGAGTGCTCTGTCCCGGCATTCGATAGACCGGGTGTAAGATTAACCCACCCGGCTCTGGGGCTCACATCTTGACGGTCTGTTCGACAGTGTGGGCCCACCGAGCGTCGTGAGACGGTGGGCGCAGTTGCACACGGCATGAAGTTGGCGGGTCACGTCCGAGCAGGTCGCAGCGCTAGTAACGGAAGCGTTTGCCGGTCGCCTGGATCGCGACGGTCTGTCGAAGGCCGAAGTTGTAGGTCACGCCATCATACCGACGATGTCCGCGGCGACATCATGTTGCTCTTCGGCGTCGGTAGGCGGGTTCGAGCAGCCTGTGATGGTCGAACCCAGCGGCTCACGCCGGCGTGGCGTTTGACAGCATCCTAATTGCACAACGGGCCGCGCCTGTGGACCTTCCGGCTTCGTAGAAAACCGTTGCCCGTCTGGGCCAACGCATGCCGAAGCCGTCGCTGAGACCGCCGGCGCGATCCCGCGCTCGGCGAGGCTCGGTGTACTCGATCAGCGGATTCAGCCCAGCGTCAGCTTTTCGGCAGCGCGTATGCGAGCGTGTAGTCGCCGTAGCGCGTGCCCAGCGCGCCGTGCCCGCCCGCGGTGATGACGACATATTGCCGCCCGTCACGCCCGCGGTAGGTCATCGGCGTTGCCTGCGCCCCCGCGGGTAGCCGCGCCTTCCACACCACCTTTCCGGTATTGAGATCGAAGGCGCGCAGGTACTGGTCGGTCGTCGCGCCGATGAAGGCGAGCCCGCCCGCAGTGATGATCGATCCGCCGAGGTTGGGCACGCCCGTCTTGATCGGCACGCCCAGGTGCGAGCCGAACAGCCCGGTGTCGCGCGCGGTGCCGAGCACCTTCTTCCACAGCACCTTGCGGGTGCCCAGGTCGACCGCGGTCAGGTGGCCCCACGGCGGCGCCACGCAGGGCGCACCGAAGATGCCGACCCACGCCTTCACCACCGCGACGTAGGGCGTGTTGTACTGCGTCTGCAGCTGCGCCTGCATCGCGTTCTCGCCGCCCTGCTTCTGCTTCATCAGTTCGGCGACGCGCGGGTCGTCGCGCCGCATCAGCCACAGCTTGAACGGCATCTCCATCGTGTTGACGGTCATCACGCCGCGCACCGGATCGACCGCCGCGCCGCCCCAGTCGGTGACGCCGTCGAACGCGGGATGGCCGATGATCGGCTTCAGCCCCATCGGCTGGTAGATGCCCGTCCCCTGCGCGCGGCGAATGTCGATGCGGCAGAACAATTGATCGATCGGCGTCGCGCCCCAGGTCGCGACCTCGGTCGGGGCCGGCGGCGTGAAGCTGGGCATGCCGGTCGAGAAGGGCTGCGTCGGCGACACGCGCACGCCGGGCGTCGCGCCGTCGGTGCGCACCGGCTGCTCGGTGATCGCCGCGATCGGCGCACCGGTCAGCCGGTTCAAGAAGAACACCTGCCCCATCTTGGTCGTCTGGATCAGCGCGGGCGTGACCTGACCGTTGGGTGCACGGTAGTCGAACAGCGACGGGCCGATCGGCAGGTCCATGTCCCACATGTCGCGGTGGACGAGTTGACGCATCCAGCGCAGCTTGCCCGTCGCGATGTCGAGCGCGACGATCGACGAGCCGAAGCGGTCGTCGAACGGCCGGCGATAGCCGATCCAGTAATCGGGCGAGGCGTTGCCCGTGCCGAGATAGACGAGCCCGTTGGCCGCGTCGGCGGTGATCGCGCCCCAGACGTTGGGCGTTCCGCGCGTGTAGGTCTGTTCCGCGGGCAGGGGCGCGATCGCGTCGGGCGAGCGGCCGACGTCCCACGCCCAGATCGGCGCACCCGACACCGGATCATAGGCACGCACGACGCCCGACGGAATGTCGCGATTGACGTTGTCGATGATCCGCTCGCCGATGATCAGCCGGTTGTTGACGACCACGGGCGGCGTGGTGCCGATCTGGTCGGACGGGCGCGACGTGCCCATGTTGGTACGAAGGTTGATCGCGCCACCATCGGCAAAGCTCTCGCACGGCTTTCCGGTGTCGGCGTCGAGCGCGACCAGCCGCGCGTTGAACGTCGGCGCGAAGATGCGGCGCGGGCACGGCGTACCCGCCGGCGCCTCGAAGTAGGTGACGCCGCGGCAGACGAGATAATTGTTCCCCTGGATGCGCGCGTCCTCGTGCCAGCTCCACTTCGTCTTGCCCGTCACCGCGTCGATCGCCTGGACGAACGAGTGCGGCGTGCAGGTGTAGAGCGTGTCGCCGATGTGGATCGGCGTCGCCTCCGAATGATATTCGCGCTTGTGCTCCTCCGACTCCGCCGCCATCGGCAGGTCGCCGGTGCGCTGCGTCCAGGCGAGTTCGAGGCGTCCGACGTTCTGCGGCGTGATGTCGGCCAGGGCCGAGTAGCGCCGCCCCGACAGCGTCCCGCCATAGTCGCGCCAGTCCGCGTCGGCCTCGCCGGTCGGCGCGGCGGGCACCGGGGCGGCACCAGGCGCTCCCTGCGCCTCCACGCCTGATCCGTGAAGCGCGACGCCGCCGACGCCGAGCGCGAGCAGCACCGCCGCGGCGGCGGGCACCGCGTGCGCGGGCGAGCGCCACGAGCGCGCCCGCCACCCGGTCAGCAGGACGAGCACCAGCAGGACGGTCGGCGCGACCAGGCGCGGAACGAGCTGCAGGGCGTCCAGCCCCACCTCCCACACCGCCCAGATCAGCGTGCCGACCCAGATCGCGACGAACAGCAAGCGCCCGATCCGGGGCTGGCGGCCGAGCAGCGCACCGCTGACCACCATCGCGACGCCAGCAACCAGATAGTAGAACGACCCGCCCAGCGCCGCGAGCACGCCGCCGGCGACCGCGAAGAAGCCGCCGAGAATGGCCACGCACCACGCAATCATCAGCCGGTACAGCCGAGCCATCGCGGTTTCCTTTCAAAACATTGCTGGCTAAACGCTAGGGCGGGCTGAAGTTTCAGGCAAGCGTCTCGACCTGTGCCTAGTCGGTCCGGCGACGATGCCGGATGTGATGCGCGCTCGAACCTCGTCAGGCGGCAAAGAAGGAACGTTGTGGTTTTTCTGCTCGCACGACGACCCGCAATGCGGCTGCGCCATTCGTCACGGGCGACGAGGAGCGCCCGAGCCGTTCTCGCCGCCGCAGCATGCACGCTTCTGACCGGTTGTGCCGCGCTCGACCACGGCATCCTGAACGCGCAAGGCCCGGTCGCCGCGCACGAGCGGCACCTGTTGCTGGTCGTGTCCGCCATCCTGCTGTTCGTCTGGGTGCCGGTCGTTGTCTTGGTTCCGCTGATGGCGTGGCATTACCGGCGATCCAACACCAACGACGCCTACCGGCCGAAATGGGCGTTCTCTTGGCCGCTCGAAGGGTTTATCTGGATACCGCCGATCGGCATCGTCGTCCTGCTCGCCGTCCTGCTGTGGCCCGCGACGCAGCGCGACGATCCGTACACCCGCCGCGCCGGACAGGGCGAGCCCGTGCGCGTCCAGGCGATCGCGCTCGATTGGAAATGGGTATTCGTCTATCCCGACGAAGGCGTCGCGACCGTGAACCAGCTCGCGGTGCCCGCCGGGCGCCCGATCCACCTGTCGCTGACCAGCGGCACCGTGATGCAGTCGCTGCTGCTGCCGCAACTGGCAGGCCAGGTCTACGCGATGGCGGGCATGCGCACGCGGATGAACTTCGCCGCCGACCGCCCCGGCACCTATCGCGGCGAGAACACGCAGTTCAGCGGCGAAGGCTTCGCGCAGCACAAATTCGCGATCGTCAGCATGACCGCTCCGGCCTATGCCGCGTGGCTGACGCGCGCGCGCAGGGTCGGTCGCTCGCTCGACCGGTCCGCCTGGGCCGCATTGTCGCGGCCGAGCACGAGCGGCCCGCAGACCTTCTCCGCCGTGCCGCCCCGCTTCTTCGACCGCGTCGTCGCCGCGACCGGCGGTGCCGCGCACCCGCATGCGCGGACGGCCGCGCGAAAGGTGTCCTGAACCTGTGCAGATCGAGCATCCCCCGATCTGGCCGGCGCTGCTCGGCCGCTTTACCTGGCACGACCTGCCGATCGTGCGGGCGTGGGAGAACCCGAGCGCGAGCGAGATCATCGGCGCGGGGGCCGCCGCGCTGGTGATCGTCGGGTTCGTCGTCGCGGTCACGCTGCTGACCCGCCATCGCCGCTGGGGCACGCTGCTGGATTGGGTGACCAGCCTCGACCACAAGAAGATCGGCATCATGTACGTCGCCATCGCGCTCGTCATGCTGTCGCGCGCGGTGGTCGAGGCGGTCCTGATGCGGATGCAGCAGGCCGCGGCGGTGGGCGATCCGGGTTTCCTGTCCCCCGACCATTTCTCGCAGCTGTTCTCCACACACGGCTCGATCATGGTGTTCTTCATGGCGATGCCGTTCCTGACCGGGGTCATCAACTACGTAATGCCGCTGCAGATCGGCGCGCGCGACATGGCGTTTCCGTGGGCGAACTCGGTCGCGTTGTCGCTGACGGGCGGCGGCGCGATCCTGATGATGGTCAGCCTGGTGGTGGGACAATTCTCGACCGGCGGCTGGAGCGGCTATCCGCCCTATACCGGCCTCGCCTTCAGCCCCGACGTCGGGCCCGATTACTGGATCTGGGCGGTGACGCTCGGCTCGATCGGCTCGACACTCGGCGGCATCAACATCGCCTGCACCATCTTCAAGCTGCGCGCGCCCGGCATGACCTACATGCGCATGCCGCTGTTCTGCTGGACCAGCTTATGCACCAGCATCCTGATGATCTTCGCCATGCCACCGCTGACCGTCGCGACCGCGCTGCTCGCACTCGACCGCTACCTGGGTTTCCACTTCTTCACCAACAATCTCGGCGGCAACATGATGAACTACGCCAATCTGTTCTGGCTGTTCGGTCACCCCGAGGTCTACATCCTGATCCTGCCCGCGTTCGGCATCTACTCGGAGGTCGTCTCGACCTTCTCGTCGAAAAAGCTGTACGGTTACGTCTCGCTCGTGTGGGCGACCATGGCGATTGCGGTGCTGAGCTTCACCGTCTGGGTCCACCACTTCTTCACCATGGGGCAGTCCGCCGACATCAACGCGGTGTTCGGCATCGCGACGATGACGATCGGCGTGCCGACGGGGGTCAAGATCTACGACTGGATCTGGACCATGTTCCGCGGCGAGGTGCGCTTCGCCGTGCCGATGCTCTACGCGCTTGCGTTCATGGTGACCTTCGTCATCGGCGGGTTCAGCGGCATCGTCCTCGCGATCCCGCCGCTCGACTACGTGTTCCACAACACGCTGTTCCTCGTCGCGCATTTCCATAACATGCTGATCCCCGGGCTGCTCTACGGCCTGCTCGCGGGCTACACCTACTGGTTTCCCAAGGCGTTCGGCTTCCGCCTGGACGAGCGCTGGGGACGCATCGCCTTCGCCTGCTGGGTGGCGGGGTTCTATCTCGCCTTCATGCCGCTCTACGTGCTGGGCGCGAGCGGCATGGCGCGGCGAACGAGCGAGATTTTCGAGCCCGACTTCCGACCCTGGCTCTACGTCGCCGGGGTCGGCGCGCTGGTCATCCTGTGCGCGCTCGCCTCGCTGGTCGTGCAACTGGTGGTCAGCATCCGCGAGCGCGACGCCTACCGCGTGTTCGCGGGCGATCCGTGGGACGGACGCGGGCTCGAATGGTCCACCTCGGCCCCGCCGCCCGAGTATAATTTCGCGATCGTTCCGCGCGTCGAGGGGCGCGATCCGTTCTACGACGGCAAGCGCGAGGATGGTTACTACCGCCGCCACGCGCACCACGACGCGATCAGCGTGCCGCGCAACAGCGTGACCGGCGTCGCGATCGGCGTGGCCGCGACCGCGGCGGCGTTCGGGCTCGTCTGGCACATCTGGTGGCTGGCGATCGTCGCTGCCTCGGGCATCGTCGCCGCGCTGATCCTGCGCAGCTTCGTGTGGGACACGCACCGCACCATCTCGGCAGCGGAGGTCACGGCCACCGAGCACCGCTGGCACGACGCGCTGGACGCCGCGACACCAATCGGGCGCGCGTGCGAGCTGACGCCGCGCAACCACGGACTGGCGGAGACCGCGGCATGAGCGAGCCGTCGCCGCGACACGCCGGGATAAACCTAGGCGGAACCGAGAACAGGCCGGACGCCAATGCCGAGAGCGGCATCTTCGGCTTCTGGGTATTCCTGATGAGCGACGCGGTGATCTTCGCGCTGCTGTTCGCGGTCTACGGCACGGCGCTCGCCGCCACCGCGGGCGGGCCGACGCCCGCGAGCGTCTTCGAGCTGGGTGCCGCGCTCGCCGAGACGCTCCTGCTGCTCACCAGCAGCCTGACGATCGGGCTTGCCGTGCTTGCGATGAAGTATGACGCAACCAGACGCGCGGTCTTCGCGTGGATGGGAGTGACCTTCGCGCTGGGCGTCGCCTTTCTCGCGCTGGAGAGCCACGATTTCGCGACCATGTTCGCCGACGGTGCCTATCCGACGCGCAGCGCGTTCCTGTCCGCCTTCTTCGCGCTCGTGCCGTTGCACGGCATCCACGTGCTGGCGGGATGCGTGTGGATGCTGGTGATGGCGGCGCAGATCCTCTTCTACGGCTTCGACGCGCGCGTCCGCGTCAACGTACTGCGTCTCGGCCTGTTCTGGCACTTCCTCGACGTGATCTGGGTCGCGATCCTGAGCGTCGTCTATCTGCAGGGGCATCTGCCGTGAACGATCGCCGGCGCGAGACGCTGACCTATCTGACCGGCTTCGCGCTCGCGCTCGCGCTGACGCTCGCCGCCTTCGCCGCGGTGCACTGGCCCGTCGCGTCCGCGGGCACCACGCTCGCGATCATCCTTGGATTGGGGCTGGTGCAGATGATCGTGCAGTTCCGCTGCTTTCTCCACATCAGCCTTGCCAAGTCGTCGCGCGACGACCTGCTGCTGGTATTGTTCTCGACGCTGATCGTCACGCTGATGGTGTCGGGTACGCTGGTCATCCTGTTCAACCTGCGCGCCCGCATGATGTAGCGACCCGCCCGCGCGAAGGTGCGCACCACGCCGCTCGACGCTCGCGAGGACCTCAAGCTACTCTGGGATGCGCGCGCGATGCGAGATCGGCGTCATCCCGATATGGTCGAGAGCTTGACGATGCCGCCGGTCTGTCGCAGTTCTCGGTCGCCTTTGCTCGTCCCTGCCTCTCCCATCATCGCGCAACGGTTCCTATCTGCGGACAGCCTTCCGCGAAGGCGACAGGGAACTCATGACCGAACCGATCCTCACGCTTTCGGGCGTGTCAAAGACGTACAAGGGCGGCTTTACCGCGCTCCATGGCGTCGATCTCGCGATCAACAAGGGCGAGATCTTCGCGCTGCTCGGGCCGAACGGCGCGGGCAAGACGACGCTGATCAGCATCGTCTGCGGCATCGTGACGCCGTCCACCGGCACGATCCGCGTCGCCGGGCACGACGCGATCGCCGACTACAAGGCCGCGCGCCGCCTGATCGGGCTGGTGCCGCAGGAGCTCTCGGTCGACATGTTCGAGACGGTGCTCGCGACCGTCACCTTCTCGCGCCGGCTGTTCGGCCGCTCGGGCCACAGCGCGTACATCGAGCAGGTGCTGCGCGACCTGTCGCTGTGGGACAAGCGCAACAACAAGATCATGGAACTGTCGGGCGGCATGAAGCGCCGCGTGCTGATCGCCAAGGCGCTGGCGCACGAGCCCGAGGTGCTGTTCCTCGACGAGCCGACCGCGGGCGTCGACGTCGCACTGCGCCGCGACATGTGGAAGCTGGTCCACGCCTTACGTGAACGCGGCACCACGATCATCCTGACCACGCACTACATCGAGGAGGCCGAGGAGATGGCCGACCGCGTCGGCGTGATCAACAAGGGTCGGCTGCTGCTGGTCGACCGGAAGGAGGCGCTGATGCAGCAACTCGGCAAGCGCGAGCTGGACCTGACGCTGGCAGAACCGCTCGACGCGGTGCCGGCGGGACTGGAGCGCTGGCAGCTGAGCCTCGTCAACGAGGGCCGCACGCTGCGCTACGTGTTCGATGCGACGGACGAGGACACCGGCATCCCGTCGCTGCTGCGCGAGCTGTCCGCGCGTCACATCGCGTTCAAGGATTTGGAGACGTCGAAGTCGAGCCTGGAAGACATATTCGTCGACCTAGTGGAGGAACGGGCATGAACCTTCACGGTATCTGGGCGATCTACCGCTTCGAAATGGCGCGCTCGCTGCGCACCCTGTGGCAGAGCCTGGTCGGCCCCGCGCTCACCACCAGCCTGTACTTCATCGTCTTCGGCGGCGCGATCGGCAGCCGGATGCAGAGTGTCGACGGCGTCAGCTACGGCAGCTTCATCGTGCCCGGCCTCATCATGCTGTCGCTGTTGACGCAGAGTGTCGGCAATGCGTCGATCGGCATCTACTTTCCGAAGTTCACCGGCACGATCTTCGAGCTACTGTCCGCGCCGATCTCCGCCATGGAGCTGGTGATCGGCTACGTCGGCGCCGCCGCGACCAAGTCGGTGGTGATCGGCGCGATCATCCTCGCGACCTCGGCCTTCTTCGTGCCGGTCGTGGTCCAGCATCCGCTGGCGATGATCGCGTTCCTGCTGCTGACCTCGATCGCCTTCAGTCTCTTCGGCTTCATCCTCGGCATCTGGGCGAACAGTTTCGAGCAGCTGAACTTCGTACCGCTGCTGCTCATCACGCCGCTGACGTTCCTTGGCGGCAGCTTCTACTCGATCGACATGCTGCCGCAGCCGTGGCGGACGGTCAGCCTGTTCAATCCCGTTGTCTACCTGGTCAGCGGCTTTCGCTGGAGCTTCTTCGGCCGCGGTGACGTCGACATCGCGCTCAGCCTCGGCGTGACGCTCGGCTTCCTCGTCGCCTGCCTCGCAGCGATCGCGTGGATCTTCAAGACCGGCTGGCGACTCAAGAGCTGAGACCGGCGGTAAGCATTGAGCGGCAAAATAGCGCAAGGAGGCGCTTGCAGCCGCGAGATTGACTGATATAAGACGCCGCCTGCCCCCGGCCCGCCGGGTCGGCACATGGTCGGGGAATAGCTCAGCCTGGTAGAGCACTGCCTTCGGGAGGCAGGGGCCGGAGGTTCGAATCCTCTTTCCCCGACCAATTTCTGCTATCTTACTGTTTTACGTCGCTTTTTAGCGAATGAGGTAGGCCGCACCCACGGTTGTACCCATTGCTGTACCCATTGGGGCGACGAAGATGGGATTGCCGAACCTAAAGCTGCGCGGCGGCAGCTATCATTGGCGCCGCAAGATCACTGTGGCCGGAACGCCACTGCCGCTGTCGATCTCGCTTCGCACCGGACATTTCGCCACCGCACGGCTTATATCGGACCGGCTGGCAGTGGCGGTCGAGAGATTACGCGTGGCGTACGGGCAGTTTACCGGGATGACCCCGGATCAGATGAAGAAGGTGTTCAGCGACGCGCTGCGCTGGCAGTTGCAGCGCATCCTGCAGGATCAGGCCGCCAATCCTGCGGCAAAGGGCGACCACGCGACCGCCAACTCGCTCCATGCCGAAGCGTGGACGTTTCTCGGCCAGCATGGCGGCGATGCGCGGTGGACAATCGATGAGCACGAACGCCTGATCGCCTCTGGCTGGCCGCCCGCCCACGCCAAGGCGATCGGCGATCATGTCTTCGACACGCAAGCGGGCGGTATCGTCTCGGAACGGCAGATCGCATCCTACGTGGAAGCGTTTGGCATCCCTGCGACCGGCGAGAATGTGACGCGCATGACGGCCATCATCTGCAGAGCACGCGCGCACGCTTGCCGTCAGGCAACCGCGCTGCTGGATAGCGGTGACGACGCCGTTCTGTCGGGCTGGGCGAATGAGGCGTTGCTCGACGACACACCTTTCGCCTTCGACACCAGCGACGTGGCATTCAGACCAACTGAGCGACCAGCAACGCACGAGCCACAACCGGACGAACGTACAGCAGTTCCGCCGAGTCCGTCCGTCGTCGTAGTCGCCCGAACGAAGAAGCTGCTGATGGAAGCCACCGAGGACTGTATCGCCGATTACGCTCGTGAGCAGGCGTGGGACAGCAACTCGATCCAGCAGGTCCGAACCGCGGTTCGCATGTTCGATTTCGCGTCTGGCGTCGGCGTCTACATTGAAGACCTGCAGCAGAAGCACGTCCGCGACTTCACCACCTTATGCAAAAGCCTGCCCAATCGCTGGGGTCGGACCACGGCCGAGGCGAAAGGCGGCATCGCCGCGAGCCTTGAGCGGGCCAAGACGATGGAAGCCGATGATATCGGCTTAGGCCAGCTGACCATCAACAAGCACATCTCCTGGATCGAAGCCGTGCTGACCCACGCCGCCGGCGACGAGGCCGACGACACCGGCCACCGCCCCGCTGCGCCCCTGTCGTTCAAAGCTGCCAAGACCGCGCTCGGCAAGAAGGTAAAACACCAGCGCAAACGCGATCGCGACAAGCGTGCGAACTGGACGAGACAGGAAGTCGCCACCCTCCTATCCGCCCCAATCTGGACCGGTACGGCGGGCATCGACAAGCGGCTGAAGCCAGGCACCGAGATCATCCACGACTCATGGTACTGGATGCCGCTTATGCTGCCGCTCTACGGCGGCCGCAGCTCAGAACTCGCCGGCTTGGCGCTTGCCGAGGTTCACGAGCACGATCCCATTCCCCACTTCAGACTGGAGTTCACCGAACTACGCCGCCTCAAGAACGCGCAGTCGATTAGACGACTGCCGATCCATCCGGAGCTGATCCGCCTCGGCTTTATCGACTACGTGACGCAACTGCGTGCCGCGGGCTGCACCATGCTGTTTCCGGAACTGCACTCCCCTGAATCGAAAAGCTTCGCTGGCACCTTCTATCGCACTGTATTCAAAAAGCTGCGTGACTGGGCTTTCCCGGAAGGCACGGCATGGCGGCATCGCGTCGGCGGCGCATGGAAAGACAAGGACGTCCACAGCTACCGCGGCCTTGCCACGTCGATGATGAAGGGCAAGGTGGAGGATAGCGTACGTGGCGACATCTTCGGTCATGAAGGCGACACCGAAACGGCAAGGACGTATGACGAGGAAGCGGAGTTACATATAAAGCTCGAAGCCTTGAAGCTGCTGACGCCGATTACCCAGCAGATCCAGCCATCTCTCCCTATCCGCATACGCCCTCTCGACCGCCTTCGGCATGGGACTGCTAGCAGACGGTAACACGACGTCTGATGGCGCCAGAAACTGAACCGCCCCGGGTTTGTGGGAGGCCCCAACTCCTGAGAGGAAGGGGCCATG
>NZ_JBELMJ010000015.1:0-59651 GCF_042095875.1 Sphingomonas sp.
TCACCTGCTCGTTGGCGAGCACGGTCATGTCGACCGGGTCCCAGTTGACCGCCGACTCCTTGCGATACACCAGCCCTGCCTCGTAGAAAGCGAGAAACAGCGCCTGCTCGTGCCCGTAATAATCGGGCTCGCACGTCGCCAACTCGCGCGTCCAGTCGAGCGCGAAGCCGAGGCGCTTCAACTGCGCCTTCATCGTCGCGATGTTCGCCCGCGTCCAATTGCCCGGGTGAACGCCCTTCTCCATCGCGGCATTCTCGGCCGGCATCCCGAACGCGTCCCACCCCATCGGGTGGAGCACCTCGTGACCAGTCATTCGGCGATAGCGCGCTAGCACGTCGCCCATCGTGTAGTTGCGCACGTGCCCCATGTGGATCTTCCCCGACGGATAGGGGAACATCTCGAGCACGTAGCTTTTGGGCTTGGCGCTGTTGTCGTCGGCGGCGAAGGTGCGGCGCTCGTCCCACACCCCCTGCCAGTGCGCGTCCGCCTTCAGGGCATTGAACCGGTTGGCCATCAGTGTCGCGTCGCTCAGCCGGTCACCGACCCGCGGCGCAAGTCACGCGCCTTGGTCAGGATGATGTCCTCCAGCTTCTGCGTCGTCGCGGCGGCCACCGGCGCGGACACCCACTGACCGCCGCGGTTCACCTCGCGCAGCGCCGCGACGCGCACCGCGTCGGCGCGCAGGTCCTGGTCGAGGATCGACACCGTCACCTTCATCCGCTCGGTCGGCAGCTGCGGGTTGACGTACCAGTCGGTCACCACGACCCCGCCGTTGGAATCGGTCTGGAGCAGCGGCATGAAGCTCAGCGCGTCGAGCGTCGCGCGCCACAGGTAGCTGTTGACGCCGATCGTCGTGACGCGCGACGCCGCCAGGTCGGCGCTCGGGCGCTTGCCGCCCCCAGTGCTGCATCCCCCCAGCACGGACGTGGCGGCGAGGGCGGCGCAGAGGCCAAATGCGACACGCGAACGGCGAAACATGGCAGGATCCTTGGAAAACTCGCGCCTTTGAACGGCGCACGGCATGCCTATCTCTACCGTCGTGGCAAGGGCGCGGCAAGGATGGACACGGACCGCTCGCCTGTGCCGATTCCGCAACACTCCGGCGGATTCGCCAGTCGGAGTAATGGACACGGAACACAAAGCTGCTAGGTCGCTTCTCCGGGGCGGCGTAGATCGCCGTTGAGGGGTTTTGTCGTGAACGCACGTCGGGTCATGGTTGGCAGCATGGGGGTCGCCTGCGCGGCGCTCGCCTTTGCCGTCGCGCCCGCCTTCGGTGCGGCCGAGACGGCACCGCGCTCGGTCAAGCGCTTCGTCGCACCGCGTGTTGCCGGCTCCTTCACTCCCGCCGCCGCCGATCCCAAGCTCGCCGCCCTTTTCGCGCGCAGCGGGCTCGACGCCAGCAGCTTCCGCTTCACTCCTACCGAATCGCGCAGCGGCAGCCGCTCGGTCACCGTTGCGGTGCGCGCGCGCTCGACGCTCACGCCGCCGACCGAGACCCGCGTGGCCGCGGTCGCCGCGCCGACCGTCGGTCCGGCACCGATCGCGTACAACCTCGGCGTGTCGGTCGGGTGGAAGCGCTTCGCCGTTACCGGCGACACCGCCAAGGTCGACCTCGTCTCGGTGCCGGGTGGACGCGAGACGTCGGACGTTTCGCTCAGCTACGCCGGCAACCGCGTCTCCGGGCAGCTGCGCGCCACCGCCGACCGCGCGCTCGCGGGCACGCCGGCCCTCGTGGCGGAGCGTCCGAGCTACGCGCTCGACCTCGGCGGCTCCTACTCCATCACGCGCAACATCGATCTGACCGCGGGCATGCGCTACAAGAGCGAGCGCGAGCGGCTGACTCGGCGCGAGGACGATCGCCGCGACAGCCAAGCGGTCTACGTGGGCACCGCCTTCCGCTTCTGATCGGGCGCTACGCCAGCCAGGCGTCGATCGCGGCGTAGCCGTGAAAGCCGCGCAGACGCCTGAACCGCGCGTCGCTCACCCCACCCAAAGCGATGATCGGAACGCCCGCCGCGCGTCCGATGACGCGCGCGCGACGCTCGCCCAGCCCCGCCGCGCCCGGATGCGACCGCGTCGCGAACACCGGTGAGACAAACACCGCGTCCGCACCCACGCGCCGCGCGGCGCGTGCTTCGCCGATGTCGTGCACCGGCCACGTCACCAATCCTGATCCCCGCCGCGCGTGCGTCCCCACCTCGCCCGGCATCCGCATCTGACCTGCGCGCACCAGCACCAGCCCGCGCCGCAGCGCCACCCGCCGCACCCGCGCGAACAACCGCCGTCGCTCACGCGGCAACAGCGAGTAGTGCCGGAAAACCACGCCCCCGCCGCGCGGCAGCCGCGCCAGCGCGCGCCACAGCCCATCCGCCATCCGCTCGTCGGTCATCAACCAGCGCGTCGGCAGGTGGCGCGTCGACTGGTAGCAGGGGTGGCGGGGCTCCATCCCCCGACCTATAGCCCGCGCGATGCCCTTCGACGAACCCTCGCAGATCCCGCGCCCACCCAGGCGCGTCGCGCCAGACGACCGACCCGTCGCCGACCGCCTCGCCGACATCCGCGCGCGCATCGACAAGGCCGCGACTATCGCGCGGCGCGCACCCGCCGCGGTCACGCTGATCGCGGTGTCGAAGACCCACCCGGCCGCCGCGATCGAGCCGCTGCTCACCGCCGGGCAGCGCGACTTCGGCGAGAACCGCGTCGCCGAAGCGCAGGAGAAATGGCCCGCCCTGCGCGAGCGGTTTCCCGACACCCGCCTCCACCTGATCGGGCAGCTGCAATCGAACAAGGCGCGCGACGCCGTGGCGCTCGCCGACGCGATCCACGCGGTCGACCGTTCCTCGCTCGTCACCGCGCTCTCCCGCGCGATGGAGCAGGAGGATCGCCGTCCCGACTGCTTCCTTCAGGTCAACATCGGCGACGAGCCGCAGAAGGGCGGGTGCGCGCTCCCCGACCTTCCCGCCTTGCTCGCCGAGGCGCGCGGCGCCGATTTGCCCGTCGCGGGGCTGATGTGCCTGCCGCCCGCCGGGCTGGAAGCCGCACCATATTTTGCGCTGCTGGCGAAGATCGCGCGCGACCACGGCCTCGTCGGGCTCAGCATGGGCATGTCGGACGATTACGAGACCGCGGTGACGCTCGGCGCGACGCACGTCCGCGTCGGCTCCGCGCTGTTCGGAGCGCGCGCGTGAAATCCGCCGGAGCGCCGCGAGGGGATCGATCCCCCGGATCGATCCCGTGCCGTTTCGCGGCACTCCTGTTCGACTTCGACGGCGTGCTGATCGAGAGCGAGGCCGCCGGCAACCGTCAGATCGCGCAGTTTCTGACCGGCATCGGTCACCCGACCACCCCCGAACAGTCGATGGCCAACTTCATGGGGCTGTCGGGCGCGGATTTCCGCGGCGCGGTGGAGCGCTGGATCGGCGGACCGCTGCCCGCCGCCTTCCACGACGCGCGCGCCGCCGAGGATGCGCGCTGCATCGCCGAGGGGATCGAGGAGGTGGCCGGCGCGGTCGCCTTCGTCCGCTCCCTGCCCGCCCATCTGCCCATAGCAGTGGTGTCGTCGAGCAACACGCGCTGGCTCCACGCGCATCTGGCGCATCTCGGCCTCACCGACATGTTCGGCGACCACGTCTACTCGGGCGCTGAGCACGTTGCTCGCGGCAAGCCCGCGCCTGACCTCTACCTCTACGGTGCCGAGCGGCTCGGCGTCAGGATCGGGGATTGCGCGATCCTGGAGGACTCGCCCGTCGGCGCGACCGGGGCGGTGGCGAGCGGCGGCTACGTCATCGGGCTGGTCGCCGGGACGCACTGCGCGCCCGACCACGCCGACCGGTTGCGCGCCATCGGCGTCGACGCGGTCGCGCGCGACTTTGCGGAGGTCGGCGCGCTCATCGCGTGACGCGCGCACCGGTCGACGCCCAAGCACCGGCGACCGCGTCGTACGGCAGCGCCACCGCCTCGCGCGCGTAATTACGCGCGCGTAGCCGGATCGGCTGTGCGCGGTGCGTCATCCACGCGCCTCGTGCCTCGCGCACGCCGAACATCCACAGCAGCATGCGCGCGCGCGGCTGATGCCAATTGTCGGTACACGCGACCGCACGCCTGACGCCATTCGCCTTTGCATAGCAGGCTGCCGCCCGCGCGGTCTGCAAAGTGTCACGGCTCACCTCGTCGAGCACCAGCCGCTCGCCCGCCACCACGTCGCGCAAGGATTCCGCGATCACCGACGCTTCCGACGGCCTCGCGCGCCCGACCGCGCCGGAGCAGAACACGATCGCCGACGGATCATCCAGCGCCAGCCGCCTTGCCAGCGCAATCCGCCCCGCCAGCGCGCCGCTCGGCCGCCCGTCGGCGCGCACCGCCGCGCCGAACACCACGATCAGCGTCGGCGCATCGGTCAGAGCTGATGCCCCGTCCGGTCGCGCTTGGTCGCCAGGTAGCGCTCGTTGTGCGGGTTCGCCGGCAGGAAGTGCGCCACGCGCTCGATCACGCGCACCCCCGCCGCCTCCAACCCCGCGACCTTGGCCGGATTGTTGGTCAGCAATCGCACCGCGCTCTGGCCCAGCAGCGTCAGCATCCGCGCCGCGACGCCGAAATCGCGCGCGTCGATCGCGAAGCCCAGCCTGGTGTTCGCGTCCACCGTATCGAAGCCCTGATCCTGCAGCGCGTAGGCGCGCAGCTTGTTGATCAACCCGATCCCGCGTCCCTCCTGCCTCAGGTATAGCAGGATGCCCCAGCCGCTCCCCTCGATCGCGTGGATCGCGGCGTGCAGCTGCGGCCCGCAGTCGCATTTTAGGCTGCCGAGCACGTCGCCGGTCAGGCACTCGCTGTGCAGCCGGACCACCGGCGCGCGCCCGTTCGGTGTCCCGATCAGCAGCGCGACATGCTCGTCCGCGCTCTCGGGCGAGCGGAAGGCGACGATCTCCGCGTCCTCCGCCCCGTCGACCGGCAATTTGGCGCGCACCGCTATCGACAATCGCGCGGCATCCTCGTGCGCGGCGATATCCGCGGGGGTGATCGTCACCTCCGGGTCGCGCCCGTCGGTGAAGAAGGCCGGCAGCAACCCCGCGATCCGCGCCAGTTGCAGCGCCGCCGCGGTCGCGACCGGTCGGTCGTTCTCCAATGTGCGGAACGGCCCCTTCATCGGCGTCGCCAGGTCGCGCTGCGGGTCGGCGATCGCGGTCGCCAGCGCCATGTCGAACCACGGCGCGCGCTCGATCAGCACCGGCTGGTCGGGGTCGCCCGACGCGCGCTGGTTGAGCAATTTTAGCGTCTCCGCCCGCCCGCTCGAGATCAGGATGCCGTAATCGTCGCCCGCGAAGTCGCGCAACCGCGCCTCGTCCGCGGTCTCGATCGCCAACAGTACCAGCGGCGCCTCGCCCGCGGCGTGGATCGCGATTCCCCAGCCGCGGCGCAGCGCGTCGATCGCCTTGGCCGCGGCGCGCGCGCTCACCAATCGAACTCGGTCATGATCGGCACGTGGTCGCTCGGCTTCAACCAGCTGCGGCAATCCTCGAACACCGTGTGTGCGCGCGCCTGCGCCGCGACGTCGGCGGTCGCCCACATGTGATCCAGCCGCCGCCCGCGATCGTTCTTGGTCCAGTCGGGCGAGCGGTAGCTCCACCAGGTGTGCAGCCGCGCCGGTGCCGGGTGGAAGTGCCGCCCGAGATCGACCCAGGTGTTCGACGCCTTCAGCGCGTCGAGCGCCTCGACCTCGACCGGCGTGTGGCTGACGACCTTCAGCAGCGCCTTGTGGCTCCACACGTCGGCGGGCAGGGGGGCGATGTTGAAGTCGCCCGTCAGAATCGTCGGGCAATCGAGCCCTTCCGACCAGCGCGTCATCCGCTCGACGAAGTCGAGCTTCTGCCCGAACTTCGGATTGACCGCGCGATCGGGCACGTCGCCCCCCGCGGGCACGTAGACGTTCTCGATCCGCACGCCGTTCGGCAGCCGCACGCCCAGGTGCCGCGCTTCCTTGTTCGCCTGCCAGTCGAGCCGGTCGTCCTCCACCACCGGCACCCGCGCGACGATCGCGACGCCGTGGTGCATCCGCTGCCCGTGCAGAATGACGTGCTCGTAACCAGCGGCGCGGAACGTCTCGACCGGGAAGTCGGCGTCGATCACCTTGGTTTCCTGCAGACACAGCACGTCGGGCTGCGCCTCACGCAGGAATTGCTCCACGATGTCGATGCGGAACCGCACCGAGTTGATGTTCCAGGACACGATCTTCACGCGCGCCGTGTAGCGCCGCGGGGGAGGCGCTGCCAAGGGGAGGGAGGCTTTCCACCTTCATCCCGGGCTCCCGCTTCTTCGCGACGCCGAGATGGTTGTGGGGGCCCCCCGCGGGCAGAGCCCGCGTCGTCGGACGGGCCTCGCGGCCCGCCGGCCGTGCTCATGGGCCAATTCATTGGCCCATTCGCAGAATGGCCCTCGCTCCGGGGGCGAGGAGCGAGGGCCGACCTGTCGTTCGTCACGCAGGGGACCGTGGAGGGGCGGGGCAACAGGGGGAAAAATCCCCGCCAGGCCCCCACGACCGCAGGGACGTTTCTAGGCGCACGCGCCTGTCGCTGCGATGAACGGAATTGCAAGAAACCGCGTCAACCCGCGCGCCCCTGCCTCCGCGGGTCGTTCCAGCGGAACGTTCCGTCGCTCACCGGCTGGTTGAACTTCTGGTTGGACAGCCGGATCGTGGTGCGGTTGCCCTGCGCGTCGAGCTGCACCCAGCCCTGCAGCATCAACCCGGCGGGCGCGCCCGCGTCGCGCGCGAACACCAAAGTGATGCGCCCGTATTCCGGGTGCTTCGGGTCGTAGCCGTCGACCGTCACCACGCGTGGATCGCTGCTCGGCACGATCTTGGCGAAGCGTGAGATATCCTTGTTGGGGTCGAGCAGCACACCCAGCGGCGAGTTGCCGATCGGCCAGCGCTGCACCTGCCGGACCGAATAATCTATGAAGGTCAGCGCCTTGCCATCGCCGACGATCAGGATCGGCACGCCCTTCTGGTACTGGAACCGGATCTTGCCCGGCTTCTTCAGTGTCAGCGTCCCCGTCAGCACCTGTCCGTTGCGATCGGTCTGGCTGAACCCGGCGGTCATGGTGTTGACCGCCGACAGGTGCCGCTGCACCGCCGCCAGGTCGCCGCTCTGCGCCGCGGCAGGGACCACGGTCGCGGCGAGGACGGCGAGCGGCAGAAAGGCTTTCACGATGGGACGCTCCGGTGATTGAATGATCGGCCGTTGATGGCACGGCGGCATTGAACGCGCCGTGAACCCCGACCGATCCGCTCACCGACCAATATGGCCCCGGCTTAGAACAGCGAGATGATCCCCGCCGTCTCCGCGGTGCCGGTCCACCCCTCGTAGATCATCTTGCCCGCGACGAACACGATCACGGCGAGGCCGATGTACGCGATCCAGCGGTACTTGTTGATGATCCGCGCGATGAAGTTCGCCGCCAGCCCCATCAGCGCCACCGACAGCAGCAAACCAATGACGAGGATACCCGGGTGCTCGCGCGCCGCGCCCGCGACCGCCAGCACGTTGTCGAGGCTCATCGACACGTCGGCGACCGTCACCGCCCACGCCGCCGCGGCGAAGCTTTTGGCCGGACGCAGGCCCGACACTTCCTCGCCCTCGTGCGCGCCGCCCTCGCGGATCTCGCGCCAGAACTTCCAGCTGACCCACAGCAGCAGCAATCCGCCCGCGAAGATCAGCCCGACGATCCCCATCAGCCAAGTGACGATCAACGCGAAGAAGATGCGCAGCACCAGCGCCGCGCCGATCCCGATCCCGATCACCTTGCGCCGATCCGCCGCGGGCAGCCCCGCCGCCAGCGCGCCGACGACGATCGCATTGTCCCCCGCCAGCACCAGGTCGATCAGCAGCACCTGCCCGAACGCGGCCAGTGCGGCGGGCTCGCCCAGGTTGGAGAAATCGGCGACGACGTGGCTCCAGATGTCAGACAGCGACCCCGGCCCGGCTACGCCTGCGACGGATAGGATGGTGGCGAGGATCACGCTGGCAGCTCCCGGTTCATGAGTTGCGTCATAGCGCAACCGCCGCGCGCGCCAAGCGGGTCAGACGCACTATCCTGACCGATGATCCGTCCGGTGAGCCGACGGACGTGGTTCGACACGGATGAAGGGAGGCGAGGGGATGTGCGCCGCGGGCGAAGCCCGCGTCGTCGGTCGGGTACGTTTCACGCACTCGCCGGCCGAACCGGTGCGAGGCCTGCCGCGGCACGCGGCAGGCCGCACTCAATTACTGGTTCATGCTGTCAAAGAAATCGGCGTTGGTCTTCGAATCCTTCATCTTGCCGAGCAGGAACTCCATCGCGTCGACGGTGCCCATCTGCATCAGGATGCGACGCAGCACCCACATCTTGCTGAGCTGCCCCTTGTCGACCAGCAGCTCCTCCTTGCGCGTGCCCGACTTGGACACGTCGATCGCCGGGAAGATGCGCTTGTCCGACACCTTGCGGTCGAGCACGATCTCCGCGTTGCCGGTGCCCTTGAACTCCTCGAAGATCACCTCGTCCATCCGGCTGCCGGTGTCGATCAGCGAGGTCGAGATGATGGTGAGGCTGCCGCCCTCCTCAATGTTGCGCGCCGCACCGAAGAAGCGCTTCGGCCGCTGCAGCGCGTTCGCGTCGACGCCGCCGGTCAGCACCTTGCCCGAACTCGGGACGACCGTGTTGTAGGCGCGGCCCAGGCGCGTGATGTTGTCGAGCAGGATCACCACATCCTTCTTGTGCTCGACCAGCCGCTTGGCCTTCTCGATCACCATCTCGGCGACCTGGACGTGGCGCGTCGCCGGCTCGTCGAAGGTCGACGACACGACCTCGCCATTGACCGTGCGCTGCATGTCGGTGACTTCCTCGGGCCGCTCGTCGATCAGCAGCACGATCAGGAACACCTCGGGGTGGTTGAGCGAGATCGCGCGCGCGATGTTCTGCATCATGATCGTCTTGCCGACGCGCGGCGGCGCCACGATCAGGCAGCGCTGCCCCTTGCCGAGCGGCGCGACGACGTCGAGCACGCGGCCCGACTTGTCCTTGATCGTCGGGTCCTCGATCTCCAGCTTCAGCCGCTCCTCGGGGTACAGCGGGGTGAGGTTGTCGAAGTTGACCCGCTGGCGCACGCGGTCGGGGTCCTCGAAATTGACCTGGGTGATCTTCACCAGCGCGAAATAGCGCTCGCCGTCCTTCGGACCGCGAATCTCGCCCTCGACCGTGTCGCCGGTGCGCAGCCCGTGCTTCCGCACCTGGTTCGGGCTGACGTAGATGTCGTCGGGGCCGGCGAGATAGTTCGCCTGTGCCGAGCGCAGGAAACCGAACCCGTCGGTCAGCACCTCGATCGTGCCCTCGCCCATGATCTGCTCGCCGTTCTCCGCCTGAACCTTCAGGATCGCGAACATCAGGTCCTGCTTGCGCAGCGTGGAGGCGCCCTCGACGCCCAGCTCCTCGGCCAGCTGGACCAGCTCGGCGGGAGCCTTCTTCTTCAAGTCTTTCAGGTGCATGGTGGTCGGTCCGATACGATCGGGTAAACAGGGAGAAGCTGGTTCCGGCGAGAGAATGGTCGCTGGCGGAAACGCTGGAAGGAGGCGGCAGGGCGCGGGCGCGCCTCTACCGTGCTCGCGACCTAAGATTGGTGCGTAGCCAAGTCAAGCGCGCCCGCGCGCGCCCACCCGGTCGGAACGGCTTTCGATCAGAACGGCTTCACGATCACCAGGATGACGATCAGCGTGACGGCGAGCGCGGGCACCTCGTTCATCATCCTGAGCGCCTTGTTCGACACGGTCGCGCGGCCGCGCACCAGCTTCTTCGCGTACCCGACCGCCCAGCCGTGATAGCCCGACAGCAGCACCACGATCAGCAGCTTGGCATGGAGCCAGCCGAGCCCCGGCACGCCCGCTAACAGCCCGGCGTTGATCGCGAGCAGGATGCCCAGCACCCACACCAGCACCAGCGCGGGCGTCAGGATGATCGAGCGCAGCTTGTTCTCGCGCTCGGTCCAGCGCGCTGCCTCGGCCGCGTCCGCCAAGCCCTCCTGATGATACACCAGGTAACGCGGCAGCATGAACAGCCCCGCCATCCAGAAGATCACGAAGATCAGATGCGCCGCTTTGACCCACAGGTAGGTCGCGCCCAGAAAACCCGGTTCCATGGTTCAGCTCCTTAGCACGGCGAGCAGCCGTTCGACATGCGCGATCGGCGTGTGCTGCCCGATGCCATGCCCCAGATTGAACACGTGCGGCCGCCCCTCGAGCGCCGCCAGGATCGCGCGCACGCCGTGCTCCAGCGCGTCGCCGCCCGCCTCCAGCAGCAGCGGGTCGAGATTGCCCTGCACCGGCAGCCCCGCGGGCAGCACGCGGTTCGCCCAGGCCGGGTCGACCGTCTCGTCCAACCCGATCGCGTCGGGTGCGACGCCCGCGGCGTAATCGGGGAGCTTCGCGCCCGCGCCCTTGGGAAAGCCGATGATCGGCACGCCCGGGTGCCGCGCGCGCAGCGCATCGACGATCGCGCGGTTCGGCTGGATCACCCAGCGCTCGAACTGCGCCGGGCTGAGCGATCCCGCCCAGCTGTCGAACAGCTGCACCGCCTCGACACCCGCCGCGATCTGCCGCGACAGATATTCCACCGTCAGCGCGACGACCCGCTCGATGATCGTCGCGAAGCGCACCGGATCGCGATAGGCGAGCAACCGCGTCGCGCCCTGATCCTTCGATCCCGCGCCCGCCACCATGTACGTCGCGACCGTCCACGGCGATCCGGCGAACCCTAGGAACGTCGTCTCCGCCGGCAGCATCGCCGCCACCCGCTCGACGGTCGCGTAGACCGGATCGAGCCGCGTGTGGTCAGGGATCAGCGCGTCGAGATCGGCCTCGACCAGCGCGGGTGCCAGCCGCGGACCTTCGCCCGCGCCGAACGTCAGCTCCTGCCCCAGCGCCCACGGCACCATCAGAATGTCGGAGAACAGGATCGCGCCATCGAACCCGAAACGTCGGATCGGTTGCACCGTCACTTCGGCTGCGGCTTCAGGATCGGTCGCGAGGGCGAGAAACCCGCCCTTCTCCGCACGCAAGGCGCGATACTCGGGCAGGTAGCGCCCGGCCTGACGCATCAGCCACACCGGCGGACGCGCGCGCGTCTCGCCCTTCAGAACCGCGAGCAGGGGCTTGGAGCCGGACAATCGGGCACTCCTTCTTCAATAGAAGAATCTAGAATGAGGGTTGTTGATGTTGTTGGCGTGTGGGCGCCGGGGATTATGCGTTCGCACACCTAATGCCAACAGATTGACTCGTGCGAGCCCGCGATTCCGCCGGGATTCGATTCAATCGCCACCACGACTCACACCCTGTGGATAAATCGGCGCGCCGTTGACGGGATTGTGGACAAGTGCCGCGTTATCCACGCCGCGCAGCCGGGTTGGCGGGTCGGCCGAGTTACGCTAGCCCTCGTCCCCATGTTGTCCACAGTTCGATCCTGAGCGCGTCCGTGCCGATCCGGCTCCACCTCCACCTGCTGTCGGACTCGACCGGCGAGACGCTGGAGAACATCGCAAAGGCGGCGCTGGCGCAATATGACGATGTCGAGACGGTCCGGCATTTCTGGCCGATGGTCCGCACCGAGGCGCATCTCGACCGCATCCTGCAGGAGATCGCGCAGAACCCCGGCCTCGTCATCTTCACCTTGGTCAATCCGCAGACGCGCCGCGCGCTGGAGGCGCGCTGCCGCGCGCTCGGCCTGCCGACCGTCGCGCCGCTAGATCCGGTCAACGACGCGCTCTCGGGCCTGCTCGGGCAGCAGGCAAAGGCGCGTCCGGGTCGCCAGCACGTGCTCGACGCCGCCTATTTCGCGCGCGTCGACGCGATCCAGTTCACCATCGCGCACGACGACGGGATCGCCTGGGAGGAGTGGGAGGAGGCCGATATCGTGCTCGCGGGCGTCAGCCGCTCGTCGAAGACGCCGACCTCGATCTACCTCGCCAACCGCGGCTACAAGACCGCCAACATCCCCGTGGTGGTCGAGAGCCCGCCGCCGCCTCTGCTCTACCAGCTCAAGAACCCGCTGGTCGTCGGCCTGACCACCAGTGCCGACCGGCTGATCGCGATCCGCCGCAACCGGCTGCTGTCGCTCAACCAGGCGCCCGAAACCGATTACGTCAACGGTGAGGCGGTCGCGCGCGAGATCGCTTTCGCGCGCCGGATGTTTGCCGACAATGGCTGGCCGGTAATCGACGTCACCCGCCGCTCGATCGAAGAAACCGCTGCGGCGATCATCTCCTTGTGCAACGAGCATCGCGGCGGCGCCGCGCGCCCGCGCGACTGACCCGATGACGGCTGTCTTATCATACCCATGAGCATCATATCTTGAGCATTATCCTCGCCTCGCAGTCCGCCTCGCGTACCGCCATGCTGTCGGCCGCGGGCGTACCCTTCACCGCCGAGCCGGCTTACGCCGACGAGGCGGCATTGAAGGCCGCGATGACGGGCGCGCCCCCACGCGACGTCGCCGATGCGCTCGCCGAGCTGAAGGCGCTCAAGGTATCCGCGCGCCATCCCGGCCGCCTGGTGCTCGGCTCCGACTCGCTCGCGGTGCTGAACGACGGCACGATCCTCGACAAGCCGCGCAGCCGCGACGACGCGCGCGACCACCTGCTGCGCATGTCGGGCAAGCGCCACGACCTCGTCAGCGCGGCGGTGATCGCGGAGAACGGCCGCCCGGTGTGGCGCCACGTCGACCGTGCCAAGATGTTCGTCCGCCCGCTGTCCTACACCTTCGTCGACGCCTATCTCGACGCCGAGTGGCCGGCGATCGCGGGCTGCGTCGGCTGCTACCGGATCGAGGGGCCGGGCGCGCAATTGTTCAGCCGCATCGAGGGCAGCCAGTTCACCGTGCTCGGCATGCCGATGCTCCCGGTACTCGGCTACCTGCGCGACCGCGGCATGCTGCCCGCGTGATCGGGCGGTCTGCCATGAGGAAGACCGGGACGATCTGAAGGAAAGGGGACGATCTACGTGAGTCGTCCTAGCCTCACCATTGGATAAGGTGCCATCGATATGAGCGTCGCGATCTGATCCAGGGTTCGCGAGAAGGCCGGGTTTGAGCGACCTGTTTGGCTGACGCTAGAGCAGAGCGAGCGGCTGCAACCGTTGCTCCCCAAGAGCCACGGCAAGCCTCGAGGCGATAATCGGCTGGTGCTGATTGGCATAGTATTCGCCAGCCGCGTGGACTGCGCTGACAGACGCCCAGCGAGTACGACCCGCACGAGACGCTCTACAGCCGTCGAAAGCGCCGCGGCGACGCTTCATGCCAGCTGTCCACCACGGCGACTGACCCGCTGGTCGCCGCGGTGATGTTGTAGCGACCGAGCGATGCCGGCGTCCGGCGCCGCAGCGTGTCGTCGGGTGGCAGATGACCACCGAGGAGGGTCCCTGACCGAAAGCGGAAAACACGTGCAGGTGTATAAACGATGGTTGACTCGGGATTTCCATTCCGCCGGGCACCGCGCCGACCGACCGACCTTAAGCGACCGATCAGCCGAGCGAGAGGATTTCCTCTAGGTTTGAAGCCGCGCAGTGCGCATTCAAGTAGATCTCATCGATTTGGACGATCTCCGACTCGGCATAGATCGATGCAAGCTCCTCCGTCATGCGCGTGGATACATCTCGCCAGCGCGACCCGTTGCTGCTGAAGAGACGATGTCGCTCTGCACCCGCCAGTGACCCACCCCGGGGCTGCCACGACTTCGGGGGAAAGACGTTTGACTTGCTCGTCCGGCGGCCGGTTTTCTCGCAGAGCCCGAATGGGACCGCGACGATTACCTCGATGATTCCTGACCCTGAACGCGCGCTTGCACCATCTGCGTCAGGGTCGCGCGGCGCGTTCGGTCCAGCGATGCGGGGGCCGCGAGCAGGCCGCCCTCGGCGAACAGGGCTTCGACGATCCCGGCCTCGCCCGCCTCGCGCCACGCGGCGGTGAGCTGGTTGGCGAGGGGGTCGGACACGGGCTGGCGATCGCCGCGTACGAACACGATCCACGCGGCGAGCGCCTGCAGCGTCGCCTCGCACGGCACGCTCTGCGCGCGCGTGCTCGCCAGTCGTTCGAGCCAGCGCGGGCCGATCTTCTGCGATCCGTCGGTGGCGATCTGGTCCAAGCGGTGCGCGAGCGTCGGGTTGGCGAAGCGCCGCAGCAGCGCGTCGATATAGGCGGGCAGGTCCTGCCCGACGGCGGCGCCGATCGTCGGCGCGGCCTCGACCCGCATCAAGCGCTCGACCAGCGGACGGATCGCCGGGTCGGCCACCGCCTCGTGGACGAACGATAATCCCCGCGCGAGGCCGAGATAGCCGAGCGCCGAATGCGCGCCGTTGAGCAGGCGAAGCTTCGCTGTCTCGTAAGGACCGACATCGGCGACGAACTGCGCGCCGCCCGCCTCCCAGTGAGGCCGCGGCCCGGCGAAGCGATCCTCGATCACCCATTGGTGGAACGGCTCGGTGAACACCGCCGCCTCGTCGCTGAGGCCGAGCCGGTCGGCGAGCGCGTCGCGCTCGGCCCCGGTGACGGCGGGGACGATGCGATCGACCATCGTCGAGGGGCACGTGCACTCGGCCTCGAACCACGCGCGCAGATCGGGCGTGGCCGCGTCGAGGAACTCGGCGACCGATCGGTGCAGGGCGGCGCCGTTGGCGCTCAGATTGTCGCACGACACCAACGTCAGGCCGGTATGCCCGTCTGCCCGCCGCGCGGCGAATGCGTCGCGCAGATAGTAATAGATCGTGCGCGCGCCGCCGTTCACCACGCCGGGATCGAGCGTCCCGTCGGGCCGGCGACCATAGCCCTTCTCCGTGATCGTCAGCGTGACGACGTGCGTGTCGCGCGCGGCGAGCGCGGACACGACCGCGGCGGGATCGCGCGGCGCGACCAGCACGTCGCGGATCGCGCCGATCACGCGCGTCCGCTCCGCCGAGGCATCGCGCTCGGTCAGCGTGTAGAGCCCGTCCTGCGGCGCCAGCGCGTCGTGCACCTGCGGCGAGCGGAGCGACACGCCGGTGATCGCCCAGTCGCAGTCGCCCGCCGCCATTGCGCGATCGGTGTACGCCGCCTGGTGCGCGCGGTGGAATGCGCCCAGTCCCAGGTGGACGATGCCGCGGCGTTGCGCAGTGGAGTCGTAGTCCGGCCGTTCCACATCCGCGGGCAGATGCGGCAGCGTGGTGCGAGACAGCCTCACAACCGGTATGCCCGGCGCGCGAGCCCGACGGTCAACTCGTGCGCGAGCTCGGCGGCTTCCCAATCCTCCAGCCGGTGCTCGGCGACGAGCCGGGCGAGGAACGCGCAATCGACGCGGCGCGCGACGTCGTGGCGCGCGGGGATCGACAGGAAGGCGCGGGTGTCGTCGTTGAACCCGACCGTGTTGTGGAAACCCGCAGTCTCGGTGGTCATCTCGCGGTAGCGCCGCATCCCCTCTGGCGAGTCGTGGAACCACCACGCCGGGCCGAGCCGCAGGCACGGGTAATGGCCGGCGAGCGGGGCGAGTTCGCGCGCGTAGGTCGATTCGTCGAGCGTGAAGAGGATCAGCGTGAAGTCGCGCTCGTTGCCGACCGCGTCGAGCAGCGGCTTGAGCGCGGTGACGTAGTCGACCCGCGTCGGGATGTCGGCGCCCTTGTCGCGGCCGTGGCTGGCGAACAATGCCGCATTGTGGTTGCGAAACGACCCCGGGTGCAATTGCATCACCATGCCGTCCTCCACGCTCATCCGCGCCATCTCGGTCAGCATCTGCGCGCGGAACAGGTCGGCGTCCTCGGACGACGGATCGGGGCCGGTCACGCGCGCGAATAAAGCCTCGGCCTCGCGCGGCGACAGGTCGGCGGTGCGCGCCGAGGGATGGCCGTGATCGGTCGCGGTCGCGCCGGCGGCGCGGAAGTCGGCGCGGCGGCGGCGATGCGCGGCGAGATAGCCCTGCCACGACCACACGTCCTCGCCGGTCAGCGCGGCGAAGCGCGCCATCGCGGGGGCGAACTGCTCGTGCTCGACGTTGATCACGCCGTCGGGACGGTAGGTGGTGACGACGCGCCCGCTCCATCCCGACGCACGGATCGCATGATGCGCCGACAGATCCGCCTCCGCCCCCTCGGTGGTGGCGAGCAGCTCGATGCCGAACCGGTCGAACAACGCGCGCGGGCGGAAGGCGGGCGACGCCAGCGCCTCGGCGATCGCATCGTAATAAGTGTCGGCGGTCGTCGCCTCCAGCTGTACGTCGAAGCCGAAGATCTCTGCGAAGACGTGGTCGAGCCACAGCCGCGACGGCGTGCCGCGGAACAGGTGGTAATGTTCGGCAAAGGTCCGCCACGCCGCCCGCGGATCGGTCGCGGGCGCGCCAGCACGCGATGGCACGCCGAGCGCGTCGAGCGGCACGCCTTGGCTGTAGAGCATGCGAAAGATATAATGGTCGGGTGTCAGCAGCAGTTCGGCGGCATTCTGCCACGGTGCGTCGGTCGCGAACCAGTTCGGGTCGGTGTGGCCGTGCGGCGAGACGATCGGCAGGTCGGCGACCTCGGCGTACAACGCGCGCGCGATCTCGCGTTGGGTCGGGTCGCTCGCGAACAGCCGGTCGGGGTGGAGGCGCAGCAGGCGGGTCATCGGCTCGAACCGCGCGTGATGATCGGGGCGCTCGGTCGCATGTCCTCTCTCCTTCGGCGTTGCCGCTTGCTAGCCAAGCCTCACTCATTTTACCAGAGCTGCACTATTGGTCAGGCAAGATAGGCGCGATATGACGATCATCGTAGTGGGTGAGGGGATGATCGAGCTGGCGCCCGCGGGCGAGGCGCGCGCATGGACGCTCGCGTACGGCGGCGACACGCTCAACACCGCGATCCATCTCGCCCGCCTCGGCCACGATGTCGGCTTCCTGAGCGCGCTGGGTTCCGATCCGTTCAGCGACGACCTGCGCGCGGCATGGGTCGGCGAAGGGCTCAGGCCAGAGTACCTGCTGACCGACCCCGCGCGCCGCCCGGGGCTGTACGCGATCAGCAACGATCACCGCGGCGAGCGGCATTTCACGTACTGGCGCAGCGACAGCGCCGCGCGGCAGGTGTTCGCCTTGCCCGACAGCGCCGGCGCGATCGCCGCGGCGGCGCGGGCCGACCTGCTCGTGTTCTCGATGATCTCGCTGGCGATCTTGCCGTCTGCGGGGCGCGCAGCGCTGCTCGATCTCGCGCGCGCGGTGCGCACAAACGGGGGAAGAGTTGCATTCGACACTAATTTCCGCCCGGCATTGTGGCCCGACCTTGAGGCTGCGTGCGCGGCCTATCGCGACGCGCTGGCCGTTTCCGATATCGGTTTGCCAACGCTGGAGGACGAGGAAGCGCTGACCGGGGTGGCCGCGGCGGACACGATCGTCGACGGCTGGATGCGCGCTGGTGTCGGCGAAGTGGCGCTGAAGCGCGGCGCGGACGGTTGCCTGGTCGACCGAACGCTGGTGCCGCCCGCGGCGGTGCTGTCCCCGGTCGACACCAGCGGCGCCGGAGACGCCTTCAACGCAGGGTATCTCCACGCGCGGCTGAACCACCACGCACCGCTCGCCGCCGCGCGCGCGGGACACGAGCTGGCGGGATGGGTGGTGATGCAGCGCGGCGCCATCCCTGATTTGACGGCCGAGGCGCCTTATGCGCTCATGACTGGCCGGACCAATATGGACAGGCCATCTTCCTCGCGCTAACCAACCGGTCGACGCCGAACTCGGCGCGAGCCCGGCATTGATGGGGGAGGCAGACGTTGCGCGTACGGAACCTGCGCTGGTGGATCGTGGCGCTGATCTGCGCCGGCACGATGGCCAATTACCTCGCGCGCAACTCGCTCGGCGTGCTCGCCCCCGAACTCAAATCCGCGCTGCACATGACGACGCAGCAGTACAGCTACGTCGTGGGCGCGTTCCAGCTCGCCTACACGATCATGCAGCCGATCGCGGGCGCGCTGGTCGACCGCTTCGGGCTGCGCGTCGGGTTCGCGATGTTCGGGCTCGCCTGGTCGGCCGCCAACATGCTCCACGCGCTCGCCTTCGGCTGGATCAGCCTGGCGCTGTTCCGCGGGTTGCTCGGCATCTTCGAGGCTGCCGCGATCCCGTCGGGGATCAAGGCGGTGGCGGAATGGTTTCCGGCGCGCGAGCGCTCGGTCGCGGTCGGCTGGTTCAATGCCGGCACCTCGCTCGGCGCGCTGATTGCGCCGCCGGTGGTCGCCGCGGTCGCGATCTGGGCGAACTGGCGCTGGGCGTTCATCGTCACCGGCGCGGTCGGCGTCGTCTGGGCGGTCGCCTGGTACGTCTGCTACCGCCCGCCCGAGCAGCACGAGGCGATCACACCGGCCGAGCGCGAGATGATCGCGGCCAACCGGCCGGCGACCCCGGCCGCACGCGCGCGCCCGCGCGAGATCCTGCGCAGCCAGCGTTTCTGGGTGATCGCGGTCCCGCGTTTCCTCGCCGAGCCGGCGTGGCAGACCTTCAGCTTCTGGATCCCGCTGTACCTCGCGACCGAGCGCGGCATGGACCTGAAACAGATCGCCTTGTTCGCGTGGCTGCCGTTCCTGGCGGCCGATTTCGGCGGCATCCCGGGCGGCTATCTGTCGCCCTTCCTGATGCGGCGCGGGGTGTCGCTGATCCCGTCGCGCATCGCGGGCATCGCACTCGGCGCGGTGCTGATGATCGCGCCCGGCTGTATCGGGCTCGCCGCCAGCCCGTACACCGCCATCCTACTGTTCTCGATCGGCGGCTTCGCGCACCAGATGATCTCGGGCCTCATCAACACGCTGTCGGCCGACGTGTTCGCGCCGGGTGAGGTGGGCACCGCCAACGGCTTCATCGGGCAGGCGGGCTGGATCGGCGGGCTGATCTTCTCGCTGCTGATCGGGCAATTCGCCGACGCGGTCGGCTACGGTCCGCTGTTCGGCGTGCTCGCGGTGCTCGACCTGATCGGTGCTGCGATCTTCATCATCTTCATCGGCAAGCTGACGGTGCCGACCCCGGCCACGCCCAATCCAGCCAAGGAACTCTCCGCATGAGGCGCGCGACGCTCTCCCGCCCCCCGGTCTTCACGCCATCGGCGCGCGCGCCGGGGCACGTCACGCTCACCGCTGACACGGGCGCGGTCGCGCACGTCTTCGTGCTCGAGGACGACGTGATGCGGTTGCTGCTTCTGGCCGACGGGCGCGTCACGAGCCCGCCAAGCTGGGCGATCGCGCCGGGGCTGAGCGATCTCGCGGAGCCGGGACGCGACCGGATGGACACCGCCGGCTTCGCCTTGCCCGATTTCACCTGCGAGGAGCACGACGGCACGCTGATCGTGGGAACCGCGCAGATTCGCGTGACGATCGCGCTCGTCGGGCTGCACTGTCTTTGGAAACAGCGTGACCCCGCGACGGGCGACTGGTGCCTGATGGCGGCGGATCGTCCGACCCAAGCCTATGACTTCGGCTGGTGGGACGGGCGCGCGCATCATTACGTCGCGCGCCAGTCGGGCGAACGCTTCTTCGGTCTGGGCGATCGGACCGGCGACTGCGACCGTGCCGGACGCCGCTTCCGGCTGACCAACGTCGACCCGATGGGCTTCGATGCCGAGCATAGCGATCCGATGTACAAGTCGATCCCGTACCTGCTCGTCGCCGACGCGGGCGGTCGCTGCCACGGCGCGTTCTACGACAGCGTCGCCGACGTGACGGTCGATCTCGGGCGCGAGCTCGACAATTATCACGGCCACTACCGCCACGTCGTCGCCGACGCGGGCGACCTCGACCTGTGGATGATCGCGGGGCCGGACCCGCTGGCGGTGACGCGGCGCTTCACCTGGCTGACCGGGCGTCCGGCGATGATGCCGCGCTGGTCGCTCGGCTATTCGGGCTCGACGATGACCTATACCGACGCGCCCGACGCCGCGGTGCAGATGGCAGGGTTCCTCGACCAATGCGCGGAGCACGACCTGGGGTGCACGTCGTTCCACCTGTCGTCGGGCTACACCTCGATCGGCGACAAACGCTACGTGTTCCACTGGAACCGCGACAAGTTCCCCGACCCCGCTGCGTTCGTCGCCGGCTACGCCGAGGCAGGCGTGCGGCTCGTCCCCAACATCAAGCCCGCACTTCTGCGCAGCCACCCGCGCTACGACGAAGTGGCGGCGGCCGGGCTGTTCGTGTCGGACGAGGACGGCTTGCCCGTCGAGGCGCAATTCTGGGACGAGGTCGGCAGCTACCTGGATTTCACCAAGCCCGAGGCGGCGGGATGGTGGCGCGCGCAGGTCGGCCAAGCCTTGCTCGATCACGGCATCGAGGCGACGTGGAACGACAACAACGAGTATGAATTGTGGGACGCCCGCGCGCGCGTTCACGGCTTCGGCAACCCGCGGGCCGCGTCGGCGATGCGGCCGGTACAGCCGATGCTGATGTCGCGCGCGTCGCGCCGTGCACAGGTAGAGGCACGCCCCGATCGGCGCCCGTACGCCGTTACGCGGTCGGGGATGGCGGGGCTGCACCGCTACGCGCAGACCTGGTCGGGCGACAACCGCACCGAGTGGAAGACGATCCGCTACAATGCGCGCCAATCGATCGGACTCGCCTTATCGGGCGTGTCGAACAGCGGGCACGACGTCGGCGGCTTCTCCGGCCCGGCGCCGTCGCCCGAGCTGCTGGTGCGCTGGGTACAGGCGGGCATCCTGATGCCGCGGTTCAGCATCCACAGCTGGAACGACGATCGCAGCGTCAACGAACCGTGGATGTACCCCGAGGTGTTGCCCGCGATCCACCGGCTGATGGCGCTCAGGCAGACAGTGATCCCGTTCTTCTACGACCTGCTCCACCGCTACACGCGCGAGTACGAGCCGATGGTGCGCCCGCTCTGGCTCGACTTCGCGGGTGATGCGCGAAGCTGGGACGAGTGCGATGAGCATCTGCTCGGCCCGAACCTGCTCGCCGCACCGGTGATGGAGCCGGGCGCGACGACGCGGCGCGTGCGCGTACCCGCGGGCGCCGACTGGATCGACGTTTGGGGCGGGCGAGAAGTCGCGGGCGGCACGGAGGTCACGCTCGACGCGCCGCTCGACGGCGCACCGCCGCTGCTCGCGCGCGCGGGCTCGGCGATGCTGGTCGATCTGGCGCGCGGCGGCTGGCGACCCGGGCCGTACCGCCGCGGCGTGTGGCTGTTCCCGCCGCGTGTGGGCACCTTTGCCTGGGACGCGGTGGAGGATGCCGGCGACGGCGACGGGCCGATCGATCGCTGGCACGTGACGGGTACCGCCGACGCGGACAGCGTCTCGGTACGGCTGCGCCGCGATGGCCCCGGTACGTGCGGCGACTCAGGCGTCACGCTGCTGCTGCCGCCGGGCGACGCGCGGCGGCTGATCGTGAACGACGGCGCGGGCAGCGTGACTCGGCACGACAATCGCGCGGGAGTCATGCTCAACCTGGTCTGACCATTACGCGGCGTCAGACGGAGACGCGGCGCGCCAGCGCGCTGCGCTTCTCCTCCAGTTCGGCGCGCGTGCGCTCCATCGTGTCGATCTCGGTCGCCTTGAGCAGCCCGTCGATCACGCGGGCGAGATGTTCGCGCATCGCGGTGCGCGCGGCCGCGGGATCGCGGTTGCGCAGCGCCTGGATGATGACGAGATGCTCGTCGATGCGCGGCTGCACGCCGACCTTGCGCGCGCGCTCCAACATCTCGGCGCAGAGCGGCGAGCTGTAGCGCGCGTCCCACAGCGACTCGATCACGCCGACGATCGCCGAGTTCGCGGTCGCCCGCGCGATAACCAGGTGGAACTCGCGATCGGCGCGTTCGCCGCCGACCTGCTGCTGGTTCTCGCGCTCCATCTCGCCGATCAACTTCTCCAGTCGCGCGAGATCGGCGTCGGTGATCGACAGCGCGGCGAGCGCGGCGGTCTCGCCCTCGAACAGGCGACGCGCCTCCGTCAGCTCGAACGCGCCGATATCGAGGCTGAGCGACAGCGCGTCGCTGCTGGGATTGTCGACGACGAAGATGCCCGAGCCGTGGCGCGAGCGGACCAGCCCGGTGACCTCCAGCGCGATCAGCGCCTCGCGGATCGTCGGGCGGCTGACCTTGTGCTCCTCGGCCAGGTCGCGTTCCGACGGGATGCGCTGCCCCGGGCGATAGTCGCCGCGCTGGATCGCCGCGGCGATCGTGGCCGCGGCCTGCTGGTACAATTTGCGGCCGTCGGGCTGGAGGAGCGACGACGATGCGCGAAGTGGTCTTATCACTGCAACTCTTCCCGGATGGCGCCGCAACCTAGCGGCTTGCCCTCGCCGCTGCAACGCAGTGGCAGTCGGTGTCGGCACCGCACCGATCTACCGGAACGCGAATCACGCTTGCCAATGGTAAGGCCACTTGGTACGTCCACATTCAGACAGCCGACCTAGAGCGGCGACGATATGAGGGAGGATTTCGATGAATCTGCGCACGTCCGCCGCGACCATCGCCATTTCCGTTGCGCTCGCTGCCGCTGCCGCTGCCACTCCGGCTGGGGCGCAGACGCAAGCACCGCCGGCTCCCGCGCCCGGGCCGGCACCGGCGGACCCGGCGTCCACGCGACTGACGCAGGAGGGACAGAGCGCACCGGGTGGTCCGACCGCCGCGGTTCAGGGCGAGGCCTCGACCGGCGACATCATAGTCACCGCCAACAAGCGCGCCGAGAACATCCAGCAGGTGCCGCTCGCGGTCGCGGTGGTGACCCCGGCGCAGCTCGCCAGCGCGGGGGTGCGCAACTTCGCCGACATCGGCAAGATCGCGCCGTCGCTCGTCGTGCGCCCGGCCGAGCAGCCGCAGAATTCAAACATCTCGCTGCGTGGTGTCGGCACGTTCGCGTTCGGCATCGGTGTCGAATCGAGCGTCGCGGTTCTGGTTGACGAGGTGCCGCTCGCATTCCAGGCGCGCGCCTTCACCGATCTGCCCGACGTCGAGCGGATCGAGGTGCTACGCGGGCCGCAGAGCACCTTGTACGGCAAGTCGGCGTCCGCCGGCCTGATCAACCTGATCACGCGCAGCCCGACCAGCACGTTGCGCGTGCGCGCCAACGGCGTCGCCACGACCGACGACGAATACGGCCTGAATTTCAGCGTCTCCGGCCCCGCGACCGATGATCTCGGCTACGTCGTCTCCGCCGCGTACAACAACTGGGACGGCAACGTGAAGAACCGCTTCAACGGCAAGACCGTGAACGGTCGCGAGACGCTCAACCTGCGCGGCAAGGTGCGGTGGGAACCGGTCGACGATGCGTCGCTGACGCTGTCGCTCAATTACGTCAACGGCAACACCGACGTCGGGCGTCCGTTCGTCCGCTTCGGCCCGAACGCGCGGTTGCGCGGCATCGCCGGGTTGACGCCCGCGGTGGTCCTGCCCGGCGTCAGCGTCGAGGAAGACAACGACGAGATCAGCAACAACTACAATTCGCGCACCAAGTACGAGGGCGGCGGCGGCTATCTGCGCGGCGAGATCGGGCTGGGTGAGATGAACCTGGTCACGATCTCCTCCTACGATCGCTTCCACCTCGACGACTTCCTCGACCAGGACGACACGTCCGCTCCCGCCGCGGTCGGCAACAACAACCAGATCGGCCAGTTCGATTCCGAGCAATATACGCAGGAAGTCCGGCTACAGTCGCCCGGCGACAAGCCGTTCCGCTATACCGTCGGCGTGTACCTGGCGAGCAACAAGTTCGAGCGGCCGTTCTTCCGCGGCCCCGTGTTCTCGCTCGCCGATTGGTTCGCGACCTCGAAGTCGCGCCAGATCGCGGGCTTCGCGCAGATCGACTGGACGCTCACGCCCGGGCTTACCGTCACCGGTGGCGGGCGCGTGCAGAACGAGCGGGTCGCCTATACCTACCGCGACAACCTGACCAATCGCTTTTACTCGGGCGACGCGAGCGACACCGCGGGCACCTACCGCGCAAGTGTCAAGTACGACCTGACGCGCGACATCAACGCCTTCTTTACCTACGCGACCGGCTACAAGGGTCAGACCTACGACCTGACGACCGGATTTAACCAGAACCGTGCCGCCGCCGGTCCGATCCGTCCCGAACGATCGCGCGACAAGGAGCTCGGGATCCGCAGCCAGTTCTTCGACCGCCGCCTGACCGCGAACGTCACCCTGTTCGACACCGATTACCGCAACCTGCAGGCGCAGACGATCGAGACGCTGGCCGACGGCACCTCCAACTACCGGCTGACCAACGTCGGCAAGCTGAACACCCGCGGCATCGAGTTCGAGGGATCGCTGCGCCTGTCCGACGATCTGAACGTCAACGGCGCGGTGACCTACCTCGACGCCAGCTACAAGTCCTTCCCGATCGCGCAATGCTATCCGCTGCAGACCGCGGCGCAGGGCTGCACCGGAACTCCTGCAAGCCAGAACCTGAATGGTGAGCGCGTGGCGCAGGCGCCGGAATGGAAGTTCAACGTCAGCGGCGATTACTCGCCGTCGCTGACGGCTGCGCTGCGCGGCGTGGCGCAGTTCAACTGGCAGTATCAGAGCAGCCTGTATTTCGCGCCGCGCGATCCGCAGCTGTTCCAGCCTGCGTACCACATCGTCAACGTGGGGCTGGGCGTGCGCGACGAGGAGCGTCGCTGGGAACTGGTCGCGTTCGTCAACAACCTGTTCGACCAGCAATATTACGGCGCGCTGGTCAACACGGCGGGCAATTTCGGCGGCAACATCGCGACCCAGGCCGTGCTGCCGCGCGATTTCAAGCGTTACGCCGGACTGCGCCTGGGCCTGAACTTCTAGGCGCGCAGGCGGAACACGAGCGGGGAGTGGTGATGATATCGAAGCAGGTGCTGCTGGCGGGTGCGGTGCTGGCGTTCGCGACCGGCGCGGCGATCGCCGCCCAGGAGCCGCGCGCCACGACTCAGCGCGGGGCTGGAGCGCCGCGCGACGCGCAGGCGCGCCCACCGGTCGATGCGCCCGAACTCGCGCGGCTCGGCCCGCATCAGGTCGGGCTCGCGCGGGTCGAGCTGGTGCAGCCGGGGCAGGCCGACCCGCTGCGCGGCGCGGACCGGCCGCTGGTCACCGATCGGCGGCTGCCGACCCTGGTCTGGTATCCGGCGGCGGCGCGCGCCGGCACCGGGAGCGATGCCGGCACGACCTACCATGCGGCGATGTCGGGCGCGGACGGGCGCGACGTGCCGTTCACGCTAGCCGGGCTCGCGACCCCCGGCGCGCGCGCCGCGGCGGGCCGGTTCCCGCTCGTCATCCTCGCGCACGGCTACGGCAACGCGCCCGAGGCACTCGCGTGGCTCGGCGAGAACCTGGCGAGCAAGGGTTACGTCGTCGTCGCCCCGGCGTTCGGCGATCCGCCGATCAGCATCCGTACTGCCGCGGCGCGCTCCGGCCCGATCACGCGGCGACCGCTCGACATCGCGTTCGTGGCTGGCGAGGCACAGCGTCGCGCGACCCGGCGCGACGGGGTGTTCGCCGCCGCGGATGCATCGCGCACGGTGCTGATCGGTTACTCGATGGGCGGCTACGGCGTGCTGACCGCCGCGGGTGCGCCGCTGAACCCCGGCATGGCGTCGCTGTCGCGCGGTATCCTAAGCGAGTACGCCGCGGGCGGTGCGCGCGCGGCATCGCTCAAGGTCGTGAAGGTGAAGGCTGTGGTCGCGATCGCGCCCGCCAGCCGCTTCGGCGCGGTGCCGGCCTGGTCGCCGTCCGCGGCAGGAGCGGGCGTCGGCGCGATCACGTCGCCGACATTGTTCATCGTCGGCGATCACGACCACGCGGTCGGCTACGACGCGGTGCGCGACCTGTTCGCGCGCGAGCGGCGCGCACCGCGCTACCTGCTGACCTTCAAGGGCGCGGGGCACAGCATCGCGCTCGCGGGCGCGCCGGCCGAAATGCGGCGCACCTTCTGGGACATGGACTGGTTCGAGGACGCGGTGTGGCGCAAGGACCGCTTGCTACCGATCCAGGCGCATTTCATCACCGCGTTCCTCGATCGTTTCGTTAAGGGCGAGACGGCCAAGGCCAGCTATATCGACGGCTTGGTGAGCGACGCCGACGCGGGAACGTGGCCCGATGCGCCGATCGGGCGCTACGACGGGTTCAGCCCCGGCGCGCCGGTCGCGACCGTGTGGAAGGGTTTCCAGCCGAGCCGCGCCACCGGACTGCGGTTCGAGGCGGAGCCGGCCTCGTGAGCGACGACGGGCGCCCGGACGAGGGGCGCGGCGCCGCGCCGCGCATGACGCAGACGATGCGCTGGTTCGGTCCCGCCGACCCGGTCGGCTTGCGCGACATTCGCCAGGCCGGCGCGACCGAGGTGGTGACCGCGCTGCACGACATACCCAACGGCCGTGTCTGGCCGCTCGACGCGATCGCCGCGCGCCGCGCGCTGGTGCAGGCGGCGGGGCTCGACTGGACCGTGGTCGAGAGCCTGCCGGTGCACGAGGACATCAAGAAGCGCGGACAGGGCTGGGACCGGCTGATCGAGGCGTACCGCGCCAGCCTGCGTCACCTCGCCGCCGCCGGCATCCGCGTCGTCACCTACAATTTCATGCCGCTGCTCGACTGGACGCGCACCGATCTGGCGTGGCCGATGCCCGATGGCGCGCTGGCGCTCAGGTTCGAGCTCGAGATGGTGGCGGCGTTCGACCTGTTCGTGCTCGCGCGGCCGGGTGCGCGGGACGATTACGCGCCAGCGACGCTCGCGGCGGCGGAGCGCCGCTACCACGCCATGGACGAGGCGGCGCGCTACCGGCTCGAGCGGACGATCATCGCCGGACTGCCGGGCAGCGAGGAAAGCTTCACCGCCGCGGCGTTCCTGCAGGCGGTACGCGGTTACGACGGGATCGACGCCGACACGCTGCGCGCGAACCACGTCGCGTTCCTGCGCGCGGTCTGCCCGGTCGCGGACGAGGTCGGCGTGCAGTTGGTGATCCACCCCGACGATCCGCCGTTCCCGATCTTCGGCCTGCCGCGCGTCGTCAGCACCGAGCGCGACGTGGCTGCCCTGTTCGAGGCGGTGCCCAACCGATCCAACGGATTGTGCATGTGCACCGGCTCGTTCGGCGTCCGCGCCGACAATGATCTCGCCGGGATGGTCGACCGGCTGGGCGCGCGGATCGGCTTCCTTCACCTCCGCTCGGTCGAGCGCGAGGCGAACGGCGCATTTCACGAGGCGCCGCACCTGGCGGGCGATGCCGGCATGGCGGCCGTCGTAGCGGCGGTGCACCGTCTCCAACGCCGCACTGGCCGCGCGATCCCGATGCGCCCCGACCACGGGCACCAGATGCTCGACGACCTGAGCAAGGTGACCAATCCGGGCTATTCCCTGCTCGGCCGCATGCGCGGGCTGGCCGAGTTGCGCGGGCTGGAAGCGGGGATCGCGCACGCGGCACGCTGAGGCAGATGGCAGGGCGGCGAGCGACCGCGACCAACGATCGAGAGGCGGGAGAGACGATATGTCGAGCAGGTTCACGCTGATAGCCGCGGGATTGATGGCGACGCTGGTGGTCGGTCCGATCGCGGCGCAGCAGGCCCCTTCGCCGGTCCCGGCACCAGTTCCGGCTGCGGTCCCGGCACCCCTACCAGCCCCGACGCCGCTGCTCGTCGCCGCCGACCTGCGCGACGGCACCGATCTGTCGGGTCCGTGGCATTACTCGATAGACCCGTTCCGATCGGGGATCGCGGGTTTCCACGGCGAAGCGCCCGACAGCGGGCAGCAGCGCTGGCGCGACGTCGACGTGCGTCAAGCGATGGCGAGCGATAGTCGGACCTTGTACGAGTTCGACCTCGCGCGCTCGCCGCTCGCCTCGCTCCCGTCGTCGTGGCTGACCCACGCGGCCGAGCTGCGCCACTACGACGGGCTGATGTGGTACCAGCGTACGTTCGCGGCGCCGGCGAAGCGGCAGGGGCGCTATTTCCTGCGGTTCGGCGCGGCGAACTACGCGACGCGCGTGTACCTGAACGGACAGGAGGTCGGCCGGCACGAGGGCGGGTTCACGCCGTTCGCCTTCGACGTGACCCGGCTGCTGCGCGACGGCAGCAACCAGGTGACTGTCGGTGTCGACTCTCAGGCGACCGAGGCGACGGTGCCGCCGCCCGTCACCGATTGGGAAAATTACGGCGGGATCACGCGCGCGGTGCGCTTGATCGCCACGCCCGACACCTATGTCGACGATGCGTGGGTGCGGATGACGCGCGACGGGCGGCTGGCGGCCGACGTCCACCTCGACGGGCCGCAGGCGGCGAACCGCGCGGTGCGGTTGCGGATCGCGGCGCTCGGGCTCGACCAGGCCGGGCGGACCGACGCCGCGGGCGATTGGCACGCGACGATGGCCGCGCCCGCCGCGCTGGTGCGCTGGTCGCCCGAGCGCCCGCAATTGTACGACGTGAGCGTCGAGGTCGGCGCGGACCGCTGGCGCGACCGCATCGGGTTTCGCACGGTCGAGGTGCGCGGCGCCGACATCCTGCTGAACGGCAAGCCCGTGTACCTGCGCGGCATCTCGATGCACGAGGAGGAGCTGGGTGCCGAGCCGACGCGCGCCATGACCCCGGCGGCGAGCCGCGCGCTCCTGTCGGAGATCAAGGACGGCCTGCACGGCAATTTCGTACGGCTGGCGCATTACCCGCATTCCGAGGTGACGCTGCGGCTCGCCGACGAGCTCGGGCTCATCGTGTGGAGCGAAGTGCCCGTCTACTGGCGCGTCGCCTGGAGTAATCCCGACACGCTCAAGCGCGCGCGCACGATGCTGGCGGAGAACATCTTGCGCGACCGCAACCGCGCCGCGATCGCGATCTGGAGCGTCGCGAATGAAACACCCGTCAACGATCAGCGCGACGCCTTCCTGCGCACGCTGGTCGGCGACGCGCGGCGGATGGACGACACCCGGCTGGTCAGCGCCGCCTTGCTGGTCGAGCGCGACCAAAGCGCGGACCATCCGGTGATGACGCTCGCCGATCCGCTGGCGCCCGCGCTCGACGTGCTGGCGATCAACACCTACAACGGCTGGTACACGCCCGATCGCCTGCGCGACCTGCCCGCCAGCGAGTGGCGCGTGCCCGCGGACAAGCCGCTGATCTTCTCCGAATTCGGCGCCGACGCGCGCGCGGGCTTCCACGATCCCGCCAACAAGCAGAAATTCTCCGAGGATTATCAGGTGGACTACTACCGCGCGACGCTCGCGATGGCGGCGCGGCTGCCGAGCTTGCGCGGCATGTCGCCGTGGATCCTGAAGGATTTCCGCTCGCCCAGGCGGCAGAACCCCGATTTTCAGCAGGCCTGGAACCGCAAGGGGCTGCTCTCCGAAACGGGCGAGCGCAAGCAAGCGTTCGGCGTCCTGTCCGACTTCTATCGTGCCAAAGCCGATGGGACGACGGAGCAGCGATAGGATCGCGGCGATTATCCCGGATGCGCAACGAGCTGCTGAACGACATGCCGTTCCTCAGCCGCGCCCACGCCGAACTCCGACTCGGGTCCTGGCCTCGGCTTAGGCCTCGGTTTGCAACCAGTTCCGCAAAAGTGTGCTGACCTGGTCGGGCTCTTCCAACGCCGCCATGTGACCGCATTGCTCCAAGACATGGAACGACGATCCCCTGATCACCTCGTGCAACTCGCGCGCATGGTCCAGGGGCGGATGCGGTCTTGCCTTCCGACGACGATCAAGGTGGGCACGGCGATGTCGCCGAGATGATCGCGGCTGTCGGGCCGGTCCATGATCGCGCGCTGCTGGCGGACGGAAGCGCTCTTTCCCACCCGCCCGGCCATCGCCTGCATCGCGGTGGCGACCGCGTCCTCCCAATGGGCGCGATGGACGAGCGGGCGGAGCAGCGGACGCGAGACGCCCAGGAACTTGCCGCGCTCGAGCGACTGGATACCGCGCAGTCGCTCGCGCGTCCGCTCCGGCGTGTCCGGCCGCGCGCTGGTGTCGATCAGGGCGAGGCGGCGGACCCGCTCGGGTGCCTGGCGCACGATCTCCAGCGCGACATAGCCGCCCATCGACAAGGCGACGAGCGAGAAGCTGGGCGGCGCCGCGGTCAGCGTGCGCTCGGCCATCGCCGCGATGCTGTCGTCCAGTGTCAGGTCCGCGACGAACGGGGCGCAGCAATCCGCCAGCGCGTCGATCTGGCGGCGCCACAACGACTGATCGCACAGCAGCCCCGGCAGGAACACGACGGGTTCAGGCCGTGCCCGTTCAGGAGCCGCCCGCTCCGTCGTCACCGCCGACGACGCGGCCGCGACACGGTCGACATCGACGTGGTGGGTGAAACAGCCGCCGTTCCGATGATCCGACATGGGTCGCATGATGGTGATCCTTACTCGAAACGGCGGCGGTCTCGGCTCAATCCTCGGCGATCAGGCTGTCGCGGCGGGTGTCGCGCATCCGCAGGTAGACGATCAGCGAGATCCCGATCATCGCGGTGACGTACCAGTAGAAGCCCTGCTCCCACCCGGCCGCCTTGAACTTCAGCGCGACATATTCGGCGGTGCCGCCGAAGATGGTGTTGGCCAGCGCATAGGGCAGCGCGACGCCGAGCGCCCGGATATGCGCGGGGAACAGCTCGGCCTTCAGCACCGCGTTGATCGAGGTGTACCCCGTCACGATGATGAGCGCGGCCATCACCAGCAGCCCGGCGGTGAACATTTCGCGGGTCTGTTCCAGCGCGGAGAAGATCGGGTAGGTGAACAGCACGCCCGAGATGCCGAAGGCGATCATCAGCGGCTTGCGCCCGATCCTGTCGCTCAGCGCCCCCGCGACCGGCTGGAGCAGCATGAAGACGAATAGCGTCACCGCGTTGATCTGCGTCGCCGCTTCCTTGGTGAAGCCCGAGGTGTTGACCAGGAACTTCTGCATGTAGATCGAATAGGCGTAAAAGGCGAGCGTACCGCCGGCGGTCAGCAGCATGACCAGCGCCGTCTCCTTCGGGTGATGGCGCAGCAGCGTCAGGAAACCGGACTTGGGCGCATCGGTCTTTTTCGCGTTCTTGAAGCTCTCGGTCTCGGCGAGGCCGCGCCGCAGGCGGAACACGACCACGGCGAGCACAGCGCCGACCGCGAACGGGATGCGCCAGCCCCATTCCTCCAGCGCGGGCTTGTCCATGACGTTCTGGAGCAGGAGCAGCAGCAGGATCGCGAGCAGCTGGCCCGAGATCAGCGTGACATACTGGAAGCTGGAGAAGAAGCCGCGGCGATCCTTGCCCGCCATCTCGGACAAATAGGTCGCGCTGGCGCCATATTCACCGCCGACCGACAGGCCCTGCATCAGGCGCGCGATGACCAGCAGCGTCGGCGCGAGGACACCGATCGTGGCGTAGCCGGGGGTCAGCGCGATGATCAGCGAGCCGAGGCACATCAGCGTCACCGACAGCGTCAGCCCCGCCTTGCGACCGTGGCGGTCGGAATAGACGCCCATCACCCAGGCCCCGATCGGCCGCATGACGAATCCGACCGCGAACACCGCCGCCGCGCTCAGCAGTTGCGCGGTCTGGTTGTCGCTGGGAAAGAAATGCGGCGCGAAATACAGCGTGAAGGCGGCGTAGACGTACCAGTCGAACCATTCGACCAGATTGCCCGTCGACCCGCCGATGATCGATTTCAGCCGCGCGTTGGTGGTGGGCGGCGCGGAGTGCGCCGCAGGGGTCATGGGCATCGTCGCCATGTCGTCTCTCCCATCGTGGTTCATGGTCATCTCAGAAGCGGAAGCTGCCCCATAAGGCGAGGAAGTCGGAGCTGGCGTAACCGGCGCCGGTCAGCGCCTCCCTCGCCATCAGATGCTCGTAGCGCGCGGTCACGCTCAGCCGCGCGGTCGCGCTCCATATCGCCTGCAGGCGCGCGACGTCGGCGACGCGGTGTCCGGCCGCGCGTTGCGTGCTGGCGAACGCCGCACCCGATGCGCGGTAGACCGCGTCGCTGTCACTCGGCCGCCAGGCAAAGCCGTATTCGCCGGTGACCCGCAGCTTCCTGGTCGGCTGCACGGTCAGGTTGGGGGCGATCACCGCCAGATTGCTCGGCGTCAGGAACAGTTGGTAGCTGTAATAGATGTTGTTGCCGAACAGCCCGCTGGCGGTGCGCAGCGTGCCGCGGTCGTAGGCGCCGCCGCCCGAGGCATAGTCGAGATGGACGCCCACGCGCGGCGCCGTCGCTGCCTTGCCGACGCGGTAGGTCTGCGCGAAGAACGCCTGCCACGCGCTGATCGAACGCCCGTCGTAGCGGCCGCCCTGGTGATTGAGCGTCCAGTCGAGCGTCATGGGTCCCGCATCGCCGTAGAGGTGGAGGCCGTAGAACATGCGTTCCTCGCGCGCGGTGCGCCCGCCGCAGACCGCCCCACGGTTGCGCAGCCGCCAGACAAAGGGATCGAAATACAGCTTCGACCTCCCCAACAGCTTCGTCGGCAGCGCGTAGCCGAAGGTGACGCCGCTGACCCGGCGGTTGCTGTCGGTCTCGTCGTCGCCCAACCCTTCGTAGCCGTAGCGCACGTAGCGATAGTCGAACAGGTCGACGCGCACCCGCGTGCCGCGCGCGTAGCCGCGCACGCCATCGAGCACGAAGCGCAGGCTGTTGTCGTCGCGCGCCGAAGTCAGCAGATTGGGGCCGTCGGTGAATTCCTGCCGCCCGCCGCGCACGCCGACCGCGACGCCGTCGATGCTGCCCATCACCTCCGCGAAACCCTGTTGCAGCGCCAGGTCGTTGCGCAGGTTGGTATTGGGCGTGCCGAGGTTGACGCCGCCCAGGCCGCCGTGCGCGAGTTCGTCATAGGCACGGAAATGATCGCCGAGGTGCAGGTCAGCACCCGCGAACACGCGCAACCGATTCTGGCGCTGCGCGTCGCCTTCGCGCAGGTTCGGATTGGTGGCGCCCTGGACACGCAACCGCAACTCGCCCGACAGCGTCAGGTAGCTGTCGCCCGCGCGGTCGAGCGGGATGAACTTGAGCGCGTCGAGCGGATCGTCGCGCTTCGCCGGGTCCTTCATCCCGTGCCAGTTCTCGGCCCAGCGCGACAGGTTGTACGCTCCCTGCGCGGTACCGTCGCCATTCGCGCCGGCCGGGTAGGCGGGCGTGCTGTCGGCGATCGGGGTCGCAGACGCCTTCTTCCCCGTCGTCTGCCCGATCGCGGGAGTCGAAAGCATCGTCGCCACCAGACACACGGTGACGCGTCGGCTGTTCCCCTCCTTCAGGCTCATCATTCGATCCTCTCTCGCCCGATCGTTTCGGTGCGCGACAAGGATGCGCGGCGGCCTTTCGACGGTAAATGCACGCGCAGAGAAAGACGAATTAGGTCTGATCTAAGCGCCTTAGGGACGTTCGTGCTGTAACTCCGCGATCTTCCGTGCGAGAATCTGCATGGCGCTGCGGGTCGAATTGCAGCATCCTGCAACGACGCACACGGGTTCCCGCCTGCCGCTGATCCTGGCCGGGTTGTCCGCCGTCGCGATCGGCCTGCTGACCTGGCTGGCCGCGTCGGTCTGGCTCGGCCGCGCCGCCCGCGCCGACCTGCGCGACGAGGCGGGGCAGGTGGCGACGCAGCAGGTGCGCCTGTTCGCCAGCGACCTAGCGCAGTTCCGCCTGCTGCCGCTGGTGCTGGGCGAATATAACGACCTGGGCGAGGCGCTGCGCCGGGGCGATCCCGCCGCGCGGCGTCGGATGAATGGCAAGCTCCGCCTGCTCGCCGCGCGCACGGGTGCGCCGGTCATCTACCTCATCGACCGGTCTGGCATGACGGTGTCCGCGTCCAACGCCGGGACCGCGGAGAGTTTCGTCGGTCGCAACTACCGCTTTCGGCCGTATTTCGTCGGGGCGATGCGGGACGGGGCGGCGGAATATTACGCGGTCGGCAACGTAAGCGGTCGTCCCGGGCTGTTCCTCTCCCGCCGGATCGGCCCCGCGACCGATCCGGCGGGCGTGATCGTCGTGAAGGTCGAGTTCGACCAGCTGGTGCGCATCTGGCGCACCGATCCGGGGCAGACGCTGGCGCTGGACTCGCGCGGCATCATCCTGTTCTCGACCGACGCGGCTGAGCGTTTCCGCACGACACGTCCGCTGACGGTCGCCGAGCGGGCGGCGATCGCCGGCGCTGCCCAGTTCGGTCAGGCGCCGCTGCGACCCAGTCGCTATATGATTGCGACCGGGTCGAGCTCGGGGAGGGGACAAGGGAGCGGGCCGTGATGCCGGGCGGCGTGCGCGCCGTCGCCGGGTCGGTCGCGATGCCGGTGCGGGGATGGCGACTGATCCACGTCGTGCCGGTCGTCACCGCCTTGCACCGGGCGGCCAATCTGGCGCGGCTGATCGGACTGGTCGCGGCGCTGATCGCCGGCCTGATCGCGGCGTTTCTCCTCTGGCGCCTGACCCGCGCGGCCGATGCGACACGCGAACGCACCCGGCTGGAAGCCGCGGTGGCGACCCGGACCGCCGAATTGCGCGCCGAGATCGCGGAGCGGACGCGCGTCGATCAGCGCTTCCGCGACGCGCGCGAGGAACTGGCGCAGGCGAATCGACTCGGATCTCTGGGGTCGATCACCGCCGGCCTCGCGCATGAGATCAACCAGCCGGTGGCGACGATCCGCACGCTGTCGGAGAATGCGCGCGCTCATCTGGCGGCCGGCCGGCTCGACCGGGTCGCCGCCAATCTCGACACCGCGGTCAGCCTGACCGCCAGGATCGGCGCGATCACGCAGGAGATGCGGCAGTTCGCCCGGCGTGGCACCGGCACGGTCGAGCCGGTGCCGCTCGACGCCGTGATCGCGGGCACGCGGCTGCTGATCGGCGACCGGTTCCGCGCCGCGGGCGTGGCGCTGGACTGGCCGGCGCCGGGCCAGCCGAGCGTGATCGCGGGAAGGGTGCGGCTGGAGCAGGTGCTGGTGAACCTGCTGCAGAACGCGCTCGACGCGGTTGCCGGCCGCGACTCGCCGCGCGTCGGCCTGTTGATCGACGGGGATGACGAACGGGTCGCGTTGACCGTCGCGGACAACGGACCGGGCATCGACCCGGCGATCGCGGACCAGATCTTCGAACCCTTCGTCACCGGCAAGCGCGATGGCCTGGGGCTGGGCCTCGGCATCGTGCGCGACATCGTCACGGCCTTCGACGGCACGGTGGCGACCGTGCCATCGCCACTGGGCGGCGCCGGGTTCCAGGTCACGCTGACACGCGCGAGCGGGGCAACGCCATGAAGGTCCTGTTGATCGACGACGACGACGAACTGCGCGCCGCGATCGTCGACACCTTCGTCATCGCAGGGGTGGAGGTCGAGGCGCATGCCGATGCACGCGGCGCGCTCGCGCGCGTCGATACCGACTTCGCCGGCGTCGTCGTCACCGACATCCGCATGCCGGGGATGGACGGGCACGCGGTGCTCGACGCGGTCCACGCCGGCGACCTCGAATTGCCGGTCCTGCTGATCACCGGCCACGGCGACATCGCCATGGCGGTTGCAGCACTCGGGCGGGGCGCGTTCGACTTCATCGCCAAACCCTTCGCGAGCGACCACCTCGTCGCCAGCGTGCGTCGCGCGCTGGAAACGCGCCGGCTGGTGCTCGAGAACCGGCGCCTGCGCGCGGCGCTTCCCGCCGCCGAGGAAGATTTCCCGCTGATCGGCACCACGCCCGCGATGTCGTCGCTGCGCGACGCGGTGCGCCAGCTGGCGCAGGTAGAGGTCGACGTCCTGATCGAGGGTGAGACGGGCACCGGCAAGGAACTGGTCGCGCGGATGCTGCACCGCTGGAGCAAGCGGCGCGCGCGCGACTTCGTCGCGATCGACTGCGCGGCGCTGCCCGACCAACTCGCCGACGAGGCCCTGTTCGGCGCACGCGCGCAACACGGCCGTATCTGCGATGCCAACCGCGGCACTCTGTTCCTCGACGAGATCGACAGCATGTCAAGCGCGGTGCAGGGCAAGCTGCTACGCGTGATCGAGGAGCGCGAACTGCCCTCGATCGGTGGCGGACCGCCGCGCAGCGTCGACCTGCGCATCGTCGCCGCGGCGAAGGGCGACCTGTCGCAGGCCTGCGCGGAGGGGCGTTTCCGCGAGGACCTGCTCTATCGGCTCGAGACCGTTCGCGTCCGCGTCCCGCCGCTGCGCGAGCGCCGCGCCGACGTGCCGCTGCTGTTCAGCTATTTCGTGAACGAAGCGGCGGAGCGGTTCGCGCGCCCGGTCCCGCCGCTCACGGCGATGGTCGAGGCGCGGCTGATGACCGACCCGTGGCGGGGCAACGTGCGCGCGCTGCGCAACTTCGCCGTGCAGACCGTGCTCGCACTGCCTGGCGCCCACGGCGACGAGGACAACCTAACGCTCGCGGACCGGGTCGCCAGGTTCGAAGCCGCGGTCATCAGCGAAGCATTGCACGCGGCGGCAGGCGACGTCGCATCGACCGCCGAAGCGTTGTCGATGTCGAAACGCAGCTTGTACGATCGCCTGCAACGCTACGGCCTGGACGCCAGCGAGCACCGCCGATCGGACTGATGGGTCATGCGAGCGATTTCAGATGAGGTCGCTGTCAGGCTGCTCGAGCGACGTGCGAAACCGTTACGTTTTCGTAACGTGTTCGTCCCTTGCGGCTTTCTTCCGTCTATCGAGCGGATCGCACCAACCAACCGTGGGATTGAACATCCTAGCGTGGCCCGCCCGCTGCCGCCGCCGAAAAGCGTCGCGTTGGGCTAACCTTTGCCTCACCTTTCGCGCATGATGACGCCATGACCCGTCCCTACGCAGAAGTGATCGGCGACCCGATCGCCCACTCCAAGTCGCCGCTGATCCACCGCTTCTGGCTCGACCGGCTCGGGATCGACGCCGACTACCGCGCCACCCGCGTCGCGCCTGCCGACCTCGCCAGCTACTTCGCCGATCGCGCCGCTGACCCCGACTGGCGCGGCTGCAACGTCACCGTGCCGCACAAGGTCGCCGCACTCGACCACGTGCCCGATCCCGGCGACGTGCGCGGCTCGATCGGGGCGGCCAACACTGTCTTCCGCACGCCAGACGGATTGGCGGCGACCAACACCGATGCCGCGGGTTTCCTGTCGCCGATCGCCGACCTCGACCTCTCCGACAGACCGGTGGTGGTGGTCGGGGCAGGGGGCGCGGCGCGCGCGATCCTGTTCGCCCTGTCGAAGGTCGGCACCGGCCCGGTCACCCTGCTCAACCGCACGCCGCTCAAGGGCGCGGCGCTGCTCGCGCAGTTCGGGCTGAAGAGGCAGGCGCTGCCGCTCACCGCCAAGCTTCCGCCCGCCGCGCTTCTCGTCAACGCTTCCACGCTCGGCATGGCGGGCCAGCCCCCGCTCGACCTCAACCTGCTCGCGCTCCCCGCCGATGCGGTCGTCTACGACATCGTCTACGACCCGCTCGAGACCGACCTGCTGACCCGGGCGCACGAGCGCGGGCTCGACACGATCGACGGGCTCGACATGCTGGTCGGGCAGGCGGCGCTCGCGTTCGAGCTGTTCTTTGGCCAGCCCGCTCCGCGCGAGCACGATGAGGCCCTGCGCGGACTGCTGCTCGCGTGAGCGCCCCCTTCGCCCGTTCGTTGATCGTCGGCCTGACCGGCTCGATCGGCATGGGCAAGTCGACGGTCGCGCAGATGTTCCGCGACGAGGGCGTGCCCGTGTTCGACGCCGACGCCGAGGTGCACCGCCTCCAGGGTGCCGGTGGCGCGCTGGTGCCTGCGATCGAGAGGCGCTTTCCCGGCACGACCGGTGCGGCAGGCGTCGACCGCGCGAGGCTGGCGGCCGCTGTGCTCGGCGACGACGCGGCGATGAAGGCACTGGAGGCGATCGTCCATCCCGCGGTCGGCGTCGAGCGTGCCGCCTTCCTCGCGGCCCACGCCGACGCGCCGCTGATCGTATTCGACGTACCGCTCCTGTTCGAGACCGGCGGCGACGCCCGCGTCGATCGGGTGGTGGTCGTCTCCGCCGCACCGGAGGTTCAGCGCGCCCGCACGCTCGCCCGCCCCGGCATGACCGCGGCGAAGCTCGACGCCATCCTCGCGCGCCAGACTCCCGACGCGGAGAAGCGCGCGCGCGCCGACGTCGTGATCGCGACCGACACCGCGCTCGATGAGACCCGCGCCGCCGTCTGCCGCGTCGTCGCTTGCCTACGCGCGCGCGAAGCCCGATAAACAATCCCCCATGCGCGAGATCGTCTTCGACACCGAGACCACAGGACTCAGCTTCGCCGGCGGTGACCGCCTGGTCGAGATCGGCTGCGTCGAACTCTTCAACCGGGTCGAGACCGGGCAGACGTTCCACGCTTACTACCACCCCGAACGCGACATGCCCGAAGAGGCGGCGCGCGTGCACGGGCTGCGCAGCGACTTCCTGTCGAAGTTTCCGGTGTTCACCGCCGGCGTCGATGCGCTGCTCGACTTCATCGGCGATAGCCCGCTGATCGCGCACAATGCCGGGTTCGACTTTTCCTTCCTGAACGGCGAGCTGGAACGCTGCGGTCGCACTGCGGTGTGCCGCTCGCGCATGGTCGACACGCTCCAAATCGCGCGCAGCCGCCATCCCGGCGCCAAGCACACGCTGGACGCGCTGTGCAACCGCTACGGCGTCGACCGCTCGCACCGCGTGCTCCACGGCGCGCTGCTCGACGCGCAACTGCTCGCGCAGGTCTACGTCGAACTGCTCGGGGGGCGGCAGATCGGGCTCGGGCTGGTCAGCGAAGTGGTCGTCGAGGCGGCACCCGTCGTCACCGCCTCGCCGCGCCGGTTGCGCGCCCCGCGCGTCTTTCATGCCAGCGCGGCGGAACTGGCGGCGCATGCAGCGTTTGTGAATGGTATAAAGGAGCCTTTGTGGGGAGCGGCCGAAGGCTCTTCGTGAAGGGGGCCGTCGCGTCCGGTTGGCGCGGATGGCGGGGTCGTCCTGGCCCCGCGTGAGGAGAAGACAATGGATATCCGGACCAATGGTCACCAGGTTTCGATCGGCGACGCGCTGAAGAGCCATGTCGAGGACCGCCTCCAGGGTATCGCCGACAAGTATTTCGCGCGCGCCATCTCCGCCGAAGTCACCTTCGGCAAGGGGCCGCACGACGTCGGTTTCCGCTGTGACATCGTGTCGCACGTCATGCGCGGATTGGTGCTGAAGGGCGCGCACGAGGCGCACGACGCGCACGTCGCCTTCGATGGCGCGGCCGAGAAGATCGAGAAGCAGCTGCGCCGCTACATGCGCCGCCTGAAGGATCGTCACGCCGCGCACGTCGGCGCGGAGGCCGAGCAGGATCGCTCGGGCTACGACAATGCGGGCTACACCTTGTTCGCGGAGTCGATCTCCGAAGAGGAAGACACCGACGACGCGCCGCTGATCATCGCCGAGACGCGCGTCGACGTGCCCGACGCCAGCGTCTCCGACGCGGTGATGATGCTCGACCTGCGCAACACCCAGGCGCTCCTGTTCAAGAACGCGGGCACCGGCGCGTACAACATGGTCTATCGTCGCGGCGACGGCACGATCGGCTGGGTCGAGCCGCAGCGCGGCTGATCCCGCTTCCCACCGAAGCAGCATGGACCTGAGCGACCTGTTGCTGCCCGAGCTCGTGGCGGTGGACGTCTCCGCCGCCACGCGCAAAGCAGCCTTCACGCAGATCGGTGCCCTCGCGGCACCGGCGCTGCCCCTCGATGCGCGCGTAATCGCCGACGCGCTCGCCGCGCGCGAGAAGCTCGGCTCGACCGCCTTCGGCGGCGGGGTAGCCATCCCGCACGCGCGCCTGCCGGGCCTGGACCGCATTGTCGCGGGCGCGATCCGCCTGACGCATCCGATCGACTTCGGCGCGGTCGACGACGTCCCGGTCGACCTGCTGTTGATTCTGTTCTCGCCGCCGAACGCGGGCGGTGACCACCTGAAGGCGCTCGCCCGCGTCTCGCGACGGCTGCGCGACCGCGGCTTCGTTGCCAAGCTGCGTGGCGCGGGATCACGCGACGCGATCTGGGCGCTGCTCACCTCGGACGAGACACGTGACGCCGCCTGAAGGAGCCGCGGCGCACTTCCGCGCGCTTGAGGCGCTCTACATGGCCGCCCCGATCAATCGGCTGTTCGAGTCACGCCTTGAAGTGCCCGAGGCAGGCGTCGCCCGCATCCACTTCGCAATCGACGAGCGGCATTTCCACGCGGCCGGTGCCGCGCACGGCACCAGCTACTTCAAAATGCTGGACGACGCCGCCTTCTACGCCGCCAACAGCCTCGTCACTGATCGCTTCCTGCTGACCACGCAGTTCAGCTTGAACTTCACCCGCCCGCTCGGGATCGGCCCGGTCGTCGCCGAGGGTCGCTGGATCAGCGGGCAGCGCCGCGTCTTCATCGCCGAGGCGCGGCTGATCGCCGGTGACGGCGAGGAGGTGGCACGTGGCACCGGCACCTTCATGCGCTCGCGCATCGCGCTCGCGGGTCTGCCCGGCTACGGCGCGGCAGCGTGAGCACGCGGCTGCCTACCCACTTGGCCGTGGGCGCCTTGGTCCGCCGCGTGAACGACGCCGGCGGCTTCGCCGTGATCCGCGCCCGCGGTGAGGCGCAGACCGGCGCGATCCTGGTTCTGATCGAGGAGCACGGAAGCGTCCGCGCGCTGGAACGCTTTCGTGACCTGGACGACCGGGACTCGCTGGTACCCGCCGGACCATCGGCGGACGGCACGGTCATGGATGAGTATTGGAAGAAACGACGCGTTTCTGATCCTGACCTGTGGGTAGTCGAACTGATGATCCCGCAGGCCGAACGGTTCGTCGCTGAAACGATCCTGGCTTGTTGACCCGCTGACTTCCGCGGGCAAAAGACCGGCCATCAACTAAACGCGTTGTGCTGCGCCGGTGTGCGATGCCGGACGGTTACGCAGTCGGGGGGATCCCGGCGGTGGCGTACTCGCTCGCGAGTGGCGCGCACCGTTCGTGTACCCACCGCACGATGTAGACGATGAATGACGTTTCGGAAGCGCGCTGCAACGGTTGCAGCGACCCTGATCTCGCTGGCTGGCTTGGCTTTCCACAGCACCGCCAGTTTCGCTGCGGAAGCTCCGGCTCTCGTTGCGCAGGATCAGACTTCCAAACCGATAACTTTCGTCTCGGTTCCCCCGGTTTCCTATTTCGTTCAACAGCTTCCCGCCGCTACGGTGGCGCAGGACCCCGCGTTCGCGCCCGAGGCCGACGAGGACGACACTGTCGCCTACCCGACGCTCGCCGCCGCCGTCGCCGCGCAGGACCACGCGGTGGATGACGAGCAGCTCCGCTGCCTCGCGGGGGCAATCTATTTCGAGGCGCGCGGCGAGCCGCTGAGCGGGCAGCTCGCCGTTGCCGAGGTGATCCTCAACCGCGCGAGCTCGGGTCGGTTCGCCAAGAGCGCGTGCGGTGTGGTGACCCAGCCGGGTCAGTTCTCCTTCGTGCGCGGCGGCCGTATACCCGACGTTACCGAGAATGCGCGCTGGCGCACGGCGGTCGCGGTGGCCAAGGTCGCGATGAAGGAAGCCTGGGACAGCGACGCCGCGAAGGCGCTCTACTTCAACGCCGGCCGCTCGCCCAGCCGCGCGCTGGTACGCGTCGCCTCGATCGGCAATCACACCTTTTATCGCTGAGCGGTTTCGCGGGCGACTAGCCTGCGTTCCCCGAATGTTCTAGGCGGTTGACCATGTTGCAGCCGCCTGCCTCCTGTCAGGACACCGACACGCAATCACTGTGCGCCGCCGATGTAGCGCGCGGGGTGACGCGGATGTTCCTGCGCCATGACCTCGTCACGATCCACGAAGTACCGCTGGAAGGGGGGCGCCGCGCCGACCTTATGGCGGTGGACGCGCGCGGACAGCTGGTCATCGTCGAGATCAAGGTCTCGCGCGCCGACCTGCTCGGTGACGGCAAGTGGCAGGATTACCTCGCGCACTGCGACCGTTTCTACTGGGCCGTGCCCGCGGGCTTCGACGCGTCACCGATCGACGGACCGGCTTTTCTGCCCGAGCGCACCGGCGTGATCGTCGCCGATCGCTACGACGCCGAGATCGTGCGCGAAGCCCGCACCGATCCGCTACCCGCGCACGTCCGCAAACGCTGCACGCTCGCCTTCGGTCGTCGCGCCGCGCGCCGGTTGATCGCGCAATCCGATCCCGAGGCCATGCAGCTCGGCGGCTGACCTTATCGCAGCGTCGGACCCGCGACGCTGCGCGGTTTGGCGACTGGCGTATCGGCCAGGACCTTCAACACCGGAACCGCGCGAGGATCGGCCTTGGCGTAGTCGCGCGCCGACATGCCCGCGATATTGTCGGGCTGGTCCGGGTTGGCACCCGCGGCGAGCAGGGAGCGGACCAGCGCCAGGTCGCGCCGCTGCACCGCGCGGATCAGCGGGGTCTCACCGCCCGAGTTACCGAGATTGGCGTTGGCCTTCACCAGCGCCAGAATGTCGATCAGCCCGGGCTCGCCTTCCTGAACCGCCAGCATCATCGGCGTGTTGCCGGCATTGTCGCGGACGTTCGGGTCGGCACCCTTCGACAGCAGGTAGCGCAGGTAGGTCGCGTCGCCGCGCTTGACGACGATGTGCAGCGCAGCCTCACCGGTGGTCGTGTCGCGCGTGTTGACGATCCGCTGTCCAGGTTGGTCGAGCATCTGCGTCACCACGCTGCCGTCGCCAGTACGGACAGCTTGCAGGAACTTGTAGCTGGCCGATTGCTGTTGCGCGGCGGCCGGTGCGGCGATCGACACCGTGGCGAGCGGTACGGCCAAGGCGATGGTCAGGGTGTGACGAAACATGAACCTCACTCGAGTGAGCACGACAGGAATGCCTGAAATCGCCTTGGCGAACACGGGCTTGCTCCCCATCGTATAACCGACCAATGCTGAGCGCACCATGTACATGCCCCGTCTGATGCTGCCGTCTGCCGCCTTGCTGGCAGCGGCGCTAAGTTCCTGCTCGTCGCAGCCGGCGGCGGTCGCTGCGCCGCCGCTGGCCGGCGCGCGGATCGGCGGACCGTTCGACCTGGTCGATCAGGACGGACACCGCGTCAACGATCGCGATTTCGCGGGCCGCTACCGGATCATGTACTTCGGCTACACCTTCTGCCCCGATGTCTGCCCGACCGACGCGCAGAACATCGGGGCCGGCCTGCGGCTGCTCGAACGATCGAACCCGTCGCTCGCGTCGCGCGTCGTGCCAGTCTTCGTCAGCATCGATCCCGCGCGCGATACGCCCGCGGTGCTCAAGCAGTTCGTCACCGCTTTTCACCCGCGCATGGTGGGCTTGACCGGCACGCCGCAGGAGATCGCGCGCGTCGCCCAAGAGTACGGCGTGTTCTTCGCGCGCGGGAGGGGCACGGCGGACGGCTATCTGATGGAACACAGCCGGCAGATCTACCTGATGGACCCGGCCGGCAAACCGCTCGCGCTGCTGCCAGAGGCGCCGCCGCAAGCACTGGCGGACGAGATTGCGAAGTGGGCGAAGTGAGCGCGCGTTTCTGGGAAGACACGCCGCTGTCGAAGCTCGACCGCGCGCAGTGGGAGGCGCTGTGCGATGGGTGCGGCAAATGCTGCCTGCACAAACTGGAGGATGACGAGACCGGCGAGCTCTACGCCACCAACGTGGCGTGCCGGCTGCTCGATCGTCGCACCGCGCAATGTTCCAACTATCGCAATCGCCGCGCCTACGTCAGCGAGTGCGTGCGGCTGACCAACGGCAACGTCGACCAGATCGACTGGCTGCCCTCGACCTGCGCTTACCGCCTGCGCGCGGCGGGTGAGCCGCTGCCCGACTGGCACTATCTGGTGAGCGGCGACCGCGACGCGGTGCACCGCGCGGGCGAGTCGGTGCGCGGCTGGACGGTGAGCGAGGACGACGCCGGCGACCTAGAGAACCATTTGGTCGATCGTCGGCTGTGACCTGCGATCGGTGAGCGAACAGATCGACGTGGTGCGCCATCCGCGCGCGCGCCGTGCACGATTGTCGTTCGATCCCGTCACCGGTCGCGTGCGGCTGACGGTGCCAAAGCGCGCGGCACTCGCGCCGATGATCGCCTGGGCACAATCGAAACAGGCCTGGATCGCCGAACAGCGCCGCGCGCTGCCGCAGGCTCGCCCGTTCAAAGCCGGTGCGACGCTGCCATTCGACGGTGAGGAGCTCGTGATCGCGTGGCGCGCCGATGCCCCGCGCCACGTCGAGCGGCACGGCGCGCAGCTGATCGTCGGCGGACCCGAAGAGCGGGTCGAGGCGCGCGTGACCGCCTGGATCAAGCAGGACGCGCTCGCTCTGCTCCGCGACGACACGACCTTCTACGCCGCGCGTGCCGGGGTCAGCGTCGCACAGGTCAGCGTCGGCGACCCGCGCGCCCGCTGGGGAAGTTGCGCGTCGAGCGGCGCGATCCGCTACAGCTGGCGCCTGGCGCTCGCCCCGGTGGAGGTGCGCCGCGCCACCGCCGCGCACGAGGTCGCGCACCGCGTCCACATGAACCATGGTCCCGCTTTCCACGCGCTGGTCGCCGAACTGTTCGGCCGCGATCCAGCGCCCGAGCGGCAGTGGCTACGCCGCCACGGCGCGGCGCTTCACTGGTACGGCCGCTCGTCGCCGTAGGCGGGGTCCGGACGCGACGGAGTGCGGCGCTCGCCGATCGGCGAGCCGTCGGCGCGAGGCGGCTGACGCGCGGGAGGCAGGCGTGATGGCGGCTCGTCGGTGGCCGACGGCGGCACTGCACTCCGCGATGATTCGCGCCGCCCGTTGGTCACGCGGTCGATCCAGTCCCGATCGAGTCGCTGCTCATCCAATTCCGGATACGCTGGTGTGGCCGACTGATCCTCCGCGCGCGGCGCAGTGCCGCCGGACGTGACAGGGTTGCCGTCGTCGTCGACGAAGCTGCCGTTGTCGGGTGAACCGAAATAGGCTTCCTCGTCGGGTTCCAGCTGCCACTCGGGCAGGGTCACCTTGGTGTTGAACTCCTCGATCGGGCGGCTGGCGACCGCGCGGCTCATGAACGCGGCGAACGCCTTGGCGGGCGCGGTACCGCCGTGGAGCCCGGCGATCGGGCGCGCGTCGTCGCGGCCCATCCACACGCCCGTCGTGAGCCCCGACGAGAAGCCGAGGAACCAGCCATCCTTTGACGAGGTGGTCGTGCCGGTCTTCCCCGCGACCGGGCGTCCGATCTGCGCCGCGCGACCGGTGCCGGTATTGACCGCGGTCTGAAGCAGGTCGGTCATCCGCGCGGCGACGTCGGGGGCGACCAGCACCTGGCTGCGGTCGACCTCGTGCTCGTAGATCGTGTCGCCCTCGCTCGTCACCTTGGTGATCGCGTATGGCGTCACTGCCACGCCCTTGTTGGCGACGCTGGCGAAGGCGCGGGTCATGTCGATCAACCGCACCTCGGAGGTGCCGAGCACCATCGAGGGATGCGTATTGACGCGCGTGGTGATGCCGAACCGCCGCGCCATGTCGGCGACCGTCTGGAACCCCACCATCTGCCCCAGCTTCGCCGCGACGGTGTTGAGCGAGTAGGCGAAGGCGGTGCGCAGCGTCACCTCGCCCGAGTTGCGGCGCGAATCGTTGCGCGGGCTCCACCCGTCGATCGTGACGGGCGCGTCGACTTCCTTGTCCTCGGGCGTCTTTCCCGCCTCGATCGCGGCGAGGTAGACGAACAACTTGAACGCCGATCCGGGCTGGCGCACCGCTTGGGTAGCGCGGTTGTAGATCGAGCTGACATAGTCGGTCCCGCCGACCATCGCGCGCACCGCGCCGTCGCGATCGATCGCGACCAATGCGCCCTGCGCACCCTTGGGTACGTTCTGCCGGATCGCGGCATCGGCGTCGCGCTGCATCGACGTGTCCAGCGTGGTCCAGACCTCCAGCGGCTTCTCCGTCTCGTCGATCAGCAGTTCCAGTTGCGGCAGCGCCCAATCGGTGAAGTAGCGCACGCTGTTCTGCCGCGGCGCGGGCGCGAGCTTGACGGCCTGCGGGTCGGCGGCGGCGGCTTCGGCGTAGGAGATCGCGCCGGTCTCGCGCATCGTCTCGATCACCACGCCGGCGCGGCCGACCGCGGCCTCGGCGTCGGCGGTCGGCGAGTAGCTCGACGGCGCCTTGACCAGCCCGGCGACGATCGCCGCCTCCGACAGGCTTAGCTCGTCGGCGCCGTGGCCGAAGAAGCGCCTGGACGCCGCGTCGATGCCGTAGGCGCCGCCGCCGAAATACACCTTGTTCAGGTACAATTCGAGGATCTGGTCCTTGGAGAACTTCCGCTCCATCGCCAGCGCCAGGATTGCCTCGCGGAACTTGCGTCCGAACTTCTTGGCCGAATTGAGGAAGATATTGCGCGCGAGCTGCTGCGTGATCGTCGATCCGCCCTGCGTCCAGCGTCCGCGCCGCACGCGCACGTCGACCGAGCGTGCGACGCCGATCGGATCAACGCCCAAATGGCTGTAGAAGCGACGATCCTCGACCGAGATCATCGCCCGTTGCATGACTTCGGGAATGCGATCGATCGGCAACCACTCGCCGTAGCTCGGCCCCAGTGACACGATCACCGATCCGTCAGCAGCGTGGACGCGGATCATCTGCCCGTTTGGTGACGATTTCAGGTCCTCGAAGCTCGGCAGCTGCGCGCGCGCGACGTAGACCGCGGTCACAAGTGCCCCGAGCGCGACCAGCGCGAGGACGAGAAGAGACTTCCACGCGATCGACCAGCGCCGCCGCCACGGCGAACGGGTCTTGGAGCGCGTTCGCGATCGGGTGGGACGGGCACGGGCCATGGCGTCGGCCTTGGCGAATAGAGGCTTGAGCGATGCTTAACAACCCGAAGCGGCGGGGACGCCGCCACCATGTCGTCACTCGGTTGCGGGAACGCGCGTGGCGGCAGCGATCATTGCCAGGGCACCGGGCACGCGCGCGGCGAATGGCAGCAGCGCGGCCGTCCACGGCCGGTCGGCGAGCGCCCAGACGGCGCCGGCACGGCGCAGCGGCGCGCTGATCGACCGTGAGAAGTCGCGCTGCCAGCCACCCGATCCCGCCGGACCGTGCGCGATCATCGCCTGCGCCGCGGCGCGGCCGCTGGCGAGCGCGATCCCCATGCCCTCGCCCGCCAGCGACGGGATCACCGCGGCCTGATCGCCCAGCCGGAACACGCCGCTGTAGCCCTGGTCCGTACGCCAGCCGTAGGGCACGTTGGCGATCGCGTCGATCGACGACCATCCGCCCGCCAGCCGATCGCCCAGCTGCGGCGATCCGCGCGCGAGATCGCGCAGCAATGCTTCGGGGCTGCCCGCCTCGCGCAGGCGCGACCGGTGCACCGCCATGCACGCGTTGGCGCTGCCGTCTTCCTGCAGCACGATGCCGCAATAGCCGCGATCGAACAGGTGCAGTTCGATCGTGTCACCAACCAGCCGCCGAAGCGATGGCGAGGACGCCAGCCGTACCCGCAGCCCGAGCGTCGGGTCCGTGCCGCGCGCGGTGGCCGGGCGCGCGCTGCCCCGTATGTCGTGCTTGCCGCTGGCGAGGAACAGCACGTCGGCATCAAGTCTCGCCCCATCCGCGGTGGTCACGTGACGATCGTCGATCGCCCGCACCGTCACCCCGTGCTCGATCGCGACGCCCAGTGCCTCGGCCCGCGCGCGCAGCAAGGTGTCGAGCCGACGCCGCGATACCGCCAGCGCAGGGCGAGGCAGGCAAGCCTCGCCCGACCGTCCGGCGGCGAAGACGCGCGCGCGGGCAATGCGCGCAGGCGTGAGCGCGTCGGGGTCGATGCCGAGCCGCGACAGCGTGTCGATCGTGCGCCAGCTGACGAACCCGCCGCACAGCGCATCCGCCGCCTCGCGCGTACGCTCGACGATCAGCGCCGGACGTCCCGCCCGCGCCAGCGTGATCGCGGCGGCGCTACCCGCCGGACCGCCGCCGACGATCAGCGACTCGCGACGCATAACCGGAACGGAAAAGCGGTGAACACCCGTGCCTCGACCCCCGCCCGCGCGAGCAACGCCGGCCACTCTCCCGGGCGATAGCTGCGCGCGATCGAAACGCGTCCGTCGTGGCGAACGATCGGGTGCCACCCGAACAGCCGCGCGAGCACCGGCCAGCCGGCGTGCGCGAAACGGTGGCGATGGAGGTCGTTGACCAGCCAGCCGACATGCGCGTGGCGCTGCATGAAGCGCAGGAAGGCGACGAGTTGCTCGGTCGTCATGTGATGGGCAACCAGGCTGGAGATGATGAAGTCCCATCGCTCGTTGCCCAGGTCGGCATAATCGCCGGAGCGATAGTCGATCGGGAGCGTCGCGGGCGTATCGGCGCGCGCGGTGGCTTCGCTGCGCGGATTAAGGTCGATGCCGACCAGATCGAACGCCACGTCGCGCCGCTCGCCCCAGCGCGCGATCCGCCGCAGCATGTCGCCGTCGCCGTACCCGACATCGAGCAGGCGATAGCGCCCGCCCGCCCGCGTATGGGCGCGCAGAAAGGCGAGTGTCGGTCGCGCGGCGAGCGTCACCGCGTTGACGCGCGCCAGATCGCGCACCACCGCCGCGTAGGTTTCCGTCGGCAGATCGTCGGCGTCCATCAGCTCGTCCGCGTCGCTGCGTGCCGCGAGTCCGCTCACGCGCTCGCCTCCAAGTGCGGACCGAAGGCGAAACCCTCGGCCGCCAGACCGGGGCCGAAGGCGAGCGCGACGCCGCGTTGCACCCGAGGCCGGGCGAAGATGCGTGCGAGCACGAACATCAGCGTCGCCGACGACATGTTGCCATTGTCCGCCAGCACGGCACGCGAATCGTCCAGAGCCGTTCCATCGAGGTTCAGCGCGTGCTCGACCGCGTCGAGGATCGAGCGACCGCCGGCGTGAACCGCCCAGGCGTCCACGTCCTGCGCAGCCTGTCCAGCGGTGATCGCGCGGGCGAACTCGCGGTCGGCGAGCGCGGCGGCGATGCGCGCGGGCACCTCGCCGGACAAATGCATCGCGAACCCGGTGTCGGTGATGTCCCAGCGGATCAGCCGATCGGAGTCGGCGAGCGTGGTCGCGAACGGTTGACCGATGGCGAGGCCCTGCGGGTCGGCGGATACCATCGCCGCCGCCGCCCCGTCACCGAACTGGAGCATCGCGAGCAGCGGCTCGATCTCGTCTACCGCCTGCAGATGCAGCGTCGACAGCTCCACCGTGATCACCAGCACGCGCGCGTGCGGTTCCGATCGCACGATGTGGCGCGCGGTGCGCAGCGCCGCAACCGCGGCGTAGCAGCCCATGAAGCCGATGAGCGTCCGCTCGATCGTGGGCGGCAGCCCGAGCGCGCGCGCGACGATCTGGTCGATACCGGGCGCCACGAAGCCGGTGCAGCTGGCGACAACCAGGTGGGTGGCACCATAGATCGGTGCCTGTTGCTGCAACTCTGCGATCGCCGCCAACGCGAGTCGCGGCGCAGCCTCCGCATAGATCGCCATGCGCGCGGCCGTGCCGGGCTGCATATCTCCCGCGTAGAAGCCCGCATCGCCGACCGGGGAACCGGCCTCCTGCGGCAGCACCGACCAGCGGTGACGGATCGCGGCTCTGGACGCCATTCGGTCGAACAGCTTGCGCTGACCGCCGGGCAGACGATCGCGCGCCCAGCCGATGAAGGCCTCGTGGATGTCGTGACGGGGTACCGCCGTGCCGATCGCGTTCAGGTACGGTGTCACAGGTTCGGCCATTGCCATCACGGTTGAACGCGCCTGGGGTTCGTTCGGGCCCATCGATCCGCGGCACTTACGAGCCGATCACGAGCAGCTGCGGCGGTAGAGCGCGGTGCTTGGAGGAGGACGGCGCCCGACGCTGTCGGACGCTGATCAATTCCGCTGCAGGAGCGAAAAATGGTGCGGTCGAGAAGACTCGAACTTCCACGGCCTTTCGGCCACAACGACCTCAACGTTGCGCGTCTACCAGTTCCGCCACGACCGCACGTGTTGTTCACCGGGCAGGCCCGGCGACTGGCAGGAGCGGGCCTCTAGCAAAGCACCTGTGCGATGGCAACGCCCCTTGTTGGGGCTCGGTCACGATTTCGGCCTCAGCTCGCTTCGCCCACAAAACTGAGGTCGAGCCGCTTGGAGGACGGCGGCACGTCGACCTGCGCCGAGTTGAAGTCGATCGCGCCATTGGCGGGCAGGGTGCGCTGCTGCGGGGTGATCGTCCAGCTGAACACCACGCGACCATCCGCGTCGCGCAGGTCGGCGCGCAGGTCTGGTACGCGCTGCGCCGCCGCCGACGGATTGGTGATCCGTCCGCTGACCGCGAACAGCTCCGATCCGTTGGTCATCTGCCGCCGCTCGATCGGGTTGTCGACGATCCGCAGCGGCGATTGCGCCGGCCCGATGTCGAACCCGACCTGCTGCGCGAGCCCCGGCGCGGTGGTCCACAGGATCACGCCGACGAGCGCGAGCATGATCAGCCCCGCCGCGATCGAGGCGATCGTACGTACCCGCGTCATGTTGCGCCTGGGGCGGAACGGCGGGCGATGCGCGAAGGCGTCGAAGCTGGCATCGGCGGCCGGTGCGGTATCGGCCACCGGCGATGGTGCGAAGCCCGCGGGGGCGAACCCGCTGCCGCCGGCGGACAAGGGCTGGGCAGCGGGCGGCGCGGCGGCGGCGAGCGGCGGGAGTGCCGCGCCTTCCTGGAACCAGCTGTGCCGGCAATTGGCGCAGCGCACGGTTCGGCCCGTCACGCCCACCGCTGAGTCGGGCACGAGGTAGCGGGTGCGGCATTCGGGGCACTCTAGGATCATGACGCCACGCTGACGGTTATCGTGACGGACGTAAACACTTAACCATGGCTCGCTGGCAAGTGTCGCCATCGAAACGATGCGCGACGAGGCCGCGCGACGGGGGCGCGCTTGATGAAAGGGGCCGCGCCGTGCGATGGCGGGCGCGTTCACGTGAAGGGAGACCGCGGACCGGTGGCCGGGATCGTGCAGTTCGAGAATGTGGGGCTGCGCTACGGCCAGGGCGAGGAGGTTTTGTCGGACCTCAGCTTCTCGCTGACCGCGGGCGAATTCTACTTCGTCACCGGCGCGAGCGGCGCGGGCAAGACTTCGCTGCTCAAGATGCTGTACCTGGCGCAGCGCCCGACGCGCGGTGCGATCCACCTGTTCGGCACCGATGTCGTCACGCTGCCGCGCGGGCGCATTCCCGGCTTCCGGCGGCGGATCGGGGTGGTGTTCCAGGATTTCCGGCTGGTGCCGCACCTGTCGGCGGCCGACAACATCGCGCTCCCGCTGCGGATCGCGGGCGTGCTGGAGGACGAGGTGCGCGAGGCGGTGTCGGAGATGCTCGCCTGGGTCGGGCTGACCAGCCGCGCCGACGCGCTTCCCTCCACGCTGTCGGGCGGCGAGCAGCAGCGCGTGGCGATCGCACGCGCGGTGATCGGACGGCCCGAGATACTCATCGCCGACGAGCCCACCGGCAACGTCGACGAGGCGATGGCCGATCGGCTGCTGCAATTGTTCGCGTCGTTGAACGGATTGGGCACCACACTGGTGATCGCGACGCACGACATGCACCTGCTGTCGCGCGTGCGCTCGGCGCAGCTGATGCACATCGACGAGGGGCGGTTGCTCGACCCGACCGGCATGCTGCGCCATCCGCCGGGAGGACGCGCGTGAGCGCGGCGAGCACCCGCGTCCTCGATACCGCGCGCACCGGGCGCGGGATGGTGTGGGTCATCGCGGTGATGCTGTTCCTGACGGTGCTGGCGACCGCGAGCGGGATCGGCACGGCGCGCGCCACCGGCGCGATCGGCGTGCGGCTGGGCGGGCGGGCGACGGTGCAGATCGCCGCCGCCGACCCCGCGCAGCGCGAGCAGGAGGCCGCCGCGGTCGCGGCGACGCTGGCCGGGGTCGCCGGGATCGAGCAGGTCCGCGTGGTGCCGCGCGCCGAGATCACGCAATTGCTGGCGCCTTGGCTGGGCGGCGACGCGGCGGACGTCGACCTGCCGATCCCCGCGATGGTCGACCTGACGCTGGCGGATACGGCGAGCGCAGGGCGCGTGCGCCGGGTGCTGGCAACGGCGGCACCGGGCGCGCGGCTCGACCTGCACAGCGCCGCGCTGGCGCCGGTGCGTAGCTTCCTGGCGGTGCTGAGCGCGCTGGGCCTGGCGCTCGTCGCGATGATGCTGGCCGCGACCGCGTTCGTCGTCGTGCTGGCGGCGCGTGCCGGACTGGAGGCGCATCGCGGCACGATCGAGGTCATGCACATGCTGGGCGCGACGGACGTACAGGTCGCGCGGCTGTTCCAGCGGCGGCTGTCGCGCGACGCCGCGCTGGGGGCGGCGGTCGGCGGGGTCGCGGGGCTCGTCACCGTTGCGCTGCTGGGAATGCAGGCGAGTGCGCTCGGCTCCGAACTGCTCGGCTCGGTGACGCTCGGCACGCTGGGCTGGGCGGTGCTGATGGCGATGCCGTTCGCCTTCGTCGCGCTCGCCGCCACGGTGGCGCGGCGCGCGGTGGTGCGCAGCCTAGGGCGGATGCTGTGATCGGGCGGCTCGCTGGGCTGGCGCTGATCGCCTGGGCGCTCGGCTTCGCGCTGTTCGCGGTCGCGCTGCCCGAGCCGGCGGGCGAGGTGCGCACCGACGCGGTCGTGGTGCCGACGGGCGCGGCCGGCCGGATCGACCGCGGGCTGGCGGTGCTGGAGGCCGGACACGCGCGGCGCATGCTGGTGACAGGAACCGCGCCCGGGGTGCGCAAGCGCGACCTGGTGCGGACCTACGGCCATGCCGCGACCTTCGCGTGCTGCGTCGACCTGGGCGAGGAGGCGGTCGACACGCGCTCCAACGCGGCGGAGACCGCGGGTTGGGTGGAGCAGCACCGCTACGGCTCGGTGCGGCTCGTCACCTCCAACTGGCACGCGCGCCGCGCGGCGATGGAGCTGGCGCAGGCGCTGGAGCCGGGCACGACGATCACGATCGACGGCGTGCCGAGCCAGCCGAGCCTGGCGCAATTGATGAACGAATATCACAAGCTGCTGCTGCGTCGCGCGGTGTTGTGGTGGGAGAAGTGGCGTGGGTGACGTGCTGCGGACGTGGCTGTTCCGCTTAATGTTCGCGATCGGATCGCTGATCGTGGTGCTGGTGATTCCATTCGTCGCGCTGTTCGGGCCGCGCGCGATGATCCCCTACGCGCACGGCTGGGCCCGATTCCACACCTTCATCGCGCGCTACGTCATGGGGGTGCGCGCGCATTTCGAGGGCGCGGCGATCCCGCCGGGACCGGTCTTGTTCGCCGCCAAGCACGAGGCGATGTACGAGACGCTGGAGCTGCCGTACCGGCTGGGCGGCCCCGCGGTGGTCATCAAGCGCGAGCTGGCGCAGATCCCGCTGTGGGGCTGGGCCGCGCGCATCTACGGCGCGCTGCCGGTCGACCGCGAGGCGTCGGCCAAGGCGCTGCGCCAGCTGATGACCGACGCGGCGGTGTTCAAGGCGGCGGGGCGATCGGTGATCGTGTTTCCCGAAGGAACCCGGATGCCGCATGGGCTACGCCCGCCGCTGCGCTCGGGCTTCGCCGGGCTCTACCGCGCGCTCGGCTATCCGGTGGTGCCGATCGCGCTCGACAGCGGGCGGCGTTGGCCGCGCGAGGGGCACGCGCGCTCGGGGCCGATCCGCGTGCTGGTGGGCGAGGCGATCCCGCCCGGGCTGCCGCGGCGCGAGGCGGAGGAACGCGTCCACGCCGCGATCAACGCGCTCAACGATTGAGCGGAAGGTGAGGCAAAGGTAAGGCCAACGCGCGTCGTCGCGGGGGTCCCGGCCGGTCACCGAAGGTCGCGAACGTCGCGAGCGCGATTGCTTTCTCGAATGATGTGAAAGAGCGCCGATCCGGGTAGGCGGTCGGGCTCGTGTAGGACAGCGGTTCGCGTGCGGGGTTAGTCGTGGCGGCGACCGAAGTCGGCGGCGTCGTCGTCCTGGCCCTGGTCGACGATCGAGCGGCGGATCGCGCGGGTTCGCGCGAAGCGGTCATACAGCGCGTCGCCGTCGCCCCAGCGGATCGCGCGCTGGAGCTGCGACAGGTCCTCGGAGAAGCGTTGCAGCATGTCGAGCACCGCGTCCTTGTTCGACAGGAATACGTCGCGCCACATGACGGGATCGGACGCGGCGATGCGGGTGAAGTCGCGGAAGCCGCCGGCGGAGAATTTGATCACCTCGCTCTCGGTTACCTGTTCGAGGTCGTCGGCGGTCCCGACGATCGTGTAGGCGATCAGGTGCGGCAGGTGGCTGGTGACCGCGAGGACGAGGTCGTGGTGGTCGGGCGCCATCCGCTCGACCTCCGCCCCCAGCCGGCGCCAGAATTCCGATACGCGCTCGACGCCGGTCGCGTCGCTCTCAGGCAGCGGGGTGACGATGCACCAGCGGCCGCGGAACAGCGTCGCGAAACCCGCGTCCGGTCCGCTCTGCTCGGTGCCCGCGACCGGGTGCGCGGGGATGACCTGCGCAGGCGGCAGGTGCGCGGTGAGCGCGGCGGCGACCGATGCCTTGCAGCTGCCGACGTCGCTGACGATCGCGTCTGCGGGCAGGTCGGCCGCGATCTCGGCGGCGACCGCGGCCATCGCGCCGACGGGCACGCACAGGATGACGAGGTCGGCGTCGGTCACCGCCGCGCCCGCGGTGTCGGTCACGTCGTCGGCGAGGTTGAGCGCGCGCGCCGCCTCGCGCACCTCGGCGCTCGCGTCATGCCCGGTGACGCGGACGCTCGGCATGTATTCACGCACCGCGCGCGCGATCGAGGAGCCGATCAGCCCCAGTCCGATGATCGTGACGCGTGCGAAGGGGAGCATCAGCCGCGCTCGATGCCCTGATCGGCCGGCGTGGCGTGCTTCGGGGAGGCGTGGTTCTCGACCAAAGCGCGCAGCGCCGCGGCGACGCCGCGCGTCTCCTCCTCGGTGCCGATCGTGATGCGCAGTCCCTGCGCGAGGCCCTGTCCGGGCAGCCAGCGTACGATATAGCCCGCGTCCATCAGCCCCTTGTACGCGGTCTCCGCGGTCAACGCGCCCTCGAACACGACCAGAACGAAGTTCGCCTGGCTCGGGATCGCGCGCAGCCCTGCGTTGCCCAGGCTCGCGATCTCGGCCGCGAACCACGCGCGCCACTCGGCATTGTGGACCCGCGTCGATTCGACGAATGCGCGATCCTCGATCGCTGCGACAGCGGCGCGCTGCCCGCCGATCGTGACGTTGAACGGCAGGCGGATGCGGTGCAGCGCCTGGATAATGTCGGGGTGCGCGTAGCCCCAGCCGATCCGCTCGGACGCCAGGCCGTGGATTTTGGAGAAGGTGCGCGTGACGAGCACGTTCGACGCGGTCCGCGCGAGGTCGAGCCCGCCGTCGTCGTCGGCAGCGTCGAGATATTCGGCATAAGCCTGGTCGAGCACCAGCAGCACGTGGCTCGGCAGTGCGGCGTGGAGGCGCGCGATCTCCGCGCGCGGCGCGAAGGTGCCGGTCGGGTTGTTGGGATTGGCGATGTAGACGACGCGCGTCCGGTCGGTGACGCACGCGAGCACCGCGTCGACGTCGGTGGCGTAGTCGCGGTCGGGTGCGATCACCGGCGTCGCGCCGACGCGCCGCGCCGCGATCTCGTACACCGCGAAGCCGTAGCGCACGAAGATGACCTCGTCGCCCGGCCCCGCGAACGCCCCGGCGGCGAGGTGGAGGATCTCGTCCGAGCCATTGCCGTAGATGACGCGCGCGGGATCGAGGTCGAACGCGGCAGCGATCGCCTCGCGCACCGGCGCGGCGCTGGCGTCCGGATAGCGCTCGAGCGTGTCGGCGGCGGAGGCGTAGGCGGCGCGCGCGGCGGGCGAGGTGCCGAGCGGGTTCTCGTTCGACGACAGTTTCGCGACCTTGCGCCCGTCGTCGGTGGTCGAGCGGCCGGGAATGTAGGGCGCGATGTCCATCACCCACTGTTTCGGGGCGGGGGCGGACGGGCCGGTGCGGGTCTGGCGAGCGGTGTCGGTCATGGCGCGGAGGCTTAGTGCGCGGCGGGAGCGGGGGGAAGCGTGTCGTTGTTTTCGGGGCGTGAAGGCGCACTAATCCTCTCGTCACCCCGGACTTGATCCGGGGTCCCGCTTACTTTTTCTACTGCCGCGAGAAGCGGGATCCTGGGTCAAGCCCGAGATGACGCGGTGGGGTTGCTTGCGGGATGACGGGGCGCGGATTATCGCGGCGGCTCGATGTCGCTCGCTTCCCCATCCGACGACCAGCGCTTCGGCCTGTCGCGCCGCGCGGTGCTGCCGGGGCCGCTCCGGCTCGATGGCGGTGCTACGCTGTCGCCGGTCGAGGTGGCGTACGAGACCTACGGCACGCTTGACGCCCGAGCGGGTAACGCGATCCTCGTCTGCCACGCGCTGACCGGCGATCACCACCTCGCCAGCGCGCACCCGCGCACCGGCAAGCCCGGCTGGTGGCAGCGGAGGGTCGGGCCGGGCCGCCCGATCGACACCGACCGCTTCTTCGTCGTGTGCGCCAACGTGCTGGGCAGTTGCATGGGATCGTCCGGCCCCGCGTCGATCAACCCCGCGACCGGGCGCGCCTGGGGGATGGCATTCCCGGTCATCACGATCCGCGACATGGTGCGTGCGCAAGCGCTGCTGCTCGACCATCTCGGCATCGAGCGGCTGGCGGCGGTGGTCGGCGGGTCGATGGGCGGGATGCAGGCGCTCAGCTGGGCCGCGACCTATCCTGCGCGGGTCGCGGCGGCGGTGGTGATCGCGTCGACCGCGCGCCACACCGCGCAGAACATCGCGTTCCACGAGGTCGGGCGGCAGGCGGTGATGGCCGATCCGAACTGGCGCGGCGGCGATTACTACGACGGCGAGGCGCCCGCGCGCGGGCTGGCGGTGGCGCGGATGGCGGCGCACATCACCTACCTGTCGGAGGCCGGGCTCACCGAGAAATTCGGGCGCCGGTTGCAGGCGAGGGAGGCCAAGAGCTTCGGCTTCGACGCCGATTTCCAGATCGAGAGTTACCTCAGGCACCAGGGGCTGACCTTCACCGACCGGTTCGACGCCAATTCCTACCTCTATATCACGCGCGCGATGGATTATTACGACTTGGCGGAGGAGCATGGCGGGCGGCTCGCCAGCGCATTCGCGCCCGAAACGCGCTTCTGCCTCGTCAGCTTCGACACCGACTGGCTGTATCCGACCGCGGAGTCGCGCGCGATCGTGCAGGCGCTGAACGCCGCGGGCGCGCCGGCGAGCTTCGTGGAACTGTCGAGCCCCTACGGCCACGACGCGTTCCTGCTCGATTCGCCCGAACTCGACCGCATCGTCGCCGGCTTCTTGCGCGAGGCGAGGGCGTGATCGCGCTCGACGACGATCGCGCGCGGATCGACGTCGCGCGGGTGCACGGCTGGCTGGCGTCGAGCTACTGGTCGCCCGGCATCGAGCGCTCGCTGGTGGAGCGCGCGATCGCGGGATCGCACTGCCTGGGCGCGTATGACGAGGCGGGCGAGCAGCGCGGGTTCGCGCGGATGATCACCGATCGTGCGACCTTCGCCTGGCTCGCCGACGTGTGGGTCGAGGAGGGCGCGCGCGGGCAGGGGATCGGGCGCGACATGGTGCGCTGGTTCCTCAAACATCCCGATTACGCCGGCATCCGCCGCGTCGGGCTGGTCACCGCCGACGCGCACGGCGTCTACGCGGCGCTGGGCTTCACGCCGCTGCTGCGCCCCGAGCGCTACATGGAGCGGCTCGCGCCCGCGTTCGCCGCGATGCTGGCGGACGCGCCGTGACGGTCGACGCGACAGGCGCCGTGGCGCTGCGCCCCGACCTGCGGATCATCGCCGCGCACGTCGCGCGCGGCAGCCGCGTGCTCGACGTCGGGTGCGGGACGGGCGACCTGATGGCGGCGCTGCGCGACCGCGCGGGGGTCGACGCGCGCGGGCTGGAGATCGACGCGGTCAAGGTCGCCGACGCGGTCGCGCGCGGGTTGAGCGTGATCCAGGGCGACGCCGACGTGGACCTGGCGGGCTACCCCGACGCGAGCTTCGACTACGCGATCCTCAGCCAGACGTTGCAGACCGCGCGCGCGCCGCACCTCGTGCTCGACCACCTGCTCAGGATCGGGCGGCGCGCGTTCGTCAGCTTCCCCAATTTCGCGCACTGGCGCGTGCGGCTGTCGCTGCTCTGGGGCGGGCGGATGCCGGTGACGCGGTTGCTGCCGGAGGAATGGTACGACACGCCCAACATCCATCACGTCACGATCGACGATTTCCGCGCCTTTCTGCGCACCCGCGGCATGGTGGTGGAGCGCGCCTGGTTCCTGTCGGGCGACAAGGAGATCGGCAGGGCGGCGGCCAATTTCATGGCCGAACACGCCGTATTCCTGCTCGCCCGGAACCATCAAGGTTGACTGAGGTTAGCTGAACCTTAGAGCAACCATCACGAGACCGATGCCCAAGACCGCGCTCATCGTTGAAGACGAGATCTTCGTTGCCCTCGACCTGGAACGGATTCTGGTCGACGCGGGGTACGAGGTGCGCGCGATCGCCGCCGACAGCGCACAAGCGCTCGCGGCGGCGCCGACCTGCTCGTTCGCGTTCGTCGACGTCAATCTGCGCGACGGACCGACGGGACCGGTGATCGCGGAACGGATCGCGCGCGACTACGGCGTCAAGGTGGTGTTCGTGACCGCCAATCCGGGACAGATCGGATCGGTGCCCGACGCGCTCGGCTACGTGCGCAAGCCGTTCAGCGACCAGGCGATCCTCGCCGCGGCCGCGATGGCGGCGGCAGGGGCGCAGGGCGTGTCGAACGACCGCGATTTCGTCAGGCTCAACGCGGCAGGCTGAACGCCGCAGTTAGACTGTACTCGATCGGCTGAACGCCGATCGGGGCGCGCGCGCGGTGACGATCAGGCCCGTCGATCGCCAGTCGCGCTCGATCGTACCGCCGAGCTGGCGCACCGCGGACAATTCGATCAACTGCGTGCCGAAACCGACGTGTTCGCTGGCGCCGTCGAGCGTGGGGCCGCCGCTCTCGCGCCACGTCATCACCACGTCGTCGCTGTCCTCGGCGATGGCGAGCGTGACCGTGCCGCCGTCCACCGATAGCGCGCCATACTTGGTCGCGTTGGTCGCGAGTTCGTGGAACAACAGCGCGAGCGGGGTGGCGGCGCGGTCGTCGACGACGAGGTCGTTCCCGCTCACCGCGATGCGCGCGCCGCCGTCCGCGTGCGACTGGTAGGGCGCGAACAACTGGTCGAGCAGTCCGCGCAGGCTGTCCTGCGCGCCGACGGGGCGCGACTGCGGGCTGTGCGGACGGACGAAATCGTGCGCGCGCCCCAGCGCGGTAATGCGCTGGCGCAGGTCGGTCGCTACGGCTGCGAAGCCGGGATGGCTGCGCGCGGCGAACTGGATCAGCCCCGCGATCACCGCGAAGATGTTCTTGATCCGGTGCGACAATTCCTGGCTGATGATCTCGCGCTGCTCGAGCGCGAGCTTCTGCTCGTGGATGTCGGTGCAGGTGCCGAACCAGCGCGTGATCCGCCCGTTGTCGTCGCGGATCGGCAGCGCGCGGCCGAGCACCCAACGGTAGCTGCCGTCGTGGTGCCGCAGCCGGTACTCGATCTGGTACGCGTCGCCGGTCTCGAGCGAGTGGCGCCACACCGCCCAGGCGCGCTCCTGATCGTCGGGGTGGAACACGCCGTTCCATTCCGCGCCGTCGGTCGAGCCCACGGGCATGCCGGTGAACTCGTACCAGCGCGCGTTGTAGTAATCGTGATAACCGTCGGGCAGCGTCGACCACACCATCTGCGGCATGGTGT
>NZ_JBELMJ010000015.1:59751-74057 GCF_042095875.1 Sphingomonas sp.
TAGTAATCGTGATAACCGTCGGGCAGCGTCGACCACACCATCTGCGGCATGGTGTCGGCGAGCGTGCGAAAGCGCGTCTCGCTGTCGAGCGCCGCGCGGCGCGCGTCGTTCTCCGCCGCGCGCCACGCAGCACCATCGCGCGAATCGCGCAGCCGCGCGAGCACGTTGGCGGCGAGCACCAGCAGCCCCTCGTGCTGGATCGCGGTCAGCCCGTCGCGCGGCTCGGTGTCGATGACGCACAACGAGCCGAGCGGGATGCCGTCGTCCGACACCAAAGGGGCGCCGGCGTAGAAGCGGATGTGGGTGTCGCCCGTGACCAGCGGATTGTCGGCGAAGCGCGGATCGCGCGACGTGTCGGGGACGACCATCACGTCGTCCTCCAGCATCGCGTGCGCGCACAGGCTCTGCGCGCGCGGCGTCTCGCCGGCGTCGAGCCCGGTGCGCGACAGGAACATCTGGCGACGTTCCTCGACCAGGCTGACCAGCGCGATCGGCGCGTCGCACAGCCGCGCGGCGAAGTCGGTGATCTGCCGCAGCGCGGCCGAGTCGCGCAGCGCGTCGAGTTCGTAGGCGTCGAGCACCGCGCGCCGGCGCGCTTCGTCGATCTTCCAGCCGCGCGCGGCCGGTGCCGGTAGTGGCGGGGCCTCGCTCACTTAGAACGGAACGTCGTCGTCGAGGTCGTCCGCGTAGCCGCCACCGAAATTGCCAGAGCCGCCAGATGATCCGCCGCCAGATGATCCGACGCGCGCGCCGCCCGACCCGCCGCCGAAGCCGCCACCGCCGCGCGAGCCGCCGCGACTGCCGCCGCCGAAATCGTCACCGCCACCGAAGTCGTCGCGCGCACCGCCGCCGCCGCCACCGCCGCCGGGACCGTCGAGCATCGTCATCACCGCGCCCGGACCCTGGAGCACGATCTCGGTCGAGTAGCGGTCCTGACCCTGCTGGTCCTGCCACTTGCGGGTCTGGAGCTGGCCCTCGATGTACACCTTGGAGCCCTTGCGCAGGAACCGCTCGGCGACGCCAGCTAGGCCCTCACTAAAGATCGCGACCGAGTGCCACTCGGTGCGCTCCTTCTTCTCGCCCGAATTGCGGTCCTTCCACGATTCGGACGTGGCGATCCGCAGGTTGACCACCTTGCCGCCGTTCTGGAACGAGCGCGATTCGGGGTCGCGCCCGAGATTGCCGACGATGATGACCTTGTTGACGCTGCCTGCCATTCCTGCCTCTTCAAAGGCCGACGGCGACCGCCAGCCAGTAGGTTAATCCGGCCATGATGTAGGCCGCGGCGAACAGATAGCCAATCATGAACAGCGGCCATATCCACCCGTTCGTCTCGCGCCTGGTCACCGCGATGGTGGAAATGCACTGCGGCGCGAACACGAACCACATCAGAAACGCGAGCGCGGTCGGCAGCGTCCAGCGGTGGCGCAGGTTCTCAACGATGGTGCGTGTCCCCTGCGCGTCCTCGGGATCGTCGACCGCGTAGACGGTGCCGATCGCCGCCACCGCGACCTCGCGCGCCGCCATCGCGGGGATCAGCGCCAGCGCGATGTCACGGTTGAACCCGATCGGGCGCACCGCGACCTCGATCCCGTTCGCGATCCGGCCAGCGACCGAGTAATCGACCTGGCTCTGCCCCGCGGGCGCCTTGGGAAAGGACAGCAGCGCCCACAGGATCACGGTGGTGAGCGCGATGGTGGTGCCCGCGCGCTTCAGGAAGATGTAGGCGCGCTGCCACAGCCCGATCGCGACGTCGCGAAAGCGCGGCATCTGGTACTTGGGCATTTCCATCATGAAGCCCGACGAGGCGCCCTGCGTGACCGTCCGGCGCAGCACGAGCGCGGCGACGAACGCGCCCAGGATGCCGAGCAGGTAGAGCACCAGCAACACCAGCCCCTGCAATCCGACGAACCCCGCCACCAGCGTGTTGGGAATGAACGCGCCGATGATGATCGTGTAGACCGGCAACCGCGCCGAACAGGTCATCAACGGCGCGATCAGGATCGTGGTCAGCCGGTCCTTCTCGTCGTCGATCGTGCGCGTCGCCATGATGCCGGGCACCGCGCAGGCGAACGAGGAGAGCAGCGGGATGAACGCACGCCCCGACAGTCCGACGCGGCTCATCATCCGGTCCATCAGGAACGCGGCGCGCACCATGTAACCCGATGCCTCGAGCACCAGGATGAAGGCGAACAGGATCAGGATCTGCGGCAGGAACACGACCACCGCGCCGACGCCCGCGATCACGCCATCGGTGAGCAGCGAGCGTAGGAAGCCGTCGGGCATCACAGACTTGATCGCGTCGTCCGCGGCCGCGAACGCGCCCTCGATCCAGCCGATCGGCGCCTCCGACCAGGTGAACACCGCCTGAAACATGACGAACAGCAGCGCGACGAGCAGGACGGGGCCGACAACCGGGTGGAGCGCGACCGCGTCGAGCGCGTGGTTCCAGCGCCGCCTCGGCGTCTCGCTGACGGTCGCGGCGCTCGCGATCTGGCGCGCGCGGCGTTGCAGCACGCCGATCTCCTCAGGCGCGGCATCAATGGAAGCGCGCGCGGGCACGCGCTGGCCGAGCAGGGTCCCGAGCTGTTGCTTGAGCAGGTCGATCCCGCGGCGGCGCACCGCCACCGTCGGCACCACCGGCACGCCAAGTTCGCGCGCGAGCACGTCCGGGTCGAGCGTCAGCCCGTCGCGCTCGGCGAGGTCGACCATGTTGAGCGCGACGACGACCGGGAGCTTCAACGCGATCAGCTGGAGCGCGAAGCGCAGGTGGTTGTCGAGGTTGGAGGCGTCGACCACGACGATCATCGCGTCGGGCCGCCGCTCGAACCCGCCGCGCCCGGTCACCACGTCGACGGTCACGCGCTCGTCGGCGGACGCGGGATCGAGGCTGTAGGTGCCGGGCAGGTCGACGAGTTCGACCGGGCGACCGTCGTCGAGCGACAGGCGCCCCGAGTGACGCTCGACCGTGACGCCCGGATAGTTGCCGACCTTCTGCCGCGCGCCGGTCAGCGCGTTGAACAGCGCGCTCTTGCCGGCGTTGGGGTTGCCGACCATCGCGACCAGCGGCGAGGCATGCATGTCAGCCGGCGTTGCCCGAAACGCGTGCGATCACTCGGCGGGCAGCGGATCGAGCGAGACGCGCACCGCACCCGCCACCACGCGGCGCAGCGCCACCGTCATGCGCCCGATGCGGCAGGCGATCGGCCCGCCGCCGAAGCGCGCGCGGTGCAGCACCTCGATCGACACGCCGGCGTCGAAGCCCAGTTCGCGCAGCCGCCGCGCCTCTGGCGTCGCGAGGCGCGCCCACTCGATCGAATCAACGGTCGCGGCCTGGTGGCGCGGGAGGGTTTCGAGGTTGAGCGGCGCGGTCACGGGGATGGTATAAGCCCTCTGCGAGTGATTATCAATTACTCGCGGCACGCGTCGCGCGACGGTGCGTCATGCCACCGGATAGCGCAGCCGGCCGACGAAGCGCGACAGGCTTGGGTGGTAGCGCGTGCGCGCGGTGGCGCTCGCCTTCGCCTTCTCGATCGCCATGATGTTGTCGATCCGCCGCGCCAGGAACGCGCGCGTCTCGGCGTGACCCTCGCTGTCGTCGTCGAGGAAGGCCGTGATCGTCGCGGCGTAGGTGGCGAGCAGCATCGCGCGCTTGGTGTAGTGGTTGTAGTCGGTCGCGGTGTCGCCCGCGAGCCGCCACATCCGGTCGGCGCTGCGCCAGCCGAGCCGCGCGGCACGTAGCCCGTTGGTCGGCAGTGCCAGGATCGCGATCGCGCGGCGCAGCGACTCGCGGTCGGGCGCCAGGATGTCGAGCCGCGTCTCGATCAGTGCGGTGATGCGCTGGCGTATCTTCATGTCCGCTAGTCGCTCGGCGGGCAGTCGCGCCGCCATCTCGGCGTCGACGTGCTCGAACCAGGCGTCGACCATCGCCGGGGCGCCGCCCTCGAATGCCAGTTTCGCCACGTCGCGGTCGATGCCCGCCCCTTCCGCGGCGTAGTCGCGCGCCTCGTCGCTCCAGCCGTCGAACGCGGCGTTGCTGGCGATCGCGGGGGCGAGCTGCTGGCGCACCTCGTCGAGTGTCAGGTCGGCGGGGTCGTGCGCCGCATCGCTCACCATCGTGTCCGTCATCACCGCACCTCGTTCGCCGCTCGCGGCCCGGCCGCCGCCTTTACCACTTGGGGACTGCGGCGCACCAGCACCAGCGCGACCGCGACCATCGCCGCGCCGAACAGGTCGGGGGCGCCCAGCGCCTCGCCGTAGACGAGCCAGCCGATCGTCGCCGCCACGACGGGCTGGAGCAGCAACGCGAGCCCGATCACGAGCGGGCTGAGCTTTCCCAGCGCGTAGATCATGCAACCCTGCCCCAGCACCTGGCTGACGAGCGCGAGGCCGATCAGCGGCCACCAGTCGCCCGGTACCACCCGCTCGCCCAGCGCCAGCGCGATCGCGAGCAGCGGCGCGAGCGCGGCGAGCGAGGACAGCGCCAGCGCGGGCCACGGCGCCATTGTGCGGCGCACCCCCGCCATCAGCACGAAATAGACTGCGTAGAGCACCCCCGCGAGCACGCACAGCAGGTCGCCGACCAGGTGCCGCGGATCGAGCTGGTACGACCGCCCCATCAGCAATCCCGCGCCGAGTGCCGCCAGCAGCAGCGCGGACCCCTGCGTCCGCGTCGGCCAGGCGCGCGCGACCACGAAGCCGTAGATCGGAAAGATGAAGGTCGCCGAATTACCGAACAGCGTCGCGTTGGCGAGCGTCGTCTGCAGGATACCGACGTGCCAGCTGCCGAGGTCGAGCGCGAAGGCGACGCCGGCGAGTGCCAGCAGCCACCACATCCTGCCCGGCAGCCGCAGCGCCGTCGCGCGCATGCCGCTCACGACCGCGAGCACGACGATCAGCGGCACCGCGAGCGCCATGCGCCAGAAGGCGGCGGCGACCGGCCCGGTGTCGGCCAGCCGCACGAACCACGGCCCGAACGCGAGCGCGACGTTGGCGACGACGACCGCGAGCAGCGGCAGCGCGGGCGCGCCCTCGCCGGCGTGGCCGCTCTCGCCGTTGCCGAGCGGCATCGGACCCGGAATCGGGATCGGCACGCCGTCCCCGCGCGCGTCCGGAACCGCACCCTCGGCGAGCGCGCTTGGCGGCGGCGAAGCATTTCTTGGGTGCGCGCTGTGGTGCATGCCGCCCCTTAGCGTCCTATGTGTGCGGCGTCAGGTAGCTGAATGAAACGGAAAGGCCCCTTAATGCCCAGCCTGTTCGACTCCATTACCCTCGGCGCGATCGAGGCGCCCAACCGCATCCTCATGGCGCCGCTCACCCGCTCGCGCGCGACCAAGGATCACGTGCCGACCGATCTGATGATCGACTACTACCGCCAGCGCGCGTCCGCCGGCCTCATCATCTCGGAGGCGACGGGGATCAGCCGGCAGGGGCTCGGCTGGCCGAGCACGCCGGGTCTGTGGACCGACCAGCAGGTCGAGGCGTGGAAGCCGGTGACCGCGGCGGTGCACGAGGCCGGCGGGCGCATCGTCGCGCAATTGTGGCACATGGGCCGGCTCGCGCGTCCCGACGTGACCGGCATCCAGTCGGTGTCGTCCTCCACCAAGCGCGCGCCCTACCACGATCCCGATCCGGCGAAGAATCCGTACGACACGCCGCGCGCGCTGTCGGTGGACGAGATCCGCACCACGCTCGACGATTACGCCGCCGCCGCGCGCAACGCGGTCCGCGCCGGGTTCGACGGCGTGCAGATCCACGGCGCGAACGGTTACCTGATCGACCAATTCCTGCGCGACAACACCAACGATCGCGACGACGAGTACGGCGGCTCGCCGGAGAACCGCATCCGCCTGATGCGCGAAGTGACCGAGCGCGTGATCGCGGAAGTGGGTGCGGGCCGTACCTCGATCCGCCTGTCGCCCAACGGCGAGACGCAGGGCGCGGACGACAGCAATCCCGCAGCGGTGTTCGTGCCCGCGGCCAAGGCGCTGGACGAGCTCGGCATCGGCTTCCTGGAGTTGCGCGAGGTCGGGCCGGAGGGGACGTTCGGCACCACCGACGTGCCCAAGCTGAGCCCGAAGATTCGCGAGGTGTTCACCGGCCCGCTGGTGCTCAACCAGGATTACACGCAGGAAGCGGGGCAGGCGGACCTCGACGCGGGCGTCGCCGACGCGATCGCCTGGGGCCGGTTGTGGATCGCCAACCCCGATCTGGTCGAGCGTTTTCGCACCGGGGCAGGGTTCAACAAGCCCAATCCGAAGACCTTCTACACGCCCGGACCCGAGGGCTACGTCGACTATCCCGCGCTGGAGCGCGCGGACGCGTGAACACTGCCGCCCCGCCGGTCACGCGGCGGGGCAGCTCACGCCGGGTCGGCGTAGCGGTCGATCAGCGCGGTTGTGCCGGCGCGCAGCCGCTCGCGCATCTTCGGGTTGAACGCCACCGCGCCGAGCGCGAACAGCAGCGGCAGGCTCGACCAGGCGAGGCTGAGCAGCAGCACCGGCGTGACGATCAGCAGCACCAGCAGCGCGAAGGCCGCCCAGCGCAGCATCGTCGCGCGCGCCGGGTCGAGCGTGACCGTGCGCGGTGCGCGATCGTCGTAGAAGGCGCGAGTCGTGACGCTGAGACTGCCGTCGAAGCGGGTGACGCGCGGCAGTCCGCCCCTGGTTCGCTCAGGCGCGGCGCGCTCGTCGGCGGGCCGGTCCAGCACCCGGTCCAGCAGCAGCGGCGTGTCGTCGCGGCGCGCGCCCGCGGCTGGCGCGGCGGGTGTCGGGCGGGGCTTGCTGCCCAGCGCCTGCCCGGTCGCGGTGTCGATCACCTCCAGCCGCCGCCCGCGCTCCACGACGCGGAAGCGGGTTGGCGGCATGTCCACGGGCGCGTCAGCCGAGCCGCGATTTCAGGTCGAGCATCGCGAGCGCCGCTTTCGCCGCGCCCCCGCCCTTGTCGAGCTGTGCCGGATCGGCGCGAACGATCGCCTGCTGCTCGTTCTCGGTCGTCAGAATGCCGTTGCCGATCGGGATACCGTCCATCGTCAGCGCCATGATCCCGCGCGCGCTCTCGTTCGACACGATCTCGAAATGGTAGGTCTCGCCGCGGATCACGACGCCCAGCGCCACGAACCCGTCGAAGCGCCCCGTCTCCGCCGCCAGCGCGATCGCGCCGGGCACCTCGAGCGCGCCGGGCACGGTCGCGACCTCGCAACTGTGGCCCGCGTCCTTCAATGCGGCCTCGGCGCCCGCGACCAGCATGTCGTTCAGGTGATCGTAGAACCGCGCCTCGACGATGAGGAAATGCGCCATCTGGTTACTCCGAGAGTCAGTCGATCTTGCGCTCGCCGACGATCGACAGGCCGTAGCCGTCCAAGCCGACCAGCGTGTGGTGCGTGTTGGTGAGGAGCACCATGTCGTGGACGCCGAGTTCGGCCAGGATCATCGCGCCGACGCCGTAGTCGCGCAATTCCTCCATCTCGACCTCGACCGGCTCGCCGACCTTCATCTTGACCGCGGTGGTGAAGGCGTCGGCACGGTGGCGGTTGATGACGATGATGACGCCCGCGCCTTCCTCGGCGATCAGCTCCATCGAACGCGACAGCAGCCGCGCGCGGTCGCTGTCCTCGCCGAACATGTCCGCGAACGGCGACAGCGCGTGCATGCGGACCAGCGTCGGCCTGTTCGCGTCGACGCGGCCCTTCACCAGCGCGATCTGCTCGGTCCCCGTCGCCTTGTTGCGATACGCGCGCACGGTCCAGTCGCCGCCCCAGCGGCTCTTGAACGGCGCCTCGCTCGCCAGTTCGACCAGGTGATCGTGGCGGCGGCGATAGGCGATCAGGTCGCGGATCGTGCCGATCTTCAGGTTGTGGAGCTGCGCGAACGACACGAGGTCGTCCATCCGCGCCATCGTCCCGTCCTCGTTCATGATCTCGCAGATCACGCCCGAGGGGTTGAGCCCCGCCAGCCGCGACACGTCGACCGCCGCCTCGGTATGCCCCGCGCGCACCAGCACGCCGCCGTCGCGCGCGACGAGCGGGAAGACGTGGCCCGGCGTGACAATATCGGCCTTGTCCTTGGTGCCGTCGATCGCGACCGCGATCGTGCACGCGCGATCGGCGGCCGAGATGCCCGTCGTCACGCCCTCGCGCGCCTCGATCGAGACGGTGAAGGCGGTCTCGTGTCGGGTGCCGTTGTTGCGGCTCATCAGCTCGAGCCCGAGCGTGTCGACCCGCGACTTGGTCATCGCCAGGCAGATTAGCCCGCGGCCGTGGCGCGCCATGAAGTTGATCTTCTCCGGCGTCGCCATCTGCGCCGGGATGACGAGGTCGCCCTCGTTCTCGCGGTCCTCGTCGTCGACCAGGATGAACATGCGTCCGTTGCGCGCCTCGTCGATGATCTCTTCGGGCGACGAGAGGTAACCGTGCCGCAGGCGGGCTAGTTCGGGGTTAGCGGCCACGGTAAAGCTCCATCCGTTGGAGGTAACGGGCGAGGACGTCGATCTCGATGTTGACCGCCTGACCGGGCGCGAGCGCACCCAGCGTCGTCACTGCCTGCGTGTGCGGAATCAGGTTGATCGTGAAGGTGGAGCCGTCGGCCGCGTCCTCGACCGCGTTGACCGTCAGCGACACGCCGTCGACCGTCACCGATCCCTTGGGTGCGAGGAAGGGGGCGAGGTCGGCGGGCACGCGGATGCCGATCCGGCGCGAGTCTCCGTCCGGGATCACCTCGGTCACCTGCGCCACGCCGTCGACATGGCCCGTGACGATGTGCCCGCCCAGCTCGTCACCCAGCTTCATCGCGCGTTCCAGGTTGAGCGCCGCGCCCTCCTGCCACTGTCCGTCCGCGGTGCGGCTGATCGTCTCGCCCGAGACGTCGACCGCGAACCAGTGGCGGCCCGCGTCCTGACCCTTGTCCACCACGGTCAGGCACACGCCCGAGCAGGCGATCGACGCGCCCAGGTCGACGGTGTCGGTGTCGTAGGCGGTGCCGATGCGCAGGCGCGTGTCGCCGCCGCGCTCCACGCGCTCGACCGTGCCGATGTCGGAGATGATCCCGGTAAACATATTGCCTCTCAGCCGCGCTCGTAGACCTCGACGCGGTCGCTGCCAAGCGCGCGCGCGTCGTGCAGCCGCCAGCGTCCGTGCGCGTCCGCGAGGTCGGCGAGGCCGATGTCGGGCAGCGTCCGCCCGCCGCCGACGATCACCGGCGCGCGATAGAGCAGCAGCCGGTCGACCAGCTCGGCGTCGAGGAAGGCGGCGGCGGTCCGCGCCCCGCCTTCGACCAGCAGGTGATCGCCCGCGAGTGTCGCAATCTCCGCCGGCTGCGCGATCGTCCGCACGCCGGGAACCGGCTGCGACGACAGCACCACCCGTTCGGGCGCGCGCTGTTTCAGGCCGGGCAGCCGCACGTCGAGCCGCGGACGATCCGCCTCCCACGTGCCGCGCCCGACCAGGATGGCCTCGTGCCGCGCGCGCTCCGCGTGCGCGTGCGCGCGCGCCTCGGCGCCGGTGATCCACTGGCTGCGCCCGTCCGCCATCGCCGCCGCGCCGTCGAGCGACAGCGCGAGCTTGAGCGTCACGAACGGGCGCGCGTGGGCGCGGCGCGTCAGGAAGCCCGCCATCACGCGCGCTGCGTCCACCGCACGCACGCCGACCTCGACCGCGATCCCCGCGGCGCGCAGTCGCGCTATTCCCCGCCCATCGGTGCGCGGATCAGGATCGGGATGCGCGACGACGACGCGCGCGACGCCCGCGGCGACGAGCAGGTCGCTGCACGCCGGCCCGCGCGGCGACACGTGCGCGCACGGCTCCAGCGTGACGTAGGCGGTCGCGCCCGCGGCGCGCGCGCGCGCCTGTTCCAGCGCCATCGCCTCGGCGTGCGGACGCCCGCCCGCCTGCGTCCAGCCACGTCCGACCACCACGCCGCCCGCGACGATCACGCAGCCGACGTTGGGATTGGGCGCGGTCACCCCCCGCGTCCGCTCGGCGAGCGCTAGGCTTGCGCCCATCCAGCGCGCGTCGTCGGCGGACGGGCGGATCACCGGTCGGTCAGATGCCGAGGCGGGTCATCGCGTCGTCCATCTTCTTGAACGATTGCCGCAACTTCTCCTCGCGCGCGGCCTGCTTGGCCTTGGCGGCGTCGATCGCCGGCTGGTCGATCTTCTGCTGCGCGATGATCTGCGCGTCGGTGCGGTCGAGCCGGTATTGCTCGACGTAGATGATGTTGGGCTTGTACTCCTTCTCGAAGTACGAATCGTGCGCGAACGCCCAGACCAGCACGCTGGTGATCGTGACCGCGAGCACCAGGAACCACAATTCGTACGGCTGCCGCTGGTTCAGGAAGAAACGAAGGTCGCGGTAGGCGCGCACCGGGGACATGCGGCTGAAGAATTGCATGGAACCGATATAGGACGCGCGCGTGTCGCGTGCGAGTCCCTTACCCGCGGGCCGCCGCCTCCAGCCGCGCGAGGCTGCGCGCCTGCCCGATCAGCGGCAGCAGCGCCGCCATGTCGGGGCCGTGGTCGCGCCCGGTCAAGGCGCGGCGCAAGGGCAGGAACAGCGCCTTGCCCTTGCGCCCGGTATCGGCCTTCAGCGCGTTGGTCAGCGCGTGCCACGGGTCGCCCGCCCAGTCGATCGCGCGCGCGGCGGCGGCGGCCTGCGCCAGGTAATCGGCGTCCTCGCCCGCCGCGACCGCGTCGATCGGTCCCTCGACGACGTGCCACCAGTCCGCCGCCTCGGCGACCTCGTGCAGGTTCGGCCGCACCGCCGCCCATCCGCTCGCATCCATGCCGGCGGGCAGGCGATCGGCGACCGCGTCGTAATCAAGCTGGTGGACGACGCGCGCGTTGACCTGCGCCAGCTCCGCCTCGTCGAAGCGCGCGGGCGCGCGGCCGAAATGCGCGAAGTCGAACGCTTCGATCAGCGGGGCGGGGTCGACCACCGGCTCGACCGGATCGCTCGTGCCCAGCCGCGCGAGCAGCGAGACGATCGCGGCGGGCTCGATGCCGCTCTCGCGCAGCTCGTCCATGCCCAGTGCACCCAGCCGCTTGGACAATTTGCCCTCCGCGCCCGTCAGCAACGCCTCGTGCGCGAAGCGCGGGTGCGCCGCCCGCATCGCGTCGAACATCTGCAGCTGCAGCGCGGTGTTCGACACGTGGTCCTCGCCGCGCACGACGTGGGTCACGCCCATGTCGACGTCGTCGATCGCGCTCGGCAGCAGGTACAGCCACGATCCGTCGGCGCGGCGGATCACGGGGTCGCTCAACTGCGCGGGATCGAACGATTGGGCCCCGCGGATCAGGTCGTCCCAGGTGATCGGCGCATCGTGGTCGAGCCTGAAGCGCCAGTGCGGGCGCGTGCCCTCCGCCTCGAACCGCGCGTGGTCCGCCGTGGTCAGCGACAGCGCGGCGCGGTCGTACACCGGCGGCAGCCCGCGCCCGCGCGCGATCTTGCGTTTGAGGTCCAGTTCCTGCGCGCTCTCGTACGCCGGGTAGATGCGCCCGGCCGCGCGCAGCTCCTCGAACACCGCGTCGTAGCGGTCGAAGCGCGCCGACTGCCGCTCCTCCCGGTCGGGGTGGAGCCCGAGCCAGGCGAGGTCGGCGCGGATCGCGTCGACGAAGCGCTCATCGCTGCGCGCCGCGTCGGTGTCGTCGATCCGCAGGATGAAGCGCCCGTTGTTCTTTCGCGCCCACATCCAGTTGTGCAGCGCGGCGCGCACGTTGCCGACGTGGAGCCGGCCGGTCGGCGAGGGCGCGAAGCGGGTGACGATCGGGGAAGCGGTCATCCGCGCGGCCCTAGAGAAGCGCGGCGCCGCGCTCAACCGCGACGGTCGGTGCGTGCGCCGGCGCCCGCCCGCTCAGATGCGGCAGCCGTCGAGCACGGTGGTGCCCGCCTGGTGGCGCACCGACGCGCAGCGCAGCCGCACCACCGACCCGCGCGACAGCAGCTCCACCGCGTCGCGCTGTCCCCGCGCGAGTGCCGCCACGACGATCCCGCCGCGCTGATACCCCTCCAGGCTCAGCGCGGGCGGCGAATCGGACAATAGTCCGATCACGGTGCCGCGCACGGTGACCGGGCCGGGGAACTCCTCGCTCGCGCGGTCGGGATCGTCGGCGAAGGCGGCGTCGATCGCGGCGGCGGGGATCGCCGCCTCACCGTTCGGGTCGAGCGAGGCGGTGGAGCCGATCTCGTCGCCGGTCTGCACCACCTCCACGCTCGGGGCCGGCGTGGGCGTCGGCTCGGGTGTCGGTTCGGCCGCGATCTCGGTCGGCGCGTCGCTCGGCAGGTCGCCCGGTTCGGCGCCCGAGCCGGCGGTGGCGTCGCTCAGATTGGTCGCGCTCTCCGCCACGGGGCGCGCGCCCTCGCGCTGCTGCCAGAACACGATCGCGAGCACCGCCGCCGCGATCAGCGCCAGGATGACGAGCAGCCGCGTTCCCGTGCCGGTACCGCCGTCATCCTCGTCCTCGACCGGCTCGGTCGCGAACGGCGCGCGCGTCAGCGGCGGGGGCGGCGTTGCGCGGCGCTGCTCCGCGCGGCCGCCAGCGAAGTCGGATCGCGGATCGGGGCCGAAGTGCAGCCCTTCCGGCGGCAAGGATGACGGGGCTGCGGCGCGGTCGCCGCCTTCCTCGGCCGGCGCCTCGGCGACGGGCACGGGCGCGCCGCAGCGCGGGCAGAAGCGCGCGGCATCGGGCAATCGCGTGCCGCATTGGGTGCAGAATGCCATTGCTCACCTTTCGCGCAGACCGACCAGCACCGCCTAGCGCGCGCGAGCGCGGCTAACCAGCCTGCGATGCGCGCGGGCGTGTCGTGTTAGCCGATCGCGCGCGCGGTCAGAACAGCCCGGGCGTCTCGCGCTGCGCGGTCGACGGGCGCTCGGGGCTGATCAGCTCGCGCGTCTGCGCGAACGGCGTCGCGGTGCGCGCGGCCGCGGCGGTGGCGCCGATCCGCGTGCACCCGCGGCCTTGCAGGAAGTTGAGCGCCGCGCGCGTCGACGCCTCGCGCGGGTCGCCCATCTGGTAGGTTGAGTCGTCGACCGCCTGGCACGATGCCTCCACCTTGGTCGCGAGCCCGTCGTAGTAATCGCCCTGCCGCGCCGCATTCTGCAGCGCGAGCGCGACGACGCGCAGCCGGTCGTCGCACTGCGAGCGGTCGAGCGCGATCTGCCCCACCGGCTTGCCGTAGGTGTTGCTGCCGATCAGCGCGACGTTGGCGCGCAGGTACGGGATCATCGCGTTGATGACGTACTCGCTCGCCGACGCGGTATTGCCGGTGCCGATGAAGGCGATCTTGGTCGGGGTGACCGATTGCGGCTCGGGTGCGAAGAAGGTGGTCTCGTTCTGCGCCGACTTGGACGGGCGGAACGTGACATAGGTCTGCACGTCGCTGGTCGAGCGACCGCCGCCGAGCAGGTTGGTGAACAATTCGGCGATCGAGATCAGCCCGCCGCCGTTGTAGCGCACGTCGACGATGATGTTGGTGACGCCCGCGTCGCGGAACTGCTGGAACGCCGATCGCAGCCCGGCGTCGGCGGTGCCGATGAAGGTGCGCAGGTTGACGTAGCCGACGCGCATCCCGTTGTCGGTGATGATCTTCGCGCCGTAGCGCGACGACACCGGCGTCAGCGTGAACTCCGCCTTGGTCAGCGTCACGTTGCGCGTGCCCGCGTTGTCCGACACGCGCAGCACGCGCACGGTGCCCGGGGTATCGGGGCCGAGCGCGTCGGCCACGCCCTGCGGTCCGGCGGCGGCGATGATGTCGCTGGTGGTGCGCAGCGTCGCTTCGCTGGTCCCCACCGCCAGGATCTCGGTGCCGCGGTCGAGCCCGGCGGCGAGCGCGGGCGCGCCCTCGAACGCTTCGATGATGCCGACGCGGCGGTTGGTGGTGTAGTAGCCCAGGCGGATGCCGAAGCCGCCGCTCGCGCCGGCGCTGTAATAGGCGTTCTCCTCGGCGATCGAGGTCAGGTAGGTGAAGAACCGGTCCTTGCGCTGCGCGCGCGCGGTCGCGGTCAGCGCGTCGACGTAATCGTCGACCGTCGTGTAACCCGCCGGGCTGAGCGAGGCGGGCAGCAGTTCGGGGAACAGATACCATTCGTTCAACTGCGCGAGCGCCCAGTCCTGCCGCTCACGCAGCGAGCAGCCCGCCGCCGCGGTCGGGGTGGGCGTCGCGCTGGGTGCCGGGGTCGGCGCCGGGGCGGACGCGATCGGCACCCCGCCGCTCGTCGACCCGCCATCGCCCCCACCGCACGACGCGAGCATCGCCGCACCCGCCAGCAAACCGGAAAAACGCCCCGCACGCATCGCACTCTCCACTCGGGCACCGG
>NZ_JBELMJ010000016.1:0-20182 GCF_042095875.1 Sphingomonas sp.
TCACCTTCGTCGACGTGCCCGGCTTCCTGCCCGGTACTGCCCAGGAGCATAACGGTATCATCAAGCACGGCGCGAAGCTGTTGTTCGCCTATGCCGAGGCGACGGTTCCGAAGATCGCCGTCATCACGCGCAAGGCGTACGGCGGCGCCTACGACGTGATGGCATCGAAGCATCTGCGCGGTGATTTGAATTACGCCTGGCCGACAGCGGAAATCGCGGTGATGGGCGCGAAGGGCGCGGTCGAGATCATCTTCCGCGGCCGGACGCCGGAGGAGATCGCCGAGCGTACCGCCGAGTACGAGGCGCGCTTCGCCAACCCGTTCGTGGCAGCGTCGAAGGGGTTCATCGACGAAGTCATCATGCCCCACTCCACCCGCCGCCGCATCGCGCTAGGCCTGCGCAAGCTCGCCGGCAAGTCGCTGGAGAACCCGTGGAAGAAGCATGACAACATTCCGCTGTGACGGCTGTTGCGGCGCGGTCATCCGCACATTATCATGTCCATGATAAAGGAGACGTGATGTGCAGACCGAACGCGTGACCTTCCTGACCACACCTGACCACAAGGCCGCGCTCGACGCCTTCGCCGCATCGAACGGCAAGTCGGTCGGCCACGTCGTGCGCGAGGCGACGAGCCATTACATCGCGCAGGCGCCCGCGGGCGACGACGACGGGGAAGAGGCAGAGCTGGCGGCACTCGTGGCTGAGGCGAACGCCGCTATTCCGCAGATGCGCGCCTCAATCGACCGCATGATCGAGACGCTCGACGCCTCGCACCGCAAGGTCGACGCGTTCCTGCGTGAGGCGGGGGTGCGGGCGTGAGCGCGATCGGCGACGCACTGGCCGCGATCCGGCAGGTGATCCTGATGCAACAGCGCATGGACCAGCTCGACGGGCGGATCACGCAATTGGTCGCGGACGTCGACGGGCTAACCGACGCGCTCGCCAACATGCGCGACCGCGTCAGCCGGCTGGAGGGCATCATCGAGGGCGCGGCGATGGCGGCGCGGCAGCGGAGGATCGAGGAATGAACGCCGGGATCGAACTGGGCCGCCTCAACCACGTCGGCGTCGCGACGCCGTCGATCGAGCGCGCGGTCGCGACCTATCGCACGCTGCTGGGGGTCGAGGCGATCGGGGAACCGTTCGACCTGCCCGCGCAGGGCGTGCGCGTATGCTTCGTCGACGCGCCCAACACGCAGATCGAGCTGATCGAACCGTACGACGAGAACTCGCCGATCGCGGGGTTCCTGCGCAAGAACCCGGCGGGTGGGCAGCATCACGTCTGTTTCGAGGTGCCCGACATCCACGCCGCGATCGCGCACCTGAAGGCGGAGGGTGCGACCGTGCTGGGCGAGCCGCGCATCGGCGCGCACGGCACGCCGATCGTGTTCGTCCATCCGAAGGATTTCGGCGGTTTGCTGGTCGAGTTGATGGAAACGCCGGCCGGCGATCACCGATAACAACGAGCGGGAGAGGTGCCATGACCGATTACCAGACGATCATCGCCGAGAAGAAGGGCGACGTGCTCGTACTCACGCTCAACCGGCCCGATCGATTGAACGCCGCCTCGATCGAGCTCGCGCAGGAGATGACGGAGGCGCTGTACGACCTGCAGGGCGCGCGCGCGGTGCTGCTGACCGGGGCGGGGCGTGCGTTCTGCTCGGGGGCCGACCTGCAGGCGCGCGGCGGCGAGAGCGCGGTGCGGGGCGGCAACGTCAGCCACCGCGCGCTGATGAACTTCTACAACCCGCTGATGAGCCAGCTGCTCCACCTGCCCGTCCCGGTCGTCACCGCGATCAACGGCCCCGCCGCGGGCGTCGGCTGCTCGATGGCGCTGTCGGGCGATTTCGTGCTGGCGGGCCGGAGCGCGTACTTCCTGCAAGCCTTCGTCAACATCGGGCTGGTGCCCGACGGCGGCTCGACCTGGCTGCTCGCGCGCGCGATCGGCAAGGCGCGCGCGACGCAGATGATGATGCTGGGCGAGCGGATCGGCGCGGAACAGGCGGCCGACTGGGGCTTGATCTACCGCGCGGTCGACGACGCGGCGCTGATGGACGAGGCGCTGGCGCTCGCCACCCGGCTCGCCGCCGGGCCGACGGTCGCGCTCGCCGCGATGCGCCGCACCATCATGACCGCGCTCGACGGCTCGTTCGACCAGACGCTGCGCGCCGAGGCCGAGGGGCAGCGAGCGGCGGGCAGTTCGCAGGACGCGCGCGAGGGGGCCAAGAGCTTCATCGAGAAGCGCAAGCCCGCCTTCACCGGCGCGTGAACCGACCATCCGAGTAGAATGACATGACTAACCCCACCCCCGACCCGATCATCGAGCAGAACACCGGCGAGGACGCGGGTAGCACGCCCACGTCTCAGGCGATGCCGACCGAGGTCGCGGCACCCCCGCCCGCGCCGACGCTCGACACCTGGGCGAAGGCGGCGGCAAAGGAGGTCAAGGGCCGCGACCTGACGTGGGACACGCCGGAGGGGATCGCGGTCAAGCCGCTCTACACAGCCCAGGACGTCGATGGGTGGGAGCCCGGCCTCCCCGGTTTCGCGCCGTTCACGCGCGGCGTCCGCGCGTCGATGTACGCCGGGCGGCCGTGGACGATTCGGCAATATGCCGGCTTCTCGACCGCGGAAGCGTCCAACGCCTTCTATCACCGCAACCTGAAGGCGGGGCAGAAGGGCCTCTCGGTCGCGTTCGATCTGGCGACGCACCGCGGCTACGACAGCGACCATCCGCGCGTGACCGGCGACGTCGGCAAGGCGGGCGTCGCGATCGACTCGGTCGAGGACATGAAGATCCTGTTCGACGGCATTCCGCTCGACCAGATGAGCGTCAGCATGACGATGAACGGCGCGGTGATCCCGATCCTCGCCTTCTTCATCGTCGCGGGCGAGGAGCAGGGCGTCGACCGCAAGTTGCTCGACGGGACCATCCAGAACGACATCCTCAAGGAGTTCATGGTCCGCAACACCTATATCTACCCGCCCGAGCCGAGCATGCGGATCATCTCGGACATCTTCGGCTACACCAGTCGTGAGATGCCGAAGTTCAACTCAATCTCGATCTCCGGCTATCACATGCAGGAGGCGGGGGCGACGCAGGTGCAGGAGCTCGCCTTCACCATCGCCGACGGCATGGAGTACGTGAAGTACGGCGTCGCGAGCGGGCTCGACATCGACAAGTTCGCCGGGCGGCTCTCGTTCTTCTTCGCGATCGGCATGAACTTCTTCATGGAGATCGCCAAGCTGCGCGCCGCGCGCGTGCTGTGGCACCGCGTGATGACCAATCTGGGCGCGCGCGACGAGCGATCGAAGATGCTGCGCACGCACTGCCAGACCAGCGGCGTGTCGCTGACCGAGCAGGACCCGTACAACAACGTCATGCGCACCACGATCGAGGCGATGGCGGCGATGCTGGGCGGCACGCAGTCGCTCCACACCAACGCGCTCGACGAGGCGATCGCGCTGCCGACCGACTTCTCCGCCCGGATCGCGCGGAATACGCAGCTGGTGATCCAGGAGGAGACCGGCATGTGCAACGTCGTCGATCCGCTGGGCGGCAGTTACTACGTCGAAGCGCTGACCAAGGACCTGGTCGACCGCGCCTGGGCGATCATCGAGCGCATCGAGCGCGAGGGCGGCATGGCGAAGGCGGTCGCGGCGGGCTGGCCCAAGGCGATGATCGAGGAAGCGTCCGCCGCGCGCGCGGCGCGGGTCGACCGGGCTGAGGACGTGATCGTCGGCGTCAACAAGTATCGCAAGGAGAACGAGGATCCCATCGAGATCCTCGACGTCGACAACCACGCGGTGCGCGAGGCGCAGGTCCGCCGCATCAACGAGATGAAGGCGAGCCGCGACGAGGCGGCGTGCCGGGCGGCGCTGGACGCGCTGCGCGAGGGTGCGCGGGGGCAGGGCAACCTGCTCGAACTCGCCGTGGCTTGTGCGCGAGCCCGCGCGACGCTGGGCGAGATTTCTTCGGCTATGGAGGACGTGTTCGGCCGCTTCGGCACGCAGCCGACGCCAGTCAAGGGCATCTACGGCGGCGCCTACGACGGCGACGCGGCCTGGGCACGGCTGGAGGAGGGCGTCGCCGCGACCGAGCGGCGGCTGGGACGCAAGCCCCGCATGCTCGTCGCCAAGATGGGGCAGGATGGCCACGATCGTGGTGCGAATCTCGTTTCCTCGATGTTCGGCGATCTGGGGTTCGAGATCGTGCCCGGCCCGCTGTTCCAGACGCCCAAGGAGGCGAGCGAGCTGGCATTGGCGAAGGACGTCGACGTGGTCGGTGCCTCCAGCCTCGCGGCGGGGCACAAGACGCTGATCCCCGAGCTGATCGGCCACCTGCGCGAGGCCGGCCGCGCCGATATCAAGGTGATCGCGGGCGGCGTCATCCCGGCGCAGGATTACCAGGCACTGCGCGACGCGGGCGTCCAGGCGATCTTCGGTCCGGGCACCAATCTGATTGCGGCGGCGCAGGAAGTGCTCCGCCTGCTCGGCCACAACATGCCACCGATGAGCGAGGCAGCGGAATGAAACGATTGATCCTGATCGCGGGCGCGCTGCTCGCCAGCAGCCCGGCGGCGGCGCAGTCGGCCGGCGACTACCAGGCCGCCGACGCGCAGTTGAACGCGGCGTACCGGACCGCGATGGCGCGGATGAAGCAGCTCGACCGCGGCACCCGACCCGCCGACCTGCCGCCGGCCGAGCGCAACAAGCCGAGCTACAGCCAGGCGCTGCTGAACAGCCAGCGCGCGTGGCTCGCCTATCGCGACGCGAATTGCCGCGTGTTCTCCTACGAGTATCGCGGCGGATCGGCGCAGGCGCTGTCCAGCCGCGTCTGCCTGACCCGCGTCACGCGCGCGCGCACCGCCGAGTTGCGGCTGCTGCACTCGGTGTTCGCGCCCAAATGAGCGAGCCTTCGATGACGACCCGCACCGATTGGACGCGCGACGAGATCGCCGCTTTGTTCGACCTGCCGTTCACCGAACTCGTGTTCCGCGCGGCGCAAGTTCACCGCGCGCACCACGACGCGGGTGCGGTGCAGCTGTCGACATTGTTGTCGATCAAGACCGGCGGCTGCCCCGAGGATTGCGGCTATTGCTCGCAGTCGGTGGTGGCCGACAGCGGGGTCAAGGCGACCAAGCTGATGGACGTGCGTGCAGTTCTGCAATCCGCCGCGCAGGCGAAGGACGCAGGGAGCACACGCTTCTGCATGGGCGCGGCATGGCGCAACCCCAAGGACCGCGACATGCCCGCGGTGATCGAGATGGTGCGCGGCGTGCGCGCGATGGGGCTGGAGACGTGCATGACGCTCGGCATGCTCACGCCCGCGCAGGCGGCGATGCTGGGCGAGGCCGGGCTCGACTATTACAACCACAACATCGACACCTCGCCCGAGCGTTACGGCGAGGTCATCACGACGCGTACGTTCGACGAGCGGCTCGACACGCTGGCGCACGTGCGGAACGCAGGCATCAACGTGTGTTGCGGCGGGATCGTCGGGATGGGCGAGACCCGTGAGGATCGCGTCGGCTTCGTCCACGCACTCGCCACCTTGCCCGAGCATCCCGGCAGCGTGCCGATCAACGCGCTGGTGCCGGTCAAGGGCACGGTGCTGGGCGACATGCTCGCCGACACGCCGCTCGCGAAAATCAACGACATCGAGTTCGTCCGCACCGTGGCGGTCGCGCGCATCACCATGCCAGAGAGCATGGTGCGACTGTCAGCCGGGCGCGAGTCAATGTCCGAGGCGACGCAGGCGCTGTGCTTCATGGCGGGCGCGAACTCGATCTTCACCGGCGACAAGCTGCTCACCGCCGCCAACGCCGGCGACGGCCGCGACGCGGCGCTGTTCGAGAAGCTCGGGCTGCGCGCGATGGCGGCAGAGTGTCGGGTGATGGAAGCGGTGGAATAGATGCTGCTCACCCGCCGTCATGCTGAACTCGTTTCAGCATCCTTTTCTCATCACGCGCCGTCGCCGCCTCGGGCGAGATGGACCCTGACACGAGTTCAGGGTGACGGCGGTTCAGGACTTCGCGGTTCCCGCGAAGCGTTCATCTAAGGGGACCGTCATGTTCAAGAAGATACTGGTCGCCAACCGTGGCGAGATCGCGTGCCGCGTTTTCCGCACAGCCAAGAAGATGGGGATCGCGACGGTCGCGGTCTACTCGGACGCCGACGCGCTCAGCCCGCACGTGCTGATGGCGGACGAGGCGGTCCGGCTCGGGCCGGCGCCGGCCGCGGAGAGCTATCTGAAGGCCGAGCTGATCCTGCTCGCCGCGAAGGAGACGGGCGCGGACTGCATCCATCCGGGCTACGGTTTCCTGTCGGAGCGCGAGAGCTTCGCGCGTGCGTGCGCCGAGGCGGGGATCGCCTTCGTGGGCCCGCCGCCGAACGCGATCGCGGCGATGGGGGACAAGATCGAGTCGAAGAAGCTGGCGAAGGAAGCGGGCGTCAACGTGGTGCCGGGCTTCCTGGGCGAGATCGCCGACACCGACGAGGCGGTGCGGATCGCGGGTGAGATCGGCTATCCGGTGATGATGAAGGCGTCGGCGGGCGGCGGCGGCAAGGGGATGCGGCTGGCGTACAGCGAGCAGGACGTGCGCGAGGGGTTCGAGGCGACCAAGCGCGAGGGGCTGGCATCGTTCGGCGATGACCGCGTGTTCATCGAGAAGTTCATCGAGAGCCCGCGCCACATCGAAATTCAGGTGCTGGGCGACCAGCACGGCAACGTCGTCTACCTCAACGAGCGCGAATGCTCGGTCCAGCGCCGCCACCAGAAGGTGGTCGAGGAAGCACCGTCGCCGTTCGTCAGCCCCGAGATGCGCCGCGCGATGGGCGAGCAGGCGGTCGCACTCGCCAAGGCGGTCGGCTACTATTCTGCCGGTACGGTCGAGCTGATCGTCTCGGGCGCGGACACGGCGGGGCAGGGGTTCTACTTCCTCGAGATGAATACCCGGCTCCAGGTCGAGCATCCGGTGACGGAGGAGATCACCGGGCTCGATCTGGTCGAGCAGATGATCCGCGTCGCGGCGGGCGAGCCGCTGTCGTTCGGACAGGGCGACGTCAAGATCAACGGCTGGTCGGTCGAGAACCGCGTCTACGCCGAGGACCCGTACCGCGGCTTCCTGCCCTCGATCGGGCGGCTGGTGCGCTATCGCACGCCCGCGGCCGACCAGCGCCAGGCGCCGTTCGGCGACGACGAGGGCGCGCCGGGCGTGCGCGTCGACGACGGCGTGCGCGAGGGCGGCGAGGTCAGCATGTTCTACGACCCCATGATCGCGAAGCTGGTCACCTGGGCGCCGACGCGTGCGGAGGCGATCGACAAGCAGATCGCGGCGCTCGACGCATTCGAGATCGAAGGGCCGGGCACCAACCTCGATTTCCTCTCCGCGCTGATGCAGCACCCGCGTTTCCGCTCGGGCGAGATCACCACCGGGTTCATCGCGGAGGAATATCCGGACGGCTTCCACGGCGCGCCGGCGAGTGACGACATCGCCCGCGCGCTCGCCGCGGTGGCGGGATTTGCGGCGACCGCGGAGGCGGATCGCGCGCGGCAGATCGACGGGCAATTGGGCCACCAGCTCGACGCGCCGACCGACTGGGTAGTGCGCGTCGGCAAGGTCGACCACCGCGTGCAGGTCGGCGACGACCACGTCACGGTTGACGGGGCGCCGGTAGCCGGCGGGATCGACTACGACGCCGGCGGGCGCATCGCGCGGGTCGGCGGCGACGCGCCGCTGGCGGTCAAGCTGCGCCGGACGCGCACCGGCTTCTCGCTCAACGCGCGCGGCGCGACGCACAAGGTGCGCGTGCTCCCGGCGCACGTCGCCGATTACGCCCAGCACCTGATCGAGAAGGTGCCGCCCGACTTGTCCAAGTTCCTGATCGCGCCGATGCCGGGGCTGCTCGTCCGGCTGGACGTCAAGCAAGGCGACCGCGTCGAGGCGGGGCAGGCGCTCGCGGTGGTCGAGGCGATGAAGATGGAGAACATCCTCCGCGCGGAGAAATCCGCGGTGGTGAAGACGGTGAACGCCGCCGTGGGCGAGAGCCTGCAGGTCGATCAGGTGATCCTCGAGCTGGAGTGAGATTGGGACGGTGGCGTGGCGGGTTGCGGCGAAAGCGCGCTTCCTCCGGTCGCTGTCCTAATCTCCGAGGAGCAGCCTGCATCTACCTCCACCCACTGTCATCCCGGCCTTGAGCCGGGAACCCGCTTTTTTCGTCCGTCGCAACGGAAGCGGGACCCCGGATCAAGTCCGGGGTGACGTGAGGTTGGGCGAGAGTTGCCCGGTAGGGTGATACCGAGCGTGCCGTGCAGCCGCGCGCCACGCGGGAGTAAATCCCGCGTCGTCGGTCAGCGCTGGCGCGCTGCCGGCCGTGTAGGCGCGTGCAGCCCCGGCTGCACCGCCCGCCGGCACGGCGGGCTCGCGCCTACATTTTGCGACACAAAAGCGCTGGACGCCGCGCGGTGTGTTGGCCATCTCCACCACCATGACGCGCCTGCGCCTCTCGCTTCTCGTCCCGGTCGTGCTCGCCGGGTGCACTGTCGGCCCCGATTACGCGCCGCGCTCGGCCGCCGAGCTGGGCGTGCCCGACGCCTATTCAGTGGCCGCCACGCCGACGCGCGAGGATTTGACGCACTGGTGGACGCGGTTCGACGACCCAGTGCTGGGTCAGTTGGTCGAGCAGGCGAGCGCCGCCAACACCGACGTTTCGCAGGCGCTCGCACGATTGCGGCAAGCGCGCGAGTCGCTGGTGCAGAGCCGCGCCAGCCTGCTGCCCACGCTCAACGGCTCGGGCGGGTACAGCCGATCGGAGACGTTCCGCGGTGGCGGGCAATCGCTGACCCTGCCCGACGGCACCGTGCAGAACGTCGGCGGTGGCGGCGGCTCGAACTTCTCGCTCGGGCTCGACGCGCAGTACCAGCTCGGCCTGTTCGGCGAGGTGCGCCGCACCGTGGAGGCGACGCGCGCGCAGGTCGAGGCGTCCGGCTTCGACTATGCCACCACGCTGCTGTCGGTCCAGCAGGAGGTGGCGCGCAACTACGTGCTCGCGCGGCTCTATCAGGCGCAGCTCGCCAACGCGCGCGCCAGCCTGGCGCTGCAGGACGACAATCTCGAGATCGCGGGTTTCCGCGTTCAGGCCGGGCTCGTCTCCAGCCTCGACCAGCAGCAGGCGCGCAGCCAGCGCGCGGCGACCGCGGCGACGATCCCCGCGTTCGAGCAGCAGTATAACGCCGCCGTCTCGCGGCTCGGCGTGCTGACCGCGCAGGCGCCGGGTGCCTTGAAGCCGCTGCTCGCCACCCCGCGCGCGATCCCGACGGGCCCGCGCGTCGTCGGCGCCGGCATCCCCGCCGACGTGCTGCGCCAGCGCCCCGACGTGCGCGCGGCCGAGCGGACGCTCGCCGCCGTGACCGCGCAGATCGGCGTCGCCGCGGCCGCGCTCTACCCGGCGCTCGCGATCAGTGGGAACATCAACACCAACGCCGGGAACGTCGGCGGGCTGCTCGGCACGATCACCGGCGGGCTGTTCGCCGGGCTGACGCAGGCGATCTTCAACGGCGGACGGCTGCGCAGCCAGGTGCGCAGCAACGAGGCCGCCGCCGACGCCGCGCTCGCCGCGTACAAGGGCAACGTGTTGCTGGCGCTGGAGGATGTCGAGAATGCGGTCGTCGCGCTCGACACCGCGCGGCGGCGCGGGCGCGAGTTCACCGTGCAGCTCGACGCCGCCGACAACGCCGCGCTGCTGTCGCGGCTGCAGTATCGCAGCGGGCTGACCGATTTCACCACCTTGTCGCAGCAGGAGGCCAACCTGTTCTCCGCGCGTAACAGCGAGGCGCAGGCGCGCGCCGACCAGGCGACCGCGCTGATCCAGCTGTTCGGCGCGCTGGGCGGCGGGTGGAACCCCGACGTGATCCCGCAGCCGCCCGAACCTTCCCAACAGCAGCCCGGCGCTGCGCGAGAGACCCGCTGATGGCCGACCAGAACCTCGACGATTTCCTGGGGCAGAAGCCGCAGCCGAAATGGCGCAAGTGGCTCAAATGGGGGCTGGTCGCGCTCGGCGTCGTGCTGCTCGCGCTGCTCGTTCAGCGGCTGGTGTTCGGCGGTGCGAAGCCGACCGACTACGCCACCGCGCCGGTCGAGCGCGGCAATCTGACCGTCAGCGTGTCGGCGACGGGCAAGCTCGCGCCGACCAACCAGGTGACGGTCGGCTCGCAGCTGTCGGGGCTGGTCACCAAGGTGGTGGTCGACGTCAACGACCGCGTGACTGCCGGGCAGCCGCTCGCGCTGATCGACCCCGAGCAGATCGAGGACCAGATCCGCCAGCAGCAGGCGCAGATCGCCGCCAACCAGGCACAGGTGCGCCAGGCGCAGGCGACCGTGGCCGAGGCGCAAGCGCAGCGTGCGCGGCTGGAAGAGGTGTACAAGCTGTCGAACGGTCGCGTCCCGTCCGCGACCGAGCTCCAGACCGGACGCGCCGATTATCAACGCGCGGTCGCGGCGCTGAAGGTCGCGCAGGCGAACGTCACCGCGGCGCAGGCGACGCTGGCGCAGAGCCAGACGCAGCGCGCGCGCGCGATCATCCGGTCGCCCGTCAACGGCGTCGTGCTCGCGCGGCAGGTCGATCCGGGGCAGACCGTCGCCGCCTCGTTCAACACGCCGACGCTGTTCGTCATCGCGGAGGACCTGAGCCAGATGAAGCTGGAGGTCGCGATCGACGAGGCCGACGTCGGATCGGTCAAGGTCGGTCAGCGCGCGAGCTTCACCGTCGACGCCTTTCCGGGCAAGACCTTTCCGGCGACGATCACGCGCGTCGACCTCGGCTCTAACCTGACGGTCAGCAACGCGACCGCCTCGTCGTCCTCCTCGACCGCTACGACGGGGAGTGCTGCGGGCCAGGTCGTCTCCTACGCCGCCGACCTGACGGTCGAGAACCCGACGCTGCAGCTGCGCCCGGGCATGACCGCGACCGCCGACATCGTCACCTCGGACAAGAGCAACGCGCTGCTCGTCTCCAATGCCGCGTTCCGTTTCAAGCCGCAGGCGGCGGGCGCGTCGGACGACGGCGGCGGGATCGCCGGCTCGCTCACCTTCCGCCGTCGCCGCGACCGGCCGGAGCGTACCGCGACGCTCGGTCGCGGCGCGACGCAGACCGTCTACGTCAAGGGCGCGGACGGCAGCCCCAAGCCGATCCAGGTGACCACCGGCGACACCAACGGCACGGTGACGGAGGTGCTGTCCGGCCCGCTCAAGCCCGGCATGCAGGTCATCACCGGGCAGCTCGCGGGCGGCGACGACGCTGGCGCGGGCGGCGGCGGGCGTCGCGGTGGCGGACGGCGCGGGGGCGGCGGTGGCCAGTAGCGCGCCCGACAACGCTGCGCCGCTCATTTCCTTGCGCGGCGTGACCAAGAGCTACGGCGAGGGCGGCACCGCGTTCCAGGCGCTGAAGGGCGTCGACCTCGACATCTCAGGCGGCGATTTCGTCGCCGTGATGGGCCCGTCCGGCTCGGGCAAGTCGACGACGATGAACATCCTCGGCTGCCTCGACGTGCCGACCGGCGGTACCTTCCTGTTCCGCGGCCACCACGTCGAGACGCTCGACCGCGACCAGCGCGCCTTGCTCCGGCGCCGCTATCTCGGCTTCGTGTTCCAGGGCTTCAACCTGCTCAGCCGCACGACCGCCTTGGAGAATGTCGAACTTCCTTTGCTCTACCGAGGCGACGAGAAGAAGGCGCGGCGCGAGCTGTCGATGGCGGCGCTGGAGAAGGTGGGGCTCGACCGTTGGTGGGACCACACCCCCGCCGAGCTGTCGGGCGGGCAGCAGCAGCGCGTCGCGATCGCGCGCGCGATCGTGACGCAGCCCGACGTGCTGCTCGCCGACGAGCCGACCGGCAACCTTGACTCTGAGCGCTCGGTCGAGATCATGGAATTGCTCACCGACCTGAACCGCGGCGGCATCACCGTGCTGATGGTGACGCACGAGCCCGACATGGCGGCGTTCGCGCGCACGCTGATCCACTTCAAGGACGGGTTGGTGGAACGCATCGAGCGCAACCACCACCAGGGCGAAGCAGTGGAGGCCTGATGCTCGGCACCACCTTCGTCCTCGCGCTGCGATCGATCCGGCGACACCTGCTGCGCTCGTTCCTGACCACGCTCGGCATCATCATCGGCGTGGCGGCGGTCGTGACGATGGTGACGCTCGGCAAGGCGACCACCGCGCAGGTGCAGCAGAATATCTCCTCGCTCGGCACCAACATCCTGCAGATCCGCCCGGGCCAGGGCTTCGGTCGTGGCGGCGGCGGCCCGCGCCCGCCCGACTTCGAGCCCGAGGACGTGTCCGCCATCGCCAACCAGATCGCGGGCGTCTCCGCGGTCGCCCCGCAGGCGCAGTCGACCGCGACCGCAATCTACGAGGGCGCGAACTGGTCGACGACGATCAACGGCACCACCGCGGCCTATTTCCAGGTCCAGCCGTGGCCGCTCGCCGCCGGGCGGTTGTGGACGCCGCAGGAGGAATCCGCCGGCAAGGCGGTCTGCGTGATCGGCAATACCGTCAAGCAGAACCTGTTCCGCACCGGCCGCGCGGTCGGGCAGCGCTTCCGCGTCGGCAACGTCAGCTGCGACGTCGTCGGCGTGCTCTCGACGCGCGGGCAGGCGGGATTCGGCGGCGACCAGGACGACGTCGTCATCATGCCGATCAAGACGGTGCAGCGCCGTTTCACCGGCACTCGCGACATTCGCCTCATGCTGGTCGGCGTCGATCAGGCCTACTCGACTGCGACCGTGCAGGCGGGGATCACCGACCTGCTGCGCGAGCGGCGCAACGTTACCGCGGGCAAGGACGACGATTTCAACATCTTCGACACCAAGCAGATCAGCGATACGCTATCCAGCACCACGACGCTGCTGACGCAGATCGTCACCGCGGTGGCGGGGATCAGCCTGGTCGTCGGCGGGATCGGCATCATGAACATCATGCTGGTGTCGGTGACCGAGCGCACGCGCGAGATCGGCATCCGCCTCGCGATCGGCGCGGTGGCGAGCGAGGTGCTGCTGCAATTCCTGGTTGAGGCGGTGGTCTTGTCGATGCTGGGCGGCGTGATCGGCTTGCTGCTGGCGCAGCTCGCGATCGGGGGGCTGTCGGCGCTGGGCGGTTTACCGTACCTGTTCGTGCCGGAGATCAACGCGATCGCCTTCGGCATCTCGGCGGTGATCGGCGTCGTGTTCGGCTATTTCCCGGCGCGGCGCGCGGCGGCGCTCAACCCGATCGATGCGCTGCGCCACGAGTGAGGTGCGTCAGGCCGGCCGCTCGTGCCGCCGCGTGCCCGGCAGCGTCAGCGCCTCGGGTGCGTGGACCAGTTCGCGCAGCTGCTCCAGCTCCTCGGGGGTGTCGACGTCGATCAGTTCGGCGGCGTTGGTGACGACGTGGCGACCGGCGCGGATTAGCGCGCGCGCGCCCTGATCGCCGGACAGCGCGCGCAATGTGCCGAAGTGCGCGCGCGCGAACAAAGCGGGCGGCTTGGGGCTGCGCCCGTCGCTCGACGCCACCACCGCGTCGGCCGAGTCGGCGGCGTCGAGCAGGCGGTAGATGTGCGACGCGGTGACGCGCGGCATGTCGGCGAGCGCGAGCAGCACCGCCTTCGCGCCCAGCGCCTCCGCGCACGCGACCCCCAGCCGCACCGACGACGCCATGTCACCGACCGGATCGTCGTTGCCGATCACGGTGAAGCCGTGCGGGGTATAGTCGATCGTGCAGCACGGCGAGGTGACGACGACGCGATGCGCGAACGGCACCGCCTCCAGCGCGACCGCGACGTGCAGGCCGAGCGGGCGGGTGAGGAACGGCTCGTTGAGCTTGCTGCCGACGTCGCCGAACCGCGCCGACTTGCCCGCGGCGAGCAGGACGAGGACCGTGTCCTCCGCGGCGATCACGCGAGCACCGCCTCCGCCGCGCGATCGGTCGCCACATCGGACGCGGGCGCGGGCAGGTGGAACGCGCGCACCATGGCGGCGGCGATCGACAGCGCGATCTCCGCCGGTCCGATCGCGCCGATGTCGATGCCGACCGGCCCGTCGATGCGGTCGATCTGCGCCTCGCTCAGCCCCGCCGCCGCCATCCGCTCGCGCCGCGCCGCGTGGCTCTTGCGGCTGCCGAGCGCGCCGACGTATGCCGCGTTGGTCCTGAGGGCGGCAATCAGCGCGGGGTCGTCGATCTTGGTGTCGTGGCTCAGCGTCACCACCGCGGTCGACGGACCCGGCCGGTACGCCTCGACCGCCTCGTCGGGCCAGCGGTCGTCGAGCGTGACGTTGGGGAAGCGCTCCTCGGTCAGGAAACGCCCGCGCGGGTCGATCACCACCACCTCGATCCCCAGCGTCGCGGCGAGCGCCGCCAGGCTCTGCGCGATCTGCACCGCGCCGACGATCAGCAGCCGCCGCGGCGGCGCGTAGCGGTTGGCGAACACCTCGCCGGTCTCCATCGGGCGCAGGTCGCTGTGCCCGGTCGACAGGTTGGTGGTGACGGTCACGCCCTGGCCGCCGTCGCGCGCCTCAGCGATACGATCGAACAATTCGGGGTCGAACCCTTCCGCGGAGACGGGCTGCACCATCACGCTGATCTGACCGCCGCACGGCAGCCCGACCTCCCACGCGCTGTCGTCGGCGACGCCGTAGGTCTTAACCTGGAACGGCGCGCCCGCGATCACCTGCGCGGCGGTGTCGAGGATATCGCCCTCGACGCAGCCGCCTGACACCGATCCTTCGAACCGCCCGTCGGCGTGGACCAGCATGTGGCTGCCCTTCGGACGGGGCGCGGAGCCCCAGGTCGACACCACGGTGGCGATGGCGAGCGGCTCGCCCTTCCAGGCGGCGGCGGCGGCGAGGACGGAATCGTTGTCGGCCATGGTTGTGTCTCTTGCGTGGATCAGACCGGCGGCAGGCCGGCGAGCAGGGTGTCGAGCGTCGCGGGCATTTCGCGCACGCGCACGCCGGTGGCATTGTGGATCGCGTTGATGACCGCCGCGCCCGCGCCCGAGATGCCGAGCTCGCCGACGCCCTTCGCGCCGACCTGGTTCGCGGCGTCGTCGATCTCCTCGACGAAGTGCACGTCGATCTGCGGCACATCCGCGTTCACCGCGACGTGATACTCGCCGAAGTCAGGATTGACGAAGCGGCCGCTGCGCGTGTCGACCACCGCGGCCTCGCCCAGCGCGTAGCTGACGCCCCACACCATACCGCCGACGATCTGGTTGGCGGCGGTCTTGTGGTTGAGCACGCGGCCGACGTCGAAAACGCCGAGCATGCGGCGCACGCGCACCTCGCCCGTCACCGCGTTGACCGCGACCTCGCAGAAATGCGCGCCGTGGCTCGCCTGGCTGGTGCGCTTGGCCTGCTGCCCCGGCGACGACTTGCCGCGTCCCTCGATCGGCTCGCCGCGCGCGAGATCGGCGAGCGGCACCTCGCGCCCGCCCGCCGCGACGCACCCGTCCTTAAGCACCAGCTCGTCGGGCGCGGCGTTCATGCGCAGCGCCAGCTCGGCGAGCACGTCCTCGCACGCCAGTACCACCGCCGCGCACGCGCTGCCCGCGCCGAACGATCCGCCCGAGCCCGCGCTCTTGGGGTAGTTGGTGTCGCCGATCCGCACGTCGACCTGGGACGCCGCGATACCCAGTACCTCGCCCGCGGTCTGCGCCAGGATGGTGTAGGTGCCGGTGCCGATATCGGTCATGTCGGTCTCGACCGTCACGCGCCCGTTCGGCTCCAGCCGCACGTTCGCCGCCGCGGTCACGGTGAAGTTGCCGCGCAGCGCCGCCGCCATGCCGATGCCGATCAGCCACTCGCCCTCCAACGTGGTACCCGGATCGGGCACGCGATCGGGCCAGCCGAAGCGGCTAGCACCCTCGGCGTAGCAGTCGAGTAGGCGGCGGGTGGAGAAGGGCTTGGACGAGGTTGGGTCGTACGCCGGCTCGTTGCGGCGGCGCAGCTCGATCGGATCGAGCCCGAGCTGCTCGGCGAGCTCGTCCATCGCGCACTCGATCGCGAAGGTGCCGATCGCCTCGCCCGGCGCGCGCACCGCGCCGGTCGGCGGCAGGTCGACGCGCGCCAGCGCGGTGCGGAACACGCGCGTGTCGCCGCTGTAGAGCGGGATCGACCCGAACGGGATCGGCTCCAGAAAGGCGGCATCGTCGTTCTGGTAGGCGACGCCCTCGTGCGCGATCGCGCTGATGTGGCCGTCGTGATCGCAGGCGATGCGAATCCGCTGGCGCGTCTCGCTGCGATGGTGGACGAGACAGGCGGTATCGCGCCGGGGCAGCGCGACCTTGACCGGGCGCGCCAGCGTCTCCGCCGCGATCGCCGCCAGGATCACCTCGGGGCCGACCCCGGTCTTGCCGCCGAAGCCGCCGCCGACGAACGGCGCGAGCACCCGCACGTGATCGTCGGCGATCCCCAGCGCCTTGGCGATCGTCCCCTTGGCCGCGCCGATCACCTGGTTGCTCGATCGCACGGTCAGCTGCTCGCCCTCCCACCAGGCGGTGGTCGCGTGCGGCTCCAGCGCGGCGGGGAAGTGCGCGGGCGTGGTATAGGTCGCGTCGAAGGTGACGGGCGCGTCACGCATCGCCGAGTCGAGGTCGCCCTTGCTGATCGGTGAGAGGAAGCCGATCTCTGGCTCGTCGTCGACCGGCTCGGCCGCGAAATCGTAGCGGCCGTCGCGCGCCGCGACGTCGACGCGTACGAGCATCGCCGCCTCGCGCGCGATTGCCTGCGTCTCGGCCACCACCGCGGCGACGGGTTGCCCGGCGTAGAAGATGCGGCGCGTGCCCTGCTCGGCGAGTTTGCCCGAGTTACCTTCGCCCGCCATGATCCGCGGATCGTCGTGGATGACGGCCAGCACGCCCGGCAGCGCCTCGGCATCGGTGACGTGGATCGCGGTCACCTCGCCCGCGCCCACCGGCGCGCCGACCACCGCCAGATACGCGCAGCCGGCGGGCGCATCCTCGAAAGCGTAATGCGCCGCGCCGGTGACCTTCAACGGACCTTCGATCCGCGGCAGGGGTGCGCCGAGCAAGCCCTGCGCCGCGCGCTTCAACCCGCCCGGCCGCTCGGCCGTATCGATCGCCTGTTCGGTCACCGTGGAGCTCTCCGCTTGAACGCGCCCAATCTAGGAACTGCGCGGTCGGAGCGCCAGCGGGGCGCCGGACGATCCGCCCGACGCCCCGCCATCGTCACGCATCGAACGGCAATTGCTCGATGATCTTGTCGCAGGTGATCGGGAAGTCGCGCACGCGCACGCCGGTCGCGTTGTAGATCGCGTTGGCGACCGCCGCCGCCGCGCCCGAGATGCCGAGCTCGCCGATCCCCTTGGCGTGGATCGGGTTGGCGTGGATGTCGCGCTCGGACAGGAAGTGCACTTCCAGCTGCGGCACGTCGGCGTTCACCGGCACGTGATACTCCGCCATGTCGCGGTTGACGACCTTGCCGTTGCGCTCGTCGTGGACCAGCTCCTCGTGCAGCGCCGCGCCGATCCCGAACGTCATGCCGCCCAGGCACTGCGACCGTGCCGTCTTCTCGTTCAGGATGCGCCCGGCCGAGAAGACGCCCAGCATCCGCTCGACCCGGACCTCGCCCGTCACCACGTTGACCTTCACCGCGCAGAAATGCGCGCCGTAGCTCGCCTGGTGGAACTTCTTCTCCTGCTTGCCCGGCTCGATCTGCCCGGTCACCGACAGATTATCGTCGATCAGCTCGGTGATCGGCACCGCGCGGTTCTGCGCGATCGCGCGACCGTCCTTCAGCGTCATCTCGTCGACCGACGCGCCCATCGACTTGGCGAGCTTCTCGCGAATGCCCTCGCAGGCGAGATAGACCGACGATCCCGCCGATCCGGCGCCCCACGAACCGCCCGAACCCGACGACGCCGGCGCCTTGCCGTCGCCCAGGTGGACGACGACCTTCTCGACCGGCAGGCCCAGCGTTTCGGCGGCGATCTGCGCCAGGATGGTGTAGGTGCCGGTGCCGATGTCGGTCATGTCGGTGTCGATGATCGCGCGACCATCGGTGGTCAGCGTCACCTTGGCCGCCGACTTCATCAGCTGGTTCGATCGCACCGCTGCCGCGACGCCCATGCCGTGCAGCCATTCGCCGCGTCGGTCGGTGCCCGCGCGCTTGCGCTGCGACCAGCCGAACAGGTGCGCGCCCTGCTCCAGTGCGGGGATCATCTGCCGGCTCGAGAAGGGGATCTGCTTCTCCGGCTCCTGCGCGGGCTCGTTGCGGCGACGCAGCTCGATCGGGTCGAGCCCGAGCTTCTCGGCCAGCTCGTCCATCGCGCATTCGAGACCCATCATGCCGACCGCCTCGCCCGGCGCGCGCATCGAGCCCGCGGCGGTCAGGTTCATCGGCACGAGGTCGTGATTGATCTCGCGGTTCTCACCACCGTAGATGAAGTGCGTGCCGACGCCGACCGGCTCCCAATATTGCTCGTACGGCGTGTTGGCGACGAGCGAATTGTGGCTCAGCGCGTCGATGCGGCCGTCGGCGTCGGTGCCGAGCCGGATGCGCTGCTCGGTGTTGGAACGGCGGATCGTCGCCTCGTAGACCTGCTGGCGCGCGAGCACGATCTTGACCGGGCGACCGAGCTTCTTCGCCGCCACTGCCGCCGCGACGCTCTCCGGCGCGATCCCGAGCTTGGAGCCGAAGCCGCCGCCGACGTAGCGCGCGATGATCCGCACCTTGTCGGCCGACACGCCCAGCGCCTTGGCGAGCTGCTGCTGGTCGCTCGCGATCATCTGGTATGCGCCGTGCAGCACCAGTGTGTCGTCGCGCCACTCCGCGATCGAGGCGTGCGGCTCCATCGCGGTCGAATTCTGGCTGGGGGTCGTGTAGGTGACGTCGAGCTGGATCGGCGCTTCGTTGAACGCCTTGCTGAAATTGCCCTGCTTGCTGTGGCCGGGGATCTGATCCTTCTTGGGCTCCTTGCCCTGGTCCTTGTGCGCGGCGAAGACGAAGTTCGCGTCCTTCGCCTCGTGCTCCAGCCGCACCGCGGCGGCGCCGTCGCGCGCGGCCTCGAACGTCTCGCCGACGACCACCGCGACCGGCTCGCCGAAATATTGCACGTCCTGCACGCCCTGCGGCGGCGCGTCGGTCGCGCCGCCCTGTCCGGGGCTGCGGATGAACGTGTCATAGTCGGTGATGACGTCGATCACGCCGGGCAGCGCGCGCGCGGCGGTGTCGTCCACCTTGGTGATCTTGCCCGCGCCGAACGCCGCGCGCACCAGCACGCCGTGAACCAGCCGCTCCGCCGGATATTCGGCCGCGTAAGGCGCGCGGCCCGCGACCTTCAGCGGTCCCTCGACGCGGTTGATCGGCTTGCCGATCACGTCCTGCGCGCCGTCGAGGAAGCTCGTCGGCCGCGGCTCGTCCATCACCAGGGCGTTGGTGCTGCCGTCGTCGGACCCGAACAATGTGCCGAGAATGCTCATGCGGTCAAATCCCTAAGCGTCGCGATCAGCGTGCGCCGCGCGAGCGGTATCTTGAAATCGTTGGAGCCATAGCCGCGCGCGTCGGCGAGCAGCGCGTCGGCCGCCGCCTCGAACGCCTCGGTCGAGGGCGCGCGGCCGACGATCGCGGCCTCGACCGCCGGGTTGCGCCACGGCATCGGCCCGAGCCCGCCGAACGCGAGCGCGGCGGAGGCGACGACGCCGTCCTTCACCTCGACCACGCCCGCCACCGAGACGAGCGCGAAGGCGTAGGACGCGCGGTCGCGCACCTTGCGATAGACTTGGCGACCCGCGGGCGGCGCGGGCAGCTCGACGTGGGTGATGAGCTCGCCGACCTCCAGCACCGTCTCGATCTGCGGCGTGTCGCCGGGCAGGCGATAGAAGTCGTGGATCGATATGCGGCGCTTGTCGCCGTCGACCTTCTGCGTGACGATCGTCGCGTCGAGGGCGCGCATCGCAACCGCCATGTCGCTCGGATGTGTCGCGATACACTGGTCGCTGGTTCCCAGCACCGCGAGGATGCGGTTGAAACCGCCGATCGCGTCGCAGCCCGAACCCGGCGCGCGCTTGTTGCAGCGCGACGCAGTGTCGTAGAAATAATAGCAGCGCGTCCGCTGGAGCAAATTGCCCCCGGTTGACGCCTTGTTGCGCAGCTGCCCCGACGCGCCGGCGAGCAACGCGCGGCTCAGCA
>NZ_JBELMJ010000016.1:20282-28917 GCF_042095875.1 Sphingomonas sp.
GACGCCTTGTTGCGCAGCTGCCCCGACGCGCCGGCGAGCAACGCGCGGCTCAGCACCTCGTACTTCTCGACCACGCGCGGGTCGGCGGCAAGGTCGCTGTTGGGCACGAGTGCGCCGATCGTCAGTCCGCCGTCGTCTCGCTCCTCTATTCCGTTCAGGTCGAGCCGGCTGATGTCGACCAGCCGCTCGGGCGTCTCGACCTGCAGCTTCATCAGGTCGAGCAGGTTGGTGCCGCCCGCGATGAAGCGGCCGTTCGCGTGCGTCGCCGCCTCGATCGTGTCGGCGCGCTGGTAATCGAACGTCTTCATGCCGACACCTTCTCTTGCGCGGGTTGTTCGGCCGGGCTGCGCGGCGCGGGCCTGATCGCCTGATCGCCCGACTGGCTGGCCACTTCGCGGATTGCGTCGACGATGTTGGGGTAGGCGGCGCAGCGGCAGATGTTGCCGCTCATCCGCTCGCTGATCTCCGCGTCGTTGAGAGACACGTCGCCCAGGTCGCCGCTCACGTGGCTGGCCCAGCCCTTCTTAACCTCGTCGAGCATGCCGACCGCGGAGCAGATCTGTCCGGGGGTGCAGTAACCGCACTGGTAACCGTCGTGCGACACGAGCGCGGCCTGCATCGGGTGCAGGTCCTCGACCGTGCCCAGGCCCTCGATCGTCACGATCTCGTCATCCTGATGCATCACGGCGAGCGAGAGGCAGGCGTTGATCCGCCGTCCGTTGACCAGCATCGTGCAGGCGCCGCACTGGCCGTGGTCGCAGCCCTTCTTGCTGCCGGTCAGGCCGAGGTGCTCACGGCACAGGTCCAACAAGGACGTGCGGACATCGACATCCGCTTCGTAGGTCTTCTGGTTGATGGTGAAGCGCATGTTCCGCCTTTTCGCTGCTTGCCCTGAAACGTGCGTCAAACGCTTCATATCCCTGCGAACGACTCTCACCGCGGCACTGCTGCTGGCGCCCGCGTGCGTGAGCGGGCAGGAAGCGCGCATGACCGCCGCCGCCAAGACCGCCACCGCCAGCCCGCGTCTGTCCTCGCCGCCGCTCGTGATCGCGCACCGCGGCGCCAGCGGCGAGCGGCCGGAGCACACGATCGCCGGCTACACCCGCGCGATCGAGCAGGGCGCCGACGTGATCGAGCCCGACCTGGTGCCGACAAAGGACGACGTGCTGGTCGCACGGCACGAGAACGAGATTTCCGAGACGACCGACGTCGCCGACCATCCCGAGTTCGCCGCGCGCCGCACGACCAAGACGATCGACGGTCAGGCGCTGACCGGCTGGTTCACCGAGGATTTCACGCTGGCCGAGTTGAAGACGCTGCGTGCGAAGGAGCGCTTGCCCCAGCTTCGTCCCGACAACGCCGCGTGGGACGGGCAGGAGACGATCCCGACGCTGGCCGAGATCATCGCGCTCGCCGAGGCGCGCGGCGTCGCCATCTATCCCGAGACCAAGCACCCGACCTATTTCGCAAAGATCGGTCACCCGACCGACAGGCTGCTGGTCGATCAGCTCAAGGCAGCAGGTTGGGACAGTGCCGACGCACCCGTGTTCATCCAGTCGTTCGAGGTCGACAATCTGAAACGGCTGAAGGCGATGACGCCCATACGCCTGATCCAGCTCGTGGCCGGCGCGGGCGCCCCGGCCGACGGCGCGGCGCCGAGCTACGCCGCGATGGTGACGCCCGAGGGCCTGCGCGACGTGGCGCGCTACGCCTGGGGCATCGGCCCTGACAAGGCGATGCTGTGGCAGGACGGGGGGAAGGGTGATGCACCGACCGCGCTGGTCGCCGACGCGCACGCCGCGGGGTTGCGCGTCCATCCCTGGACCTACCGTGCCGAGAACGTCTTCGTCCGCCCGCGATTCCGCCGCGGCGACGATCCGCGCGCGCACGGCGACGTGGGCGGAGAGATCGCGGCCGCGCTGGCGCAGGGCGTAGACGGGTTCTTCACCGACTTTCCTGCTATCGGTGTCGCGGCGCGCGACGCGTTCGTCGCCGGGGAGAAGAAGTGATGCGCAAGCTCGTGCTGACACTGGCGGCGGTGCCGCTGCTCGCGACCGGGGGTTGCGTCAGGACGGCGTGGAACGTCGCCACCATGCCGGTGCGCGCGGTCGGCAAGGCCGCGGACCTCGCCACCACCAGTTCGCGCGAGCGCGACGAGAAATACGTTCGCCAGCAGCGCAAGCAGGCCGAGCGCGAGGAGCGCGAGCGCCGCGACTATGAGCGTGAGTGCCGCAAGCGGCGCGACGCCTGCCCGCCCTACAGCGGCTACGTCGCGGGACAGCGCGAGCGCTGATCCGCGATCATTCAGTCACGTAGAAAGGTGAGGGCCGGGCGGCCTCTCGCGTTGCCGCCCGGCCGCTCGATTACTGGCCGCTGAAATTGCCGCCGGTCGGCGCCTCATCGGCGGGGTCGCCGCGCGACGCGCGCGCGGTCATGCCGGTCGCCGACGCGTCGTCCGCCATCTGCTCGTCGGCGGACGGATCGCTCGCGGGCGGTAGCGCCTCCGCGGTGGCGTTCAGGTCGGTCGCGGGCAGCGGCTCGGGCGTCGGCGTCTCCAGCGGCATCGGCTCGGGCATCGGCTGCTCGTCCGCCTGATAGTTCTCCTCGACCATGTTGTCGGCCACCGGCGCCTCGTCGCGCGAACCCGAGCAGCCCGACAGGCCGGCGACCAGCAACAGCGCGCCGCCGATCGCCGTCGCGACCTTGTTCTTCCCGATCATCTACGCATCCTTAACTAATGTTGGTCACAGTGAGGCGAGCGTCTGCTTCGCCTGGCGCGCCTCGACCTTGCTCGCCAGCTCGCCGTCCCAGCCGTACGGATCCTCGCGGAAGCCGACCTGACCCGTCGGGCTGGCGAACGCGGTCCAGTAGAGCAGGTACACCGCCACCGGCTCCGCCATGCGCGCGCGCACAGTCTTGCCCGCCGCGACCGTGGTGTCGATCGCCTCTGGCTGCCACTCGGGCGTGGTCTTCATCAGCAGCTTGGCGAGCGCCTCTGGCTTCTCCAGCCGGACGCAGCCGTGGCTCGCCAGCCGGTCGAAGCGCGAGAAGCCCGATTGCGCAGGCGTGTCGTGCAGGTAGACCGCGAAATCGTTGGCGAAATCGAACTTGAAGCGGCCGAGCGCGCTCTTCTCCGACGATTGCTGCAATCGCTTCGACCCGCCGTTGTCGATGACGCGGAAGCCGTTGCGCTTCAGATAGCCGGGGTTTGCGCGCTCCTTGGGCCACAATTCCTTGTCGGCGATCGAGCTCGGGACGTTCCACGGCGGGTTGAGCACGACCGAGTGGATCGAGGACACGAGCATCGGCGTCTCGTTGCCCGGCCGTCCGGTCACCGCCTTCATCGACATGACGGGCGCGTCGCCGTCAAACACCGTCAGGACGGCCGCGGCCACGTTCACCTGAACGCGCTTCTGCTCCAGCTGCGCGGGCAGCCAGCGCCAGCGCTCCATGTTGGCGGCGATCTGCCGCATGCGCGTTCCGACCGGCACATTGAGCGCCGCCAGCGTCAGCGTACCGACGTCGCCCGCCGGGTTCAGGCCGTAGCGCCGCTGCGCGCGCCTCACCCCTTCGAGCAGCCCCGCGTCGAACTTGTCGCCGCCAGCCGCCACCTGCGGGTCCTCGGCCGCCAGCCGGCGGCGCAGCGCCGCGACCGCTGGGCCCGAGCGTCCGAACTTCAGCTCGGGCGCGGCCGAGACCGTGCCCCAGCCGCCGTCCGCCGCGATCGAGCGATAGCGCGCGAGCCCCGCGACCAGCGCGTCATACCCCGCGTAGGGCGGCGGCAGCGACGCGACCCAGGCGGCGAGCCGGTCGCGCTCCACCGCGTCCGCGAAGCCGGGCAGCGGATCGTAGCGCTGCGGCCGGATGCCCCAGTCGCGCTCGAAATCGCTCGCGTCGAGCCGTCCGGCGTGAACCGCGCGCGCGTGGTCGAGCGCCACGCGCACCAGCGCCTCGCCCGCCATCGCGCTCAGGTCGCGCGCCGCGCCCTGGCGCAGACCCTGCTTCACCTCGTCCTGCGCGATCAGCTTGGCGAGCTGCTGCGCCTGCGCCTCGCTCAGCTGCGGTAACGGCTGCGCCACCATCGGCGCTGCGGGCTGCGCTCCGGTGGGCGCGACCGGCGCCGGCGACAACGCTTCCTGCGCGCCGGCCAGCGAAGCCAGCCCGAGCAGCGACGCTCCCGCTGCCGCCCGCACCACGTGCCGCGTCCTCACCGCCTGCCGGCGGATCGAGCGATCGTGCGCGTTCAACCTGTTCATCAATCACCTGTCCTCTGCTCAACCCGCGCCCAGCCGCGCTCGCCCCTAGCGACTACGACCATGCGCCACGATGAACGCGCCGTTATACCGCAAGTGGCACGCCGCGCGAAACAATCGTGGCGACCGCCGCCGCGCTTCGAGACCGACGCTCTGTCAAACTGCGATCCGCTGGATCGGCTGCTCGACCGCGCGCTTGGTCGGTGATCCCGGCGCCGTGTCGAACTCGCACAAGGAGTTGTCGACTTCCTCCAGCACCGTCTTGCCGACACGGCGGCGATCGTCGCTGACGACCAGCACCGGACAGCGCCATTGCAGGTCGACTGCGCGGTCGAACACGGTGGCAGCAGCACGCGCGTTGGCCCAGCAATGGCCGTCCACCATATCGGCGCGCACGAAGCGGTACCCGCCCTTGTCGATGATCGGCTTGATGACACCGCCGCCATATTCGGCGCCGACGGGGTCGGCCGCCAGCGCGCCCTGCAGCGACGCGTCGCCGCCGCTGCTCGCGCCCGCGATGCTCGCGCACAGCGTGTCCTGCGCGGCGTCGACCCCCAGCGGCGCGACTGCCGCGAGCGCGCTCGCATTCCCCGTGTCAACCACCGGCACCTCTGCGCCGCACGCCGACAACAGAGTCGCCGCGCCGCCGATCACCAGGCTAAATCTTACAACCACCGTATTTCCTAGCTGTTCGTCGCCGAATGGGGTACGCGATAACAAGGATTGGCATGAGTTTGCCACTATCAGCTGCTTCAAAGGTGGATAATGGGTCGATTTAACAAGAGCATGGCGATCATCGCCGCTGCATCAAGCCTGATCATCTCCACCACCGCAGCCACCGCGCAGACCCGGGTGGAGCCGACTCGCGCTGCATCGACGCGCGCCGCGACTCCGGCGCAGCGCAACGCGCAGATCGCCGGTGCGCCCGTCTGGCTGGTCGCGCTGCTCGCCGCGCTGGCGGTCGCCGGGCTGATCGCTGCGGCGACGAGCGGCGGCGATAACGACCAATCGCCTGAAAGCCCCTGACGATCAGCGCAGTTCTCGTCTGCGATCTCATCTTGCGTGGTCTGATTAGTTGACGTAGCTGCCGCGGTCATCGGACGGTAGCTCCTGCAAAGTCTCTATCTCTGATCTGCCGTTTCAAACCTTGCCGGGCGGGTATAGCACAATGGTAGTGCAGCAGCCTTCCAAGCTGAATACGCGGGTTCGATTCCCGCTACCCGCTCCACACTTTTGAACTCTTTAGTCATAACCGCTCGTCGGGTCACAAGCGCGACCGCCGAGGCCCTCGTGCGGCGTGCTCGGTGCTGCACGTGAGTTTGATGGCCGAGCAGCAGGCTCATATAAGCCTTCCAACCATGGCTGCGTACCGAGTTGTTCCTGCTCGGGCGTAGTTGCTGGGTTGGGGTGCCGGACCTGGCGACAGCGTCGACATGGCGCCACTCAGAGCGACGCGCGTTACCCGCTACATCGCAATCACGGCTGTGCCTGCCGCACCGTAGATGCTGAGCACCTCGACACAGGGGCACTGTGAGTCAGTGCATCGGCCTGCGATAAACTTCGAACTTCGCTTCAGATCGTCCGACGCGGCCAATTGCAGCGGCATCGAACTTAGCTGAGCTAGCGGACCCCTGCGCAATCACTCGAACATACGTCAGGCTCGCTGCGGACGAAGCGGGAGAAAGTGGTGGAAGGGACTGGATTCGAACCAGTGTACGCTCACGCGGGCAGATTTACAGTCTGCTGCCTTTAACCACTCGGCCACCCTTCCATCCGGGTCGCTCCGGGCGATGCCCGGAACCTGCTGCGACGATCCGAACCGCGTGGGGCGGGTCTCGCAGGCGGCTGGTCAGGCCGCTGTTCAGCGCCGCCGAAGCGACGAAGAAGGCGGCTCCTAGAGGGGCCGGCGCAGCGACGCAAGCCCCCTTCGCGCATGCTTGCGCGCGCGCGGTCCGCCGCATAGGCACGGGGCCATGTTCGATCACGAGGTACACCGCTGATGGCGCGCCGCGGCCACCGTCCCAGTCAGACGCAGGGCAATCGCCCGCGCTTCTGGGGCCGTCACGCGGTCACCGCCGCGCTCGCCAATCCCGAGCGCGTGGTGCGCAAGATGTGGGGCACGCGCGAGGCGCTGGCGTCGCTCGACCTGCCGTCGTCGCTGCCCGTCGTCTTCGCCGAAGCGCCCGACCTCGGCCGGCTGGTGCCGGGCGACGCGCCGCACCAGGGACTGGTCGCAGAGGTCGATCCGCTGGAAGAGATCTGGCTGGGCGATCTCCTGGCGCAGGGCGATGGCGATCGCCGCCCGCTGATCGTGCTCGATCAGGTGACCGACCCCCATAACGTCGGCGCGATCATGCGCTCGGCCGCGGCGTTCGACGCGCTCGGCATCGTGACGCAGGACCGCCACGCGCCGCCCGAATCGGGCGTGCTCGCGCGCTCGGCGTCGGGGGCGCTGGAGGTGGTGCCGTGGGTGCGGGTGGTGAACCTCGCGCGCGCGCTCGACGAGATCGGCGAGGCGGGCTTCTGGCGCATCGGGCTGACCGGCCACGCGTCAGCGACGCTCAGCGAACAGCTCGGCGAGACGCGCCCCGCCATCGTGCTCGGCGCAGAGGGCGAGGGGATGCGGCAGAACACCGAGGCGCACTGCGACCAGCTCGCGCGGCTGCCGATCTCGGGCAAGGTCGAGAGCCTGAACGTGTCCAACGCCGCCGCGATCGCGCTCTACGCGGTGGCGGCGCGCGGTTGATCGGACGTGCTTGGGTGAATTAGGCTGGGCGCGGCGATCGGCCGCGTCCACCGTTCCTCAATCCTCCTCGGCGATCCGCACCTTCAACCCGTCGAGCGCGGCGGTGAACTGGATCTGGCACGACAGCCGCGAGCCCGCGTCGCGGTCGGCGGACGAATCGAGCAGGTCGTTCTCGTCCTCGCTCATCGTCGGCAGGCGGTCGGCGAACGCCGGGTCGACGTGGACGTGGCACGTCGCGCAGGAGCAGCAGCCGCCGCACAGCGCCAGGATCTCGTCGATGCCGGCGTCGCGGATCACCTCCATCACCGACAGGCCGACCTCGCCGTCGATCTCGCGTTCTTCCCCCTCGCGCGTGACGACGATAAGCTTGGGCATGATCTTGTCTCCGATTGCTGGCCGCCTCCATGCCGCGCCGCGCGCGGCCGAGCAATGGTGCGCGGCCGAGCAATGGTGCGCGCCCGAGGAATGGTGCGCGCTCGAGGAATGGTGCACGCAACGGGTTCAGCGATGGGCCTGAGCGAGGGCGACCTGCGCGCCGGGCTCGACGCGCTCGCCGCGATCGAGCCCGCCTTCGCCGCGGCGATCGCGCGCGTCGGCTACCCCGCACCGCGCATCCGCGAGCGCGGCTACGCCACGCTGCTCCGCACCATCCTGGGGCAGCAGGTCAGCGTGCGCGCCGCCGACGCGGTGTGGCGCAAGCTGGAGGCGCAGGTCGGCGATGCGGGCGATCCGGCGGTGGTCGCGACCGCCAGTGACGAGGATTTGCGCGCCTGCGGCTTCTCGCGCCAGAAGACCAGCTACGCGCGCAGCCTGGCGGAGGAGGTCACGAGCGGCCGGCTCGATCTCGCCCACCTGCCCGCCGACGACGAGGAGGCGATCGCGCAGCTCGTCCGCGTCAAGGGGATCGGCCGCTGGTCGGCCGAGGTCTACCTGCTGTTCGCGGAAGGGCGGGCGGACATCTGGCCGGCGGGGGACCTGGCGGTGCAGATCGAGGTCGGGCGCATCCTGGGCCTGGACGCGCGGCCGGGCGAGAAGCTGACGCGCGCGCTGGCGGAGGCCTGGCGCCCGCACCGGGGCGCGGCGGCGATCTTCACCTGGCACCATTACGGCGCGGGCGCCGACGCGGCGCCAGTCTAGCCTGTGCCGCGCTGGTGCCGCCGAAGGCTCAGCGCGCCGGACGCCAGGTCTGCGTCTTGCACAGGAAGGCGATGCAGCCCTGCACCTTGAGCGAGCCATCGGCGTTGCGGCTGACGATCGACTTGTAGGTCTTGCCGTTGCGCGGATCGTAGATGCGGCCGCGCCAGTCGTCGCCGCCGTCGGTAAATTCTGACAACACCGGCATGCCGACGATCGGCCGGCTGCGCAGCGCCGCGTCCTTGTTGTTGACGTCGGTGGTCGCGGCGCCGGGGCGATGCTTGAGCACGCGCACGATCCGGCCGCAGGTCTTGTTGCCGCACGGCCCCACCTCGACCAGCGCGGCGCCGTCCTCGGTCACGTAGCGCCCGTTGATGGGCTGCGCGGCCAGCGCGGGCGCGGCCAGGACGACGGTGCCGGCGAGCGCGGCGGCGAGCAGGGGAAGGGTTCTCATGCGCGCACTCTATGGGGATGGACGATGAACGCGCAATGACGATCGGCG
>NZ_JBELMJ010000016.1:29017-66559 GCF_042095875.1 Sphingomonas sp.
TTCTCATGCGCGCACTCTATGGGGATGGACGATGAACGCGCAATGACGATCGGCGACGCGATCACGCGTTGAACCAGGAGCGTTTCTCCCGCATGGCGGGCGCGATGTCATCTTCCGCGCAACCGCCTTCCCGGTCGCTGGCCGACAGCTACGCGTCGATCCGGGTGCCCGAGGATGCGGGCTTCTGGCGCACGATGTTCGCCTTCGTCGGGCCCGGGTGGCTGGTCGCGGTCGGTTACATGGACCCGGGCAATTGGGCGACCGACATCGCGGGCGGCTCCGCGTTCGGCTACCTTTTGCTGTCGGTGGTGCTGTGCTCCAACCTGATGGCGATCGTGCTGCAATCGCTCGCCGCGCGGCTCGGCATCGGCGCGGGACATGACCTGGCGCAGGCGTGCCGCGCGCGCACCTCGAAGCCGGTCGGCTTCGCGCTGTGGGTGCTCGCCGAGATCGCGATCATCGCCTGCGACCTGGCCGAGGTGCTGGGCACCGCGATCGCGCTCAAGCTGCTGTTCGGGCTGCCGCTCGTCTGGGGCGTGGTGCTGACCGGGCTCGACGTGTTCGTGATCCTGGCGCTGCAACGCCGCGGGTTCCGCCAGCTGGAAGCGTTCATCGGCGCGCTGCTGGTCGTGATCGCGGTGTGTTTCGGGCTGGAGCTGATCTGGGCGCGGCCCGACTGGATGGCGGTGGCGGGTGGGTTGGTCCCGCGGCCCGAGGTCGTGACCAACCCCGCCGCGCTCTACCTCGCGATCGGCATCCTGGGCGCGACCGTGATGCCGCACAATCTGTACCTCCACTCCTCGATCGTGCAGACGCGCGATTATGGCGCGGCGGAGGCGGGGCGGCACCGGGCGCTCAAGCTGGCGACGATCGACTCGACCGTCGCGCTCGGGCTCGCCTTCTTCATCAACGCCGCGATCCTGATCCTCGCTGCCTCCACCTTCCACGTCGCCGGGCAAACGCAAGTCGCCGAGATCGAGGAAGCGCACCAGCTGCTCGCGCCGATGCTGGGGGTGGGCGGGGCGAGCGCGGTGTTCGCGATCGCGCTGCTGGCGAGCGGGCAGAATTCCACCGTCACCGGCACGCTCGCCGGGCAGATCGTGATGGAAGGATTCCTCGACCTGCGGCTGCCCGTCTGGCTCAGGCGGCTGGTCACGCGCGCGCTGGCGATCGTGCCCGCGGTGATCGTGGTCGGCGCGGCGGGCGACCGGGGGGCGGGCGAGCTGCTGGTGCTCAGCCAGGTGATCCTGAGCCTCCAGCTTCCCTTCGCGGTGATCCCGCTCGTCGCCTTCACCGCCAATCGCGGCTACATGGGCAGCTTCGTCGCGCCGCGCTGGCTGTCGCTGCTCGCCTGGGCGATCGCCGCGGTGATCGTGGTGCTGAACGGCTACCTGTTGTGGGGCCTGGCGACCGGCTGAGCCGCGGAAGGTGAGGCAAAGGTGAGGCCAAGACGCAGCGCCGCGGCGCGGAAGGTGAGGCTAAGGTGAGGCCAACGCGCGTCGCGCCACGCTGTCCGTAACGCGGCGCGCGCGGCATCGGCGAGCAGCGGGTCGCTCGCGGGTTGCATGATGTATAAAGAGCCGGGTCGTCGCGCGGCGGTATGACGTGGCTGTGGTTTGTAGGACAGTGGTCGCGTGCCGAGGCTTGGACCGATGTGTTCGCTGCGCCTGATGAATGATCGCTTCCGCCTCAGTAGCGGACATCTCAGCGGCCGGGGGTGACCGCGGCTTCTGTGCCGGCTAGGTGAGACCGCTAATGGCGATTGAAAGTCGATCAGCCTTCAGGAGAGTATGCGTGCTTTTTCACACCATGGTCGGATCGAACGACATCGAACGGTCCAAGCGCTTCTACGACACGGTGCTCGGCACCCTGGGTGTAGGAGAAGGCACGCGAAACATCGCCGATAGCGGCCATACACGCTTGATCTACAATAACGGTAACGAGACCAACTTTATCGTTAGTCAGCCGATAAACGACGAACCGGCAAGCGTCGCCAACGGCAGCACCGTCGCCTTTTCCTGCGACTCGCCCGAGCAGGTGAGACAGCTTCACGATACCGCCGTTGCCGCTGGCGGAACCTCGATCGAAGCTCCGCCCGGACCGCGCGAAACCGCCTCGATGGGCACTATCGAGCTGGCCTATTTTCGTGACCCCGACGGCAACAAACTGTGCGGGATCCATTTTCCTGCCTGATTTGTCGGCACAGGTCCGCTTATGAGCCTAGCGGACCTAGATCATGCGATCACACGAGTGTCCGCTTTCGTCCCGAAACCGGACCTCGACATCGTCGCTAAGCCGACGACCGCGCTCGCCCAGACTCGGCTCCGCCCCTCGGTCACTCGCCCTGGTACTTGATTTCCAGGAAGCGGCCGCGGGTGGCGAGCGCGTCGAGGTCGCCCTGGGCGAGTTGCTCGCTCATCTCGCGAAGTTCGCGCTCGATCACGCCCAGGCCGTCGGCGAGCTGCTGGTCGGGGGTCTTGCCGTTGCGCGGGGTGGTGCGCAGCGCGGGTGGGACCTTCTGGTAGTCGCGGACGAATTCGGGGAGCTGTTCGCCGACCAGCCGGCGCACCTCGGCGGCGGCGGGGGCGTCGTCGTCGAGCGCGCCGACCTGCGCGCCCAAAGTGTCGAGTTGCGCGCCGATGCGGTCGATGATCGGCACGGCGGGGGCGGGGAGCGCGGGGCGCTGCGCGTCGAGCCAGCGCGCGGTGGCCGAGGGCAGCGCCTTGATCTCGGACCGCGCGATCCGCTCCGGGCTGGGCACCGGCGTCGCGGGGGCGAAGGCGATCGCCAGCGTCACCGCCAGCATCAGCAGCATGACCGCCAGTGCGCCGAACATGCCGAGCGGCATGACGATGCCGCCGAACAGCCCCGCCGCGATCAGGATCGCCGCGTTGGCGAGCGCGATCAGCATCACGCGCTGCTTCACCCCGCCGCGCCCGCCGCGCGCGGGCGCGCGCTGCGTCTGCACGACGCCGTCGTCCGCGCCGCCGCGCACGCGCGCCACCGTGCGCCGCGCGGCGACCACCGCCTCGTCAGTCTGGGTGGGTACGCTCACAGCGCCTCCAGCTTGAACTGGTCGGCGGGCCCGGACACGCGGTTCTGCGCCGCACCCTCGGCGCGCGCGATATAGCCGCGCGACTTCTCGACCTCGTTGCCCAGCGTCGTGACGGTGGTCTTCATGCTGTCGAGCGCCTTGAGCTTGAAGTCGTCGATCGCGTCCATCGTGTCGTAAATATTCTGGAACGCGCGCTGGAGCGTTTCCAGCGGGATGGTCGAGGCGGCGGCCTGCTCGTGAATGCGCGCGGTGTTACTTTTCAGCAGCTTGCCGGTCGAATCGATGATGTTGGCGGTGGTGGTGTTGAGCTGCGTGATCTGTTCGAGCACCAGCTTCTGGTTGGTCAGTGCCTGCGCCACCGTCACTGCGGTGCGCAGCGCGGCGACCGTGGTGGTCGAGGCGCGGTCGACCCCCTTGATCAGTTCGACGTTGTTCTTCTTGACGAGGTCGAGCGCCAAATAGCCCTGCACGGTCACCGCCATCTGCGTCAGCAGGTCCTGCGTGCGCTGGCGGGCGTAGAACAGCGCGGTCTCGCGGATCGCCTTGGCCTTGGCCGGATCGGTCGCGTCGAGCTCGTTCGCCTTATCCTCCAGCCGCGCGTCCATCGTCTGCGACAGATGGATCATCTGTTCCAGGCGGCCCATCGCGGTCCACAGGTTCGCGCGCTCGGTATCGATCGATGCATTGTCCATCAGCAGCTCGTCTTTCCCCGAGGACAGGCTCTTCAGGATCGAGCTGATGTGCGTCTGGCTGGATTTGTAGCTGTCGAAATAGTTGCGCATCTTGTTGCCGAACGGGATCACCCCGAACAGCTTCTGCGGCGCGGTGAGATTGCCCTTCTTGCCGGGATCGAGGTCCTCGACCACGCGGCGCAGCTGCGCCAGGTCCTTGCCGACGCCGTCGTCCTTGTCCATCGCGCGCACCGGGCGGTCGAGGAAGCGGTTCGACTGCCCCGCGGCGTCGCGGATCTCCTTCTGCCCCATGCTGGTGATCGCATCGACGCGGCGGCCGAACTCGGGCGAGTTGACGTCCTCGGCGATCAGCTGCGCGACGAAGGCGTCGACGCGCGTTTCCAGCTCGCTGCGCGTGCCCTGGTCGACCGGCACCAGCCCGGCGGCCTTGGCGGGCGCGACCTGCTGCACGGGGTCGGGCGGGGTGAGCACCAGTTCCTTCTCGGCCGTCATGTCGGGCGTCGTCGCCATCGTGTTCATCCTTCCACTAGCCGTTCGCGAGCCTGATCGCGAAGCCGCGCGCGATCAAGTGTGTTGTGAGTATAAGACGCGCGAGGGAGCGCGGCAATCATCGAACCGCAACACGGTCGTCACGCGCGCGCAACCGTGCCGACGCGAAGCTGCAACGGGCGCGGCCTAGCGGACGGGGCGGGGCCGGCGGAGCGACCGCGCGGCGAAGGGGAAGTGACATGACGGGTAAGCTCTCGCTCGGCCTGGTGGCCGGGATGCTCGGTTGCGTGTCCGGCCAGGCGCTGGCGCAGGCCGCGGCGCAGCCGCAGAACACGCCCGACGACATCGTCGTGACGGCGCAGAAGCGCGAGCAGCGGATCGAGGACGTGCCGCTGACCGTGACCGCGGTCACCGGCGAGCGGATGCGCGACCTGGGCGTCAATTCGCTGAGCGAGGTCGCACTCTACGTGCCGGGGCTGCGCATCCAGGAGCAGAGCGCGAACAACCCCGGCTTCGTGATCCGCGGCATCACCTCGGACTCGGGCTCGGCGCAGCAGGGCGCGCGCGTCACGCTCTACTATAACGGCGTCGACATCTCGCGCTCGCGCGGGGCGTATCAGGATTTGTACGACCTAGAGCGCGTCGAGGTGGTGAAGGGGCCGCAGGCGACCTTGTTCGGGACCGCCGCCGCGGTCGGCGCGGTGTCGATCATCTCAGGTCGCCCGCGCGAGGGGTTCGCGGCGAACCTGACCGGCTCCTACGGCAATTTCGACCGCACGCAGGTGTCGGGTTACCTGAACGCGGGCAACGAGACGCTCGCGGGGCGGCTCGCCTTCGCCTACAAGTACCGCGACGGCTACGTCCGCAACATCGCGGGCGACCCGGACGTGCCGAACCAGAACCAGGGCCGGGTCGACCAGGACGACCTGAACGGGCAGGACCAGCGCGGGGTGCGCGGATCGCTGCGCTGGACGCCGAGCGCCGACGTCACCGCCGACCTCGTCCTGACCTACGACGGGCAGCGCAATCCGGGCACCGCGTTCAAGAGCCGCGTGTTCGCGCCGACCGGCGGGCAGACCGGCGATTACGGCTACGCCGAACTTTCGGGCTCGCCGTTCTCGAAGGAGGTGCTGGGCAAGCGCAAGCTCGGGCTCGACCGCGACGTGTACGACGCCAACCTGACGGTGCAGGTCGACCTGGCGCCCGGCGTCACCTTCACCACGGTCAACGGCTATCGCCGCTTCGACAGCCTGGAAACGTTCGACGCCGACGGCGGCCCGGCATGGTACCTGGAGTTCGCCGAGGACGCGCAGGGCGACCAGTGGAACCACGAGGCGCGCTTCGCCTTCACCGGCGACCGCTACCGCGCCTCGTTCGGGTGGAACGCGTTCCTGGAGGACGGTTTCCAGCGCGTGCCCTTCTCGACCGAGGAAGGAACGTACCTCGCCTGCTCGGTCGCGGCGGCCTATGCCGGCGTGCGGCAGGGATTGGCGGCGGCGGGCGTGCCGACCGGCACCGCCTGCGTGACGCCGCAGGGCACGATCCCCGCAGCGACGCGCGCCACGCAGCTGCTGACGCGCGGCGCCGCGACGCAGATCCCGTACGCGTCCGAGTTCACCAATTACGGCACCAACCAGGCTTACTCGGTGTTCGCCGACGGCACGTGGTTGCCCACGCCGGCGCTGGAACTGACCGCGGGCGCGCGCGTGCTGATCGAGCGGCGCAAGTCGGGCTACAGCTCGGTCCAGCCCAATTCGCGCATCCTGGCCGCGAACGGCGTCAACACCAGCCTGCTCGGCACCGCCAATACGGGCGGCGTGCGCTACACCGCGGAGGACAGTTTCGCGGCCGTGCTGCCGCGCTTCAACGCGCTCTTTCGCGTGACCGACGGGCTCAACCTGTACGCGACGATCAGCAAGGGCCGCCGCTCGCCGGTGGTGCAGCTCGCCGCGGCGGCGGCGGGCGCGGGCGTGCGCCCGAACCTGCAATCGGTACCGGAGGAGACGGTGTGGAACTACGAGGGCGGGATCAAGGCCGCGCTCGGCGGGTTCACCGGCACCGCCTCGATCTTCTTCCAAGAATATAACGGCTTCCAGGTGTCGGTGACGCAGCCCAACGGCACCGCGCTGACGCAGAGTGCGGGCAGCGCCAAGAACCCCGGCGTCGAGTTCGAAGGCACGTACCGCGTGTCGCCGATCCTGTCGGCGTTCGGCAGCTTCGCCTATATCGACGGCAAGATCGACCGCGGCAACAACGTCGCCCTGACCTTCGCCGGCGCGCGGTTCCGCCTGCAGCCCAAGACGACCGCGTCGGGCGGCATCAACCTGCGCGTGCCGCTGGGCACCGCGACCTTCTACGCGGTGCCTAGCGCGACCTACCAGTCCAAGGTGTTCTTCGAGCTGCCCAACTCGGACGCGATCAGCCAAAGCGGCTACACGCTGGTCAACCTGCGTGCGGGCGTCGAGTTCGCCGACGGCCGCTACCGCCTGGGCGGCTTCGCGCGGAACCTCGGAAACGAGAAATACCTGATCGACGCGGGCAACACCGGCGGCGGGTTCGGCACCCCCACCTACATTCGCGGCGAACCGCGCTTCTACGGCGTCGAGGTGGCGGCGACTTTCTGACGGAGCTCGATTGCGCGGACGTGCGGGGGCGTGTCAGGCTGCGGTGATGATCGCCGCTCTCCTGCTCGCGTCCGCCGTTCCCGCAGCGGCCGCGCCACCGCCCGTCGACCCGCTGACCGCGCAGGTGGAGACGGGCGACGTCGACCGCTTCGCCGCGGTGTTCGACGCGGCGGGCGGTGCGCCGAGCGCGGAGCAGTTGCAGCGCGGCTACCTCGATCCCGGCAGCGAGGGCGTGCGCGCGTTCACGCCCGACCGGATCGAGGATGCGGCGAACCTCGCCAAGGCGATCGCCGCCGATCGCGCCGGTTACGAGCGCGCGTTGCGCGTCTGCCTGCCGGTCGTGCGGCAGACGCAAGGGGAGCTGCGCGCGACCTATCTCGCGCTCCACGGCCTGTTCCCCGATAAGCCGCTGCCACGCATCTACCTGGTGATGGGCGCGGGTAATTCGGGCGGTACCGCGTCGCCGGGCGTGCAGGTGCTGGGGCTCGAGGTCCTGTGTCGCATCTCCGCGACGCCGGACGCGCTGCGCGACACGCTGCGCAGCTTCTACGCGCATGAAACGGTGCACGCGTGGCAAGGCGGCGCGGAGGAGGCAGCGGAAGCGCCCGGCAACGGCGGCGTGCTGCTGGGCAGTGCGTTGATCGAGGGGGCGGCCGATTTCATCGCCACGCTGGTGACGGGACGGCAGATCGAACCCGCGCGCGCCGCCTGGGGGCTGGCCGACGAACGTGCGCTGTGGAAGCGCTTCGAGGCCGATCTGGCAACGACACGCACGGCGCGGTGGAGTGACCTGAAACGCGGCACGCCCGCGGCGGCCGCTTTCTACCGCTGGATCGGCAATGCCGACGCGGCGCCCGAGGGATGGAAGAGCGAGGCGGGTTACTGGATCGGGCAGCGCATCTGGCAGCGCTGGTACGACAAGCAGCCCGACAAGCAGGTCGCGATCCGCCGCCTGCTGGCCGTGGACCGGCCGACCGAGATACTGGCCGAAGGACGCTACACCGGCTGAGCCGCTGTCCTACCCGCCCGCGTCGCGCCACGGGCGTTCCCATGCCGGACACATACAACCACCGCACGCGGATCGGGCGCGACCGTTCGCCCGAGCCGCGATGTGGAGGAACACGCGCGTGAACCTCCACTTCCTCCACTTCCTCCACTTCGCGGATCGAGGCCTCCCGCTCCGCCCCATCTTTTCGCGCGCGCACAAATAGGCTAAGGGCGCGGCCGAAATCGCCTGCGCGACCAGCGCGCGCCATCCAGGAAACATGATGAACCTCCGCAATATCGCGATCATCGCGCACGTCGACCATGGCAAGACGACCCTCGTCGACCAGCTCTTCCGCCAGTCGGGCACCTTCCGCGAGAACCAGCGCATCGAAGAGCGCGCGATGGATTCGAACGACCTGGAAAAGGAGCGCGGGATCACCATCCTCGCCAAGCCGACCTCGGTCGACTGGACGCCGCCGGGCAGCGATGAATCGATCCGCATCAACATCGTCGACACGCCGGGCCACGCCGACTTCGGCGGCGAGGTGGAGCGCATCTTGTCGATGGTCGACGGTGTCGTCCTGCTGGTCGATTCGTCGGAGGGCGCGATGCCGCAGACGAAGTTCGTCACCGGCAAGGCGCTGGCGCTTGGGCTGAAGCCGATCGTCGTCGTCAACAAGGTCGACCGCAGCGACGCGCGCATCCAGGAAGTGCTGGACGAGGTGTTCGACCTGTTCGTCAGCCTGGACGCCAACGACGAGCAGCTCGACTTTCCGGTGCTCTACGCCTCGGGCCGCAACGGCTACGCCTCGACCGACATGGACGCGCGCGAGGGCACGCTGATCCCGATGTTCGAGACGATCGTCAGCCACGTGCCCGCGCCCAACCTGGAGGTGGAGGACGTGCCGTTCACCTTCCTGGTGACGCTGCTCGATCGCGACAATTTCCTCGGCCGCATCCTGACCGGCCGGGTCAACTCGGGCACCGTCAAGCTCAACCAGCCGATCCACGCGCTCGACAATGACGGCAACGTCGTCGAGACGGGGCGCGCGTCGAAGATCCTGTCGTTCCGCGGGCTCGACCGCGTGCCGGTCGACGAGGCGAAGGCGGGCGACATCATCAGCCTGGCGGGTCTGACCACCGCGACGGTCTCGAACACGATCGCCGACCCGCAGGTGACCGAGCCGCTGCACGCGCAGCCGATCGATCCGCCGACGCTGTCGATGCGCTTCGCGGTGAACGACTCGCCGATGGCGGGCCGCGAGGGGTCGAAGGTGACCAGCCGCATGATCCGCGACCGCCTGTTCCGCGAGGCGGAGTCGAACGTGGCGGTCAAGGTGACCGAGGCGGCCGACCGCGACAGCTACGAGGTGGCGGGCCGCGGCGAGTTGCAGCTCGGCGTGCTGATCGAGACGATGCGCCGCGAGGGCTTCGAGCTGGGCATCAGCCGCCCGCGCGTGCTGTTCGGCGAGGACGAGGACGGCAAGAAGACCGAGCCGTACGAGACCGTCATCATCGACGTGGACGAGGAATATTCGGGCACGGTCGTCGAGAAGATGAACCTGCGCAAGGCCGAGATGACCGACATGCGCCCGTCGGGCGGCGGCAAGACGCGCATCACCTTCTCCGCGCCCAGCCGCGGCATGATCGGCTACCACGGCGAGTTCCTGTCGGACACGCGCGGCACCGGCATCATGAACCGGCTGTTCGAGAAGTACGGGCCGCACAAGGGCAACATCGAGGGCCGCAAGAACGGCGTGCTGATCTCCAACGGCGCGGGCGAGGCGCAGGGCTACGCGCTTGGTCCGCTCGAGGACCGCGGCGTGCTGTTCGTCGGCCACGGCGAGGCGCTGTACGAGGGTATGATCATCGGCGAGAACGCCAAGACGGATGACCTAGAGGTCAATCCGATGAAGGCGAAGCAGCTGACCAACTTCCGCGCGTCGGGCGGCAAGGACGACGCCATCCGGCTGACCCCGCCCAAGAAGATGACGCTGGAGCAGGCGATCGCGTACATCGACGACGACGAGATGGTCGAGGTGACGCCCAAGAACATCCGCCTGCGCAAGCGCTTCCTCGATCCCAACGAGCGCAAGCGCGCGAGCCGCGCGAAGGCGGCGTAAGCGGACGCGCGACGCCGCAGCCGACCGGCTGCGGCGCGCACCAGCGTCCGCTCGGCCGGCCTCGCCCCAAGCGAGGACCGACGACGCGGCTTCGCCGCGGCGGGCAGCATCCGACCGGTTGAGGACCTCGCGCCGATCCGCTCGCGTCAAAGACAAGCGGGATCCCGGATCAAGTCCGGGACGACGGGGTGGGCGCTCACCGGGACGACGAGAAAACGGCGGCGGAGGACATCCTTTCGCCGCCGTTCGCGCATCGGACGCAGGTGAACTCGCCGCACATCGCGCTATAGCGCAGGAACCATGCCGACCCGTCGCTCCCCGTCCGCCCGCCGTTACTGGACCGTGTCGCGCTACCGCGCGTTGCTGCGCACCCGCGGACCGCGATCGGTCCAGTTCCGCACCCGCGTGTCGGTACTGGCGGGCGCGATCGCGATCGGGCTGGTCGCGATCCTGTTCGCGGAAGCCGCCGACTGGGCGGGCGGCTGGTTCAACGGTTACGCGAAGCGCTGGCGCTGGCTGCCGCTCGTTACCACGCCGCTCGCCTTCGTCGCGCTGGTCTGGGTGACGCGGGGGCTCGCGCCGCTGGCGAGGGGGTCGGGCATCCCGCAGGTGATCGCGGCGAGCGACGACCCGAACCGCGCGACGGGCACGCTGATCTCGATGCGCACCGCGGTCGCCAAGATCGTGCTGACGATCGCCGCGGTCCTCTCCGGCGCGTCGGTCGGGCGCGAGGGGCCGACCGTCCAGCTCGCCGCCGCGGTGATGGGGCTGACGCACCGGATCATGCGCGTGCCGCTGCGCACGCCGGTGGTGATCGCGAGCGGCGCGGCGGGGGTGGCGGCGGCGTTCAACACGCCGCTCGCCGGGCTGTTGTTCGCGATCGAGGAGCTGGCAAGCGCGTACGAGCAGCGCGTCACGCTGCTGGTGCTGTCCGCGATCGTCATCGCTGGGATGGTCGCGCAGTCGGTGCAGGGGGATTACGTGTACTTCGGCGTGATCGGCGCGAGCATCCCGCTGGGCAGCGCGTTGCTGGTGGTGCCGGTCGCGGGCGTCGTCGGCGGATTGTCGGGGGGCATCTTCGCGCGGCTGATGCTGATGCTGGCGACGGGCAGTACCGCGCTGACGCGGTGGAGCAAGGCGCATCCGATCGTCTTCGCAGGCCTGTGCGGTGTGGTGGTCGCGGGGCTGGGCGTTGCGACCGGGCTGACCTGGGGGACGGGTTACTCGGCGGCGCGCGCGATGATCCTGGGCGTCGACGCGCCGATGTGGTTCGGCCCGGCCAAGTTCCTCGCGACGCTCGCCACCGCGGTCGCGGGGCTGCCCGGCGGCATCTTCGCGCCGTCGCTGGCGGTGGGGGCGGGGGTCGGCAACCTGCTGCGCGAGCTGTTTCCGGCGAGTCCGACCTCCGCGGTCGTGATCCTGGGCATGGTGGGCTATTTCGCGGGCGTCGTGCGCGCGCCGCTGACCGCGGTGATCATCCTGTCGGAGACGACCGCGAGCCGCGGGCTGATGCTGCCGATGTTCGCCACCGCCTTCATCGCGGACGCGGCGAGCCAGTGGGTGTGCCGCGAGAAATTGTACCACGGCCTGTCTCGCAGCTTCGCGATGGGGCCGGAGCCGCGCGCCCCGGCGGCGTGAGCGGAGCTGTGTTCGCGCAAGGGCGGGTCTTGGGTGCTGAGCAATCGTGCGCTCAGTGCGAGTCGGCCGAGTGAATTCTGAATAAGCGACGAGAAATCAGCCGTTTGCCCGGTATTGGCAGTTGTTGACACCCGGTCGCCGACCTGCTGTGTCTCGTGCCATGACCAGCCGGTATTCGCGCAACGTGGCCCTGACCAACGAATGGGACGACTTCATCGCCGCGCAGCTGCGCTCGGGCGATTACGCGAACGCGAGCGAGGTGGTGCGCGCGGGCCTGCGCGCGCTGCGTGACGGCAAGGTGACGCGCCGGGCGCCGGCGGGCTGGCCGGTCGGCGGCGGCGCGTGCGGCGAGCTGGTGCGGTGCGGCGACTGGGCGGCGAGCACGCTGGGGCCGGTCCACGACTGGTCGCTGGAGCTGCGCGCGACGGTCGCCAACGTCGTCAACTCGCCCGTCGCCAAGGTGGTGATGTGGGGACCCGACCACGTCATGATTTACAACGACGCTTATGCCGAGATCGCGGGCGCGAACCACCCCGCGGCGTTCGGCGGGCGCGTGGCGGCGGTCTGGCCCGAGATCTGGGACTGGAACCGCGAGATGCTGGCCGCGGGGTTCCGCGGCGAGCGCCGCTCGTTCCGCGACCAGCCGCTGGTGCTGACGCGCGGCGGCGTGTCGGAGACGGTGACGTTCGACCTGTTCTACACGCCCGTCTACGAGGCGGACGGGCGCGTCGGCGGCGTGCTGTGCACGTGCATCGACAACAGCGCGCGGGTCGCCGCCGAGCAGCGCTGCCTGGAGAGCGAGCGCGAGCTGCGCGCCATCACCGACGCGATGCCGGTGCTGGTCTCGTTCGTCGACAGCGACCACGTGTTCCGCTTCGCCAACCGATACTACGTCGACTGGTTCGGCATGACCCCGGACGAGGTCGTCGGTCGCCACATGCGCGACGTGGTGGGCGAGGCGAACTACGCCGAGCGGCTGCCGCTGATCGAGCGCGCGCTGGCGGGCGAGACGATCGCGTCCGACGGGCTGCTGCACCACCGCGACGGCACCGTCCACCGCGCCAACATCCGCTACATGCCGCGCGTCGCGCGCGACGGCAGCGTCACCGGATTTCAGGTGCTGGTGTTCGACCTGGAGGACCGCGCGCGCCGCGAGGAGGATCTCGACGCCAGCAACAAGCGCTTTCGCGCCGCGATGGACGCGGTCCACGGCGTGCTGTGGACCAACAATGCGGAAGGTCGCATGGTCGGCGAGCAGCCCGGCTGGGCCGCGCTGACCGGGCAGTCGCCGGCGGAGTATCAGGGCTTTGGCTGGGCCGACGCCGTCCACCCGGAGGACCGCGCGGGGTCGGTCGAGAGCTGGAACGACGCGGTCGCGGCGAAGGCGATGTACGTGCACGAGCACCGCGTCCGCCGGCACTGCGGCACGTGGCGCACCTTCGCGGTGCGCGCGCTGCCGATCCTGGGCGAGGCGGGCGAGATCACCGAGTGGGTCGGCGTCCACACCGACATCTCGCACCAGCGCGCAGCCGAGGCGGCGCTGCGCGAGCAGGCGGAAGCCTTGTCGCGCCAGGTTCGGCACCGCGAACGCGCCGAGGAACAGTTGCGCCAGCTGAACGAGACGCTGGAAGCGCGCGTGATCGCCGAGATCGACGAGCGGCGCCAGGCCGAGGCGAAGCTGCACCAGGCGCAGAAGATGGAGACGATCGGCAAGCTGACCGGCGGCGTCGCGCACGATTTCAACAACCTGCTCCAGGTCGTGTCGGGCAATCTGCAACTGCTCGGCAAGGACGTGGCGGGTAACGACCGGGCCGAGCAGCGCGTCGCGAACGCAATGGCGGGCGTGTCGCGCGGGTCGAAGCTCGCGGCGCAACTGCTCGCGTTCGGACGGCGACAGGCGCTGGAGCCCAAGGTGATCAACGTGACGCGGTTCGTGCGCGGAATGGACGACATGCTGCGCCGCGCGATCGGCGAGGGGATCGAGATCGAGACGATCGTCGGCGGCGGGTTGTGGAACACCTTCATCGATCCGGGTCAGGTCGAGAATGCGCTGCTCAACCTGGCGATCAACGCGCGCGACGCGATGGACGGGCAGGGGCACCTCACGATCGAGCTCGGCAACGCGCACCTGGATGACGAGTACGCGCGCACCCACGACGAGGTGACGCCGGGCCAGTACGTGATGCTGGCGGTCAGCGACACGGGATCGGGGATGACGCCCGCGACGCTGGAGAAGGTGTTCGAGCCGTTCTTCTCGACCAAGGGGGAGGGCAAGGGATCGGGGCTGGGGCTGTCGATGGTCTACGGCTTCGTCAAGCAGTCGGGCGGGCACGTGAAGATCTATTCCGAGGTGGGCGAGGGGACGACCGTGCGCCTGTACCTGCCGCGCGCGACCGAGAGCGAGGACGTCGAGGTGCGCGTCGACGCCGGCCCGATCGTCGGCGGAACCGAGACGGTGCTGGTCGTCGAGGACGACGACGAGGTGCGCGCCACCGTGGTCGAGATGCTGACCGACCTCGGCTACCGCGTGCTGAAGGCGCCCGACGCCGCGTCGGCGCTGATCGTGATCGAGAGCGGTGTGGGGATCGACATCCTGTTCACCGACGTGGTGATGCCGGGCACGCTCAAGAGCCCCGAGCTGGCGCGCAAGGCCAAGCAGCGGTTGCCCAACCTCGCGGTGCTGTTCACCTCCGGCTATACCGAGAATTCGATCGTCCACGGCGGCAAGCTGGACGCGGGCGTCGAGTTGCTGTCGAAGCCGTACACGCGCGAGGCGCTGGCGCGGCGTTTCCGCCACGTGCTGGCCAACCAGGGGCAGCGCGCGCAGGCGGCGACGTCAGCGGTGGGCGCGGGCACGGGAGCAGCCCGTCCGTCCGTTGCCCGCGTGCAGGGCGCGCGCGAGCTGACCGGGGCGACGGTGTTGTTGGTGGAGGACGATGCATTGATCCGCGCCAACACCGCGGAAATGCTGCAGGAAGCGGGTTGCGTCGTGGTGGACGCGGCGAGCGCGGAGGAGGCGATGGCGGCGCTGCACACCGCGCCGGTCGACGTGCTGGTGACCGACCTGAACCTGCCGGGCCATTCGGGTGCCGAGCTGGCGCGGCGCGCGCGCGAGATGCGCGGCTCGATCGGCATCGTGTTCGCGACCGGCGACGGCCACCGCGCGGCGGAAGCGGCGGCGAGCGGCGACGTGGTGCTGACCAAACCCTATGCCGCGGCGCGACTGACCGCGGCGGTGCGTGCCGCACTCGACGCCAAGGGCGTGCAGCCAACCGCCGGGGCGGCGGTGGAGGCGACGAGCGACGCCGAGGCGGAAACCGCGCCGGGGCAGCGCCAAGGGGCGTGATCCGACGCGCTTGATCCAGCGCAAGGTGATCGTGCCGGCGGGGTCGCGCGCGCTGCTGGACAGCGCGGCGGGCAGCAATTAGCGCCGCGGTTCAACGAACTGAAGGCGTCGGTCGCGTGTTACCGGTCAAGCGACACATCGCGGTCATTACCCCGCCGACTGTCGGTCACATCAACCCGCTGCAGGTACTGGGGCGGGAGCTGGTCGCGCTCGGCCACCGCGTCACGATCGTGCACGTGGGGGACATGGCGCGCTTCGTCACCGACCCCGCGGTCGGGTTCGCCGCGGTCGAGGCGGGCGAGCCCGGCGCGCTTGACGCGTATCTGTCGCTGCTCGGGCGACCGACCGGCGCGCGCGGGTTGACGCGCATGATCCGCGCGACCGCGGGGATGACCGCGACGCTGCTGGACGGCGCCCCCGCGGCGCTCGCGCGGATCGGCGCCGAGGCGGTGATCGCCGACACCGCCGAGCCCGCCGGCGCGGTGATCGCCGAGCACATGCGCCTGCCCTTGGTCGCGACCGTCACCGGATTGCCGCTGCTGCGCGAGGAGAACGTGCCGCCGCCGTTCCTCGGCTGGCGCTACCGCGCGGACCCGATCGGGCGCAATCGCAACAACGGCGGCTACTCGGTCGCGGACATATTGATGCGGCCGATCACGCGCGTGCTCGACGAGCGGCGGCGCGCGTGGGGGCTGGGGCAGGAGGCGCCGCCGCTGCGCTGGGTCGCGCAATGCCCGCGCGGATTCGATTATCCCCGCTCGGCCCTGCCCGCCGCGTTCGCCTACGGCGGGCCGTGGCGCGCCGCGGCGGAGGCGGACACGCCGATCGGCCTGCCGCTCGACGGACGACCTCTGGTGTTCTGCTCGCTCGGCACGCTGCAGGGGTCGCGACGCGCCTTGTTCCAGACGATGGCGGCGGCGTGCGCAGCGGTAGGCGCGCGCGCGGTGATCGGACACGGCGGCGGGCTGAGCGCGGCGGAGGAGGCGGCGCTGCCGGGCGAACCGCTGGTGCGCGCGTTCTGGCCGCAGCAGGCGGTGCTGCGCCACTGCGCCGCGGCGATACTCCACGGCGGGTTCAACACGGTGCTCGACGCGCTGGCGGCCGGGGTGCCGATCGTCGCGCTGCCGATCGCGTTCGAGCAGCCGGGCACCGCGGCGCGGATCGCCTATGTCGGGGCGGGACGCGTGCTGTCGCCGCGTGGGCTGACCGCGTCGGTGCTGGCGCTGGCCTTGCGCGGCGTGATGACGGAGCCGAGCTACCGCGCGGCGGCGCGGCGGATCGGGGACGAGATGGCGGCGAGCGGCGGTGCTGGCCGCGCCGCGGCGCAGGTCAGCGCGGCGCTTGCCTGACGCCCGGCAGCCGCCACCACGGCGTGCGCGGGCTCAAGTGATGCTCGTGGTGGTAGGTGCCGAAATGAAAGCAGGTCGCGACCGAGGCGAGCGGTGACAGCAGGTTGCCGCGCGCATTGTGGTGGTCGGCGAAGGGCGTGTCGTCGTGGCGGTGCGGCAGAAAGGTGCCGAAGAAGAACAATTGCGCCAGCGCCAGCAGCGCGGGCACGGCCCAGAAGGCGACGATGTTGAGGAGCGACGCGCCCAGCAGCAGGTAGAGACACGCCGCCAGCGTGATCCGCACGATCTGCCCGTGGGTGTAATATCCGGTGAAGAAGCGGATGAACCAGCGCAGCGGGCTGCGCGGCGCGTTGGGGTGGAAATCGGGATCGTGCTCGGTCCCCGGCGCATGATGGTGCGCGTGGTGCTTGGGATGGAGCGCGCGAAAGGACAAAGCGGCGTAGGCGCCGAGGCAGAGCGTGCCGACGACGCGGTTGACGCGCGGGCGACCGGGCGCGAACGAGCCGTGCATACAATCGTGCGCGACGATGAACAGCCCGGTGCTGAGCCACGCCTGCACCGCGATCAGCAGCGCGGCGAGCGGGGCGGTGGCGATGCTCCACTGCCAGAAGAAGATGCCGCCGACGTGGATCGCGAGCCAGGCGGCGCCGATCGCGCCCGCCAGCAGCGCGCTGACGCGCGTGTCGCGGCTGATGTCGCTAGCGGATGGCATGATCGTTCCCAACGCCGGTGACCTGCGCCAAGTCGCGCACCGGCGCAAGCGCAATGCGTCCGCGCGGGCCCGCGCGTACCAGTCGGGGCGCGATCGCCAGTGCGGCGGGCGCGAGCGCGAGGCCGGCGAGCACGTCGACGCCGTAATGCCCGCCGAACAGCGGGGTCGCGATGATCGTCACCCCCGCCCAGACCGGCGCGACGTAGCGCCAGCCCGGCGTGTCGCGCTGCGCCCAGGACAGGATGACGGGCAGGGTCGCGTGATAGCTGGGAAAGCTGACAATCCCCATCAGCTGCGTCAGGTCGAGCGTGCGCCACGTGCCGTCGCGCAGGCCCGCGATCATCGCCTGTTCGAGCCAGGCGATCGACGGCCAGAGATGCCGGAAGGCGGCGGGATCGAACACGTTGCCCATCGCGGGCGTCCACCACGAGACGAGGATGGTCACGAACCCCGACAGGATCGCCGCGGCAACCGCGACGCGCAGCCGGTCGAACTGCGCATAGGCGCTCATCGCGACGATGCAGGTGACCATCTGTAGCGTCAGGCTGTGATAGGCCAGGCCGCCGATCCACAGCGCGACCGGCGCGCGGTCGGCGGCGGCGAACACCGCGGGCCAGTCGAAGCCGAGCGCGCGGTCGGCCGCGGCGAGCCGCGCGTCCCACAATGCCCCCGCGCGCGCCGCCAGCGCGTAGGCGAGCACGACGCCCAACAAGGTAAACAGCGTCATCTGCAGGAACGCGGTCGATCCCGCCGCCAGCCGCGGCTTGCCACGCCGGCGCCCGACCAGCGCGCCCGTCGCCAGCAGCGCGACACCGGCGGCGGGTGGCACCGCGCGCGGCGCATCGACGCGGAATCCCAGGCCCCAGGCGGCGGCGAGGCACGCGGCGAGCATCGCGGCCAGCAACCACCAGGCCGCGGCGTCGCTGGTGGGGCGATCGGAATGCAGCATCGCGCGATCCAACGCGGCAAGTGCGGCCGGGTGTCAACCCGAGGCGAGGATGGCACGACCGATCCGCCGGCTCGCTCGTCTGCGTCGATGCGACCGTCATGGCCATCGTCGGCGCGGCGCGATATGCATCGGCGCGCGAGGAGGCGAGGGACGGTGAGCGAGAGGCGGATCGACGAGACGGGCACGCTGATCCGCGACGGCGGCGGCTTCTACCTGCGCCGCGATCTGGGCGGGCGCTACCAGCTGCAACTGCAGCGCACCCCGGTCGACCTGGTCGAGAAGCGCGTGCGAGTGGTCGGCACGCTGGTGGCGGACGATCTGGTCAGCGCGGACGGCGTCGCGGCGGCGTGAGCGTGTCGCTTCCGCCCGGGCGAGCGCGCACCGGGGTCAGTGACGCGCGCGGCGGGTGAACGCGGCGCGTCGGCTTCCTATATCGCCGCCGAACCATCGAGGAGCCCTGCATGACCGCCTATGATCCGAAACTCGGCCTGTACATCGCGGGTGAATGGGTGACCGGCGGGTCGCGCGACGCGCACGACGTGCTCAATCCGGCGACCGGCGAGGCGCAGGGCGCGCTGCCGCTCGCGACCGCGGACGACCTCGACCGCGCGCTGGACGCCGCGGACCGCGGGTTCAAGGCGTGGCGCAAGACCGACCCGGCCGCGCGTGCGCAGGTGCTGACGCGCACCGCCGCATTGCTGCGCGAGCGCGCCGATCATCTGGCGCGGATCGCGACGCTGGAACAGGGCAAGCCGCTGGTCGAGGCGAAGGGCGAGGCGATGTTCGCCGCCGCGCTGCTCGAGTTCCACGCCGGGGAAGCGCAGCGCATCTACGGCCGCGTGCTGCCGCGCCCGGCGGGCACGCGCAGCCTGGTGCTGCACCAGCCGATCGGACCTGTGGCGGCGTTCTGCGCGTGGAACTTCCCGATCATGAACGTGGTCAGGAAGCTCGGCCCGGCGATCGCGGCGGGCTGCTCGATCATCATCAAGCCGAGCGAGGAGACCGCGGGATCGGCGGTCGAGGTGCTACGCTGTTTTCAGGATGCCGGGTTGCCCGGCGACGTCGCGCAGTGCGTGTTCGGCGTGCCCGATCAGGTATCGCGTCACCTGCTCGCCTCGCCCGTCACGCGCAAGCTGAGCTTCACCGGATCGGTGCCGGTCGGCAAGCACCTGGCGAAGCTCGCCGCCGAGACGATGATGAAGACGACGATGGAGCTGGGCGGGCACGGGCCCGTGCTGGTGTTCGACGATTGCGACCTCGACAAGACGCTCGACACGCTCGTCGCGCACAAGTTCAGGAACGCGGGTCAGGTGTGCGTCGCGCCAACGCGCTTCCACGTGCATGCGGGCATCTACGACCGCTTCGCCGAGGGTTTCGCCGAGCGGACGAAGCAGCTGAAGGTCGGCAGCGGGCTGGAGAAGGACACCCAGATGGGGCCGATGGCGAACGCGCGCCGGCCGTCGGCGATCGAGGAGATGGTGGAGGACGCGCGCAGCGTTGGCGCGCGCGTGCTGGCGGGCGGCACGCGCGGAGAAGGCGACGGCTTCTTCTTCACGCCCACCGTGCTCGCCGACGTGCCGCTGGAGGCGCGCGCCATGAACGACGAGCCGTTCGGACCGCTCGCGCTGTTGACCCCGTTCGAGACGGTGGAGGACGCGATCCACCAGGCGAACCGGCTGCCATACGGGCTGGCGGCTTACTGCTTCACCGAGAACGGGCGGCGGCAGAACCTGCTCGGCGACGAGATCGAGGCGGGGATGGTCGCGATCAACAACGTGCGGTTGAGCTGGCCCGACAGCCCGTTCGGCGGGGTGAAGGACAGCGGCTTCGGCTCGGAGGACGGGCCGGAGGGCGTCGCCGCGCACCTGGTGACCAAGACCGTGCACATGATGTGAGCGGCGTTGCCGGAGCGCGGGTGCGCTCCGGCAGGTCGATGCGCGCGGATCAGAACTGCGCGGAGAAGCGGCCGTAGAGGAAGCGGCCGTTGAAGCCGAACGGCGAGAAGGTGCTGTACGGCTGGTAGTAAGCGTCGATCGGATAATTGCCGCCGACCCCCGCCGGGCGCGGGCCGGTCGGGCGGCGATCGGGGTAGACGTCGAGCAGGTTGTTGGCGCCGAACGCGAAGGTGACCCGCTCCGCCAGCGTGACCCGCGCTTCGAGATCGGTGATCCACTTGCCCGACAGCGTCAGGTCGTCGGGGCCGAGCGCGGTTAGGCTGGTCGCGTCGGCGCCGAGCGGGGTCGCGGCGCCCGGCGCGATCACCTCGCCGTAGCGCGTCGCGCGCGCGGTGATGCCGAACCAGCCGACCGATCCCTCGGTGGTCAGCACCAGTTTGTCCTCGGGCTGGCCGTCGGTGAAGCGGATGCCCTCGACGCGCCCGAACAGGATCAGCCCGGGGATCTGCGCCAGCGGGCCGAGCGCGTTGAGCCGGCGGTCGATCTTGTTGTCGTTGTAATTGTACGCCGCCGACAGCGACCAGTTGCCGAGATTGCCCAGGCCGAAGCGGTAGGTGCCGACCACGTCCAATCCCTGCGTCGTGGTGTCGAGCCCGTTGATGAAGAAGCGCGCGGCGCCGACCGAGTTGAAGCCGTTGGCGTCGAGGATCGCCTTCACCGCCGCGTTGACCGCCGCGGTGCCGCTGCCGGCTGCGCCGAGATTCTCGGTCAGCACGATGCGATCGGTGATCTTGATGTTGTAATAGTCCGCGGTGAGCGACAGCCCGCGCAAGGGGTTGGCGGTGACGCCGGCCGAGATGTTGCGCGATTTCTCTGCGTCGAGCTGGCGCGAGCCGAGCGCCTGCGCGACCGGGCTGGTCACGGGCACGGTGCTGATCTCGACCGGCACGCCCGCGATGAAGTTGGTCGAGGTGGTGGTGAAGAACTGCTGCTGGAGCGAGGGCGCGCGGAAGCCGTTGGAGATCGCGCCGCGCACCGCCAGGCCGGGCAGGAACTCGTAGCGCAGCGCGAGCTTGCCGTTCCACGTGTCGCCGAAATCGCTGAAATGTTCGTAGCGGCCAGCGGCGGTGACGGTGAAGCCCTCGAACGGATCGGTGTCGAGCTCGACGTAGCCCGCGACGCTGTCGCGGCTGCGGTCGGTCGCGGCGGAGGTCGGGAAACCGGGGAAGCCCTGCGCGCCGACCAGCGCGGCGCGGCCGGGGAAGGTGCAGATGCCGTTCGCGCCGAGCACCCCGCCCTGCGCCGCGCATTGTGCCGCGGTCGCCGCGCGCGGTGCGACGAAGAAGGGACCGATCGCGTAGGACGCGAGTTCGCCGGGGACGATCTTGAAGTTCTCGTCGCGATATTCGCCGCCGAACGCGAAGGTCAGCGGGCGCGCGAAGCCGAGGTCGAACTCGCGGCGCAGGTCGAGGTTGGCGGTCAGCTGACCGAAGCGCAGGCCGCCCGAGTCGAAGTCGCGCGGGCTCGCCGGACCGAAGCTGGTGTTGAGCGAGTTGACGGTGCGGTAATCGAACTCGTTGTGGCCGTAGACGAGTGACAGGTCGCCCGCGAAGCCCGCCACCTCGCCGCGCACGCCGCCGGCGATCGCGTAATCGTCGTAATCGGTCGCGATCGCGGGCAGGAAGCCGTCGGGGCGCAGCGGCACGAAATTGCCCGCGTTGGGTGCCTGCGACGGCAGCAGCACCGAGAAGTCGCGGTTGTTCGCCGACGACGACTGGCGGAAGTTCGCCGCGCTGAGACCGCTGCGATGCGCGTAGGAGCCGAAGGCGTAGAGCTCGAAGTCGCCGATCGGCACGCCGGCGTTGACGAAAGCATTGTAATCCTCGGTCCGCGGGTCGCCATACTCGAAGTTGATGCGGTTGAACGTCAGCTCGCGCGCGTCGAACGCGGTCGTCGGGCGGTTGTACTGCGGGCGCGGGTCGGGCCCGGCGCGGTTGGTGTTGTCGCGGTCGCGATACTCGCCGGTGATGTTGAGGTACCCGTCCGCGCCGATCGGGATGCCGATATTGGCGCCCATCGTCCACAGGTCGCCGTCGCGGCGCTCGCGATCCTTGCCGTAATTGCCCGCCAGGATGCGCCCGTCGGTGGTGTCGAAGAACGGCTGCCCGACGGCGTTGATCTGCAACCCCAGCAGGTCGGGCACGTCCTCCATCTGGGTCACGTACTTGCCGTAGCTGACCTGGACGCGGCCGGTGTTCACCGCCTTCTTCAGCTGGATGTTGATGACGCCGGCGATCGCGTCCGAGCCGTATTGCGACGAGGCGCCGTCGCGCAGCACCTCGATCCGCTCGATCGCGAGCGCGGGGATGTTGTTCAGGTCGACCGCGGTCGCGCCGCGTCCGACCGAGCCGTTGATGTTGAGCAGCGCGGAGGGGTGGCGGCGCTTGCCGTTGACCAGCACCAGCGTCTGGTCGGGGTTGAGCCCGCGCAGCGTCGCGGGGCGGATCACGTCGGTGCCGTCGTTGATCGAGGGTTGGGGGAAGTTGAACGACGGGATCAGCTGGTTGAGCACCTTGCTGGTCTCGCCCAGGCCGGTGGTGGTCAGGCTCTCGTTCGAGATGACGTCGATCGGCACCGGACTGTCCGCCACCGTGCGGTTGGCGGCGCGCGTGCCGGTGACGATGATGGTGTTGCCCAGCACGTCGTCGGGCACGCCGTCGCCGGGGGTCGCGCCCTCGACCTGCGGCGCGGGCGGCGTGGCGCTGCTCTGCGCGGCGGCGGGTGCCGCGAGCCCCGCGAGCGAGGAGGTGAGCAGAAGAGCGAGAGCGCGCCGCATGTAAGTTTCCCCTTTTTGTCGCGCGGGCCTTTCCCGTTCACGACGGCGCCGATCGTATCCGAGGCACATTTCGTAACAATAGGCTTGTTGCAGGCGCCCGTAAGTTGCGGCTTGTTGTTGCTGCGACGCAACAATGCATCAGCGTTGATGTCCTGATCTGCCTGAGTGCATCGTGGTTAAACCTTGGGTGAATGCCGTATTCCGGTATCGTTCAGGGCGGCGGCGCTAGGCGTGGAAACACGCTCGCATCATTATGCGTTATCCAATCGTGCGAACCGAGCGTACCATGTGAGGAGGTTCGAAATGACGGGATTATTGACGAAGTTGGGACTGGGCGCGGCGCTGGCGGCGACCGCGATCACCTCCGCTGCACCGGCCGAGGCGCAGCGCTGGCGCGGCTACCGCGGGCACCGCGGCGGCGACACGGCGGCGGCGGCGATCCTGGGTGGCGTGGTCGGTCTGGGTGTCGGCGCGGCGATCGCGTCGAGCAATCGCGGACGCTACTACGATCGCGGCTATTACTACGATCGCGGTTACGCGCCGCGCTATCGCTACCGGCCGCGCGGCTATTACCGCGACTATTATGCTCCGCCGCCCCCGCCGCGGGTTGTGTACCGCGGCTACTACGGCGACCCGTATTACGGCGGCGGCTATTACGGGCCGCGCGGCTATTACGGTTGGTAACGACCGGACCGAGGTTCGCATGAACGGCGCGGCGGGAGTACCTGCCGCGCCGCTTTTTTGTGGCACGCCGTCGCCGGGCGCGTTAGGCGCGCGCGATGACCGATACGCCCCCCGACCATCTCTCGATCGACCCCCGCAGCCCGCATTTCGACCGTGACGCGCTGGAGCGCGGCGTCGGCATTCGCTTCAAGGGCGTCGAGCGGACCGACGTGGAGGAATACAGCCTGTCCGAAGGCTGGATCCGCGTCGCGCTGGGCAAGAAGGTCGACCGTCACGGCCGCCCGCTGACAATCAAGCTGATCGGCCCGGTCGAGGCGTGGTTCCAGGGCGGCGGCGAGCCCGACGAGACGGCACAGGCGGACGACGACGCGGACGACTGAGCGCCGCGGCGCGAGACTTCGTCAGCGCCGTATCTCCGGTGTGAGAAGCTCGTCGAGCCGGATCAGCATCGGCGCGAGAAATTGCCGGCATTGCCCTGGCGCACGCAGCCGGGGGTGAGCACCGCGACGTCGCGCGACGCGTGATCGAGCGGCGGCGGTCGCGTGTGACCGGTGGGCGGCGACATCTCGCGCCAGAGATCGGGATTCGCCAGGATCGCGTCTACCGCGCGGCTGTTCCCGACGCCGAGCGTACACGTGAGGTGCGGCAAGGCGCGCGGCGGCGTATCATCGACCCGGACCGGCTGCGCCCGACCGCGTCGGTGCGTCACCGCCCGCCAGTGTCACGCACCGCGACCATGCTGATCCGCGTCGTCGCTAGATGCCCCACCTCGCTGTAGATCAGCACGCGCGTCGGCGGACGCGGTCGGAGGCGGTCGGGTGGGTGGCGGCGGGAGTCGTCAGCGCGAGCAGGACCGCGCCCGTGATCAATGAACGAAGCGCGCCACCACGTCGCGGTAGGAGCGCGACACCTTCACGCTGGAGCCTGAATCGAGCACCAGGAAACACTCGCCGTTGGTGTGCGGCTTGACCTGCTTGACGAGGTCGAGGTTGACGATCGTCGACCGGTGGATGCGCTGGAACCGGCGCGGGTCGAGCCTTTTCTCCAGGTCCTTCATCGTTTCGCGCAGGATCAGCGTGTTGGCCGCGGTCTTGATCACCATGTAGTCGCCCGCCGCCTCGATCAGCTCGATCGTGTCGACGTCGACGCGGAAGATCTGGCCCTGATCCTTGACGTTGATCATCTTCTCGTAGCGGTTGGCCGCGACCTGATCGCCGGCACCGTCGCTCTCCGCCGCGATCTCGGCCGCGGCCTCGGGTGCGTGCTCGGCCAGCGCTTCCTTGAGCTTGGTCGCTTCCTCGCGGCTGCCGCGCTCGGACAAACGCTGGCGCACGCGGTCGAGCGTCTCGGCGAGGCGCGCTTCCTCCACCGGCTTCATCAGGTAATCGGTCGCCTGCGCCTCGAACGCGCGAATCGCGTGGTCGGAGTAAGCGGTCACGAACACGAACAACGGCGGCTCGACGTCCATCAGCCCCTGCACCACCGAGAAGCCGTCGAAGCCGGGCATCTGGATATCGAGAAACACGAGATCGGGCTTGTGCGTCTTGATCGCGCTGATCGCCTCGCGGCCGTTCTGGCACTTGGCGATGATCTCCACGTCGTCGTGCGGTTGCAGCCGCAGCTCGAGCCCCTGGATCGCGAGCGGCTCGTCGTCGACGAGAATGGTTCTGATCGTCATCTACTCTACACACTCCATTACGCGCTTGCGCGGCGCGCTACAGCCCGCCGCGCGCGGGCTCGTCGAGCTGGAACGGGATCTCGACCTCTACGCCGAACCCGCCCGCCGGCATCGCCCGCACCGCGAAGCGGTGGTCGCCCGGATACGCCTGCGCCAATCGCTCCCTGATATTGGCGATGCCGACGCCGGTTGAAAGGCTCGGCCGGTTTTTGTTCGGCATCAATCCCGGGCCGGTGTCGGATACGCCGAGCAGCACGCGTTCCCCGACGAGCCGCGCGGTGACCGCGATCTCGGCCCCATCCTCTTGCGGGGTGACGGCGTATTTGATCGCATTCTCGACCAGGGGTTGCAGCAGCAGCGAGGGCAGGCGCGCCTTCTCAACCGCGGGGTCGATCTCGAAACGCGGGCGCAGCCGGTCCTCGAACCGCATCTTCTCGATCTCGAGGTAGAGCTTCAGCGTCTCCACCTCCTGCGCGACGGTGACGTGCGCGGTGGGCTCGTTGGCCAGCGTGTAGCGCAGGAACGACGACAGCCGGGACAGCATCGCGTTGGCGCGCTCGGTCTGTTTCAGCAGCACCAGCGTCGAGATCGAGTTGAGCGTGTTGAACAGGAAATGCGGGTTGAGCTGGTAGCGCAGCATCGCGAGCTGCGCCGACGACGCCTGGATCTCTAGGTGTTCCATCTGGTCGATCTGCTCCTCGACCAGCAGGTAGAAGTTGATCCCGAAATAGAGCGCGGACCAGCCGGCGAGCACGGTGAAGTTGAGGAACAACGTGCCGAGCAGCAGCGACAGGTCGACGCCGGGCGCGGACAGCTTGATGAAGCTGAAGGAGAAAGCGTCGAGCGTCGCGTAGAGGAACGTGCCCGCGCCGAGCGTGAAGATCGACAGGAGGATGCCGGTCACGCGCGGCAGACGGCGGTAGTAGCCGTAGAGCACCGACAGCAGCAGCGTGATGCAATAGCCGACGATCGATTCGACGATCACGGGCACGATCTGCTGCAGCGTGAAGCTGGTCGACAGGGACGACACCGAGCGCAGCACGAGGTAGCCGGTCCAGCCCGCGGCCTGCAATTTCCAGAAGGCGGACGATTTGTCCTCGAAGAAGGGGCGGATCGACAACGCGCGATTGCCCGCGAGCGCGGGCGCGGCGCCGGGAGCGGTGGCCGCGGTCGTACCGGGCAGCGCGTGGTCGAGCGAAGCGGGTTGGGTCGCCATCGCGCCCCACCTACACCGCGGACGGGCCTCGCGCAAAAAGAAGGCCGCCGTCCCAGTGAGGACGGCGGCCCGGCAAGGCGAAGGTCGCGGCGCTTAGAAGGAGAAGCGCGCGCCGACGCGGATCGTGTAGAGCGACTGCGACGCGTAGATCGTGTCGCTCGGCGTCGCGTTGGGCAGGCTGTAGCGGTACTGCGCGCACGGCTGCGCCGTCGTGGTCGGCGACGTACCCGCCGTGCCCGTCGGGGTCGCGGCCGTCAGACACTGCACGCGCGCCGCCACCGCGGTGTACGGGAACTGATACTCGCGGATTTGACCCCAGGAGCTCTTCAGCAGGTTGGTGAAGTTCTCGATGTCGGCGAACAGCTCGATGCGCGAGTTGCCGACGAACGTCGGGATCTGCTGCGCGACGTGCAGGTCGATGCGGGTGAACCACTTCGAATTGAACGCGTTGCGCGGCGCAATCTTGCCCCGGTACTTGGCGAGGCCCGACGTCTCGAAGAAGTCGTTCAGCTGCTGCGCGACCTGCGCATTGTCGTACGACACGCGGGGATCGTCGATGCCGGTCGGCACGTACAACAGGTAGCGCGACAGCGAGCCGGTGGTACCGAAGATGCGGCTGCGGCCCGACGACGTGTCCTGGAACGTGTAGCTGTACGGGCGACCGATGCGCGTCTCGCCGAACAGCGCCAGCGTCGTCTTGTAGTCGCCGAAGAACGCGTGGTTGAAGGTCACGTCATACTTGATGTTGTGCTTCACCTCGTCGTTCGACGTCCCGTAGGCGGCGTTGTTGCCGTCGAGGAACGCGCCGTTCGCGTAGTTCGAGCCGGCAGTCGACGAGGTCGCGGGCGACTGATCCTTGATGTCCTGGAACGTGTAGCTGGCGTTCGCGGTCAGACCGAAGTCGAACGTCTTGCCGACGCGCGCCACCGCGACGTAGCTGCGGCCGCGCGAGGTGTTGGTCAGCAGGATGTCGTTGAACGTGTCGTTGAACGAGGTCAGCGACGTGTAGCGAACGCGGCCGTCAGGCGTGGTCAGCGCGGTCGGCACCGAGCGGATGTCGGTGAAGAATACCTGGTTGCGCACGTCGGACCAGAACAGGTCGGCACCGAAGTTCCAGCCGCCGCCCAGGAAGTCGGGGAAGTAATCGGCCGACAGCGTGCCGCGCCACTGCGACGGCAGCTTGAAGTTCGGATCGACCGCGTTGGTCGCCGCCGCGCTGACGCCGTTCTGCAGGTAGGTGTTGGTCGCGCCCGGGATCGTCGCGCCGTTGACGTTGTTCAGCGCCGCAGCGCCCAATGCCTGTGCCTGCGCGTTCTGCGCCGCGACCGTGTTCGACAGGCCCGACACTTCGTAGGTGCCGTTATTGATCTGGCGGATGTCGACCAGGTTCGACAGGATGCCGGTGTTGGAGAAGCTGTTGGACGTGTAGACGTCGGGTGCACCGCCACCGAAGATGCCGAAGCCGCCGCGGATGCTCAGCTGGCTGACCGGCTTCCAGTCGAGGCCGAAGCGCGGCTGGAACAGGCCGCGACCCGACAGGAACTCGGTGTTGGTGAAGCCGTAGCGGCTGGTGAACGTCGGGTTGAGGCTCGGACGGCTGTTGCTGCCGTACAGGTCGTAGCGCGCGCCGTAGGCGAAGTTCAGCGTGGGCGTGATGCTCCACGTGTCCTGCACGCCGAAGGCGTACTGCATGTACTTGAAGCGTGCGGCCGCGTCGTCAGGGTTCAGCGACGGCACCGCATTGGTGTAGCCGAAGCGCTGCGCGTTGCCCGCCTGGAAGTCGGCGATCGAGTCGAAATAATAGGAGCCCGTGATGCCCGCGCGCGGGTTGGACGAGCTCAGGAACGCGTTGAACACGTCTACGTGCTGGACGTCGGCGAAGATGCGCAAGTCATGGCCGTCGCGCGTCAGGCGCGCCTGGGCGCTGCCGCCCCACGTCTCGGTGTTGAGCGCGTTGAACTGACGCGAGACGTCGGGGCCAAGTGCGACCACCGCCGAACCCGGCGCGCAGGTGACCGACGCGCCCGCGCCGGCGTTGCCGGGGTTGGCGCGGTCGGAGTTGAGCGCGGTGCAGACGCGGAACTCGGCGAAGCCGCGGCCCTGGAGCGGGTCCTGAATGCGCTTGTAGTTCTTGTAGAAGCCGCGGATTTCGGTCGAGAAATCGTCCGACCAGTCGGAGTTCAGCTGCACCACGCCGGTATGCAGGCGATTGCCCGACACGTAGGCGTTGGATGCCAGGCCGAGGCTGGGCGACGCCGGATTGGCGCTGACGTTGTTGGTGAGGACGATCGAGTCCTTCGCGTAGCTGTAGGTCGCGGCGAGGCGCTGCGTGTCCGACAGGTTCGCGTCGAGGCGAGCGACCAGGCGGTCGTCCTTGTCCTGGTTGCTGTTGACGATGCCGCCGGCATCGTAGCCGTAGCGTGACTGCGCGATCTGCGTGACCTGCGCGATCTGTGCGCTGGTCAGCGTCGGGATCGTAGTGCCAGCGTTATTGTCGAGCGGACCCTCTGCAATCGGGCGCGGCGCACGCAGGCGCTCACCCGCGACCATGAAGAACAGCTTGTCCTTGATCAGCGGACCGGCGAGCTGCGCGCCGTAGTTCTCGTACTTGAAGTTGGGCAGCGTCACGCGGCCGGTCGGTACGCCCGGACCCGCCTTGGTGCGGTCGCCCGACAGTTCGTCGGACGAATAGGAGTAGAAGCCGGTGCCGTGGAAGTCGTTGGTGCCGGACTTCAAGATGACGTTGACAACGCCGCCCTGGAAGTTGCCCTCGCGCACGTCGTACGGCGCGACCTTGGTCTGGAACTGGCCGATCGCATCGAGCGGGATCGGCGAGCGGCGGCTGGGCAGACCGTCGGGGTTGAGACCGAAGTTGTCGGTGATCGGCACGCCGTCGACCGTGAAGCGGTTGAAGCGCGCGTTCTGGCCCGCGAAGCTGACCGCGCGGCCGCCCGAGGGGGTGTCGTCGAGGCGCGCGAACGGATCGCGGCGCATCAGGTCGCGGATGTCGCGGTTGACCGAGGCGATGGTGCCGATCTTCTCGGCATTCAGGACGGTCGCGGGACCCTGGCTGACGCTGCGCGCATTGGGGATGCTCGACGCGGTGACGACGATGTCAGCGCCCGCAGCGTCGCCGCCCTCCGCGGTCAGCTCGACCGGCAGATCGTAGGACTGGCCGACAATCGTGTTGATGTCGGTGACTGTGGTGGTGGCGTAACCCGGCGCGCTGACCGTCACGCTGTAGGGGCCGCCCGGGCGAAGGCCGTTGGCGTTGAACGTGCCCGACTCGTCGGTAGTCGCGTTCGAGGTGGTGCCCGAGGGAACGTTGACCACCGTCACCGTCGCACCCGGAATCGGTGCGCCCGCCGCGGTCACGGTGCCGCGGATCGTGGAGGTGGTTTCCTGCGCCGTGGCGCTCATCGGTGCGACGAGCGCGACTGCCGCCACGCCCCACAACAGGTTGTTCCGCATCGTCAATGTTTCCCCTTGAGAGCCCTGGCCCTGCAACCTTCGGCGAGCCACGCCGTTGGTGCGCCCCTGCACGGGGAATATTGCGCTTCGGTTACAGCGGCGAGTCTATTCGCGCGCCGACGTCACGTGCCCGTTTGTGCGTTGCAAAAAGGTAACATCCGCTGCCCGGCCAGCGGATCAGTCTGCCGCCGCGACGATCGCCTGCCACCCCGCCTCGTCGATCACGCGGATGTTCAGGTCGGCGGCCTTCTTCGCCTTCGATCCCGCACCCGGCCCGGCAACGACGAGGTCGGTTTTCGCCGATACCGACCCGGCGACGCGCGCGCCGAGCTTCTCCGCCTGCGCCTTCGCCTCGTCGCGCGACATCAGCTCCAGCGTGCCGGTGAACACAATCGTCTTGCCGCTCACCTCCGACGCGCGCGTTTCCACCGCGAAGGGTGGGGGCGACACCTCGCGGAGCAGGTCGTCCCAGACCTGGCGGTTGTGCGGTTCGTGGAAAAAGTCGGCGAGCGCGTGGCCGACCGCGGCGCCGACGTTCTCGACCCCGATCAGCGCGGCGATCGCCTTGTCGACGCGGGTCGCGTGGCGCGCCTCGGTCTCGCCGACCGCGGGCGGGGTGGCGTCGCGTAAGCCGATCACCTCGTCTGCCAGCCTCTGGATCGCGGGCAGGGTGACGTAATGCTTCAACAGGTCGCGCGCGGTGACGATGCCGGTGTGGCGGATGCCGAGCCCGAACAGCAGCCGCGCGGCGTCGGGCGCGCGGCGCGCCTCGATCGCTGCGAGCAGCGCGTCGACCGACTTCGCCTGCCAGCCATCACGCTCAACCAACTCGTCGCGATGTTCGTGAAGGCGGAAGATGTCGGCGGGCTCCACGATCCAGCCGAGGTCGATGAACTCGACCAGCGTCTTCTCGCCCAGGCCATCGATATCGAGCGCGCCGCGGCCGACGAAATGCTTCAACCGCTCGATCCGCTGCGCCGGGCAGATCAGCCCGCCGGTGCAACGCACGTCGACCTCGCCTTCCTCCGCCACCGCCTCGCTGCCGCAGATCGGGCAGCGGGTGGGAAAGGGCCAGGCGCCGCGCGCGTCGTCGCGCGACAGGTTCTCGACGATCTGCGGGATCACGTCGCCGGCGCGTTGCAGCACCACGCGGTCGCCGGGGTGGACGTTCAGCCGCGCGATCTCGTCGGCGTTGTGGAGCGTGGCATTGGTGACGACGACGCCGCCGACCGTTACCGGCTCCAGCCGCGCGACCGGGGTCAGCTTGCCGGTGCGCCCGACCTGGATGTCGATCGCATTCAGCGTCGTCTGCGCGCGCTCGGCGGGGAATTTGTGCGCGATCGCCCAGCGCGGCGCGCGTCCGACGCTGCCCAGACGCTCCTGCCAGTCGAGTCGGTCGAGCTTGTAGACAACACCGTCGATGTCGAACGGCAGGTCGGCGCGCGCGGTCTCGATCGCGCGGTAGACCGCGAGCGCGGCGTCGGTCGTGTCGGTGCGCGCGAAGGCGTCGGCGATGGGAAAGCCCCAGGTGCGCAGCGCGGCGACGACCTCGGCCTGCGTTTCGGCGGGCATCGCGCTCGCCTCGCCCCAGCCGTGCGCGAGGAAGCGCAGCGGGCGGGTGGCGGTCACCGCCGCGTCCTTCTGCCGGAGCGAGCCGGCGGCGGCGTTGCGCGGGTTGGCGAACTGGCGTGGCGGCTTGTTCGCGGCCTCCGCCTCGGCGGCGAGACGCGCGTTGAGCGCGGCAAAGGCGGCCTTCTCCATGTAGACCTCGCCGCGCACCTCGAACACGTCGGGCGCGTCGGCGGGGAGCGTCTGGGGAATGTCGGCGATCGTCGCCACGTTGGCGGTCACGTCCTCACCCACCGCGCCGTCGCCGCGGGTCAGCGCCTGGACCAGCCGGCGATCCTCGTAGCGCAGCGAGCAGGACAGGCCGTCGATCTTGGGCTCGGCGGTCAGTGCCACGACCTCATCGTCGGCGAGCAGCAGGAAGCGGCGGACGCGCGCGACGAACTCGGCCACGTCCTCGTCGGTAAACGCGTTGTCGAGGCTCATCATCGGGCGCGCGTGCGCGACCTTGGCGAGGTGCCCGGCGGGCGCGGCGCCGACCTGGCGGCTGGGCGAGTCGGTGCGGACCAGCGCGGGGAACGCCTCCTCCAGCGCGCAGTTGCGGCGCACCAGCGCGTCATAGTCGGCGTCGCTGATCTCGGGCGCGTCGTGGGTGTGGTAGAGCGCGTTGTGATGCGCGATCTGTGTCGCCAGCCGCTCCAGCTCGGCGGCGGCGTCCTGCTCGGTCGTGGGAAGCGCGGGCTCGGTCATAGGCGCCGGGTTAAGCGGCGCGGTGGCGAGCGTCCAGCCGGGTTCGCGCGGTCCGCGTCAGGCGGCGGCGAGCTTGTCCGCGGTCGCGTCGGCGAGGCTGGTGCCGTCGAGGATGCGCGCGGTCTCGTCGCGGACCCGCATCATCGCGTGGCGGATTTCGCAGTCGATCTCGCTCCGGCAATCCTTGCACGGGCGATAGGCGGTGCGGCTGACGCAGGGGACGAGCGCGAGCGGCCCCTCGATTACGCGGATGATCTCGCCGAGCGAGATGAGGTGCGCGGGGCGGGCCAGCGCGTAGCCGCCCATCTTGCCGCGAAAGCTGTGGAGCAGTTGCGCGTCGCGCAGGTCGGCGAGGATCAGCTCCAGGAACTTGCGCGGCACGGTCGCCTCCGCGGCGATGCGCGTCATCGGTATCGGCGGCGAACCCGCCGGCGCGCGCGCGAGGAACAGCATCGATCGAAGGGCGTAACGTGAGCGCTGGGTCAGCATATCCTATTATATCCACGGACAATATGGCCGCCCCATGACGAAACGCAGCTGAACGCGCGCTGATCGGGCGGTCCGCCAGGCGCGGAAGGTGAGGCTAAGGTGAGGCCAAGAACGGTCGCGTCGACGGGCGAGCGCGGGCGCAAATGTCCCGCGGAAATTGCGACGTCGTGAACATGCGAAAGAGCGGGTGAGGGCGTAGCGCGGTCGCGGCGTGTAGGACAGGCGCGGCGCGTGCCGCGCGACGCCGGCGGGACACGCGGCAGATGAGCCTTTTACATCGGCCGCGACCTGCCTATATCGGCAGATGTCGGGTTCGACCCGACTATGGCGATAAAGTGCGGCGTAGAATAGACGCAGCGGACCCGGGGGCGGTACCCGGCGGCTCCACCACTTGCGGCGCAAGGGCGATACGCGTGTCAGGGCATCCATCGACGTAATACGTCGATGGGACCCAAGCGTGCCGACCGAGCGGCTCAGCTGATGGGGCCGAACTAGGATCGACGTGTGTTGAAAGGCGCTGTTTTCGCTCGGAATGGGACCACCGCAACGGCCCATTACACAAGTGCCAACGATAACGAAGCACTCGCGATTGCGGCGTAACTGAAGACCTAACGGTCTGACGTTACACCAAAATAGCGCGGTTCGGACCCCACCGGGCAACAGAAGGGGAAACCAGCGGTTTGGAGGGCACCGGGCAACAGAAGCCCCTCCACCTTTTCCATTCATCATGAGCTGACTAGCCGGCGATCGTTCTTTCGGAGTGATCTGCGACCTGATTTTGCTCAGGCACCGTGGTCGGTTGTATCATGGATTGGGTCCTGGCGGAGGCTAGTGGCTGTCGTTCCGTCCTGATCTAGCGCCATGCGTCCGCCAGTGCTGTTTAGGCGGGCTAGAAACACATTCCTTCGTCACCCCGGACTCGATCCGCGGTTCCGCTGTTTCTTCCGACGTGTTCAAGAAGCGGGATCCCGGATCAAGTCCGGGATGACGTGAAGGGCATGTGCCGGGCTGTTGGGGCTGGATCGTTTTGCGTGGTCTGCTGATGCTTCTGCGGGCTCAGGTTTTGGGAGAGCACGGCAAGCGACGGCGCTTATGGCAACGTAGCCGGGAAAGGCGCGATGGATGCTGAGACGAGTTCAGCATGACGGCGTGGCTGGTGACGTTGTCGCGTTTTCACCCTGCCGCCAACCGCCGCCTTCTCGGAAACGATGATCGGCGTGGATTTCTGCTCGCCGCTTATCTTATCGACGCCAGTAAGCGGAGTTCGACCCATTCAATCCTTGATCCCGGCCAGGTCGCGTGCGGCGCTCTGGAGCAATTCCTCGAGCGTCGGGTGGTACCAGGGCTGGTCGGCGAAGGTCGCCGCGTCGGTGCCGCGGTCGATCGCGAGCGCGACGAGGTGGCCGAGATGCTCGGCGCCGGGCGCGACGATCGTGGCGCCGATCAGCGCGTCGTCGCGGTCGGCGTAGAGGCGCACCATTCCGTGATCGTGCCCGTCGGCGGTCGCGCGGCCGTTCTCGCTGACCCGCGCGCACCCGAAGCGCGCGTCGTCGGGCAGGTCGCCGAAGTCGGTGCCGACCTGGACGATGTTGGGCTCGGTGAAAGCGACCGCGAACGCCGGGATCGCGCGCGATGGCGGGCCGCCCGCGGCCACGTCGCCGGCGATCCGACCGCCGCGCGCCGCCTCGTGCAGCACCGGGCGCCACGCGTTCGCGTCGCCCGCGATGAAGATGCGGCTGTCGCCGCAGCGGCGCGACGTTTCCTCGAACAACGGCGTGCCTTTGTCATCGAGTTCGATCCCGGTGCGCGCGAGATCGAGGTCGTCGAGCAGCGGCGCGCGGCCCGCGGCCGAGAGGATCAGGTCGACCTCGACCGCGCCGCCATCCCACGACAGGCGCGCGCCATTGTCCGCGGGCGCCGCCTGTGGCTCGACGCCGAGATGGAAGTCGATTTCGCGCCCGAGCGCGTCGATCGCGGCCTCATTCGCCTCCGGGTCGGTCAGGCCGCCGATCGTGTCGCCGGGATCGAACACGCTGACCTTGGCGCCCAGCCGCGCGAACGCCTGCGCGAGTTCGAGCCCCAGGGGACCCGCGCCCAGCACGGCGAGGCGGCGCGGCAGATGGTCGAGCTCGAAGATCGTCTCGTTGGTGTGGACGCGGTCGCGCACCGCGTCGAGCGAGTCGGGGACGAGCGGGCGGCTGCCGGTCGCGATCACGATGCCGCGGCGCGCGACGATGCGGGTGTCGCCCACGGTCACCGCGTCGGGGCCGTCGAAGCGCGCGACCCCGTGGACGCGCTGCGCGTCGGGGATGGCGTGATATTCCTCCAGTACCGAATCGACGAAGCGGTCGCGTTCGCCGCGGAGGCGTGCCCACATCGCGGCGACGTCGATCTCGACGCTGCCGGTCCGCACGCCGAACGTGGCGGCGTTGCGGGCCTGGTGCGCGGTGCGCGCGGCGGCGATGAGCAGTTTGGACGGCATGCAGCCGACGCGCGTGCAGGTCGACCCGCCGGGTCCGCGCTCAACGATCACCGTGTCGGCGCCGCGCGCGGTCGCGGCCTTGTACGCCTTCAACCCGGCGGTGCCCGCGCCGATCACGATCACGTCGCACGTCCGCTCGGAAGTTCTGTCGGTCACTTGGTTCGTCTCCGCGGACCCCGTGTCCGATTTTATCCTGCATCAAGAACTGACGCGCGCGGGTGTTCCCGTGCAACCGCGCGATTGGTGCGTGGTTGAGCGACCCGACACGGGAGACGCGAGCGGTGACGGTGAACGACGATTACGCGCGCGGACGGCGCGACGGGCTCCGGCTCGCGCTCGCGACGCTGGCGGCGGAGGAGGCGAAATGGGCGGCGCTGCTGGGCGAGAGCGGATCGTGGCGCACCAACCAGGTGCGCGAGGTGCGGCACAAGACGCTGCGCGTCGCGCAGACGCGCGTGCAGACGGTGCTCAATCGCCTGACCCCGAAGGACGATCCGGCGATCGACGAGGAGGTCGCGGCGGCGCTCGACCGGCTGGGGTTGTGAGTGGGGTGGCTGGTTGATGAGTCAGCCGATCGTTCGCGGAGCTTCAGACCAGCTAATCTCCTCGTGGCCCCGGACTTGATACGGGGTCCCGCTTCTTTGGCGGGGCGGGAGAAGGCAGCGGGATCCCGGATCAAGTCCGGGATGACGGGAATGGCTGCGGACGTCAGTGTGCCTCCTCGCGCGGTGGCGGGGAGGCACGCTCAACTCCGGTCAGGCGATGCCCGCGCCGCCGGTCACGCCGTACACCTCGCCGTTGATGAAGCTGCCTTCCTGGCTGGCGAGCAGGACGTAGACCGGCGCGATCTCGACCGGCTGGCCGGGGCGGCCGTAGGCGCTCTTCTCGCCGAAATGCATCACCGCCTCGGGCGGCTGCCCGCCGGATGACTGCAGCGGGGTCCAGAACGGTCCCGGCGCGACGACGTTGGCGCGAATGCCCTTCTCCAGCAGCTGCGCGGCGAGCGCCTTGGTATAAGCGACGATGCCGGCCTTGGTGGTGGCGTAGTCGAGCAGGGTCGCCGACGGATCGTACGCCTGGACCGAGGCGGTGGTGATGACCGCCGCGCCCGCGGGCAGGTGCGGCACCGCGGCCTGGGTGATCCAGTGCATCGCGTACAGATTGGTCTTCATCGTCTCGTCGAAATCCTTCGAGGACACTTCGAACAAATTTTCGCGGCTCTGCTGATGCCCCGCGTTGATGACAAGGATGTCGAGCCCGCCGAGCTTCTCTACCGCCTGCGCCACCATGTCGCGGCACCATTGCTCGTCGGTGATGTCGCCGGGCAGGTCGACCGCGGTGCGGCCTTCCGCCTCGATCAGCGCGATCACCTCGGCGGCGTCGGCCTTCTCGGCGGGCAGGTAGGAGAGCGCGACGTCGGCACCCTCGCGCGCGAAGGCGATCGCGGCGGCGCGGCCGATCCCGCTGTCGGCGCCGGTGATGAGCGCGCGGCGGCCGGTCAGCTTGCCCGCACCCGTGTAGCTCGTCTCGCCGTGGTCGGGCACCGGCTCCATCTTGCGCGCCTCGCCCGGCACGGGCTGCGGCTGGCGCGGGAAGGGGGGCTTAGGATATTGCGCGCGCGGGTCCTGCATCGTCAGGCGATCGGTCATCAATGTTGCTCCTGTGGGGGTTTGGCGCAAACGCGCGAGTGCCGGATCAGTCGCACCCGTCCGCCTCGTCGAGCGCGGCGAGCGCCATGACGTGCGCCAGGTGGCTCAATCCCTGCGGCAGATTGCCGAGGAAGGCGCCGGTGTCGGGGTCGATCATCTCCGACAGGATGCCGTTGCCGTGCGACAGCCCGGCGGTGATCCGGTTGAGGCGCGCGCGCGCCTCGTCGCGGTGGCCGAGTTCGGCCAGCGCCTCGACCATCCAGAACGAGCAGGCGACGAAGCAGCCTTCCTCCTTCGCCATGCCCGAGTAGCGGTAGTGGAACGCGCCCGCGCCCAGTTCGCGGTCGATCGCGTCTAGCGTCAGCTTCAGCCGCTCGCGCCCGTCGAAGCCGAAGCGGACCGCCAGCGCCAGCGCGGCGTCGACCTTGTCGCTGCCGGGGTACATGACGAACGCCTGTTTCTCGTCCGACCAGCATTCGTCCTCGATCCACCGCGCCACCCGATCGCGCTCGCGCGACCAGCGTTCGCGGCAGGTGGTGGGGAGCTGCCCCTGATCGGCGAGCTCGACCGCGCGCGCGAGCGCCTGCCAGCAGCTGATCTTGGACATGGTGTAATGCTGCTTGTCCTCCAGCTCCCAGATGCCCGCGTCGGGGGTGCGCCAGCGGTCGGCGCACTCATCCGCCAGGTGCGAGAGCAGCTCCGCGCTCGCGCTGTCGAGGATGTTGCCGCACGCGACGAAGCAGGCCGCGGTCTCGAAGATGTCGCCGTAGACGCCGTGCTGCTGCTGATCGGTGGCGAGGTTGCCGGTGACGACGGGCTGCGAGCCGCGATAGCCCGGCATCGCCCATTCCGACACGTCGGG
>NZ_JBELMJ010000017.1:0-5637 GCF_042095875.1 Sphingomonas sp.
ACCTTGAAGTCCATGTCGCCCAGGTGATCCTCGTCACCCAGGATGTCGGACAGGACGGCGAAGTCCTTGCCCTCCAGGATCAGACCCATCGCGATGCCCGAGACGGGACGCTTGAGCGGCACGCCCGCGTCCATCATCGACAGCGAGCCGCCGCAGACCGTCGCCATCGACGACGAGCCGTTCGACTCGGTGATGTCGGAGGTGACGCGGATCGTGTACGGGAACTCCTCCTTCGACGGCAGCACCGGATGCAGCGCGCGCCAGGCGAGCTTGCCGTGACCGACTTCGCGGCGCCCCGGCGCACCGAAGCGGCCGACTTCGCCGACCGAGTAGGGCGGGAAGTTATAGTGGAGCATGAAGTTCTGGTACGACAGGCCGTTCAGCCCGTCGATCATCTGCTCCGCGTCGCGCGTGCCGAGCGTGGTGGTCGCGATCGTCTGCGTCTCACCGCGGGTGAACAGCGCCGAGCCGTGCGCGCGCGGCAGGAAGTGGACCTCCGCCTCGATCGGACGCACCGTGGTGGTGTCGCGGCCGTCGATGCGGCGACCGGTCTTGAGGATCGCGCCGCGCACGATATCGGCCTCGAGCTTCTTCACCAGCTTCAAGGTGCCGAGATACTCGGCCGGATCGGCTTCCTTCAGGTCGGCGAACGCTTCGCGTGCCTTGGTGCGGGCGGCGTTGATCGCGGTCTGGCGCGCCTGCTTGTCGGTCAGCTTGTAGGCCGCCTCCATGTCCTTGCCGATGGCCTTCTTCAGCTTGGCCATCTTCGCCGACTTGTCCTCGACCGGCGCCAGCTCCCACGGGTCCTTCGCCGACTGCTCGGCCAGGTCGATGATCGCGTTGATGATGTCCTGCGACGCCTTGTGCGCGAACATCACCGCGCCGAGCATCACGTCCTCGGACAACTCCTTGGCCTCCGACTCGACCATCATCACCGCGTCGTGCGTGGCGGCGACGACCAGGTCGAGCTCGCCTTCCAGCACCTCGGAATCGGTCGGGTTGAGCTGATACTCACCGTCCTTGTAGCCGACGCGCGCGGCGCCGATCGGGCCCATGAACGGCACGCCAGAGATGGTCAGCGCGGCGGAGGCGGCGACCATCGCGAGGATGTCAGGCTCGTTCTCGCCGTCGTACGACAGCACCTGCGCGATGCAGTTGATCTCGTTGTAGAACCCTTCGGGGAACAGCGGGCGGATCGGACGGTCGATCAGGCGGCTGACCAGCGTCTCACGCTCGGTGGCGCCGCGCTCGCGCTTGAAGAAGCCGCCGGGGATGCGACCCGAGGCCGAGAACTTTTCCTGGTAGTGGACGGTGAGCGGGAAGAAGTCCTGCCCTTCCTTGACCGTCTTGGCGGCGGTGACCGCGCAGAGCACGACCGTCTCGCCCAGCGTCGCGATCACGGCGCCGTCGGCCTGACGCGCGACCTTGCCGGTTTCCAGCGTCAGGGTCTTGCCACCCCATTCGATGCTGACCTTCTTGGTATCGAACATATGATTTCCTTTGGACCGGATGCCCGATGCATCCGGGGCCTCGTGGTGCAGGCTGTCCGGCCTGCGCGGTGCGGGGCGAGTGGTCGCCCCCTGCGTCGTCACCGGATTGCGACGGCGCGGATAAGCGAAGGGCGACCCGAGGGCCGCCCTTGCCGGTTACTTGCGAAGGCCGAGCTTCGCGATCAGCGCCAGGTAACGGTCGCCGTCGGTCTTGCGGAGGTAATCCAGCAGCGAGCGACGCTTGTTGACCATCATGAGCAGGCCGCGACGCGAGTGGTTGTCCTTGGCGTGGCCCTTGAAGTGCTCGGTCAAGTTGCGGATACGCTCGGTGAGGATTGCGACCTGGACCTCGGTGGATCCGGTGTCGCCCTCGGCGCGGGCGTGTTCCTTGATGACTTCCTGGCGGCGTTCGGCAGTGATCGACATTGAAATATTGTCCTCGACATCAGGTCACAGATTGAAGCCGCGAACGACGCGAAGCTGATTGGCTTCAACCTCGGCAAGCGCGACGGGCGTGTCGCCCGATAGCGCGAAGACGAGACCATCGTCGGCGGCGATCCCGTCCAGCACCCGCCCCTGTCGAAGCGCGCCTGCCTGGTCGGGCGTGAGAACAAAGGCCGGGATGTCGTCCAGCCCCGCCCTCAATGGCAGGAGTAATGGTTCCAGCGACGACGCCTTAGCGGCCGCGTCCAATTTGTCCAGCGTTATCGCCCCTACGAGGGCGAACGGCCCCGCCTTCACGCGGTGCAGCCAGGTGACATGGCCGACTGTCCCGAGCGCCAGCGCGATGTCGCGCGCGAGGCTGCGGATATACGTACCCTTGGACACGTGCGCGACGAGCGTGACCTCATTCAGTATCGTGTCGGAGGCGGCGTCGCCGTCGCGCGTCAGGCGATGGATCGTCACGTCGCGGGAGGCGAGCACGACCTCTTCGCCGGCACGTGCCAGATCATAGGCGCGCTGCCCGTCGACCTTGAGCGCGGAATAGGCCGGCGGCACCTGCGCGATCGGGCCGGTGAAGCGCGGCAGGACTGCATCGAGCGCGGCCGCGATCGGGCGCACGTCGCTGGTCGCGACCGCCTCGCCCTCGGCGTCGAGCGTCGCTGTCTGCGTGCCGAACGCGAGCGTGAAGGCGTAGACCTTGTCGCTGTCGAGCATCCGCCCGGCGAGCTTGGTCGCCTCGCCCAGCGCGATCGGCAGCACGCCGCTCGCCAGCGGGTCGAGCGTGCCGCCGTGGCCGACCTTGACCTTCGGGCCCCCGGCGGTGCGCAGCGCGCGCTTCACCGCGGAGACGACCTGCGTCGAGCCGATTCCCACCGGCTTGTCGATCACCAGCCAGCCGTGCATCTCAGGCGATTGCCGCGGCGATGGCGAGATACGCCTGCGTCAGCGCCTGCGCGGGCGGCGCGACGAGGCGCTGGACGATGTTCGCGCCCGGCACCAGCGCGGGCAGCACCAGCAGCAGGACGATGAGCAGCGGAAAGCCGAAGCGCGCGAGCTTGTCCCATTGCAGCGCCGCGCGCTCGGGCAGCAGCCCGGCGACGACGTGCCCGCCGTCGAACGGCGGCAGCGGGATCAGGTTGAACAGCGCGAGAAAGACGTTGATCAGCAGGAAGTTGACGAGGTTGGCGCCGATGAACGCCGCCGCGCTGCCGTCCGCCGGCTCGCCGACCCAGTGCGCGAAGATGCCCAGCAGCAGCGCGCCGACGAGGGCGAGCGCGAGGTTCATCCCCGGCCCGGCGAGCGCGACCAGCAGCATGCCGGTGCGCGGGTTGGTCCGGGTAATGCGCCGCGCGTCGACCGGCACGGGCTTGGCCCAGCCGAACACCGGCACCTTCGCGATCGCGAGCATCAGCGGCAGCACCACCGTGCCGACCGGATCGACGTGGCGCAGCGGGTTGAACGACAGCCGCCTGAGCTGCGCCGCGGTCGGATCGCCCAACGCGCGCGCGGCGAGGCCGTGGCTGACTTCGTGAAAGACGATCGCGATCACCAGCGGGATGATCCACACCGCCGCCGACCAGATAACACCATTGGGGTCCATGGCGCGCGAGATAGGGTGGCGACGCGACTTAGGCCAGCGCCATGCCCCGCAGGGCCACGCATCGACGGCGCGCGACGGCGGTACCGGACCCGCTTGACGATGCAGGTGCGCGCGCGTCAGAAACGGCGCAACAGAGACGGGAGTGTCGGCCATGTCGTATCGACGGCTCGCCGCGGAACGCGAGCCGAAGCGCTCGCGCTGGGCGGCGGCGTCGGTCGCGCTGCACCTGGGCGTTGTCGCGCTGCTGCTATGGTGGCCCACGTCGTCGCTGCCATCGGTCGTGCCGGTGCCCGCGCTGCTGACGTTCGACGTCGCGCCGCCCGAGCCGCCGCCGCCGACCGTCGCACCTCCGGAGCCGGTCACGCCGCCGTCCGACCCTGCGACGACCCGCAACGACGATCCGGGTGGCTCGTCCGCCGGCCGTGCCTCGCCGCGCGATACAGGTGTTCTCGCCATGCCCGTACCCCGGCCCGAACTGCCGCTGCCGTCCGCGCGGCTGGACGAGTCGCCGGTCCGCGCCGCCCCGATCACCGACGAGGGGCTCGACCTCGCGCTGCACGCCAGCGCCGACGCGGTAAGCGGGCTCCGCAGTGCGGCGATGGGGGTCGGCGTCGGTGAAGCGGTGGGGCGCGGCAACGGCAGCGGGCAGGGCGACGGCAACGGACCGGGGCGCGGGCGCGGCCGGCTGGCGCGTGCGCGCTGGCTGCGAATGCCGACCAACAGCGAGATGAAGCCCTACTGGCCGCCCGCGGCGGTCGCGGCGAAGCTTTCGGGCAAGGCGATCCTCGAATGTGTCGTTCCGCGTGTCGGGCCGCCGACGCGGTGCCGCGCACTGGCGGAGACGCCGGTCGGCTCGGGCTTCGGGCAGGCGGCGGTAACGATGTCGCCGGTCTTTCGTATCGTGCCGGTCACGCGCGCGCGCCGGGTCGAGGACATGCCGATCATCGTGCCGGTGATCTTCACCTATACCGGCCGCTGAGCAGGGCCGGCGAACGCCCGCTTGCGTGGTCCCGCATCGTGTCGCATCGTCGCGTTCGATGATCCCGAACCGTCTGCTCACCGCCGCCGCGTTGCCCGCGCTGCTCGCTGCCACGCTCGTCGTCGCGGCGCCACCCGCCGCGGCGCGCACCGCGGTGGTGGAGGAGCGGTCGATCGAGCAGGTGCAGGCGGCGATGACGGCGGGGCGGGCGACCAGCGTCGAGCTGACGCGCGCGTATTTGGCGCGGATCGCGGCGATGGACCGCCGGGGACCGACGTTGCGCAGCATCATCGCGCTCAACCCGGACGCGGTCGCGCAGGCCAGGGCGCTCGATGCGGAGCGGCGCGCCGGGCGCGTGCGCGGGCCGCTGCACGGCGTGCCCGTCCTCATCAAGGACAATGTCGAGACGGCCGATCGCACCGCGACCACCGCGGGCAGCTTCGCGCTCGCCGCCAACGTCACGCGCCGCGACGCGCCGCTGGTCGCGCGGCTGCGCGCCGCGGGCGCGGTGATCCTGGGCAAGACCAACTTGTCCGAATGGGCCAACATCCGCTCCGACCGGTCGATGAGCGGATGGAGCGCGGTCGGCGGGCTGGTGCGCAACCCCTACGCGCTCGACCGCACCGCGTGCGGCTCGTCGTCGGGTTCGGGCGCGGCGGTGGCGGCGAGCTTCGCCGCGGCGGCGGTGGGTACCGAGACCGACGGGTCGATCACCTGTCCGTCGTCGGTCAACGGGCTGGTCGGGTTCAAGCCGACGCTGGGGCTCGCCAGCCGGACGCACGTGGTGCCGATCAGCCACAGCCAGGACACGGCCGGACCAATGGCGCGCAGCGTGCGCGACGCCGCGCTGCTGCTGTCGGCGATGTCGGCGCCCGACCCGGCCGATCCGGCGACCGCGGGCACGCAGGTGCGCGACTATACCGCGGGTCTGTCGGCCGCGGCCTTGTCTGGGATGCGGGTCGGTGTGATCCGCCCCGAAGGCCTGTCGCCCGATCTCGCCGCGCGCTTCGACGCCGCGCTCGGCGTGCTGCGCGCGAGCGGTGCGACGCTGGTCGAGGTCACGCCGCCCAAGCTCGACGGGCTGGGCGAGGCCGAGTTCCAGGTGCTGCTGACCGAGTTGAAGG